>CAZXBM010000043.1:0-27265 GCA_964638495.1 uncultured Stakelama sp. | reverse complement strand
AACAGGATCATGCCGTAGCGCAGGTGCAGCTGCACGACCGGTGTGTGATCCCCGGCATGCGCCTCCTGGATCACACCACGCCACCACAGGAACATCGTCGCTAGCACGCCGGCGAGGCCGAGGAAAAAGACGATGCCCGACGGATCGGCCTTGTGCATCCACATGATGGCACCCGCAGCCAGCGCGAGTGCCGCCATTGAGCCCATAAAGGGCCAGATGCTGGGGGGGAGAATGTGGTAATCGTGGTTCTTGGCGCCGGCCATCGTCGTTTCCTGTTAGCAGCTGTTGGAGTGCGCTCTAGCCCGAGGCTTTCGCGGAATCCACCGGGTAAAATGTGTAGCTCAAAGTGATCGTATCGACATCTGCCGCGTCGGGATCCTTCAGCATCTTCGGATCGACGAAGAAGATGACGGGCATGCGCACCGTCTCGCCGGGCCTCAGCGTCTGCTGGGTGAAGCAGAAACATTGGATCTTGCTGAAATATTTGCCCGCCCGGGCCGGTGCCACATTGAACGTAGCGGTGCCGGTAATGTCGTGGTCTGACTTGTTGGTCGCGGTGAAGAAGGCCATTTGCCGTGCGCCCACCGTTACCGTGACGGCAGGTTGTTCCGGCTTGAACGCCCAGGGGAGCTTGGGGCTGGTGTTGGTATCGAAATCAACCCGTACCGTCTCGTTGACCGCGCCCGGCGCGACGAGCGCCCGCTGGGTCGTGCCGTTGAGTCCGGTCGTCTCGCAGAACAGCCGGTAAAGCGGGACGCTGGCAAAGCCCAGGCCTGTCATGCAGCAGACGCCGATGCCGGCCAGGAGGGCGGTGCGCAGGTTGCGGCTCACTGATGCCCCGCCTGGATCTTGGCAATGGTCACCAGAAAGAACAGGACGACGAGCGCGCCAAGAATGAGCGCCATCACGAGCGAGCGCGACTTCTGCCGGGCGCGAACGAGCTTTTCTTCGTCAGGCGTCATGCGACCCACTTATCGAGCACGAGGGCGGCGAACATCGCCAGGATGTAGCCGATCGAATAGACGAACAGATACCGCTCGGGTTTCATCGTGGCCGGCGTCGGCGCGGCTCGGGCAACGACCCAGGCGGTGAGCGCCACGAACACCAGCGACCCCACAGCGGCGATCGTGCCATAAAGGGCACTGGCGAGACCGAGCGGCCAGGGCGCCACCGCCACCACCGCCATCGCCACGGCATAACCCAGCATCTGCCACCGCGTAGTGCGAGCACCGGCCACCACCGGCATCATCGGCACACCACCCTTGGCGTAATCGTCACGGATCAGCAGCGCGAGCGCCCAGCTGTGCGGCGGGGTCCATAAGAAGATGAGCGAGAACATCAGGATGGGCAGCAGCGAGAGGCTGCCTGTTGCTGCGACCCAGCCGATCAGCGGGGGGAACGCGCCAGCGGCCCCACCAATGACGATATTCTGCGGCGTGTAGCGCTTAAGGCCGATCGTATAGACGACGACGTAGAACAGGATCGAGATCGCCAGGAAGGCGGCGGCGATGAGGTTTACCATCAGGCCCATCAGCAGCACGCTGAACACACCGACGCTAATGCCGAACTGGAAGGCGCTGTCACGGTCCATGCGGCCAGCAGCGAGCGGACGTTTGGCGGTGCGCTTCATCAGCGCATCGATATCGCTTTCATACCATTGGTTGAGCGTACCGGCAGCCCCGGCGGCGAGCGCAATGGCGAGGATGCCCGTGAAGGCGATGACGGGGGGCAGCGATACAGGGGCAACGAGCAGGCCGCATAGCCCGGTGAACACGACGGAACGCATCACGCGCGGCTTGGTAAGCGCGAAGAAATCCCGCCAGTCGGCCGGGATGGGGGTGGCAAGCGTGGTCGTCGTCATCTCATCTGCTTCATGCGCGCCCTGCCGCCTTGCGCGGGAGAGGCTGGGGCGACCGGGCGGTAAGGCCATTCCGGTCGAAGTCGGTAAAGCGGCTTTCTGTGGGTCGGGACTCCGGCACAGAGAAAGGCGCTCAACCAACCCTCCCCCGCCTTGGCGGGAGAGGGTGGTGCATTCAGTCAATCAATGCCCGTGGCTGTCATCGATCACGGGCAGGGTTTCGAACTGGTGGAACGGCGGCGGGCTGGACAGCGTCCATTCCAGCGTCGTTGCGCCCTCGCCCCAGGGGTTGTCGCCCGCCTTCTTGCCGGCCGCCAGCGACCAGAACAGGTTGACGAAGAAGATGATCATGCTCGTCGCCATGACCATATAGCCGACGGTCGCCCAGTAATTATAGGTGGCATAGGCCGGCGAATAATCAGGAATGCGGCGCGGCATGCCCTGCAGACCCAGGAAGTGCATCGGGAAGAACAGCAGGTTCACGCCCGCGAAGAACATCCAGAAGTGCAGCTGGCCGAGTGCTTCGCTCATCATCCGGCCCGACATCTTCGGGAACCAGTAGGTGAAGCCAGCGAACAGGCTGAACACCGCGCCGAGCGACAGCACATAGTGGAAGTGCGCGACGACGTAATAGGTGTCCTGCATGTAATCGTCGATGCCGCCATTCGCGAGCACGACGCCGGTCACGCCACCGACCGTGAACATGAAGATGAAGCCAATCGACCACATCATCGGCGTCTTGAAGCTCATCGAGCCGCCCCACATCGTGGCAATCCACGAGAAGATCTTGATGCCCGTGGGCACCGCGATGATCATGGTGGCGGCGGTGAAGTACATCTTCACATTGACGCTGAGGCCGGTGGTGAACATGTGATGCGCCCACACGACGAAACCGACGACGCCGATCGCGACCATGGCATAGGCCATGCCGAGATAGCCGAAGATCGGCTTTTTCGAGAAGGTCGAGATGATCTGGCTGACGATGCCGAAGCCCGGCAGGATCATGATGTACACTTCGGGATGGCCGAAGAACCAGAAGAGATGCTGGTAGAGCACTGGATCGCCACCGCCGGCGGGATCGAAGAAGGTGGTGCCGAAATTGCGATCGGTCAGCAGCATGGTGATGGCAGCGGCCAGCACCGGCAGCGCCAGCAGCAGCAGGAACGCGGTAACGAGCACCGACCATACGAACAGCGGCATCTTGTGGAGCGTCATGCCCGGCGCGCGCATGTTGAAGATGGTGGTGATGAAGTTGATCGCGCCCAGAATCGAGCTTGCGCCCGCCAAATGGAGCGACAGGATCGCCATATCGACCGCCGGCCCGGGCTCACCATAGGTGGAAAGCGGCGCATAGACCGTCCAGCCGGTGCCGGCACCGCCGAAGAAGGGCGAGGCGAGCAGCAGCGTGAAGGCGGGCACCAGCAGCCAGAACGAGATGTTGTTCATGCGCGGGAAGGCCATGTCCGGCGCGCCGATCATGATCGGCACGAACCAGTTGCCGAAACCGCCGATCATGGCGGGCATCACCATGAAGAACACCATGATGAGGCCGTGCGCGGTGATGAGCACGTTCCACAGGTGCAGCGAGTGATCGAGGCCCTGTTCGCCGCCTGGCAGGAAGGTTGCCCAGTAACCGAGATACTGGATGCCGGGATGCGCGAGTTCTGCGCGCATCAAGCCGGAAATCGCGCCGCCGATAATCCCGGCGATGATCGCGAAGATCAGGTAGAGCGTGCCGATATCCTTGTGGTTGGTCGACATGAACCAACGCGCGAAGAACCCAAGCTTGTGATCGGCATCGTCATGATGCGCATGGTCGCCATGGGCCTGGAAGGCGGAAGGGTTGAGAGCGGTATCGGTCATGGGATTACTTGTCCGCTAGAGCTGGGGCGGCGGGCGTTGCCGCTGCATCGGTGGTGGCCGGGGTCGCGGCGGGGATCGCAGCCGGGGCTTCGCCCGGAGCGGCGGCGGGCGCTGCTGCGCCCTTTACAGACCCGCCCTTGGCGACAACCCACTTGTCAAACGTCGCCTTGTCGACGGCGGCGACGGTGATTGGCATGAAGCCATGGCGCGCGCCGCACAATTCGGAGCACTGGCCGAAATAGACGCCCGGCTTCTCGATGATGAAGCTGGTTTCGTTGATCTTGCCGGGGATGGCATCAAGCTTGATCCAGAAGGCGGGCATCGCCCAGGCATGGATCACATCGTTGGAGGTGGTGAGCAAGCGGATCGGTACGCCCACGGGCAGCACGATGCGGTTGTCGGTCGCGAGCAGCGGCGGGCCATCTGCATCGGTACGGGCGCGTTCCTCACCCGTCGTCATGCCCTTTTCCTTGAGCATGTTCGACGTGACTTCGAAATCGCCGTTATCGGGATATTGATAGGTCCAGTACCATTGGTTGCCGATCGCCTTGAGCGTGACCGCATTGGCGGGCGCTGGCTTGTACTGCGCCTGGAGCAGGCCGATCGACGGGACGGCGATGAGCACCAGGATGACGACGGGCGCGAGCGTCCAGATCACTTCGATCATGGTGTTGTGCGACGTTTTCGACGCGACCGGATTGGCGGCACGACGATAACGGAACATCACATAGATGAGCAGCATCAGCACGAACACCGAGATGACGGTGATGACCGGCACCAGGATAGCATCATGCATCCAGGCAGCGCGGCGACCAGTGGGTGTAACCTGAGCCTGCACGCCAACGAACTTGTCGGTGGGCTGGCCGACTTCAACCACGGGGCGGATATCGGGGCCACCGTCAAGCGCGAGCAGCGGATCGGTTGCCACGGGCGTGGCGGGTGCCGGCGTTGCAGCCGGCGCTGGGGTGGCGGTTACGGCAACGCCCGTTTGCTGCGGCGCTTGCGCCGCGGCCGGGGCAAGTGCGCCCAACGCCAGCCCTGCGGCCAGTAAGATCGATTTCCACCCCGTCAAACGCCCGGTCATTCGCATCTCGATTCGTTACCCAAAAGATTATTCGGCGTCGTAACAGGACCACGCCGGGGCGGGGATACGCCCTTTGGACGGGGCCTATACGCATGCGGCCCCCTTGCCTCAAGCTTTTGAGCAGCTTTTTTGGCACCGCCGTTGCACGGCCCCTCGCGCAACCTTATCACGCCCTTCTAGCATGCGATGCACCAACCCCCAAGGCCAGGAATTGCCCCAATCATGACACAGGACGAGGTGCTGGCTGAATTTCGGGCGGCTGGCGCCTTGCTGGAGGGGCATTTTATCCTCTCTTCGGGGCTCAGATCGCCCGTCTTTCTGCAAAAGATGCTGGTGTTTCAGGATCCGGTCCGGACCGCGCGGCTCTGTTCCGCGCTTGCTGAAAAGATCACCGCCCGGTTCGGCCAGGTCGATCTCATCGTGTCGCCGGCAATGGGCGGAATCATCCCGGGATATGAGACGGCGCGCGCGCTGGGCTGCCGCGCGATCTTCGTCGAGCGCGAGAACGGCGACTTCCAGCTGCGCCGCAATTTCGAGATTCCGGCAGGTGCCCGGGTGGTAATGGTCGAGGATTTGGTGACGACGGGCTTGTCGTCGCGCGAATGCATCGCCGCCATCCGCCGCCATCCCTGCGACTTGCTGGGGGCGGCCTGCCTGATCGATCGGTCGAATGGCGCGGCCGATATTGGCGTGCCGATGGTGTCGCTCTGCACGCTTGATATTCCTGCGTATCCCGCAGACGCATTGCCGCCCGAGTTGGCAGCGGTTCCAGCGGTCAAGCCAGGCAGCCGGGGGCTGGCGGCATGACCAAGCATCTGCGGCCTGATCATCTTAGGCCTGACCATCTTCGCCTGGGCGTCAATATCGATCATGTCGCGACCGTGCGTAACGCGCGCGGCGTTGGCTATCCGGATCCGGTGCGCGCGGCGCTGATGGCGGTATCGGCAGGCGCAGACGGCATCACGGCGCATCTGCGCGAGGACCGGCGGCACATCACCGATGATGATATCGCCCGGCTGATGGTCGAGCTGACCGTGCCGCTCAACCTGGAAATGGCCGCCACCGACGAGATGCTCGCCATTGCGCTCGCACACCGCCCGCACGCGGTATGCATTGTCCCTGAAAAGCGTGAGGAACGCACCACCGAGGGCGGGCTCGATGCGGCCGGGCAGCATAACCGGCTGAAGCGTCTGGTCGATGTGCTCGGCGAGGCCGGGTGCCGGGTGAGCCTGTTTGTCGAGCCCGATCCGCGCCAGATCGACGCGACATTGCGGCTCGGCGTGCCCGTGATCGAGCTTCATGTCGGCCGTTATGCCGAACTGGAGGGTGACGCGCAGGCTGTGGAGCTTCGGCGCTTGGCCGAGGCGGCAGCTTTGGCCGCCAAGAACGGCATCGAGGTGCATGCCGGGCACGGGCTGACGGTGGACAATGTCGCCGCCGTCGCCGCCATTCCGCAGCTGCGCGAACTGAATATCGGCCACTCTCTGATCGCTGATTCGATCTTTGTCGGGATCGATGCGGCGGTGCGGTCGATGCGTGCGGCGATGGATGCGGCAAGGTGAAGTACGGCGGATGATCATCGGCCTCGGCTCCGACCTGTGCAATATCGAGCGCATCCAGGCATCGCTCGACCGTTTTGGCGAGCGGTTCGATCAGCGCGTCTTTACAGACGCAGAGCGCGCCAAGGCAGCCAAACGCCCCTTCACCCGCGCCGGCACCTATGCGAAACGCTTTGCCGCCAAGGAGGCGTTTTCGAAGGCGGTGGGGACGGGATTCAAGCGCGGCGTGTTCATGAAGGATATCGGCGTCGTCAATGCGCCAAGCGGCGCACCGGCGCTGGCATTGACGGGCGGGGCCAAGGCAAGGCTTGACGCGATGATTCCTGAAGGCCACCGGGCGGTGGTACATTTGACGCTAACCGACGATCACCCCTGGGCGCAGGCATTTGTGATTATCGAAGCGCTCAGGGTCGAGTAAGGCGCAAGGAACGGTAACGATGGCGAGTGACGAGTTGACGATGGACGGCGCAGGGCCAGCAGAAGTCACGCCCGTGGCCGAGACCGCCAAGGTCGGCACCGATTGGCTGGGCGAACTGCGCGGCATCCTCTGGTTGATCCTGGCTGTGCTCGGCTTCCACAGCTTTGTCGCCAAGCCTTTTTATATCCCATCAGAATCGATGCTGCCCGGCCTGCTGGTGGGCGATCGGCTGGTGGTGACGAAATATCCCTATGGCTTCTCGTTCGTCTCGCCAACCTTCCATCTGCTGCCCTTCGTCAAGGGGCGGCTGTTCGGCAGTCTGCCGACGCGCGGCGATGTCGTGATCGTAACGCCACCGGGATCGAGCGAGGATTACATCAAGCGCGTCATCGGCCTGCCGGGCGATACGCTTGAAGTGCGCGGCGGTGTCGTCATCCTCAACGGCGTGCCGGTCAAACGCGGGCCGATCCATGAAAAGATCATCCCGGTAGATGCCAATGCGACATGCACCGATTATTCGGGCGCGCTGCGTTCGGGCCCCGACGGTGTTTTCACCTGCCATTTGCCGATCGTGACCGAAACGCTGCCCAATGGCCGCAGCTATGACACGGTCGAGCTCGGCTATAGCCCGGGCGACAATTATGGCCCGGTGAAGATTCCGGCCGATCACATCTTCTTGATGGGCGACAATCGCGATCGCAGCGCCGACAGCCGTTTCGCGCTTGGCGAGCCCGATCGTGGGCTGGGCGGGCCGGTGCCCTGGGAATATCTGGGCGGGCGGGCTGAATTCATTACCTTCTCGGTCGATGGCACCAGCAGCTGGAACCCGATCAGCTGGTTCACCGCCTTCCGCAGCGGTCGTGCCGGCACCTCGCTCCACGCGACCGAGCCGGCCAAGCCGTGACGCGCGACCGGACCGAGGTCGTCAGCGGTCCCGCACCGAGCGAATTCCGCGATCCGCTGATCCGCGATGAGATAAAGCGCGCGAGCGTGTGGCTCGGGCTTGCGGCGCTGATGGCGCTGGTCGTGCTGCTCGTTCAGCCATTGCTGATCATCTTTGGCGGGCTGGTGTTCGCCTCGATGCTCGATGGCGGCGTTCGCCTGCTTGGCCGGGTCCTGCCGATCGGCCGGGGGTGGCGGCTGCTGATCGTGGTGGTGCTCGTCACGGCCTTTCTGGCGGGTACGGTGTATCTGACCGGGGTCCAGGTTGCTGATCAGTTCGCCCAGCTGCGCGAAACGCTGCAGGCACAAGCGACCCGGGTGCTTTCCTGGGCGTCCGAACATGGATTGACCCCCGCGCGCGCAGACCTGAATGGCCTGGCGCAACAGGCATTGGGATCGTTCGGGCGGCTTACCTCGTGGATCGGCACTGCCGTGGGCGCGATTGCCAGCCTGTTGATGGTCGTCGTCATCGGGTTGTTCGTTGCGATCGAACCACGATTGTATGAGCGCGGGATGCAATGGATGGTGCCACAGGGCAGCCGGCGCGAATTTGCGATCACGATCGACCGGATGGCGCTGACGATGCGGCGGCTGCTGGCGGGGCGGCTGGTCGGCATGGCGTTTGAAGGCGCGCTGATCTGGATTGCGCTCAGCATTGGCGGCGTGCCGATGGCGCTGGTGCTTGGCCTTATCGCCGGTATCTTGGCGTTCATCCCCAATATCGGCGCGATCGTGACGGGTGTGCTGATGGTCGCGGTTGGCTTCAGCGCGGGCACGCATGAAGGCGTATGGGCGATCGTGACCTATTTCGTCGTCCAGAATTTCGATGGCTATGTCGTCATCCCGATGGTTGCCAAGCGCACGGTGGACATGCCGCCGGCACTGACCCTTTCCTCGCAGATCCTCGCGAGCACGCTGTTCGGCGTGATCGGCCTGGCGCTTGCCGATCCGATGGTGGCGATGATCAAGGTCGCACTCGAACGCGGCACGGAGCAAGAGGCGGCAGAAGAGCCCGATAACGCTGCGGTGTAAGCCGGCACAGGGTTTGGGGACGAGATCAGCCCAAAGAATGTCGTGCCGCAACCAGTCGATCGAACAAGGCGAGATATTGGGCGCTCGATCCTTCGCCGACCAGCGGGGACGGGCGCGGGCGCGGGCGATCGGGCTCGAGCCAGTGATCAAGCGCATCGACCAGCGCCGTCGCATCGCCAACGGGGATGATCGTCCCCTGCGCAGGCGAAGTGATGATCTCGCGCATCGCGACGCTTGACTCGGTTGCGACGACCGGCGTCCCCATCGCCAATGCTTCAAGCAGCACGCTGGGCACACCTTCGAAATCCGATGTGAGCACCACGGCGGCCGCCTGCGCAATGAAGGGGGCGGGATCAGCGACATAGCCGGGCAGCGTGACCCGATCGCCGAGCCCCAGCGCGACAATCTGTGCCTCCAGCGCGCCGCGCATATTGCCTTCGCCGATAATCGTCAGCCGGGTTTGTTGCTCGGCGAGCCGGGGCATTGCATCGATCAGCCTGTTCCAGCGCTTCTGGCTTTCCAGCCTACCAACCCCAAGCACCACGGGCGGGCCGCGTCGCACTGGCGTGGCGAATGGGGCCAGTTGCGCCGGTGGATTGGCGATCACGCTGGTGCGTGCCCGATCAACGCCCGTGGCTGCGATGGCTTCAGCGCGCATCGCCTCCGTCATCGCCACGAAATGATCGATAAAGGCCGGGTGTCGCCGAAGCCACCAGCGATAGGCGGGGGCCAGCGGAAAGGGTTGATCACGACGGTGCAGCGCGTTGGATATCTTCGCGACGATGGGCGGCGTTTCGCGCCCAAGCCGCAATCGGGTGACGCCGGCAATGCTGGTATAGTGATTGCCCGGGCAGAAGATGATGTCGGGCCGACGATCGCGGATCAGATCGGCCAGGGTTGCCAGGCGGAGGAATGCGGCCGATCCCAGCTCGACGATCTCGATTGCCGACGACAGCTCCTGCACCAGCGGGCCTTCGCATTTCCCGATCAGCAAGGTCATGCGCCGGCCCGATGCGGTCCACGCCGCGGCCAATCGCAGCAGCGTGCGTTCGACACCGCCGCCGCGCAGCGTTTGTGCGAGCGAGAGGATATGGGCAGCGGGGGGAGGCGCAGACGGGGGCATCTTGAAGGAACCAGATCATGGCCCCAGATATTATGCGAAGGAAGCGCTATTTTGCGCGTTCCTAGGCGGCGCCGGACCGTGCGTCTGTATCTTGGAGGCGTTGTGGAAGGCGGGCCGATGTTGCGGCACGCTGCCATCATTGCCTGCCGTCGCCGTAACCGGAAAAAGGAGTGGCGTTTCAGTGAGACCCGCCATGACCAATCCTGCCCTGTCCGGCGATGCAGCAATCGGCACGCTTGAGCTGATTAAATCGCGCTGGTCGCTGGTGCTTGGGGTGCTGATCACACTGGCCATGGTCGCTGGGCTCGCGCGCGGCATCAACGGTGCCGGTCTAGCTGGCCTTCGCCAATCGCTGCCCGGCAATCCGCTATTCTATGCAACCTTCGCCTTGCTGTATCTGTCGCTGCCGACGGGCGATTTCATCATCTTTCGCAAATTGTGGCGGATTCCGGCCAGCGGCATGATTGCGCTAATCAAGAAGCGGATCGCGAACGAAGTCGTGCTTGGCTATGCGGGCGAGCTGTATTTTTACGCCTGGGCCAGCGACAAATCCCGCGCAACAACGGCACCGTTCGGGGCGATAAAAGATGTCAGTATCCTCTCTGCCATGGCCGGCAATGCGATAACGCTTGGTCTTGTCGCGCTGTCAATTCCGTTTGCCCAGATGATGCTCAGGCCCGGGGATGCGCGGTTTCTGGGCTGGTCGGTTGGCGTCATGATCGTCACATCGTTGCCGTTCCTCCTCTTTTCCAGACGGGTCTTTTCGTTGGAGCGGCGGGAGCTTTGGTGGATCTTCATGGTACACTGCGCCCGGCTGATCGCCGGCTCGGTGCTGATTGCGCTGGCGTGGCATTTTGCGCTGCCGCAGGTGGCGATCGGTACCTGGCTTATCCTGGCCGCTGGCCGGATGCTGGTGTCGCGTCTGCCGCTCGTGCCGAACAAAGACCTTCTTTTCGCCAATTTTGCGATCTCGTTGATCGGCCAAGGGGAAGGATTGTCAGCCGTGGTGGCCGTAACAGCAGCACTGACGCTGCTCATCCACGCGGTTCTGGTTGGTGTGTTCAGCTTGTTTTCGCTGGTTAGGAACCGTGCATGATTGTTCGTTCTGTAATTCTCGGTTTGACTGGCGCGTCGTTGCTATGGTCGCCGCTTGCCAATGCGCGCGCGCGCGGCCCCGATGCTGCGGCCTGCGACGGCAGCGAGGGATCGGCGATCGAGGCAACGATCCTAGGCCTGAAGGACCGCACCGGTCGGCTGAAGCTGGAACTCTATCCCGCAACCGAAGCCGATTTCCTGAAGGACGACAACAAGCTGGCCGCCGAAGGCAAGGTATTTCGCCGGATCTGGGCAGAGCCACCGGCTTCCGGGCCAGTCACGCTGTGTATCAAGGTGCCGCATGCTGGCCGCTTTGCACTGTTCTTCACGCATGACCGCGACGGCAAGAACAAGTTCAACTTCTGGCGCGATGGCGGCGGCGTGCCGAGCAATCAGCGGATCGGGGCGGCGCGGCCCAAGCTCTCGACAGCGACGATCGATGTCGGCAACGGCGTCACGACCACAGTGATTCGCGCGCAATATCTGCGTGGGCTGAGTGGGCTGGGTCCGCTCAAGGACGCCAATTGACGGCAGCAGGCGCGCGGGCAGGCACCAACAGCTTGAAGCGCGCGCTGGCCAGCGGCACGCGCCGCCAGGTGTCGAACGGGGCATGATGCGCCAACGCGGCATCGGTTGCCGCATCGCCGCTGCTCCATGCCGCTTCACCGCCGATCAGTAACGCCGCCGGGGGCGGGGCGAGGGTCGATATTGATCTGCGCGTGACGACGTGCATCCTTGCGGCGGCAGTCGGCGACAGCAGGGCATGGCCACGGAACAGGAACGGCCCGGCGGCGAAGCGTGGATCGATCGGGCGACCCGTGGCCGGCACGAATTGCGGCGACAAGGTTGCGATTGGCCCGGTAACCGATGCGGCATCGAGCGCCGCGCGGATCGCCGCGCTTTCACGCATTGCCATCGCCATCGGCAGACCATCGCGCGCGGCAAGGCCTAACGCCTCGATCGAGGGCGCAAGGCCAGCGCCGACAAAGACCATGGTTGCAATGCGGATCGATCGCCGGGGTGGATGGCGCGCCCACACCAGCGCGAGCCCAACGAACAGCGGCGGCAGCAGCGGCAGCAGATATTGCCGCCAGGTCGGCGCGGGGAGCAGGGCCGCGACGATCCCCGCCAGGATCATGATGTCGAGCGACAGCATGGGCAGTCGCGCCCGCCATCCCTGCCACCGCCACGCCGCGCGCGCCAGTATGGCCAGCGCCAGCAAGGCAGGCCCGAGCGCGAGGAATTTAAACGTGTCGATCGATCGATAAGCGAGCGACAATTTTGCAGCGCGCGGGCCCATGCCATACCAATCTGCCGGGCCGATCACCGGGAAGCGGATAACCTCGAAGATGAAGGCCTCGGGTGCCTGCGCATAGAGCCAGCCCGTCAGCAGCAGCAGCGGTGCCGCGCCGACCGCGACTGCAACGGGGCGGTGGCGACGATCGGCCAAGGCATAGGCGCCGTAGAGAATCGCCGGAATCGCATAAGAGGCTTTGGTCGCGCCGGCCGCGGCGAGCAGCAGGCCGGTTGCCACCGCGCCTATCGCGCTGCCCTTGCCCGCGGCGGTGCGCATGATCAGCCAGAGGGCTGCGGCCAGCATGGCGACGGGCAACGCATCGTTGCGCGCGACGCTGACGCTGAACAGAAAGATGTCGCAACTGGCAAACAGCGCGCCGCACGCCAGCGCCACGTTTTGCCGCGCACCCCCCGCGCGCGCTCCGGCATAGACCAACGCGACAGTCGCAGCCCCCAGTGCCGCGTTCAATAGCCGAATAACCGGATAGGCCAGCGTGCCAGACAGCGCGGCGATGGGGGCGAATAGCAGCGGTTGGAGCGGCATCTGCAGATAGGCAAAATCGCGATACGGCAGACCGTGCCATGCAAGGACCGCTGCTGCGACATATTGGCTTTCATCATGGTCGATCGGCCGCGCCAGCGCGAGCACCCCGAGCAGGGCCGCCACGGCCAGCAAGCAGGCGAGGGATCGAACGGGGCGTGCATCGGGCATCACGCTTTCCCTGATGCCCGCTTGATCAGCTGTTGTCTAAAACTGTCACACGGCGTCCATATGGGCATGCAAAAGCGTCAGGACGCCAAGGGGAGATTTCCGCATGACAATCCGCATCGATCGCCGTTCGTTCATCGTCACCGGTTCGATTGGCGTGGGTGCCTTTGCGATCCCGGGCTTTGCCCAGACGGCGACCGTGCTCGATGCGAAGGGCTTCACCCATTCCGTCGCCAGCGGCGAGCCGAGCGCTGATTCTGTGCTGTTGTGGACGCGCTATGTGCCGACGGCAGGCGAGGGCGTGACGCTACGCGCAGAGATCTCAGAAACCACCGATTTTGCCCGGATCGCATCAGGCGGCGCGCAGACAACGGGCCCGTGGCGCGATTTCACCGCCAAGATCACCGTGCAAGGGCTGAAGCCCGCAACGCGCTATTTTTTCCGCTTCGTCGCGCCCGATGGCAGCTTTTCGCCCGTGGGCCGCACCAAGACCCTGCCAGCGGGGCTTGCGCCGTCCTTCAAGGCGGCGGTGTTTTCCTGCTCGAACCTGCCGTTCGGCTATTTCAACGCCTATGCGCATGCAGCGCTACGCGACGATATCGATCTTGCCATCCACCTCGGCGATTATTTCTACGAGTATCAGACGGGCGATTATCCCGCGCTCAAGGATGCCGTGGCCGGTCGCCAGCCGCTGCCGGCGACCGAGATCGTCCACCTCGCCGATTACCGGCTGCGCTATGCCAGTTATCGCAGCGACCCCGATCTGCAAAAACTCCATAGCCTGGTGCCGATGATCGTGCAGTGGGACGATCACGAATGGACCAATGACAGTTGGGAAGGTGGCGCGCAGAACCACCAGCCCGCCACCGAAGGCGAATGGAGCGTGCGACGCGCGGCGGCGATCCAGGCCTATCGTGAATGGATGCCGGTTTCCGACGAGCCGTGGAAGGCCTATGAAATCGGCACGCTCGCCACGCTGTTCCGCACCGAAACGCGCGTGCTGGGGCGCAGTAAGCAGCCCGAACTCGCGCCGTTGCTGTTCAAGCCCGATCCGGCAAAAGCGCTCGCCGACTTCCGCGACGGCAGCTGGCAGGATCCGGCAGCGACGATGATGGGATCGCAGCAGGAGGATTGGCTCGCACACGCCATGCGCGCCTCGGTGAAGGGCGGCACGAAATGGCAGGTGGTCGGCTTTGGCACGATCATGGGCAACACCCTGACCCCGCTCGGCGCGCTCGACTGGCTTGGGCCCGATGCCAATAGCCGCGCCAAGGGCTATGTGTTGGCCGGTATCGCCGCGACCAAGGCAGGCCTGCCCGGCAATTTCGATAGCTGGGGCGGCTATCCGGCGGCGCGGGCGCGGTTCCTCAAATCGGCACAGGGGATGGGGGCGAACCTCGTCGTGATCTCAGGCGACAGCCACAATGCCTGGGCGTATGATCTGGCGCAGGATGGCAAGCCGGTCGGCGTCGAATTCGCAGGGCAAGGCGTGACCTCGCCCGGCTTTGAAAGTGCGCTGGCCGCCGATCCCAAGATCGTCGCGCGGGGGCTGGTGGAGACCAATCCCGAGCTCAAATGGTGCGACACCAGCCGCCGTGGCTATATGGCGATGACGATCACGCCCACCAAAGTGAGCAACGACTGGATTTTCGTCGATACGATCAAGACGCAGTCAGTCGCCGCCAGCATCGGCCACAGCGCCACGGTCACGCGCGGGCGCAACGTGATGGCCTGAATCCTTCCCGGCACGCGGAGGGGGACCAATCGCTTCTTCAGCGAATGGTGGTGGAGGCGTGCGGCAAGCGGTGCGCCTGCGATGGTGCACCGCGATTGATTGCCGCGTGCGGCAGTTCTTGCTGCCAGCGACATTTGGTTCGCGCGGAGGCGCGGAGGACGCAGAGAGATATTGGGGCAGGTGGAGCGCACAACGCGCATCGCTCGAATGGCGAAGGCAGTTATCCCATGCGATCAGCAGGCATCCAGCGGCCAGGAGCGCAACACCGCCGCGTCCTCCGCGCCTCCGCGCGAACCAATCTTCACCTCACCCGCGCACTGCCGTCATCAGATAATTGAGCTTCATATCATCGCCGACGACAAAGCCGCGCGCGGGCGAGAAGCTCAAGCCGCGCACATCGGTCACGCGCAGCCCCGCGCCCTCGACGATGGCGGTCAGCTGGTCGGGCGTCAGGAACTTGTCCCAGTCGTGCGTGCCGCGCGGGATGTGCCCTAGCCCTTCGGCGATCGAAATGAGGGCAATGCGTGACATAGCGGTACGGTTTGGCGTGGACATGATCAGCAGCCCATTATCGCCAAGCGCACGCGCCAGCCCGGCGACGAACGCGGCGGGATCGGTCACATGCTCGATCACTTCCATCGACGTGACGAGATCGAAACGCGCGTCGCCCAGCGTTTCGACGCTGCCCGTGCGATAATCGATCGCCAGGCCGGATTGCGCGGCGTGCGCAGTCGCGGCAGCGATATTCTCGGGCGCGGCATCCAGCCCCGTCACGGCGGCGCCCAGCCGGGCAAGCGGCTCGCATAACAGGCCGGCACCGCAGCCGACATCGAGCGCGGTCTTGCCTGCCAGCGGCGTGAAGCTGCGGTCGTCCAGCCGCCAATGCGCATCGGCGGTCTGGCGGATATAGCCGAGCCTGGCGGGGTTGAGCCGGTGCAGCATCGCCGACGATCCCTTCGGGTCCCACCAGTCCGCCGCCATCGCGCCGAAATGGGCTGCTTCATCGGGGTTGATCGTCGTTACGGGTGCGCTTGCTATCGTCATGCACCCCACTTATCAGGCAGCCCCTCTCAACCCAAGGGATTAGCGCAGCGCCGATGGCCCGTATCGTGATGAAGTTTGGCGGCACCTCGATGGCCGGGATCGAACGGATCCGCAGCGTCGCCGCGCGGGTAAAGCGCGAGGTGGCAGCAGGAAACGAGGTCGCCGTCGTTGTCTCGGCCATGGCCGGCGAGACCGACCGGCTCGTCAATTTCTGCCGCGAGGCATCCTCGCTCTACGATCCGCGCGAATATGACGTGGTGGTGGCATCGGGCGAGCAGGTGACGAGCGGGCTGCTGGCGATTGCGTTGCAGGCGATCGGCGTGCCCGCGCGCAGCTGGCTTGGATGGCAATTGCCGATCCGCACGACCAATGCGCACGCCTCGGCGCGGATCGACGACATCAATGCCGAGGCGCTGATCGCGGCGATGAGCACTGGCGAGGTTGCGGTGATCCCGGGCTTCCAGGGCGTGGCCGAGGGCGACCGCATCTCGACGCTCGGGCGTGGCGGATCGGATACGTCTGCGGTCGCGGTCGCGGCCGCGGTGAAGGCGGATCGCTGCGACATCTATACCGATGTCGACGGCGTCTATACGACGGACCCGCGCATCGTGCCGCGCGCGCGCAAGCTCAGTCGCGTTACCTATGAGGAAATGCTTGAGCTCGCCAGCGTCGGTGCCAAGGTGCTGCAGACGCGCTCGGTCGGCCTTGCGATGAAGGAAGGGGTGCGCATCCAGGTGCTCTCCAGCTTCGATGATCCCACCGACTCGGCAACCGCCGATACCCTGCCCGGCACGATGATCGTCGGCGATGACGAGATAGGAGACGATATGGAACGCCAGCTCATCACCGGCATCGCGCATGACAAGAACGAGGCCAAGATCACACTGATCGAAGTTCCCGACAAGCCCGGCGCGGTTGCGAGCATCTTCAGCCCGCTCGCCGATATCAACATCAATGTCGATATGATCATCCAGAACATCGCGCATAACAGCGGTTCGACCGATGTGACCTTCACCGTGCCGCAGGCAGAGCTCGCCCGCGCGCTCGATGTGCTGGATAAGGCAAAGCCGAAGATCGGCTATTCCAGCCTGGTCCATGATACCAAGGTCGCGAAGATATCGGTGGTCGGTGTGGGCATGCGCAGCCATGCCGGCGTTGCCTCGGCGATGTTCAAGGCGCTGGCCGATCGCGGCATCAACATTCAGGCAATCTCGACCAGCGAAATCAAGGTCAGCGTGCTGATCGAGGAGGATTATACCGAGCTTGCGGTGCGTGTGCTGCATACGGCCTATGGCTTGGATGCGGAGGATGCGGCTTGAGCCTCGGGGCGGATCGCCTCGCCGGTCGCATGGCGCGCGGCTGCGATTTCCTGGGCAGCGAAACCGCCATCATCTGCGGGGCGATGTCGTGGGTGTCGGAGCGCCATCTCGTCTCGGCCATCTCCAATGCCGGCGGGTTCGGCCTCATCGCCTGCGGGGCGATGTCGCCCGCGCTGCTCGATGCAGAAATTGCTGCGACCAAGGCGCTGACCGACAAGCCCTTTGGCGTCAATCTCATCACCATGCACCCGCAATTGTTCGATCTGATCGCGGTGTGCGCGAAGCACGGCGTGACTCATGTCGTGCTGGCCGGGGGGCTGCCGCCCGCCGGTGCGCTTGATGCGATCAAGGCGTCGGGCGCGAAGGTGATCTGCTTTGCGCCCGCGCTCAGCCTGGCGAAGAAGCTCATTCGATCGGGCGTCGATGCGCTCGTTGTCGAGGGGATGGAGGCGGGCGGGCATGTCGGCCCTGTTTCCACCAGCGTCCTTGCGCAGGAGATTTTACCCGAAGTGGCGGACCAGGTGCCGGTGTTCGTGGCGGGCGGGATTGGCCGGGGTGAGGCGATCGCCGCCTATCTCGACATGGGGGCGGCAGGGGTGCAGCTCGGCACCCGCTTTGCCTGCGCGACCGAGAGCATTGCTCACCCCAATTTCAAAAAGGCGTTTTTCCGCGCCTCGGCGCGCGATGCCATCGCCAGCGTGCAGATCGATCCGCGCCTGCCCGTCATCCCGGTCCGCGCGCTGAAGAATGCAGGCGGCGAGTTGTTTACCGCCAAGCAGCGCGAGGTGGCCGCGCTGCTCGATGCGGGCGCGGTTGAAATGGGCGAGGCGCAGCTGCAAATCGAGCATTATTGGGCAGGGGCGCTGCGCCGGGCGGTAATCGACGGCGATGTCGAGCATGGATCGCTGATGGCGGGGCAATCGGTGGGGATGGTGACGAAGGAAGAGCCGGTCGCTGTGATCATCGCGCAGTTGATCGACGAAGCAGCCGATGCCCTGTCAAAGCGCGCTGCTTAAGACGGGCACCCAAAAAGCAGCCTGTTGAACCGCTTCTCGCTTGGCCACCGGGCTGTTTCCGGTCATGATTGGCTATGGATTCGGCCGCCGCCAGATTGCGCAGTGCTAATTCACTCGGGGTCATCCCTTTTGGGGGAACGCCGCGCACGCGATTGCGCAACACCATTATTTTATCGCTGGTGCTGGGGCTGCACGGCCTGATCATCTTCCTGATCCTGACCATGCCCGCCCCTGATCGATCGACGGTCGTCCAGTCGCCGCTTGCGCTGTTTGATTTCCCTGAGCCAAGCGTCCCGCCCCCCGAGCCGCCGCCGCCCCTAGCCGAGCCGGCAACAGCCAAGCCGGCGGGGGGATTGCGGGAACCGGCGCCAACCACTGCGCGGCCAACTGAACGCGTCGAGGTTACTCCGGTCGCCACCGCACCGCCATTGGCACCGCCGCCCGTTGCCGCGATTGACCTTGGCACCGCGCCGGTCAACCTGGCACCACAGGGCACTGGCAGCGGCACCGGAACGGGTTCGGGAACTGGAACCGGCGACGGTAGCGGTGCCGGATCGGGTGAAACGCTCACCGCAGCTAGATGGGTGTTCGAGCCAGGCGAGCCCGAACTGCGCCGCTTCAACCCGCTGATAAGGTATCATGCCACAGGGGTCGGGGTCACGCGCGTCGAGTGTCAGGTTCGACTCGATCAGACCGTGCATAACTGCCGGGTCCTTGCGGAAAATCCCCGCGGTTGGGGGCTCGGCAGGGCTGCGCTGCGCGCGTCGCCGATGTTTCGTATCCATCCGCCCTTGCAAGACGGCAAGCCCATCGCCGATTCCTGGGTCGGAATCGTCATTACTTTTGGCCACGGACAAAAGCAGTAGGAAAAGCTGGCGGGCAATTCTCGCGCAGGCACGCCGCGTGATGTTGGTGTAACGGTATGCAACCTTAAAGCTCGGTGACATGTCGGCATTTGCGATTGGCTCCGCCGATTAAACGCTCGTCAGCCGGCACAATGCGATGCAGGCGCGGCCTTAGCGAGCCAGTCGCGCAACGCTTGGCAATTGCCGGGCGCGGCCAATCGTTATTGTGCCGTGAGATGGTAACAGCCGCTTCCTTGTCGCCGAATCGATCGCACCAATTCGGGCACCATTGGCACCTTCGCTCTGCTACGCTTGCAGTCATGGAGTCGTTCATGGTTGGTGCTGCAACCTATGTGCCGATAACGAACCGGCAACGGGGCGTCGTGCTCGCCCTCATCGCCCTGCTTTACCTTGTCATCCTGCTCGTTTTCTTCATGGCCCGCATGACGGCGGCTTCCCGTCCGGTGGCACCGACCCGGGTGGTCTTGCCCCTCATCCGGCCGCCCGTGCCGTTGATCGAGCGACAGCTGCGGGACGGTCGGCAATCACCGCCGCCCGGTGCTGCAGCCGAGGCAGCCCCGTCGGAGCCTGCGCCTGCTCGGGTCCCGGCCCCGCTCCCACCGCAAATGCCGGTGCAGGTCGACCAGTCGACCGTGCTGGCACCGGATTTAACGCCGATGCCTGCCGCAGCCCCGGTGCTGGCTGCTTCCGCGCCCGCATCTAGCGGCAATGGTGGGGAGGGAACGAATGGGCAAGCCGGTGCGGGGAGCGGTGGCAGTGGCGGTGCGACGGGCCCTGGCACTGGCGGCCTTGTTCGCGCCGACTGGGCCAAGGAACCTAGCTGGGAAGAGGTTTATGCGTTTCACCCGTTGCGCGCACGCCGGGCCAAACAATCCGGCAGCGCGACGTTGAAATGCCAGGTGCGATTGACGCGTAAGCTGCAGTCCTGCCAGATCATGAGCGACACGCCCGCCGGCTGGTCGTTTGGTACCGCCGCGCTGCGTCTTGCGCCAAGGCTGCGGGTCTTTCCGCGCAAGCTGGGCGGCGTCGAAATGGACGACGGCTGGGTATTCTTCACGGTAAGGTTCGATTTGCCGCCAGAGCCAGCCCGCTGACCGGGGCCATTCTGCCGCGCAGGCGATGCATCGTGCCGCACGGTTGCCCCGCACGGTGCTTGGCCGTTATGGGGTAGGCATGGCTGCCGCCACGCTCTTCTGGACGACTCACCTGCCCGAGGTCCGCGATGTCGTCCGCCGGTCGACGACGCTGCTCCTCGTGGTGGCGCTGCACCTGCTTGTCATCCTCGCGTTGCTCGCCTCGCGGGAAGTGGCGCGCACCCTGCGCGAGCGTGAGGCGATCGTGGTCACGCTGCTGCCACTCGACGAAACGCCGACACCCGCCCCGCAACCCGGCGAACCGAAAACGCCGGCGTCCCCGCTTACGCCCGCGCCGGTTGCACCAGCCGAGCCGAAACCGGAACCCGTGCGCCCGACTGATACGCCGCGCCCCGCACCGCCCGTCGCCGTCAATCCGCCTGCGCCCGCCTCACCGGCTGCTGACATCACCCTGTCGGGCGGGGCGAAAGGCGGCAATGCGCGCAGCGTCGGCGATGTTCCCGCCCGCTGGGTCCACAAGATCACCGATGATGAGTTCTTCCCGCTGATGAACGAGGATTTGTGGCACGTGCCGATGGATGTGACCTTCCGTCTGCGCTGTCTGGTGGCCGCGGACACCCGCATCGATTGCCATATCTTGAGCGAAAGCCCGACGATTCCTGGCGTGCGGACGGCGATATTGCGCGGCATCCCCTTGTTGCGGATGCGGCCACCGCTCCGCAACGGCCAGCCGCTGACCGATGTGCCGGTCGACTTCGAATGGCGAGTGGGCATCCATGCCGGGCTTTCAGGGCTCAGTCGTTAGGCGATAAGGCTGCGCGAGTGCTGTCATCGTCTCTCGCAATCTGTTAGCCGTTGATCATGCCGGTTTCCGCCACTGCCTCTGCTCGTGAAATGCTCGTCCGCCTGCATGATGTTATGGCGGCGCGAACGACGGCGCAGGCCAAGCTCAACAGCGTCGTCAAGATCATCGGTGCTGCGACCAACAGCGAGGTGTGCTCGATTTATCTCCTGCGCGACGGCGTGCTGGAGCTGTTTGCGACCGAAGGGCTGGATCAGGCCGCCGTCCATGTCACGAAGATGGCGCTGGGCGAGGGACTTGTCGGCACGATTGCTCAGGATGTCGAGACGCTCAACCTGGACGAGGCGGCCTCGCACCCCGATTTTGCCTACAAACCCGAAACGGGCGAGGATAAGTTCCACAGCTTTGCCGGTGTGCCGATCATCCGGCGCGAGCGTGCCGTGGGTGTGCTTTGTGTTCAGCATGTCGAGCCGCACCGCTATGCGGATGTCGAGGTAGAGGCATTGCAGACGGTCGCGATGGTCCTCTCCGAACTCATTGCCAATGCCGATCTGATCGACGCAACCGGGGCTGCCGCCACGCGCCCGCAATCGACCATCGCGATGCGGATCCCGGGGCTCAAGCTGGTCGAGGGGATGGCGCGCGGCTTTGCGGTCTTCCACCAGCCGCGCATCACGATCGAGCATACCGTGGCCGACGACGTCGAGGCCGAGCGTCACCGCGTTTATGGCGCGTTCGACAAGATGCGCGAACAGATCGAGCGGATGGCCGCGCAAGCCGAGTTCGGCATGGGCGGCGAGCATGAGGAGGTGCTCGAGACCTACAAGATGTTCGCCTATGACGAAGGCTGGAGTCGGCGGATCAACGAAGCCATCGACAGCGGGTTGACCGCCGAGGCGGCGATCGAGCGGGTCCAGCAGCGCACGCGCATGCGCATGCGCCAGATCGACGATCCCCTGTTGGCCGAGCGGATGCACGATCTGGAGGATCTCTCGAACCGGCTATTGCGCATTGTGTCCGGCCAGATGGGCACGGCGGCGCAAATGGGGCTGCGGGCGGATACCATCCTGATCGCGCGCAATTTGGGCCCGGCCGAGCTGCTGGAATATGATCGCCGGCGGCTGAAGGGCGTGATCCTCGAGGAAGGATCGTTGACTGCCCATGTAACGATCGTTGCGCGCGCGATGGGCGTGCCGGTGCTGGGCCGCGTGAAGGACGTCCGCCGCCTGATTGGCGAAGGCGATCTGCTGCTGCTCGATGTGACCGATGGCAGCGTGTTCGCGCGCCCGACGCCGCTGATCGAGGAATCGTTCGAGGCCAAGCTGTTGCTGAGCCAGAAGCGGCGCGCATCGTTCGCCGCGCTGAAGGACGAGCCGCCGACCACCCGCGACGGCACGCGCCTGACGCTGATGGTAAACGCTGGCCTGCGTGACGACGTCGCCGCGCTCGACTTAACCGGGGCGGACGGCATTGGCCTGTTCCGCACCGAGTTCCAGTTTCTCGTCTCGGCCACGCTGCCACAGCGCGAGCGCCAGCAGCGGCTGTACCGCGATGTGCTGGACGCAGCAGGCGACCGGCCGGTGATTTTCCGCACCGTCGATATCGGCGGCGACAAGGCGCTCCCTTATCTGAAGGACAATGCCGGCGACGAGGAAAACCCGGCAATGGGCTGGCGGGCGATCCGCCTGGCGCTCGAGCGCGACGGGCTGATGAAGGCACAGGCACGCGCGCTGATCGAGGCGGCAGCGGGTCGTACGCTCAATGTCATGTTCCCGATGGTGTCTGAGCCTTGGGAGTTCGAGGAGGCGCATGCGCTGTTCGAGGCACAGCGTGCCTGGATCGGCTCGCGCAACCGCAAGCTCCCCAGCCGCATCCGTTATGGCGCGATGCTCGAGGTGCCCGCGCTGGCAGAGATGCTCGATTTGTTGCTGCCCAAGCTCGACTTCCTGTCAATCGGTACCAATGATCTGACGCAATTCCTGTTCGCTGCCGATCGGGCCAATCCCAAGCTTGCCGAGCGCTATGATTGGCTCAGCCCATCGATCCTGCGGTTTCTGGCCCGCGTGGTCGCGCCGGTGCGCACAGCGGGCGTCGATCTAACCGTGTGCGGCGAAATGGGTGGGCGAACGCTCGAGGCGATGGCGCTGATCGGGCTGGGGATCGAGCGGTTGTCGATCACGCCGGCGGCGGTCGGCCCGGTCAAGGCGATGATCCGGTCGCTCGACCGGGCAAAGCTCGTCGACGATATGGCCCGGCTCCTCGCCAATCCACCGCGTGATATGCGTGCGGCGCTTGCCAGCTGGGCAATCGACAACCAAGTCGAATTGACATGATCGCCCGCAGCGTCGCAGGGCAGATCATCAATCGCTTTTCGGGGCGCTGGCACCTGCTTGCTGCCATCCCCCCATGCCGGAGAAGACTATGACCGACGCCGATTCCGGTGAAGAGGCCACACTGTTCCCCAAGACGGCGGGGGAGCGGCTGCGCGAGGCGCGCGAATCGCAAGGGATGTCGCTGGCAGAAGTGGCGGCGCGCACGCGGGTGCCGCTCAGGCACCTGGAGGCGATTGAGGCCTCGAACTATTCGGGGTTGCCCTCGCCCACATACTCGGTCGGTTTTGCCAAGGCCTATGCCCGCGCGATCGGCATGGACGAGGTTGCCGTCGCCCGCGATGTCCGCGCCCAGACCGACAGGATCCAGCGGCCGCCTGAATATCAACCCTATGAGATGCAGGACCCAAGGCGTCAGCCGCCGCCGGGGTTGGCCATGGCGGGCATGGTGGCGGCGGTGCTCGTCGTGATCGCCGTCGGGCTCTGGTATGGATCTGCGTGGTTCCAGGGTAGTGGCGAGCCCGCAACGAGCACGCCACCGACCGTGGCGCTTTCCGTGCCCGTCACGCCTGCGACGACGGCACCGCCGCCGACGACGGTTGGGGAGGTGACACTGGTCGCGACCGATATTGTCTGGCTCCGCGTGTACGATTCGGACGGCAAGTCGCTTTACGAGGCCGAGATGAAGCCGGGCGATCGGTATGACGTGCCCGGCGATGCGAACGCACCGATGATCAATATCGGTCGGCCTGACAAGCTACAGGTGCTGGTCAACGGATCAGCAGTGCCAGCGCTTGGTGACGGATCGCGCGCGATCAAGGATGTCGGGATCAGCGCCGAGGCATTGTTGGCGCGCGGGACGACCGACGCGGCGGCCGTATCGGCTTCGACCGACAGCGCAGCGCCGACGACGAACGGTACGACGTCGCGGGATCAGACACCCTCCCGCCGCGCCCAGCGGCCCAATCGCCGCACGTCAGGCTCGATCGGATCACCCGCCACCGAAGCGCCTGTTCAGCCGCTGGTCGAGCCGACCACCGCGCCTGCCTCGCAGCCCCAGACCGGGTCAGTAAATTAACGGAGCCGCTCAAGGGCTGGCGACAGGCGGCAACTCGGCGCTATATCCCAGCGATCGAACAGGTGCCCGGGGGAGTAAGATGCGGACCAAGGTGATCGGAATCATGCTGATGGCGGGGCTTGGTTTCAGCTCGTCGGCAGCGATGGCGCAAAGCGCGGTCGAAGGCCGCGTCGACCGGCTCGAGAAAGAAATGCGCGCCGTGCAGCGCAAGGTTTTCCCGGGCGGCAATGGCCAGTATTTTCCGCCGGAGATCACACCCCAGCAGCCCAATGCAACGGGGCCCGGCACGCCGGCCACCACGCCGGTTGCCGATTTGAATGACCGGGTGAATGCGCTCGAGACTCAGCTGGCGTCGCTGACCGGCAAGGTCGAGCAAACGCAGTTCCGGCTGCAGCAATTGTCAGATGGCTTTGCGGCGTTTCAGCGCTCCATCGATGCGCGCGTGAAGGCGCTGGAGGACCGCGCAACCGCGATTGTCCCGACGCCCGGTGCCGAGACGGTGGCATCCAAACCGACGCCGCCCGTGAAACCGGCGATTGCCACTGCGACCAAGCCTGTTGCCGATCCAGCCACCAATGATCCGGCGCGGGCGAAGCTGGTGGCGGCGGTGGAAAAGCCGGTGACCACCGATCCCGCCGATGATGGGTATGTTTACGGGTATCGGCTGTGGCAGGCGAAATTCTATCCCGAGGCGGAAGCGGCGCTGAAGCAGGTGGTGGCGAAATATCCAACACATCGCCGGGCAAGCTGGGCGCAGAATCTGTTGGGTCGCGCCTATCTGGACGAGGGCAAGCCCTCGCTCGCCTCGCTTGCTTTTTACGACAATTACAAGAAGTTCCACGATGGCGAGCGCGCGCCGGACAGCCTGTGGTACCTCACCGTGGCGCTCAAAAAGCTCAACAAGCCATCGGCCGATATCTGCCAGGTCTATGACGAGCTGACCGAGGTCTATGGTGCCAAGCTGACCCCGCAAATGAAGGACGATGTCACCAAGGGACGCGCCACCGAGAAGTGCAAGACCAGCTGATGTGGTGAGCGGGGCACCCGATCGCGCCGCGGATAGCGCCCCGGATTGCGCGATCGTCGCGCGTTTCCGGGACGATGTCACGCAGGTGCTTGGCCGTGCCGTGTTGCCGGCCGAACCGATGGCGCTCGCAGTGTCGGGCGGCGCGGACAGTATGGCGATGCTGGCGCTGGCGGCATCGGCCTTTGCCGGACAGGTGATCGCCGCGACGATGGACCACCGGCTCCGCCCCGCTGCGGCGGACGAAGCGGCGATGGTGGCGGCCTATTGCGCGACGATCGGTGTCCCGCACGCGACACTCTATCCCGCCGCGCCGATCGACCCGACCAATGTTCAGGCCGGCGCGCGATTGGCCCGCTACCAGGCCTTGCAGCAATGGGCGGCGGCGGCAGGCGCGACAATGCTCGCAACCGCGCACCACGCCGATGACCAGGCCGAAACCTTTTTGATGCGCGCCGCGCGCGGATCGGGCGTGGCAGGCCTTGCCGGGGTGCGGGCGCGGCAACGGTGCGAGGTCCAATTGCCCGCTGCTACGGTCAACAGCGACGCAACGGTATATCCAATCGATCTGATCCGCCCGCTGCTCGGCTGGCGCGCTGCTGGGTTGCGCACCATTGTCGTGACGCACGGCATTCCGTTCGTTGATGATCCGAGCAATGTCGATCAGCGCTATGACCGATCGCATTTCCGCCAGCTACTGGCGGCCAATCCGGTGCTCGACCCGGTACAGCTTGCGCGCGCCGCTGCCCATGCCGACGAGGCGGACGCGGCGCTCCGCACGGTGGCGGCGTGGCTATGGGATACACGCCGACTCGTGCCCCGCGATGTTGCCGATCCCGATGGGCAGACCTGGCTTGATATGACGGACCTGCCGCGCGAGCTGAAACGCCGACTTTGCCGCTCGGCGATCACCTCGGTCCGGCGCGCGAAAGGCATCACTCGGCCCGATTTTAGCGACGCGACCAACATCGAATCGCTGCTCGATTCGCTCGACGACGGGAAGTCAGCCACTCAGGCCGGCGTCATGGTGCGAAAAAGTCGTGGAATTTGGCGGTTTTACGCAGCACCCGCGCGACGATCCGGCTGATCGCAGATACCGCCTAACTGTTCCATTGCCATTAACCTGCGCGTGCCTATCTTACGGACTCGAAAGGTAGCATGCGACCATGAACGATAACGACCGCCAGCAGGGCCCCGATAACGGCGGCAATGGCAACCCCTGGATGAAGAACCTGATGATCTGGCTGGGCATTCTCGTTGCCCTGGCGCTGTTCGTCACCATGTTCGAAAGCGGATCGCGATCGGTCGCCACCAACAATACGCTGTCCTATTCCGCCTTCCTCTCAAAGGTGAAGGAGGGCACGGTTCGCGAAGTGAATGTCGCGGGCGATGTCGTGACCGGCACCACCACCAGCGGCGACAAGTTCCGCACCTATGCGCCCGCCGACCCAGCGCTGACCGATCGCCTGCTCGAAAAGGGCGTGGTGATCAATGCGCGGCCTGAAGAGGGCCCATCGATCTGGCAATACATCCTCGTCCAGTCGCTGCCCTTCGTCCTGTTCCTTGGCATCGCGTTTTTCGTGCTGCGCCAGATGCAGAAGAATTCCGGCTCTGGTGCGATGGGCTTTGGCAAATCGCGCGCGCGGATGCTGACGCAGAAGGAAGGCCGCGTGACCTTCGACGATGTTGCCGGCATCGATGAGGCGCGTGAGGAGCTGCAGGAAATCGTCGAATTCCTGAAGGACCCGACCAAATTCGCGCGGCTCGGCGGCAAGATTCCCAAGGGTGCGCTGCTGATGGGGTCGCCGGGCACCGGCAAGACGCTGCTCGCGCGCGCCATTGCGGGCGAGGCGGGCGTGCCGTTCTTTACCATTTCCGGCTCGGACTTTGTCGAGATGTTCGTCGGCGTCGGCGCGAGCCGCGTACGCGACATGTTCGAACAGGCCAAGAAAAGCGCGCCGTGCATCGTCTTCATCGA
>CAZXBM010000042.1:0-28095 GCA_964638495.1 uncultured Stakelama sp. | reverse complement strand
GGCGGCATCGGCATGACCGACGAATATGACATCGGCTTCTACATGAAGCGCGGCCGCGTGCTGGCGGAAATGTTTGGCGATGCCAATTTCCACGCCGATCAGCTCGCACGCGCGGCAGGCTATTGATGACCGACGACGTCGCAGAACCCGATCCCACACCCGCCCAACTGGCGGCCAATCTTGTCGATCTGCTCAATGTCGAGGAGCTCGATACCGATCTGTATCGCGGCAAGCGCGGCAATGACGGCTATGGCCGCGTCTTCGGCGGGCAGGTGATCGCCCAGGCGCTGCAGGCGGCGCAGCGATCGACCGATGCGCCCAAGCAAGCGCACTCGCTTCATGCCTATTTCATGCGCCCGGGTGCAGAGGAGCACCCTATCATCTACCGCGTCGTGCGTGATTTTGACGGCAAGAGCTTCGCCACCCGCCGCGTGATCGCGACGCAGAAGGGCGTGCCGATCCTGACGATGAGCTGCTCGCTACAAGTGCCCGAAGACGGCATGACACACCAGGACACGATGCCCGATGTGCCCCCACCCGAAGAGCTGACGTCCGACCGTGACTTGCGGCTGGCGATGCTCGACAAGATCCCCGAGCGCTTCCGCGCCAATTTCATGCGCCCGCGCATGGTCGATATCCGCCCGGTTTCACCGCGCAGCTGGTTCAACCCGGTCAAGCAGGCACCCCGGCAGAACAGCTGGTTCCGTGTCGTGGCGCCCGTGCCGGACGACCCCGCGCTGCACCGCGCGATCCTGGCCTATGCGTCCGACATGTCGCTGCTCGGCACCGCGACGCTGGCGCACGGCGTCAACTGGATGACGCACAAGCTGCAGACCGCCAGCCTCGACCACACGGTGTGGCTGCACGAGCCGTTCTGCGCCGATGAGTGGCTGCTCTATGCCTGTGACAGTCCCTGGGCTGGGCATGCGCGCGGCTTCAACCGGGGCAAGATATACGCACGTGACGGGCGGCTCGTGGCATCATGCGCGCAGGAAGGCCTGATTCGTCTGCGGGAGTGACGCCATGACGCTGACGACCGACATTGCCGACTTTGCCCGCCGCGATTTCACTTTTGGCGGCAAGACCAAGCCAGTGCTGTTGATCGGCGATAGCGGCCCGGCTGTCATCGTGATCCATGAGGTGTACGGCTTCACGCCCACGCTTGCCCGGTTCTGCCGTTGGGTCGCCGAGGCGGGCTTTCGTGTTTATGCGCCGATCCTGCTCGGCACCCCCGATGCGACCAACCCGGAAAAGATCACGAACCGCCGCCTGCTGGGGCTGTGCGTCAGCCGCGAATTCACGCTGTTCGCCGCCAACAAGTCGAGCCCGATCGTCGACTGGCTGAAGCCGCTGGCGAGGCAAGCGCATCAGGAATGCGGCGGACCCGGCGTCGGCGTGATCGGCATGTGCCTGACGGGTGGTTTTGCACTGTCGATGGCGGTTGATCCGGTGGTGCTGGCACCCGTCCTGTCGCAACCCGGCATGCCGGTTTCGAAGGCGTCGGGGATTGACATCTCGTCCGCCGATCTCGCCAAGGTCAAGCAGCGCACGCGCGACGAGGGCCTCGAAATCCAGGGCTATCGCTTCGATGGCGATCCGCTGTCGAGCGGTGAGAAATTCTGGACTTTGCGTCGCGAATTGGGCGATGCGTTCACCGGCATCGAAATCCCCGCAACCGCCGGCAACCCCGACAGCCCCCTCGCCCGCGCCGGCAAACCAGCGCACAGCGTTTTCACCGGCGACCTGATCGACGCGGAGGGTGAGATCACCAAGTCCGCCGTGATGGAGGTGATCGGCTTTTTTACGCGGGCGCTTGTCGGCTGACCGTTAGAACGGAGCCGGCGGCTCGGGCGGCTCAGCGGCCTTTTTGGGGTCGCCTATCTCGAAGCGCACCCGCGTGACACAATTGACATAGCCCTGCGGCGATGCCTCCTTCGTTGCCGCCCGCACCGTGTTCAGCGCGGCTAGGCCAAATGCGTCGCTTGGCTCGCTGGCGAGAACCCGCGCATTGCCAGTCGCGCCCCAAGGAGCAACGTCATACTGGATCACCGCCCAACCTTCGACTCCGCGACGGCGATAGGCCTCGGGAAAAGCGAGAACGGGCTTCGATTTCCAGTCGCTTGGTGTTGGGCAACCGCCATCGCCTTCGCGCGGCAAATCCGCTGGGATGGGCGGCGCGGGCAGTGGCGGGGCCGTTCGCCAATAAGGATAAAGGCAGCCGTGGCGCACACCGGGCTCGAAACGCGAAGCAGCAACCGCCTTCAACGACGCCCGGTCTAGCGCTATGTTGCCGGTGGTGCGATAAACGCCGACGTTGGTCGGTCTGCCGCGTGCATCGATGTCAAAGCCGATCATGCTCCAACTGCGCGTCCCCGGCGCTTGCGGAATAGCCTGAAAGTCCGGGAATATCCTGGCGCGCACCTCGGGGGCCGGATCGAAACAATCTGCACCCGCAGGCTTGACATGGTCAAAGCCAGCTTTGGGGAGGCGCTGAAAGCCAGGGAAGATTGAGTAATCGATGAGCGCATCGACCGGTGCAGAGTCGAAACTGGCCGCTGTCGCGTCGTAGATGATCCGGCACTGCTTGGCTGGCATACCGGGCCTGAACCGAGCGGTAGCCAATGCCGGTTCCAGATCGTCGCTGAAGAGAGAAAAGGCGGTGCTGCTGCGCTTGATGGCGTGGGGGCGACCATCGTCATCTATTGCGAAATCGATCGTCACGGGCTTGGGGGGGGCATTATCACTTCCCACCCAGCCGATCGACCCGGCCGCCTCTGGCAGCAAGACCGGCTGCCGGGCAACGCCATCGCACAACACGCTGCCACTCGCCCAAGTGATCAGCTTCTGCGTCGAAGGCGCCGCCGCCCCGACAATAGATACCTGCCCGTGAGTGACGGGCGGCGGCGGTGGTGGCGCCGGTGGTGCTTGCGCGGAAGCGGTGCTCGAAGCGACCATCGATACCATTGTGATGATGCGTTTTTGCATGGACGACATGCTGCCGGGCACGCGTTACGGCATCAAGACAATTTCTACACCGCAGTGCGGCCATATTCCTGTTTGGTGACCGGGTGGCTCGATGAAAGCCCGCCATCCACGGCAATGGCCTGCCCGTTCACATAGCTCGCATCGTCGGAGGCAAGGAACGCCGCCACCTTTGCCAGCTCCTCGGGCTGCGCGCCGCGCCGCAGCGGGTTTAGCCGCCCGACCCGGTCCATCTTGCCCGCATCGCGCGCATAATCGAAGGTCGGCTTGGTCATGCCCGTTTCGGTCAGCCCCGGGCAGATCGCGTTCACCCGCACGTTCGATCCCGAGAGCTGCTGCGCTGCGACCATCGCCAGATTGATCACCCCCGCCTTCGACGCCGAATAGGCCGGCGATCCCGCGCCCGAGCGGATGCCCGCGACGCTGGCGGTGAGCACGATAGCCCCCCCGCCCCGCTTGGCGATTTCAGGCGCAGCGTGCTTGATCGCCAGATAAGGCCCGATCAGGTTGATGCGCAGCACCTCGGTAATCAGCGCCACATCGGTGTCGAAGATGTTCGCCATCCCGCCGGAAATCCCGGCATTGGCGAACATGATATCCAGCCCGCCGAAATGCTGGACTGCCAGCGCGACCGTCTTTTCAACGTCCGCTTCCAGCCCGGCATCCATCTGAATCGCGACGGCGGTGCCGCCCGAAGCCGTGATCATCGCTGCGGTTTCCTGCGCGCCCTCGCTGATATCGGCGACGATGACCTTGCCGCCCTCGCTCGCGAACAGCTTGGCAGCTGCGCGGCCGATGCCGGAGCCCGCACCGGTGACGATGATCGATTTGTCGGTGAAACGGGCCATGGTCATGCTCTCCTAAATCGTCACGCCGCCATCGATGACGATGGTCTGGCCAGTCATGAAGGTGCTGGCCGCGCTCGCCAGGAAAACGACGCCGCCCGCAATCTCCTCGGGCTCGCCGATCCGGCGCAGCGGCACGGATTTGTTCGCGGCGTCGATCCGCACCGGGTCTTCCCACAGCGCGCGGGCAAAATCGGTCTTGATCAGCCCGGGTGCGATGCAATTCACCCGCACATTATCGGGCCCGAATTCATGCGCCAGGTTCCGCGCGAGCTGCATATCGGCTGCCTTGCTGATGCAATAGGCACCAATGATGGGGGAGCCGCGCAGACCGCCGATCGAGGAAATGATGATGATCGACCCCGATTTGCGCGCGCGCATTTCCGGCGCGACCATCGTGATGAGCCAGTGGTTCGACACGATATTGTTGTCGAGGATCTTGCGGAATTGCTCATCGGCAATCCCCTCCTGCGGCCCGTAATAGGGGTTCGAGGCCGCATTGCAGACGAGCACGTCGATCTGCCCGAACGCCGCGCGCGTTTGGTCGACCAGATGCTGCAGGCCCGCTTTGTCCGAAATGTTGGCCGCGATGGCAATCGCCGTCCCCGCGCCGAACTTGCCGTTGATGTCGTCGGCCACGGCGTCGCACCCGTCCTGTTTGCGGCTGGAGATGACGACGTTGGCACCATGCTCGGCGAGCTCCCACGCGCTTGCCTTGCCGATCCCCCGCGAGGAACCGGTGATGATCGCAACTTTGCCGGTCAGGTCGAACTGGCTCATGCTATTTCCCTTCCAGGTTGCGATCTTAGGCGCCGGCCCGCTGCGCAAATGCCCAGGCAGCCGATGCCAATGGCCCGACCCGTTCCGCCATCTTCGCCGCGTGTGCGCTGGAGGCGGTGCCGTCCACTATTCGCTTTTTGATGCCCTGCACGATGCCGGTCAGCCGGAACAGATTGTAGCTGAAATACCAGTCCAGCTGTGGCACGCCATCCCGCCCGGTGGCGGCGCAATAGCGCGCAACCATGTCCTCGATTGTGGGGATTCCGGTGTCTGACCCGGCTAGGCCCATCACCCCTGATCGGCCTTCCGGTTCGGTTACCCAGTTCATCAGGAAATAACTGAAATCGGCGAGCGGATCGCCGAGCGTCGACAGTTCCCAGTCGAGCACGGCGATCACCCGTGCTTCGCTGGCATGGAAAATCATGTTGTCGATCCGGTAATCGCCGTGGACAACCGAAACGCGGTCCTGTGTGGGGAGCGTGCGAGGGAGCCAGTCGATCAGCGCCTCGACCTCGGGCATGTGCTCGGTTTCGGAGGCGCGGTATTGCTTGGTCCACCGCGCGACCTGCCGCTCGAAATAATTGCCGGGCTTGCCATAATCGCCAAGGCCAGCCGCGACGTGATCGGTATTGTGGAGCTGGGCGAGCGTGTCGCACATCGCGTTGTAAATGGCGGTACGCTCGGGCGGTGCCTTGTCGGGGAGCGACCCATCCCAAAGGCTGCGTCCTTCGACGAGTTCCATAAGGTAGAACATCGACCCGATAACGGCTGGATCGTCACACAAGCCGTAAGGCGTCGGGACGGGGAAGCCAGTGGGGTGAAGCCCGGCGATGAGCTTATACTCGCGGTCAACGGCATGCGCGCTGGGGAGCAACTTGCCGAAGGGCTGGCGGCGCAGGACATAGGCCTTGCCGCCCGCATCGACGCGGTAGGTGGGATTGGATTGGCCGCCCTTGAATTTCGACAGGACCACCTCGCCAGAAAAACCCGGTAGATGGCCCCGCATCCAGGCACCGACGGCAGCTGGATCGATCGGGTCGTCGGTGGGGACCGGGATGGTGCCGACCATCGTTACATCTGCACCCTCGGCCATCAGCTGAACTCGATTACGGAGCGCACCGTATCACCGGTGCGGAGCTTGTTGAGTGCGTCGTTGACACCATCGAGCGGGATTCGCTCGGCGACCATGGTGTCCAAATCCAACTTTCCATCAAGATAGAGTTGGACGAGGCGCGGCATATCGATGGGGAAGCGGGTTGAGCCGAGCAGCGAGCCTTGCAGCTTCTTGCCGCTGAGGAAGCTGGGCCCCGGCAGGCTGACCATGTTGCCGGGCGCGATCATGCCAAGGATCGTCGCGGTGCCGCCGCGCTTGAGCAATGCCCAGGCGAGTTCGGCGGTGGCTGACCGGCCAACCGCCTCGATTGCGTAATCGACGCCGCCGCCGGTGAGCGCGATGACCTTTTTGGCAAGATCAGCATCCTTAGCGTCGAAGCTGTGGGTCGCACCCAGCCGCTCGGCGAGCGCGCGTTTGTCGGCAACGGGGTCAATCGCGATGATCTGCCCGGCACCTGCAATCTTGGCCGCATTGATCGCAGACAAGCCAATACCGCCACAGCCGATGACGGCCACCGTCTCGCCAGCGCGCAACCGACTGTCGTTGAAGATCGAGCCCGCCCCGGTGATGACGGCACAACCGAGCAGCGCGGCGCGATCGAGCGGCATGTCCTTCGAGATCGCGACACAGGCGTTTTCGTGGACGAGCATCATCTCGGCAAAGGCCGATAGGTTGAGAAAGGGCGCGAGTGGGGTGCCATTTTGCAGCGAAATGCGCGGTTCGGCACCCTTTGCGCGACGGGTCGAGGGATCGATGCACAACGAAGGACGCCCGGTGACGCACATTTCGCAGCTGCCGCAAAAGACGGTGAAGAAGGTAATGACGTGATCGCCGACCTTGAGACGGGCGACATCACTGCCCACCGCCTCGACGATCCCGGCCGCCTCATGCCCCGGCACCGTCGGCATCGGGTGCGGGAAACTGCCATCGATAAAATGCAGATCGGAGCGACACACGCCGCACGCGACGGTGCGGATCAGCACCTCGCGCGGGCCGGGATTGGCGACGCTGATGTCCTCGATGACCAGTTCGGTCTTCGGTTCGTAAAGGACGGCTGCTTTCACTTAATCTCCCTCTCCCCTTCAGGGGAGATGGCCGGGGAGAGGGGCAGCCAAGCAGCGCTGCGCCTCGATCGACCCCTCTCCCGGCTGAGGTTTGTGCCCTCACTACTGCCCCTCTCCCAACCCTCTCCCCTGAAGGGGAGAGGGCTAAGAAGTCAGCGTCGCATCATTTCCTTGGCTGCGACCGCCGCTGGCAGATCCGCATATTTGCCGAATTCGTTGCGGGCGATGGCGCGGTTGTGGACCTCATCCGGACCATCCGCAAAGCGCAGCGTGCGCATCGCCGCCCAGGCATGCGCCAAGCCGAAATCGTCCGACACACCGCCGCCGCCATGCGCCTGGATTGCGTCATCAAGGATCGACAGCGCCATGTTGGGGGCCGCCACCTTGATCATCGCGATTTCCTGTTGCGCGCTCTTGTTGCCGGCCTTGTCCATCATGTCGGCAGCCTTGAGGCAGAGCAGCCGCGTCATTTCGATGTCGATCCGCGCCTTGGCGATGCGCTGTTCCCAGATCGAGTGATCGGCGATGCGCTTGCCGAAGGCGACCCGCGTCAGCAGCCGCTTGGCCATTGCCTCGATCGCGACTTCGGCGACGCCGATGGTGCGCATGCAATGGTGGATGCGGCCCGGCCCGAGGCGACCCTGCGCGATTTCAAAACCACGCCCTTCGCCGAGCAGGACGTTTTCGACCGGCACGCGGACATCCTTGAGCTCAACCTCGCCGTGCCCATGCGGGGCGTGATCATAGCCATAGACGCTCAGCATGCGCCTGATGGTGACGCCGGGGGCGTCCATCGGCACCAGAATCTGGCTCTGCTGGCTGTGGCGCGAGCTTTCCGGGTTGGTCTTGCCCATGACGATGGCGACCTTGCAGCGCGGGTCACCAACCCCCGAGGACCACCATTTGACGCCATTGATGACATAATGATCGCCATCGCGGACCATGCTGGTTTCAATGTTGGTCGCATCCGACGAGGCGACGGCGGGTTCGGTCATAAGAAAAGCCGAGCGAAACTCGCCGTTCATCAACGGGCGAAGCCATTGCTCCTTCTGCGCGCGCGTGCCGTAGCGGTGGAGCACTTCCATGTTGCCGGTATCGGGTGCCGAGCAGTTGAAGCACTCGCTGGCCCAGCCAATCTTGCCCATTTCCTCAGCGCACAGCGCATATTCGAGATTGGTGAGCTGGGTGCCTTCAAACTCGAACGAATCGTCAACATGGCTTTGGCCGGAATGCGGCGGCATGAAGAAATTCCACAGCCCGGCCTCCTTGGTCTTCACCTTCATGTCTTCGATGACGGGAATCACCTTCCAGCGCTCGCCTTCATGGCTTTGCTGTTCGTAGATGTGATCCCTCGGACGGATTTCGCGATCGATAAAGTCTTTCACGCGATCTCGAAAATAGGTTTCGCGTTCGCTCAACGTGAAATCCATGGCGCATCCTTCCCTATCGGCTGTTGGCACCTCGCTTAGACCGTACCGCGTATTCGGTAAAGCTGCTGTGTGCGCGAATGCACGGATCAGCGGGCCGTAAATCGGGCATCCCGCAACCTTGTGAAAAAGGGACTGTTTCTTCGAAAAGATGCTGTTAAGCTCAATCAATGGTGGCGGTGGGGACAGTGGCGGCGGGGGACGACGGAAGCACGGTGCGCTTTCGGGCGAAGCGTGACGCCATCATTGCAGCAGCGTCCCAGGCAATCAACGAGCAGAGCGCCAAGGGCATGACCTTTGCCGATGTGGCGCGCCGGGTTGGCCTCAACACGACGAGCGTTACCTATTATTTCAAGCGCAAGGAAGACCTTGCTGCTGCGTGCTTCGAGTACACGCTGGCACAGCTGCAGGCCATGCTGAGCGAGGCAATGACGCTGCCGACGCCACCCGAGCGCGTTGCCCGCTATCTGGCGCTCAACATGGAGCGGCTTGCGCGGATCGATCGCGGTGAGGCGACGTCGTTTGCCGTGCTGTCAGACCTGCGAGCCATGGAAGAGCCAATGCTGGGGCGGCTGATGGCCGGATGGCGCGAGGTGTTTCGACGCACGCGTGCGCTTTGGGGCCCGGCCGTCACCCGCGCCGAGACCGATCTGCACGGCGCGCGGGCGCATGTGCTGCTGGAAAACACCTTCTGGCTGCCGGTATGGCTGGGACGCTATGACGCTGACGAATTTGGCCGGATAGAAGCCCGGCTGATGGCCGTTTTCACGCATGGCATCGCCGCCGATGGCGCGCCATGGGCACCTGCCCGCATCGATCCCACGCTCGATGAAGGCGAGCCCGGACGCGAGGCATTTCTGCTCGCTGCCACGCGCTTGATCAATCAGCTGGGCTATCGCGGGGCATCGGTCCAGAAAATCGCGTCGCAACTGAACGTGACCAAAGGCAGTTTCTACCACCATCTGGATGCCAAGGATGACCTTGTCATCGCCTGCTACAAGCGCAGCCTGGATACGATTGCCAATGCGCAGCGCCTCGGCGAAGAGTTGCCGGGCGACCATTGGCAGCGCCTGTCGAGCGTGATTGCGACGTTGCTCGACATCCAGTTTTCCGAGCGCGGCCCGCTGATGCGCACGACGGCGCTTTCGGGCCTGCCGCGCGGTGTTCGCGGCGCGATGGTCTCGCGATCGAACCGGATCGCGCGGCGCTATGCGGGGATGATGAGCGACGGGATTGCCGAGGGATCGATCAGGGCACTCGACCCGCTGGTGGCAGCCCAAACGCTGATGGCGCTGCAAAATGCCGCCTTCGATATGCGCAAATGGGCCAGCACCATGCCCCGCGAACGCGCGATTGCCTTTTATGCCTCCACGCTGTGCTATGGCATGTTCGACAACCGGATTTTGTCGATTTAGCGCATCGTGCCGTAATTCTGGATCACCCGTCACCCACGAGCGCAGCGAAGCAATCCAGCCTATCCGTTCGCGGCTCGCTGGATTGCTTCCCCCGGCTCAAGGCCGGGGTCGCAATGACGATTCATATTTCAAGCACGATGCTCTAGGCCGCCGCGCGCCGCTTCATCAGCACACCTGCGCGCCAGTAATGAAAGATCGCCCAGGGCGTGACGAGTTCGATCGACAGCATCGCATAACGCAGCGAGTCCGTACCGAAGCGCGGCTCCAGCAGATCGCTGATCAAGCCGACCGCCGTCGGCCCGATACCAAGCCCGATCAGATTGATGACAAGCAGCGTGATCGCTGCCCAGACCGCGCGCATCTTGGTGGGTGCCTGTTCCTGGATCAACGCGAAGGTCGGCCCGAGATAGGTCGACGAAAAGAAATAGGAGATGATGAGGGCGACGAAGCCGAAGGTGAAATCAGTCGACAGATAGAAGGTGCAAGCGAGCGGCAGCGCGATGGCCTTGCAGACGGCAACCATCCAGGCCTGCACATGACGGCCATGCTTGCGCCCGAGCGCATCGGCAATGCGCCCGCCGCCGACGCCCGCGACCGCCCCGACAATGGCGATGGCGGGCGCGATTTGGAGCGCGATCGTCAGCATCGACAGCCCGAACGAGCGCTGGCTGAGCGACGGCAGAAACGACGCCAGCGCATAGCCGACCAGCGACGTAACCGTGACCGCCATCACCAGATGCACCGCAACCGGATTAGCGGCCATGCTGCGAAAGCCGTCCCACACGCTTGGTCGATCGCTGGTGACGGGAACATCGCCGGGATCGGACATGCCGCGACGCGGCTCGACCACATAAAGCCTGACGATGATGGCAAGGACGATGCCGGGGAGGCCGACCGCCGCCAGCGCCAACCGCCAGCCGACCAGCGCGGCGATGGTGCCGCCAATCATAGTGCCAAAACCACCGCCGAGCACCACGCCGGTCGCGTAGATCGCCATGGCGCTCGATCTTTTCTCCGGCGGGTAGAGATCGGCGATGATCGAATGGCTGGGAGGGCTCGACCCCGCCTCGCCAATGCCGACACCGACGCGGAAGGCGAGTAGCTGGACGAAATTCTGGGCCAGCCCGGACAATGCCGTCATCGCGCTCCAGATCGTCAGCGATACAGCGATGATGTTGCGCCGGTTGCGGTTGTCGGCCAGCCACGCAACGGGGATGCCGAGCGTTGCATAGAGCAAGGCGAACGCGAGGCCTTGGAGCAGGCCCAGTTGCGTATCGGAGAGGTGCAGATCCTTTTTGATCATCTCCAGCAGGATCGTGAGGATGTAACGATCCATGAAGCTGAAGAAGTAGACGATCGTCAGCAGCGCCAGCGTCAGGCTGCGGCGCCTGAGCGCGCGCGCATCGGCTGATTCAGGAAGGGATGAGGCGGCGCTGGGCATAGGATCGAGCCGATCGTCAACGATTGAAACAAAAAGACCCGCCGCCCGGGGATGACCGGGCAGCGGGCCGTTTTCAGAGAAAAGCGATCACCGTTAGAACTTCTGGGTGACGCCGACCTTCGCGGTGATGCCCAGCGGCGAGGCCGTGAACGGATCATAGTTGAAGTCGAGCCGCGCGAAGGGCGGGTCCTTGTCCAGAATGTTGAGCACCGACAGCGACACCGTGGTCCGGGTTGGCAGGTTGATGCGGTAGGTGAAGTCCAGCGTACCGAACGAGCCGATATTCTTGCCGCCGGTGACCGATGCCCCGGCCAGCGCACCCGGATTAGGCCCGAAAATCGCCGCGCCGCGCTGGTCGGTGTACCCGTCGATATAGTTATACTGCAGCCGCACATTGTGGATGCCGAGATCGGCCTGGGCAAAAACGTTGCCCTTGATTTGCGGCAACGGATAGGCGCTGGTCTGGAAGTTAAGCTGACCGACGCCGTCAAAGGTAGGCTGCACCACAATGCCTTCAACCGTGATGTTTTGCGTCTTGTAGTTGATCACATAGGTGCCGTTCACACCCAGCACGACAGCGAGGTTGCTGACCGGGAATTTGACCTGCCCCTGGAAATCGATGCCCGAGGTGCTGACATTGGCGCTGTTGATGTTCTGCGTCCGCAGGCGCTGCACGTTGCCGATGCCACAACCGGCGCCGGTGAAGGTGAAGCGCGACTGGAGCGCAGCAAAGGCCGGGTTGTTGCAGTTGGCGGCCCCCGTCGCGCCGAACAGCGCGTTGACGATACCCGCGACTGGCTCCGCCTCGATTGGCCCGCTCAGGTCATAGCGGAAATAATCCACGCTGCCGCTGAACGGCCCGGCTTTGAGGATGATGCCGCCACCATAGGTGAGCGCGGTTTCCGGATTGAGGTTCGGGTTGCCGAGAATGTCGATCGCGCGGAACGAGGTACCGATCACCTGCAGCGAGGTAACCTGCCCGTCCTGGCTTTCCGCCGGCGGGCCGCGGAAGGTCGTGCCGGCGCCGCCACGGATGGCGAGCCACGGCGTCACCTGCCAGCGCAGGCGCCCTTGCGGGTTGAAGGTAGAGCCCACTGCCCCGCCATAATTCTCATAGCGGGCCGAGAATTGCAGGTTCAGCGTGTCGGTGACGGGTGCCTGCAACTCGCCGAAGAATGCATAGACGTCTTCCGATGCGGTACGGTTAAGGTTGGTGCCGAGAAAGCCGAGTGCGCCGGTCTGCTGGGCGCAGGTCGCGGCGGGATTGAGCGGCGAGCCGGGGCACGGATTGACCGCGAGGTTGGAGTCCGCATTGTAGCGAATCTGGTAGTAATTGCTGCGATATTGCGCGCCGACGGCGAAGGAAACCTCGCCGCCCGGCAGCCTGATCCCGCTCTGGCCGCTCAGCACGATATCGCCGACGAGCAGATGCGTCCGCGTGTCGCTGCGCGTCGAGCGGAAGAAATTGTCGATCGTCGCCGCATCGTTGATCAGGCCGGCACCGGGCGCAAGGCTGAAGCCCGCCGGATTACGCGTACCGGCAAAGTTGGGGTTGGCGGCGTCCGTGATCGCGTTGGCCGGGATGGCCGTTGAGAAGGGGTTGAAGAACGTACAGCCATTGGTGCCAGCGAGCGCCGTCACCTGCGCCGCCGTTAGCCCTGCGCGCGATGCCGGCGTTGCAAAAGCGCAGTTCGGCCCACCAAAGCCCGACAGCGCGTTCTGAAACAGATCGCCGAAGGTATCGGTGCCCTCAATGCCGCGCTCATATTCGGAATAGGTGAAGCCGGTATCGAGGTTCAGCTTGCTGTTGATCGTCCACTGCAGTTCGGCCGTGAAGCGGGTCGACTGTGACTGGCGCTGGCTGAAGGCCGAGTTGCGGTCATTGCCGTCCTGATTGAAGATCGGGTTCCCGCCCAGCAGGAAGGGCCGGAACAGCACCGGGAAGGCGATGGCAGGCGCAAGCGGCGTGCCGCCGGGGGCGACGCAGCCCGATGCCGCCCCGTAAAGCGTGCAATAATCACGCAGCGCTGGCGAATTGGTCGGGATAATGAACAGCCCCGCCCCGCCATTGACTGCATTGGCCGAAGGCGGCAGCGTGGGCAGGTAGCTCGGCGAGGTCGTGATCCGCGTCGAGGACGAGCCGTACAGCGCAGACCCCTTGAAGACGAGGTCGGGCGTCAGATCGATCTTGGTCTCGACATAAGCCTGGTAGCGGTCCTCTGGCTCGACGAGGTTGTCGAACTGACCGAAATTGGTGAAGCAGCGGTCGGTGGTGGATCCGGGAAGGCTGCGGAAGCCGCCCACCCCTTCGCAGCCCAGGTCGCGCACGAAGTTTGGCGTGCCGCCAAAGCCGAAGTTACCCGGATTGCCGCCGCCGGTGTACCCGCCCTGCGGGTTATTGGGATAAGGCTGCACGGTAAATCCGCGATCTGTCGTGCGCAGTTCCGAGCGATGCTGATAGCCGAACGACGCGAAAACCTGGAACCCGTCGGCATGATGGCCGAAGCTGACGGCGCCAGTATAGTCTCCGTCGGATCCGGGCACGTAGCGATAATCGCCCGTCGCCTGAAAACCCTGCTGGTCGCCACGGGTGATGAAGTTCACGACGCCGGCAATTGCATCCGATCCATAAGTGGCAGCCGCGCCGTCTTTCAGGATTTCGATGCGGCCAATCGCACTTTGCGGAATGAGGTTGATATCGACAACTGGCACGCCGGTGCCCGCCGACACGATCCGCTTGCCATTCAACAGCACCAGCGTGCGCTGCGGACCGAGACCTCGAAGGTTGACGCTGGCAACGCCTTCCGAACCCTGCGCGCGTGCGTCAAACTGGTTCGCGTCACCGATAATGCCGTTCGACGTCGGCAGGTTCTTCAGCAGATCCAGGCCGGATGGCGAGCCCTGACGGCTCAGCTCATCCGCGCCGATGACATCGACGGGCAATGCTGCATCTTCAGGCGTGCCGCGGATCAACGACCCGGTCACCACGATGTCGGGCGCTTGTTCCTCAATCCCGGAGTCTTGCGGCAGCGTGGCGGTCTGCGCCGACGCCGGCATGACGATACCAAGGGCGAGAACCGAACAGGCACACGCAGCGAGCAGCTTAGTTTTCAGCATCTCTCTCTCCCACTCGGCCGGATCGCTTAGGGATTCCGTACCGTAATCTCGAATTGGCAGAGAGAGGCCAATCACGTCAAGCAAAACTAAGGTTGCGAAAGGCCACCTTTTCCGGATTGTTGCCAAAAAGACATAGCTTGGAAACACCAGGCTCGTTTCCGGAACGCATATTCCAAAAGCGAAAAGCCGAGCGAATTGGCATCGCGGCGCGCGCAGGATGACCCGCGCGCTCCAGCAACAGGAAAGGCGCGGCTGCTCAGTAGCCGTTCAACCGGGCAAAACGCTCCCGGTGATAGGCGGCATTGCCCCACATCGCCTCAAGCACGGCCGCGCGCTTGATGTAGAAGCCCGCATCATAATCGTCCGTCATGCCGATGCCGCCGTGCAGCTGGATCATTTCACGGCTTGCCAGCTTGAGCGTGTCGCTCGCAATGGCCTTTGCCAGGGTGACGGCCTGATCGACATCGGAGCGCTTGGCATCGATGGCCTCAAGCGCCGCCTCGACCGCCGACCGCATCAGCTCGATTTCAGTGAACAGCTTGGCCATGCGGTGCTGAAGCGCCTGGAAGGTGGACAGTAACTGGCCGAACTGAACACGCGTTTTGAGATAATCGTTGGTGGTTTCAAAGGCTTGCACAGCCAGGCCCAGCATTTCCGCACACACTGCGGCGGTTGCGCGATCGACAATCGCCTGTGTCGTCACGCCCTCCAGCTTTTCAGCCGCCGCCCCGTCAAAACTGATCTGCGCATGGCTGCGGGAATCGGCCATTTTGCGCGTCGAGCGCGTGATTCCGGCGGCTTCACCTGCCACCAGATACAAGCCATCCGTTGCGGCCACCACGAATAGCGCCGCGCTATCGCCTTCGGCGACAAAGGCCTTGGTGCCAGTGATCTTGCCGCCCGATACGGTCGTTGCGATCTTTGCGAGATTGTGGACGGGGCCCTCATCGATCGCGACCGTCGCCACCACCTCTCCCGTGGCGATCCGCGGCAGCCATGCCGCCTTTTGCGCATCAGACCCGCCCATCACGATCGCCGTGGCTGCGGCAGCTGTGGAGGCCAGCGGCGAGGCGGCGAGGTTGCGGCCAAGCTGTTCCAGCACCAGACCGAGCGAGAGATAGCCAAAGGCGGTGCCGCCAAATTCTTCCGGAATGACGATGCCGGCCAGCCCCATTTCGGCCATCTGGCGCCAGGCATCGGCATCATAGCCTGCAGCGGGCGCGGCATTGCGCATCTTGCGGAAGGCGGCGACAGGCGATTCATTGTCCGCCCATTCGCGGACCATGTCGCGGATCATCGTCTGTTCGTCGTTCAGTGCGGCCATGATCTTGCTCTTGCCTGTCTTGCTGTCGCCCCGGCGGTCACCGGGGCCTTGGTGATGTGCTTGTGATGCTGCCCATGGGCCCGCCCCGGACCTGGCCGGAGCGGCGCCCAGAGTGAGGGCGGTTGTTACTGGTGATCGAGCATCCCGAGAATGCGCTTGGCGATCACGTTGTTCTGGATCTCGGTCGAGCCGCCATAGATCGACACCGCCTTGCCCCATAGCCAGGTGCGGGTCTGCGCGAGCTCGCTGTCGCTGAACCCCTCGCCTTCCCAACCCAGACCGTTCATGCCCATGATCTCGATGGCAAGCTCAGCCCGGTCCTGGGTGAGCCGCGCGCCGACATTCTTCATGATCGACGAGACGGCGGACGGGCCCTGGTTCGACTTCGACTCCAGCGCCGCTCGGCGCAGGGTGAGCATGAAGGCGCGCTGGTCCATTTCGTGGCGGACGATGCGCATCCGCAGATCGCTGTCGGCGACGCTGCCGTCATCATTGGCACCGCGATATTCCTTGGCGAGCGCGCCCATCGGCTTGCCGGCGAACATCCGCGCGGCCGCGCTGCCACCCGACAGATTGCTGCGCTCATGCTGGAGCAGGCGCTTGCCGATCGTCCAGCCCTGGCCTTCGACGCCGACGAGGTTTTCCTTGGGCACCTTCACATCGGTGAAGAAGGTTTCGCAAAAGGGCGACTGGCCGGAAATCATGCGGATCGGCCGCACCTCGACGCCCGGCGACGTCATATCGATCAGCAGGAAGCTGATGCCTTCATGCTTCTTCGACTTGTCCGTACGGACGAGCGCGAAGCACTTGTCCGCCCATTGCCCGCCCGAGGTCCAAGTCTTTTGGCCGTTGACCAGATAATGATCGCCCTTGTCCTCGGCAAAGGTCTGCAGGCTCGCCAGATCGGAGCCTGCGCCGGGCTCCGAATAGCCCTGGCACCAGCGGACCTCGCTTTTGGCGATGGTGGGGATGTGCTCCAGCTTTTGCGCCTCGCTGCCATATTCGAGCAAGGTGGGGCCGAACATCATCACGCCCATGCCGCCAATCGGGTTCCACGCGCCGACGCGGCCCATTTCCTCGGCCAGGATACGGGCCTGGTGCTTGTCGAGACCGCCGCCGCCATAGGCTGCCGGCCAAGTGGGGACACCCCAGCCTTTTTCGCCCATCGCGCGGGTCCAGCTGACATCGTCCTCGCTCAGCTCGGTCGGGCCATCGACGCCGCGCAGCGCCGAGTCCTTACCCTTCAGTGATGCCGGGAAGTTTTGGGCGAGCCAATCACGTACTTCTGCGCGAAACGCGTCCTGCGCGCTGGCGGGGGTGTCGCGTGACTGGTCCAGTTCTGGGGCGGTGGCCATGAATGCTCTCCTGCAAAGCCGAATCTGAAGATCGGGTATGGTGGCGCTATCGCACAAATTGGCGCTGTGCGCAAAGGCCGGGATGCCCGAATGATGCTTGTTCGCCGCTGCCGTTGCGGCATAACCGATTGCACCGCTCCGCCCATCCCTTCACGCGCCGAATGTCTCCCGATGTCTTTTGCCAATCGTGCCATACCCATCATCGTGGCCGCCGTGCTGATCGACACGATCGGGTTCGGCATCATCATTCCGATCCTACCGCAGCTGATTACTAAGCTCGGCAAGGTCGATCTCGATCAGGCGACGCGGATCTCGGGCTATCTGCTCGGTGTTTATGCGCTGACCCAGTTTTTTGCCGCACCGGTGCTGGGCAATCTCGGCGACCGCTATGGTCGGCGGCCAGTGCTGATCGCGTCGATGCTCGCTTTTGCGGCCGATTATGCGTTGATGGCATTCGCGCCGACGCTCGGTTGGCTGTTCCTGGGGCGCGCCATCGCTGGTATCACGGGGGCGACCTTTGGCCCGGCCAGCGCCGCGCTGGCGGACATGACCGAACCGGAAGATCGCGCCAGGGTGTTTGGTTATACAGGCGCGGCATTCGGCATTGGCTTCATCATCGGCCCGGCACTGGGCGGGCTGCTGGCCGAACTTGGCCCGCGCGCGCCGTTCATCGCCGCCGCAGCGTTGGCGCTGATTAACGCCACGGCGATGATGGCGTTGCTGCCTGAAACACTCGCCCGCGATCTCCGCCGCCCGTTCGACTGGCGCAGCGCCAATGTGGTCAGCGCGTTCCGTCCGCTGTTCAAGAGCGGCGATGCCGGGCCATTGCTATTGGCGTGGGTTTTGTGTTCGCTGGCAAGCAACGTGTATCCGGCAACCTGGTCCTTTTGGGGCGCGGTGCGCTTTGGTTGGGATGCGCGCGCGATCGGCTGGTCGCTGGCCTTTGTCGGGCTGGTGATGGCGACCGTGCAGATGGTGCTGACCGGGCCGGTCATCGCCCGGCTGGGCGAACGACAATCAGCGGTGGTCGGCATCGCCAGCGGGACGGGTGCGTTTTTTGCCTTGAGCTTCGTCACGGCGGGGTGGCAGGCCTATGCTATATTCCTTATCAGCGGCCTATCGGCGCTGGTAGCGCCATCGATGAACGGCCTGCTCTCGCGCCTGGCCGACCCATCCCATCAGGGCGCTTTGCAGGGCGGAATTGGCAGCATGAACAGTGTCGCCGCAATTATCGCACCAGTGTTTTTTACGCAGGCGCTGGCGATGGGCGTCGAGCGAGGCTTTCCGGGCGCGGCATTTCTGGTGGCGGGTGCGCTGTCGGTTGTATCGCTGCTGATCGTGGTGACAAAGGTACTGGGCCGCGTGCCGCAGAATAAGCCCGTGGCCGGCTGAGCCCTAGCCTTCCTTCCCCGGCCGCCGCGAGAGCGCCACGTCGAGATGGCCGCCCGCATCCACCAGCGTCACTTCGCCCGTCACCGCGCGCATTGCCGGATCGAGCAGCGACACGATGGGGGCGGCGACATCGGGTGCCATTGTTGCCAGCGCCATCGGCACGCTGGCGGCGATGCGCGCGTTGAGCCTGGCGAAACCTTCTTCGCCTAGCCGCTTTTCGAACCAGCCCGTGCCGACATAACCAGGGGCGACGGCGTTGACGCGGATGGCGGGGGCCAGGACGCGGGCAAGGCTCTTCGTCATCGTAATCAGCGCGCCCTTGGAGGCGGCATAGGCAATGGAGGAGCCCATGCCATAGACTCCTGCGACCGAGGCCACATTGACGACCGCGCCCATCCCGCCTTCGCGCATCGCTGGCGCACAGGCGCGCGTCATCTGGAACGCGGCAATCGTGTTGAGCCGGTAGATGTCGATGAAATCGTCCGCCTCCAGCGCATCCATGTCCTCGTGATTGGCGAATTTAGTGCGACCGGCATTGTTGACCAGAAAATCGACGCGCCCAAAGGCATCGAGCGCCGCCTGGGCGAGCGCGCGGCAGGCGGCGTCCTCGACGATATCGGCCTGCACCGCGATCGACCCATTGCCGACCGCGGCAGCAAGCGCTTCGGCATCATCCCTGCTCGATGCGTAGTTGATGACGCATTTCACCCCGCGCGCCGACAGCAGGCGAACGACCGCCGCGCCGATGCCGGTGCCGCCGCCCGTGACGATCGCCACGCCACCGGCCATGCTCATGCGACCGCACTCGGACGGGCAGAGGCACGGTCATGCCAAGCCTGCAGCGATGCCAGCTCTTCCGGCACCGTCACGCCGATAAACGCAGCGAAATCAAGCGTCGTCAGCAGCGTGATATCGGCAATCGAGTAATGCTCACCCGCCAGCCAGGGCCGATCGGCGAGGGATGCATCGAGAAAGGCCATCGCATCGGCCAGCTTTACCCGGTTGCTTTCGCCGAACTCCTTATATTGCGGCACCACCACGCGCGCCGTGAAGGGATGCGTGTGCTGCCAGATCATCGATAGCGCATGCCCCAGCCGAAGCTCGACCCGCCGGGTCCACATATCGACTTCCGCCATCCCCTTTGGTCCGGTGCCAAACAGGGGCGGATCGGGATGCAAGGCCTCGAAATACCGGCAGATCGCAATCGTCTCGGTCAGCACATCGCCATCGTCGAGCAGCAGCGCGGGCAGCTGGCCGAGCGGGTTGATCGCCAGGAAGGCGGGGGCTTTGTGCTCGCCTTGCATGATCGATAGCTGGGTGCTGGGCACCGTCAGCGACTTTTCAGCCAGAAAGATGCGAACGCGGCGTGGGTTCGGCGCGGGAGAGGCGGCATCGTAGAACAGCATTTTCCACCCCAAGAATGATTTTAGAAGATGGCGTATGGCATTTCGCGGTTGCCTCGCCTAGCCGTTCCGAAGCCCAAAACCGGAAACAGTGCATGACCGCCGACCAAATGCTCGCTAGCGACTTCGCAACATTGCACGATCTGATCCGCGCGCATGGCAGCGACCGCGGCGACAAGATCGCCATTGCCGATGAGGCCGGCCAAATCGATTACCGCACGCTCGACGCCATGCTCGACCGGGTAGCGACCGCGCTGCAACGCGATGGCGCATCACCGCATGATGCGATTGCCATCGTTGCTGCCCCCTCGATCAACAATGCGCTGGTGTTTCTGGGTGCGCTCCGCGCCGGCTGTGCCGCCGCCCCCATCGCGCCATCGGCGACGCCTGACCAAATCGCCGCGATGATCGCGGACAGCGCCGCACCCCTGGTTTTCCTCGATAGCGATGCGCGGGATGCGCTGGCTGGCGTGGGGTTGCCCTGCCCTGCGATCGTGTTCGGTGACGGGTTCGATGCGTGGCTCGCTCCCCCGGGCAGCATCCCGCACCCAGTGACGATCGATCCGGCCGATCCGTTCAACATCATCTATTCCAGCGGCACCACTGGCACGCCCAAAGGGATCGTGCAGAGCCACGCGATGCGCTGGGCGCATATCCATCGCAATTCAGGCGCTGGCTTTGGCGAGGCGGTGACGATGCTGTCGACCCCGCTTTATTCAAACACGACGCTCGTCACCTTCTTGCCGACGCTTGGCTGGGGCGGCACCGCCATCTTGATGAAGAAGTTCGAGGCGCGGCGTTTTCTGGCGCTGGCCGAGGCGCATAAGGCAACGCATGCGATGCTGGTGCCGGTGCAATATAACCGCATCATGGCCGTGCCCGATTTCGACCGGTTTGACCTCTCCGCATTTCGGCTGAAGACCTGCACCAGCGCGCCCTTCTCGGCGACGCTGAAGGCCGATGTCGTCGCGCGCTGGCCCGGATTGCTGGTGGAATATTACGGGATGACCGAAGGGGGCGGCACCACGATGCTGGTCGCCAACGCCCATCCGGACAAGCTCCACAGCGTTGGCGTGCCGGTCGACGGGCACGACATTCGCCTGATCGACGACGATGGCCAAGAAGTAGCGGCGGGCGAGATGGGCGAAGTGGTCGGCCGTTCTCCCGCGATGATGAACGGCTATCATGGACGCCCCGATGCCAGCCGCGCAGCGGAATGGTTCGACGCTGAGGGCAATCGCTATATCCGCCATGGCGATGTCGGCCGCTTCGACGAGGATGGCTTCCTGATATTGATGGACCGCAAGAAGGACCTGATCATTTCAGGTGGCTATAATATCTATCCGAGCGACCTGGAGGCGGTGCTGGCCGCCCACCCGGCGGTGGCCGATTGCACCGTCGTCGGCATCCCGTCAGAGGCTTGGGGCGAGACACCAGTCGGCTTTTATGTCGCGCGCGACGACACCGCAGATCCATCCAAAATCCTTGCCGAGACCAATGCGAAGCTCGGCAAGACCCAGCGACTGTCGGCGCTCTATCCGACGCGTGAACTCCCCCGCAGCGCAATCGGCAAAGTGCTGAAGCGCGAATTGCGGGATCAATTGATGAAAGCCAACGCATGACGCCGATCGCCGATCTTCTGGCCGCTGCCCGCCCGACCGACACGGGCTTCAAGGCCACGCTACCGCAGGACTGGATGCAGGGGCGCACGGCCTATGGCGGCATCTCGAGCGCGCTGGCGCTGCACGCGGCACAAGCATGCGAGCCCGATCTGCCGCCGCTGCGATCAGCGCAGGTGTCTTTCATCGGCCCACTGGCAGGCGAGATCACCGTCACCGCCACCAAATTGCGGCGCGGGCGGACGGCGGCGTTCATCCAGTCCGATATCGTGTCCGACGCAGGGCTGGGGTTTCGCGCGACCTTCGTGTTCATGGCGGCACAGCCGTCCAACATCGATTTCGACCAGCGCCCGCCCGTCGACCGCCCCTATCCGGCGCGTGATGCCAAGGTCTTCACGGGGCCAGACGGGATATTTATCAACAATTTCAATTTCGTCGACCTGAAGGACAATGTCGGCGAGGGCGAATTGCTGCGATGGGCCCGGTTGCGCGATACCAAAGGGCTTGATCCGATGGTGCATATGATGGCGATTGCCGATGCGCTGCCGCCAGCCGTGGCGCGCCTGTTCGATGGCGGCTTTCCGCCGGTGAGCTCGGTCACCTGGATCGTGAACCTGCTCACCAGCGCCCCGACGACGATTGACGACTGGTGGTTGCTCTCCGCCAAGTCTGACTATGCCCGCAATGGCTGCAGCAGCCAGACGATGCGGGTGTGGAACGCCAGCGGCGAGCTGATGGCCGAAGGCATGCAAAGCGTCGCCCTGTTCATTTGATCGGCGTGATTCAGCGCCGCACGCCCGCGACAATTTGCGACAGTTTTGCCCCGCGCTGACAAAACGGCGCGACATTCTTGCGCGATACGCAGCTATCACGTCGGGATATCCCCGATGGCGAAGCGAGGATCACGCAATGAACAAGCTGCTTATCGGCGGCGCGCTGGCTGCCATGATTGTCGGCGGCGTAGCCGTGGCCCAGGTCGTGAATGGTGCCCCTCCCCCTGGCATGCATGGCAAGCACGGGGGCCATGGCGGCATGATGCGGATGGCGGATACCGACAAGGACGGCGCGATTTCCCGTGACGAGGCGGCGGCAGCGATCACCAAGCATTTCGCGATGGTTGACGCCAATAGCGACGGCAAGGTCACGCGGGAAGAAATGCAGGCCGCCCACGCCAAACGCCGCGCCGCGATGGCCGAGCGCTGGGGTGAGCGCAATGGCGGCCGCCGCATGGGTAGGGGGCATGGCCCGGAAGGTGCAGGCGCCCCCGGCCCGCGCGGACCCGGTGGCATGCTGGCGCGGCTGGACGCGAACCATGACGGCAAACTGACCCGCGCCGAATTCGATGCCCCATTCGAAAAGCTCGATGCAAACCAAGATGGCGTGATCGACGAAACCGAGCGGCCATTAGTGCGTTAACGCACAGCACCTTCGCCAGCGACGGCTCTCGTCGCTCCGGCGATCGTGCCCCATACCGGGACGTGATCCTGGTAGCCGGGCGGGCGGCTTCCCTCCCCCGCCCGCCCGGCCATTTTCCTGGTAGCGATCCTCATGCTAGTTCCACACGAGATGGCAGAGTTACCGCACTTGCTGCTCGTCGATGACGAGCGATCGATCCGCGAGCCGCTCGCGCAGTTCCTCAACAAGCAGGGCTTCCGCGTCACGCAGGCAAGTGACGCTGCTGCGGCGCGCGCGCGGCTGGCGGCCTATGCCATCGATCTCGTCATCCTGGACATCATGATGCCGGGCGAGGACGGGCTGAGCCTGACGCGCCATATCCGCGAAACCAGCGACCTGCCGGTCATTCTGCTGACCGCGCGGAGCGAAGAGACCGACCGCATCGTGGGCCTTGAGATGGGCGCGGACGATTATGTGGTGAAGCCTTTTTCCCCGCGCGAACTGGCAACCCGCGTCAAGGTGGTGCTGCGCCGCGCAGCCGGCGGCGGCGCACGCCAGCATGCGCCCGATGCGGGGTCCTATGCCTTTGCCGGCTGGGTGCTGAAGACGGGGGAGCGCGCGCTGGTCGACCGCGAGGGGGTATCCGTGGCGCTTTCCACCGGCGAGTATAATCTGCTGCTGGCACTGGCCCAGCGCCCGCGCCAGGTGCTGACGCGCGACCAGCTGCTCGACCTGACCCAGGGCCGCGAGGCCGGTGCCTTCGACCGGGCGATCGACAACCAGATCAGCCGCCTGCGCCGCAAGATTGAAACCGATGCCAAGGCCCCGGAGCTGATCAAAACCGTTTGGGGTGGTGGCTATATGCTTGGCGCCGAAGTGACCCGGCTGTGAGGCGCTTCTGGCCGCGCAGCCTTTCCAGCCAGCTGGCGGCGCTGGTGGCGATTGCATTGCTTGTTGCGCAGCTGATCAACTTCGCGCTGCTCTATCAGGGGCGGCGGCAAATCCTGCAGCAGCAGGTTGTCGGGCCCGCGCTGACGCGAATCATCGATGCGGACGACCGCCTGAATGCGGGTCGCGCGCTCGATGAGGGCGACCGGGGGCGCGTGCGCGTGGTGGCAACCAACCCGATTCCCGCCAGCCGGCATCGATTGACCGACATTGAGGATGCGCTGCGCTTGGCCCTGGCCGATTCCAGCGCCCCGGTTGGCATCATTACCAGCGACGTGCGGCCGTTTGAACGGAGCGGCCGGCGTTTGACACATTTTGGCAGGCGCCGGGCAGAGCGCTTTGCGCGCTTCGGTGCCGAACTGACGATTGCCGTCGAGCGACCAGGCAAGCGCTGGCTGGTGCTCTCCACGCCGTGGCCGCGAACAGGCTGGCCGCTGCTTGCGCCGCTGATCGCGCAAACGATGATCCTCTACGTCATCGTCTTGTTGCCGGTGCTGTGGGGCGCGCGGCGCATTTCGCGCCCGCTCCATTCGCTGGCGAGCGCCGCGCAGGGCTTCAAACCCGGCAAGCGTCAGGAACCGATCGCCGAAAGCGGGCCGCAGGATGTGCGCGCTGTGATCACCGCCTTCAATGCGCTTCGCCTGCGCGTGACGGCGATGCTCGACGAGAAGGACCGGATGCTGGGGGCAATTGGCCATGATCTGCGCACCCCGCTGGCCGCGTTGCGCGTGCGGATTGAATCGGTGGAGGACGATGAGGACCGCGCGCGGATGGCCGACACGATCGATGAGATGAACCGCACGCTCGACGACATCCTGTCGCTCGCCCGGCTGGGTCGCCCGAGCGAGGCCAAAACCGAGGTCGATTTGAGCGCGCTGGTGGATGCGGTGGTGGAGGATTTCATCGCGATCGGCAGCCCGGTGCGTTTTGAGGAAGCAGCGCGACTGACACTGCCCGTGCGCCCATCGCTGATGCGCCGCGCGATCCGCAATCTCATTGAAAATGCCATCAAATATGGTGGTGGTGCCGAGGTTCGACTGGTGCCAACGACAAGCCGGATCGCCATCGTCGTGGCCGATCGCGGGCCCGGCATCCCGGCAGACCATCTTGAGCAGGTGTTCGACGCCTTCACCCGGCTGGAGACGTCGCGCAATCGTGATACCGGGGGCGCGGGGCTGGGGCTGGCCCTCGCGCGCGCTATCGTCCGCGAGGCGGGCGGCGACATTGCGCTGGCGAACCGGGAGGGCGGCGGGCTGGAGGCGACGATCACGCTGCCGCGCAGCGCCTGATCAGCGATAACAAGTGGTGCGGGTGCCGGGCAGGATCAGGGTCAACGACATGAAGGGATAAGATGTCGCCGATCTGATTGGCCGACCGGCGTCGGTTATCCGAAACTTACACCTGCCGCCGCCGCCGCCTTACCGACAAATTTCATGATCTGCGGGCCACTGGTTTCATAAAGATGCTGCCTGATATGCCCCCTTCTGCGTGGTCCAAAATATCTGTTATTTTGGATCATGAAGGAGATCGGGAATGCCGTTCAAAAAGCACAAGCCGGAAGAGATCATGGGCAAGCTGCGTGAGGCGGAGATCTCGAATGCGTCGCTTCACGACACCCTCACTGGCGCGATCCCGATACGTTGTGGTAAGCGGATGGTCGCATGAAGCGCTTGCTCATCCTGATTCTGGCCATCGTCGTTCTGGCAGCACCGATTCCGGCGCTGGCGATGAAGGTGATGTGCGTCGACCCCATGCCAAAGATGGCGTCGATGGATCACGGCATAACAAAGGACTCGTGCTGCGACGATGAGCATAAGGCCTGTCTCCAGGCCTGCGCTGCGACACTTGCCGTGACATTGGTTGCACCGCTCGGTCTGCCCGATTACCGCGCGGTCGAGCCCGGCATACTGCCATCCACCAGTCTTGCGCGCATGACGATCGCCAACTTCGCCGACGGGCTCGACAGACCCCCTCGACCGATCGTCTGAGCCGCGACCGGCCCGTTTCTTGAGCGGAGCGCCGGCCAGCGACGATATCATGCCCAAGGTTAGCTAATCGGGATTGGAGGCTTATGCCGCCATGATGCTCGATTGCGTATAGGCTGGGCGGTTGATCAGGATCATGTCTGGGGAATTTCCGCATGCGCCATTATCTGGTGTTTTCGACGATCATGTTGGTCGGGTCGCCGGCCATAGCTGGGCCGCTATCCTTTAAGGAGGCGCTTGTGCGCGCCGACCAGGATGCGCCAAGCATCGCCGCACGCGCCGCGCAGGCCGATGCGACGCGTTCGACCGCGATTGCCGCCGATCGCCTGCCGGACCCGAAGCTGGAAGTGAAGCTGCAGGATTTTCCCTTCACGGGCCCCGACGCAGGCAGATTCAACAGCGACGATTTCACGATGGGCGTTGTCGGCCTCAGCCAGGAAGTCACCAATATTGCCAAGCGTCGCGCCCGCGCCGCTCGCGCGACCGCCGATATTGGTGCGGCCGACGCCGATGCAGCGGCCGAGCGCCGTCGCGTCCGGATCGCCGCAGGGATGGCCTGGATCGAGTTGCATTATGCGGAGCGGCGGCTGGCGATTCTCGACCTGCTCGGACAGCGCTTGACCGATCTGGCGACGACTGCTCCCGCCCGGCTGGCGAGTGGCAGCGCGCGACCGGCCGAAGCAATTGAACCGCAGCGCCTGAAGGCGGAACTTGCTGATCGCCGCAGCGAGCGCGTCGCCGAGATTGCGGGCGCCCGCGCAAAATTGACGCGCTGGACAGGCGACCCCGACCCGCAAGTGACTGGCCCGCCGCCAGACCTTGCGCCCGATGGGGCACGGCTGCGCGCCGGTCTGGCGACGCTCCCCGCGCTTCAGGTGAAGGATGCGCTGGTCGGCCAGGCCGGTGCAGATGTCCGCCTTGCTCGAGCGGCGAAAAATCCCGATTGGGAGGTGAGCGGGTCGATCGGCAACCGCGAGCCGCGGTTTGGCAATTTCGTCTCGCTTGGCGTCAAGATCGATCTGCCATTGTTCGCAGGCAAGCGGCAAAATCCGATCATCGCCGCCAAGGCTAGCGAGATGGCACGCGCCCGGCTCGACCGGGCCGATGCGGAACGAGAACTGATTGCCGCGCTCGATGGCGATCTTGCCGATCATCGCATGCACCATGAGCGATTTGAACGCGGGCAGACGACGCTTGTGCCACTCGCGCGTCAACGCGCCGAGCTCGATCGTGCCAGCTATGCTGCAGGGCGGACCGATCTTGGCACCGCCCTGCAATCAGCGATCACGTTGGCCGAAACCGAGATCGACCTGCTCGACCGCGAAGCCGATGTCGTACGGGACGGCGTGCGTATCACACTGACCTATCAGGGAGAGCAGTCGTGAAGATGACGTCGCTTCAAGCGTCACAGCTCGCCGCGACATTGGCCGGGGTGGCACTGATCGGTTTTGTGACGGGGCGGTTTATCGCGCCATCGGATCATACCGCGTCATCTGGCACCGCATCGGGTGGCAAGCAGGCGCTCTATTATTACGACCCGATGTTCCCAAACCAGAAGTTCGACAAGCCCGGCAAGTCGCCCTTTATGGACATGGAGCTCGTGCCCAAATTCGCCGACGAAGGCAGCGGCGGTGCTGGCGCTGGCGCTGGCGGGCCACCGGCGGTCACGATCAACCCGGCGGCGATGCAGAATCTGGGCGTGCGCGTCGTTGCCGCGAAGCGCGACAACCTGTCGACGGGGCTCGATGTGACCGGCATCATCGCCTTTAACGAGCGCAATGTCGCGATCGTGCAGGCGCGCACGGCAGGCTTTGTCCAGCGCGGCTATGCCCGCGCGCCGGGCGATGTCATCGCAGCGGGCGCGCCGCTCGCCGATGTGCTTGTGCCCGAATGGGGTGGAGCGCAGCGTGAATATCTGGCGGTGCAGCGCACGGGCAATGCCGCGCTGACCAGCGCCGCACGACAGCGGCTGACGCTGCTCGGCATGCCACCGGGGCTCATCGCCGCGGTAGCGCGCAGCGGGCGGGTCCGTGACGTGACGACGCTGACGACGCCGTCGGGCGGGGTGATCGACACGCTCGACGTTCGGCCAGGCATGACGCTGGCGATGGGCCAGCCGCTGGCGCGCGTGGTCGGCCTGGGATCGGTGTGGCTCGATGCCGCCGTGCCTGAGGCGCGGATCGGCGATGTCCGGCCCGGTGCCGCTGTCACCGCTGACCTGACCGCCTTTCCCGGCGAGCATTTCCCGGGCCGCGTCCAGGCGATCCTGCCGACCGCACAGACCGACAGCCGGACCGTCACGGTCCGGGTTGAATTGCAGAACCGGGGCCTGCGTTTACGCCCCGGCATGTTCGCGCGCGTCGCATTGGGGCAAGGCGACCGCAGCGCGCTGTTGATCCCTACCGAAGCGGTAATCCGCACTGGCAAGCGCACAATCGTGATGCTGGCGGCGGGCGATGGCCGCTATCACCCCGCCGAAGTGCAGATCG
>CAZXBM010000041.1:0-29412 GCA_964638495.1 uncultured Stakelama sp. | reverse complement strand
ACACGCCCGGCAACTGCGCCAGCGTTTCGCCGATTGTCGGGCGCAGACTGCGCGTTAACGCCTCGTCTTTAAGGACCGATGTCCCCTGCAACACTTCGTCCTCGCGCCGCTGAACGGGGGCAGTGATGATGATATCGTCGCGCGGCGCATCCTGCGCATCGGCGGGAGCCGCAGCCAAGGGCGTTGCGGCAGGAGCGGGTGCGGCACCGTCGCGAGCGGTTGGAGCCGCCATTGCGTGAACGGGGACCAGCGCCATTAGCGCAACACCAGCCAACATCGTTGTACGAATCATTTTCTACCCCGGAAGTGGAACCAATGGCGTCGCCTATAATGTGATGGTATAAAGTATCAAACCTTTTCACCGCATTCTTGTTACGCTTTGACGATGCTAGCCAGTCGCTAAAGCGCTGGAATATGACGATGCCCGTGCAGATCTCGCCAAGCGCCCTCTGCCCGGTTGCGATCGTTACTGCTCGTCCCCGGCGTCCGGCCCGGTCGAATGGCCAAGCCCGCCGTGCGCGATCTCGACGCGTCGCACCTCAAAGCTGGCCAGGTGCGTGTTGCGCGGGCATGATCCCCAGCCTTTTCAGCCGCAGCCAGCCGCCCAACGCCCACCAGCCGAGCGCCCACAAGGTGCCGAACCCCCAACCGGCGAGCACATCGCTTGGCCAATGCACCCCAAGATACACCCGGCTGACGCCGATCATCGTCACGAGCGCGGTGGCAACCGCGATCATGTACCAGCGCGCCGTTCGGCTTTCGACGATCTGCATCAGCAACAGCGTCACGGTCAGGTAGATGATGGCGCTGTTTGCGGCATGGCCGCTCGGGAAGCTCGCCGACCACACCTCCACCAGATGATCGATCAGGGCAGGGCGCGGCCGCCCGACCACCGACTTGATCAAGTTGACGGCCCAGGAGCCGCTGATCGTGCCGCCTAGCACCAGCGCAAAGGTCAGCCAGTGCCGCCTGAGCGCCAGAAAGCCGGCGGTAACGATGACGATCAACGTCAGCACGGTTTCGCCGCCCAGCGCGGTCACATCGACCATCACCTGCTTCAGCCAGGCTGGTCCTTCGGGCACGCGCATATTCTCAGGCTCGCGCATCGCCAGCATGATCGCGCGGTCAAACGCGAATTGGTGGCCGCGCGCGATCGTCGCACCAAGCAGTGCCATCGCCAGCACCGCCAGCGCCAGCGCGCCTGCGGCATAATAAAGCCAGGGCGGGTGGCGAACCTCCTCGATGGCAGTGGCGGGTGGCTCCATGGCAGTATCCGGCTGGTGGGCCCGTCGGGATTCGAACCCGAGACCTACAGATTAAAAGTCCGTTGCTCTACCGACTGAGCTACGGGCCCGCACCACGGACTTTGCGTTGGACGCCGTTAGGGTGATGGGGACAAACGGTCAACCACGTGCGGCACGATAGTGGAGCTGGCGAACACTGTACCCGCTGACCGGATCGCGCCAGCGAGCGGCAACCGCCAGCAATGGATCGAGCACAAAACGCCGCTCGCGAAACGCCGGATGCGGGACGGTGATCTGCCGGTCGGCCCAACTGCCTTCGCTCCACAAGATGATGTCGAGATCAATCACGCGACTGCCCCATCGCTTGCCGGGTCGCCGGCCAAAATCGCGCTCGATCGCCTTCAAATGGGTCAACAGATCAGGCGGGGATAAGTTGCTCTCGATGATCGCGACCATATTGGCGTACCGTCGACGCGATGGCCCCAGCGGCGGCGTCTCGACAATCGGCGAGGCGCCGCTGACCGGCCCGATCCTGGCCAGTGCCGCCATCACCTCATGCCGCGGCGATCCGTGGCGGCCGCGCTTGTTGGATCCAAGGGCGATGGCATAGCTTTGCTTCGGCATCGCTTGCGCCTATCGCTCCGTGATGTTCGCGCCAAGCCCGATCCCCGCCACTGAGCCCCCGCGCGATTGTCCGCTGTGCCCCAGGCTGGTGGCGCTCCGGCAAGATCTGCGCGCCGAACACCCGGATTGGTGGAACGCCCCGGTCAACGCCATGGGCGATCCGGATGCATGGCTGGTGATCATCGGCCTCGCCCCCGGCAAACACGGCGCAAACCGCACCGGTCGCCCCTTCACTGGCGACGGGGCCGGCGATCTGTTGTTTGCCGCGCTCGCCAAATTCGGTTTGAGCGAGGGCAATTACGAGGGCCACACCGACGATACACTCAGCCTGAAGGGCGTGATGATCGTCAACGCGGTGAAATGCCTGCCCCCTGCCAACAAGCCCATCCCGGCCGAAATCCATGCCTGCCGCCCGTTTGTGCAAGGGCAGATCGCGGCGCTGCCCCATGCCCGGGTCTTTGTCGCCCTGGGCCAGATCGCGCATCAGTCGGCGGTCAAGGTGCTGGGCGGCCGCTTGCCCAAAGCGCGCTTCGGGCATCTCGCCGAGCACCGCTTTCCAAATGGCAGCGTGCTGATCGATAGCTATCACTGCTCGCGCTACAACCAGAATACCGGTCGCCTCACCGCGGAGATGTTCGAGGCCGTGTTCGCGCGAGCGCTTGCGCTGCGCGATGCCGGGTAAGCCGCCATTAGGGTTTGGCGGCTATCCCTTTCGTCGGTGTGGCGATGCGGGATTTATCGATGACGGCACAATTCTTCGATCTGGCGGCTCGGTTTAAGGACAAGGCGTCCATTTCCCCGGAAGACACGATCGCTCTGCGCCGCGTCGCCTGGCCCGATGGCCTCATCGACGAGAGCGAGGCAGAGGCGATTTTCGACCTCAACACCAGCATCGTCAACACCAGTGCCGACTGGGTCGATTTCTTCGTGGAAGCGATCAGTACCTATATCGTCCGGCAGCAACCACCCGTCGGCTATGTCGATGATGCCAAGTGCAGCTGGCTGATGGCAAAGATCGACGCTGATGGGCGCATCGACACGCGGGCCGAACTGGAACTGCTGGTCAAGGTGCTGGAAGACGCGACCAATGTTGCCCAGACTCTGAAATCCTATGCGCTTCGCCAGATCGAGACAATCGTCCTGACCGGTGAGGGGCCGACGCGCAACGGGGGCCTTGTCGATCCCGGATCGATCAACACTACCGAGACAACACTGCTCCGTCGCCTATTGTTCGCGCAGAGCGGCGACGGTCCTGGCATCGTCAGCCGGAGCGAGGCCGATCTCCTGTTCCGTCTGAAGGATGCGACGCTGGGTAAAGTCAACGCGCCCGAATGGCAGACGCTGTTCGTGCAGGGTGTCGGCAACCACCTGATGGCGCATGGCGATTACACGCCGCTTGACCGGCAGGAAGCGGCGCGGCTCGATGCCTTCATGCAGGATACGCATGTCAGCATCGGCGGCATGCTGGGCAAGATCGGCGCGGCCGCGCTGGCCGGCAAGTTAATGCGCGCCTTTGATCGCGCGCCCGTTGTCGACCATGATGCTGCAGTCGCCGCGAGCCGGGCGCTGACGGCGGACGAACTCGCCTGGCTCAAATCGTCGATCGCGCGTGACGAGCAACTGGATCCACTCGAGAAGGCGCTATTGGCCTTTGTCGCGGAGGAAAGCGGGACAATGGTCTCGCTTTAGGGACCGTCGCTACCGGTGCTCCACCAGGCACCCGTAAAGGTCTGGCCGTGCTCATTGCCGATCCGGTTGGCGGCCACCACTGGCCCGCGTCGCCGCCGTGGAAATGGGCGATGGGCAACGGGCTGAAACCGGGTGCGCGTGGATCGGCGATGATTGAAGGCATTGGCTCGCGTCATCAATGTTGCTAGAGTTAATACTCCCTGACCGGAGATCGAGATGCGCGCCTTTCTTGTTCTTGCTGTTGCAACCCTTATGCCCGCTGCCGCACCCGCCGCACCCGCCCAGGCGCAGGCCGTTGCTGATGAGACCACGACACCTTCACCCACCGTCGCATGCAAAGGTGAGATAATCGCGGCCACTGGTGGCAAGGCAATCGGCATCCGTCCACTCGGCAAGGAACCCAGTGCGCGACCGCTGCTCGCGGTGGTCCGCATTATCGATGGCTGCAACAGGCCGATTGCAGCACGCGCGCTGACCGGCCTCAAGGGCCGCTAGATATCCTGCACCAGCCGGCCATATAGCTCGGGCCGGCGGTCACGGAAAAAACCAAAGGCGGCGCGGTGCCGCTTGACCCGATCGATATCGAGCGTCGCGGTAATCACGCCCTCCTCCTCACGGCCAAGCTCGGCGAGGATGTCGCCGCGCTCATCGGTGATGAAGCTGGTCCCGTAAAAGGTCTGGCCGTGCTCGGTGCCTATACGATTGGCGGCCACCACGGGCACGACGTTCGACACCGCATGCCCCACCATCGCGCGCCGCCACAGCCGCGCGGTGTCGAGCCCCTCGTCATGCGGTTCGCTGCCGATCGCGGTCGGGTAGAACAGCACTTGTGCGCCCATCAGCATCATCGCGCGCGCAGTCTCGGGATACCATTGGTCCCAGCAGATGCCGACGCCGAGCGTGGTATCGGCAGTGCCGGACGGCCCGGGCCACACCTTGAAGCCGGTATTGCCCGGGCGGAAATAGAATTTCTCCTCATAGCCCGGCCCGTCGGGGATATGGCTCTTGCGATAAACGCCCTGCACCGCGCCGTCAGGGCCGATCATCGCCAGCGAGTTGTAATGGTGCGGCCCATCCGCCTCGAAAAAGCTCGTCGGGATGGCGACGCGCAGCTCGGCCGCGAGCGTCTGCATCGCCAGCACTGATTTGTGTTCAGCAACGGGCTTCGCCGTCGCGAACAGCTCTTCGTCCTCGACCCGGCAGAAATATTCACCCTCGAACAGTTCGGGTGGCAAAATCACCTGCGCCCCGCGCGCCGCTGCCTCGCGCACCAGCCGCGCGACATGCGCGATGTTCGCATCGATATCGGGCCCGAAGGCAAGCTGCAGCGCGGCGACGGTGATCTCGGTCATCCTATGGGTCCTTAGCCCGGAATCTGCTGGCTGATGCAGTGAAAGCTGCCGCCGCCGGTCAATATATGGTCAGCGCGCAAGCCAACCACCTGTCGGCCGGGGAACAGCGCCCAAAACGCCTCGACCGCCGCGGCATCATTGTCCGCGCCATAGAGCGGCACGACGACGGTCTTGTTGCCTATATAGAAGTTCATATAGCTGGCAGGCACGATCTCATCGTCATGGATGATCCGCCCGGGCGAAGGCACACGGACAATCTCGACGCCGAACGCCTCGGCCTTTTCCGCCGCCACCTGATAGACGCGCCAATTGGGGTCGTTGTCAGTACCTTCGGGGATCGCCAGCCGCCCCGGTGCCACGAAGCGCGCAAGGTTATCGACATGGCCGTCGGTATGGTCGTTGAGCAGGCCATTTTCCAGCCACAGCACCTCGCTGAAGCCCAGGTCGCGCCGCAGGAAATCGGCGATCATCGGTCGCGTCATGCCGGGGTTGCGGTTGGGATTGAGCAGGCATTGCTCGGTGGTCACGACAAGGCCGGTCCCGTCCCCGTCAATCGCGCCGCCTTCGAGCACCCAGGGGCAATCCTCCACCTCCAGCCGTCGCCTGCGGCCCAGCCGCGCGCCGATATCATCATCGCCCGGCAGATCATATTTGCCGCCCCAGCCATTGAAGCGGAAATCGCGCGCCTGGTTGTGCGAGACTAGGATCGGGGCAGTGTCGCGCAGCCAGATGTCGCCAAAGGGTTCGATGATCACCTCGGCAAAGGGGGCCATCTTTTGCGCTGCAGACCCGGCCTCAGCATCAGCGGCAACCAGAATCACCTGTTCGCCGGCACCGCCTGCATGAACGGCATCGGCGAAGGCGACGACTTCGCCCCGCGCCGGTGCCAGATCCTCCAGCCACAATTCCGGATGGCTCGGAAAGCCGATCCACACCGCCTTGTGATGCGCCCATTCAGCGGGCTGGATCAACCGTGTCACGTCATGCGCTCCTATTGGCCCGCGCGGGACTTGTCGCGCACTGCCCTGAATTCAGCCGTCTTGTACCAGTTCGGCCAGCTATTGCCGTCGGCAAGCTGGCGACCCAGCGCATAATATAGCGACAAATCGGCCACCGCGCCCGTCCAATCCCAATCCGGATTAAATTCGTCCTGCGGCTTGTGATAGCGGTTCGTTACATACTCCTCCGCCGCCGCATGGCCTGCCGCACTGCCGCCCTTGACCAAATCCTCGCCCGATCCGGCATCGAGCATTGGCACGCCAAGCTTGGCGAAGCTGAAATGATCGGATCGGAAATAGCCGCCCCGCTCGGGGCTCGGCTCGGGCTTTATCACGCGGCCCTGCGCCGCCACGATCGGCACGATCAGGTCTTCGAGCTCGGATTTGCCCGCACCCGTCACCACGAAATCCTTGGCGAGGCCAATGACGTTCAGGCTGTCCATATTCACGCCGCCGACCGTTTTCGCCAGCGGATAGACGGGGTGTTCGGCATAATATTTCGACCCGAGCAGCCCCGATTCCTCCGCCGTCACCGCAACAAACGCAATCGAGCGCCGCGCCGCGCCCGCCTTGTGGTGCGCCTCGGCCAGTGCAACCAACCCGGCGATGCCGCTCGCATTGTCGACCGCACCGTTGCAGATATCGTCACCCTTCACCGCATCGCACCGGCCCAGATGGTCCCAATGCGCGGTGTAGAGCACATAATCGTCGGGCGCCGCCGAACCCGGCAGCACGCCGATCACGTTCTTGGATGCCTGGCGACGGACGCTGTTGCTGAACGACACGGATGCCGTCACCCCTAGCGGCACCGCCCTGAAGCCCTTCACCTTGGCAGCCGCCGAAAGCGCATCAAAATCCTGGCCGGCGCTGGCGAACAACTCCTTCGCGCGGGCCAGCTGCATCCAGCCGATCGCCTGGCTCTGGTCGAGATGATCGCCCTTCTCGTCGAGCTCGAGCTGCGGCCCGGTCCAGCTCGATTGCACGACGCCCCAGCCATAGGCGGCAGGCTCGGTATCATGGACGATCAGCACGGCGGCCGCACCCTGCCGCGCGGCTTCCTCGAACTTGTAGGTCCAGCGGCCATAATAGGTCATCGCGCGCCCCTCAAAGAGGCCGTCCTTGCCGGGCGTCTGCCAGTCGGGATCGTTGACGAGCACCACCACCGTCTTGCCCCTCACGTCGAGCCCGGCATAATCGTTCCAGCCACGCTCGGGCGCGTTGATGCCATAACCGACGAACACCACGGGTGAGTCCTTCACCGCGATCTTGGGCGTCACGCGATAGGTGGCGACGACCATGTCGGTGCGATACGCTAGGCTCACCGGCGTCTTGCCGCCCGCAAAGCTGATCGGCGACACATCGCTGCCGGTAATCTCCACCAGCGGCACATCCTGCACCCAGCTACCCTTGTTGCCCGGCTGCAACCCCGCCGCCTTGAAGCGATCGATGATGTACGCGACCGTCTTGTCCTCGGCGGGCGTTGCGGGCGCACGGCCCTCATAAGCGTCCGACGAGAGTTCCTTGTCGATCGTCTTCAGCGTCTCGACCGAGATGGCAGGCGCTGTTTGCGCAGATGCGGCGACGGCGGAGGGAAGTAGGGCGAGAACGAGCCCCATTGCGATGGTCGTGCGCATATTGATGGCAGGCTCCTGCAGGCAAACAAAGATACTCGTTCACTCTAAGCAGTGCCTGGCCATGCCGCTATCGCAAATTTGTGCTTGCAAGCCCGCCCGTGAGGAGCCGACAGTGGCAGCGCTAACGGCTTTGACATAAGGCAATAAAATGAAAAAAATTCGCGTCGCGCTGGGTCTGCTGCTGAGTGTCTGTGCCGTGCCGACAATGGCGCAGGCGCAAACGGCGGCTGAAGCAGCAAAACTGTTCGGCGCGATTGAGGATGTGGAATCGATCGCCCTGTCGCCGGACGGCACCAAGATCGCCATTGTCAAACCGGCCGCGGGCCCGGCCAACGGCGTCGTTGTCCTTGATCTGCCGACGGGCAAATCATCGGTCGCGGGCTATGCCGAGGGCACGCCGCTCCGCATCGCCTATTGCGACTGGGTGTCGAACACGCGGCTGTTGTGCGATCAATATGGCACCGCACTCGCCTACAGCACCTGGGCACCCTTTAGCCGCATGCTCGCCATGGATGTGGACGGGAAAAACATGGTCGCGCTCGGGCAAAAGGAGGCGCAGTTCGGTGCCACTGTCAGGCAGTCCGACGGATCGGTGCTGGAATGGAGCGCTGACGCCAATGACGTCGTCCTTCTCAGCCGTGCGTATTCCAGGATCAATTCGACCTATCAGCAAGTCGGGTCGATTATCGAGGGACTGGGCGTTGACCAGATCGATACCCGAACGCTGAAAGCAACGCATATCGAGCCTGCCCGGTTTGAAATCACCCGATACCTCAGCGACGGCAAGGGTGTCGTAAGGATGGAAGCCAGCAGCAATGCCAATGAAAACGACCGGACATTATCCGGCGTCACGACCTATTATTACCGGGCCGAAGGCAGCCGAGACTGGAAGAAATTCGGTGATTATTCGGGTGCCCCGGGCGAAATGTACCCCTTGGCCGTTGAAGGGAACACAGCGCTTGTCCTGCGGTCGCTAGATGGTCGCGATGCGCTGTACCGCGTCCAGCTCGACGGCTCGTTGAAGACCGATCTGGTGTTTGCTCATCCGCTGGTCGACGTTGATGGGCTGGTCAAGATCGGACGGCAGGGGCGCGTGATTGGGGCAAAATATGTGACCGACAAGCGCAATGTCGAGTATTTCGATCCCGGGTATAAAAGCTTGGCAGCATCGCTTTCGCGGGCAATCCCCTCATTGCCGATCATCCGTTTCATCAGCGCCAGCAGTGACGAGAGCAAGCTCTTGATCCTGGCGTCGAGCGATGTCGATCCGGGGCGTTATTATCTGTTCGATCGGGCGTCGAAACGCTTGACCAACCTGCTGCTGGCCCGCGCGGCGCTCGAATCGGTGCCGCTCGCGCCGGTTAAATCCGTCAGCTATCGCAATACAGACGGGGATCAGATTCCGGCCTATCTGACCTTGCCTGTCGGCAGCTCGGGCAAGAGCCTGCCGACGATTGTCATGCCCCATGGCGGGCCGGCAGCACGCGACGAATGGGGTTTCGACTGGCTCGCCCAATTCTACGCCAATCGCGGCTATGCCGTGCTGCAGCCCAATTATCGCGGTTCGACGGGCTATGGCGACGCCTGGTATGCCAGCAACGGATGGAAATCCTGGAAGCTGGCCATCGCCGATGTCAACGATGGTGCTCGCTGGCTGGTGCAGCAGGGGATAGCCGATCCGGCCAAGCTGGCGATCGTCGGCTGGTCCTATGGCGGCTATGCCGCGCTGCAATCAAATGTGCTCGATCCTGATCTGTTCAAGGCGGTGGTCGCCATCGCGCCGGTCACCGATCTGCAGATGTACAAGGATGAGGCACGCGAATTCACGAATGCAAAGGTCATCGCGGCCTATGTCGGCACCGGCGCGCACATTGAAGAGGGGTCGCCTGCGCGCCATGCCGACAGGTTCAAGGCACCAGTGCTGATGTTTTCGGGCGATCGCGATTTGAACGTTGGCGTCGCTGAATCACGCAGGATGGATGGTGCCCTCAAAAGCGCCGGGAAATCATCCGAATTGATTGTCTACAAGGGCCTCGCCCATTCGCTGGAAGACGGCAATGCCCGCATCGACATGCTGACGCGCTCGGAGGCGTTTCTCAGCAAGGCACTGCGTCGCTGAACGTTGATATCACGCGCCACGAAAAAGGGCGGCCCGTAAGGACCGCCCCGTTTTTGTTTCGCAGCGCCGCGGCGAAGCCGCGTCGTCGGGCAGGGCTTGAGCCCTGCCGGCCGCTCGCGCTTAGTGATGGCTGGGTTTAGCTGCGCTAAACCCTCGCCTCAGCGCGAATAGAATTCCACCACCAAATTCGGTTCCATCTTCACCGGATAGGGCACTTCGTCCAGCGTCGGTACGCGGGTGAAGGTCACCTTGGCGGCGCCGTCGGGTGCCACATATTCGGGGATGTCGCGCTCGGCCAGGCTCTGCGCTTCCATCACCAGCGCCATTTCCTGCGCCTTGGTGCCAAGCGTCACTTCGTCACCGGGGAAGCAGCGGCGCGAGGCGATGTTGCACTTCACCCCGTTCACCTTGATGTGGCCGTGCGACACGAGCTGGCGCGCGGCGAACACGGTGGGGGCGAACTTGGCGCGATAGACGATCATGTCCAGGCGCTGCTCGAGCAGGCCGATCAGGTTCTGGCTGGTATCGCCCTTCATGCGGCTGGCTTCGTGATAGCAGGCGCGGAACTGCTTTTCGGTCACGTCGCCATAATAGCCCTTCAGCTTCTGCTTGGCGCGCAGCTGCAGGCCGAAGTCGGAAACCTTGCCCTTGCGGCGCTGGCCGTGCTGGCCGGGGCCATATTCACGCTTGTTGACGGGGCTCTTGGGGCGACCCCAGATATTCTCGCCCATGCGGCGATCGAGCTTGTACTTGGCGCTTTGGCGCTTCGACATATCTATTCCTTTGCAATTGCCAACAACGACCGCGCACCCGAATGGGCACGCGATATCCCGGTCATCGCTCTGTGTTGATCTGTGAGGACCGGACAGGGCCACCGCTTCACCGGGGTGCGGGGCCATTTGCGAAGGCGGGCGGTTAGCCGCAGCACGCCTGTGAGTCAAGCTGGGCGCGTCAAGCTGGACAGGCGCGTATCGGTTCGCCAAAAGCGCGGGCCATGACCGACACCATCCTGCCCGGCCCCGATTGCACCAATATGGCCGAGGTGCGCGCAGGCGTCGACCAGGTGGACCGCGAGCTGATCGCGCTGCTCCAGCGCCGTTTTGCGTACATGGCGGCGGCGGCGCGTATCAAGCCCAGCCGCGACAAGGTGCGCGACGAAGCCCGCAAGGCCGAAGTGATCGCCAATGCCCGCGCAGAAGCCGCCCGGCTCGGCCTGCCCGACGCTGCGATCGCCGCTTTATGGGACGATCTGGTTGAGGCATCGATCGCCTATGAAATGAATTTATTTGATCGGCGGTAGATTCGAGTTCGTGCCGAGGGAGGGGACCCGACGACTCCCCTCCCTGGAAGGGAGGGGCTGGGGGTGGGTCGGCTTGGGGCTTGGCCTATCGCTTCACAACGGGCCAACCCACCCCCGACCCCTCCCTTCCAGGGAGGGGAGTTTTGGCCCGCCTCACCCCCCGCGCTTCGGCCGCGGTCGGTCGAGCGTCGATAATATGCCGCGCACCGTCCGCACCTCCTGCGTCGACCAGCCGGGCTTGGTCAGCAGCGTGCGCAGCGTGCGCTTGGTGGTGACGGTGCGGTCGGGCGGGAAGAAATAGCCGGCCTCGGTCAGCATCGCATCGAGCTGCGCCATCATCCCCTCCAGCTCTTCCTGCGGTGCAGGCTGGGGCAGTTCGGTCTCGGGCGGGCTCGCAAGCGCGATGCCCCCATTTTTCAGGCCCTTGCTCCATTCATAGGCGACGAGGATGACGGCCTGCGCCAGATTGAGCGAGCCGAATTCGGGGTTGATCGGCACGGTGATGATCGTGCGGGCGAGCGCGACGTCGTCGGTCTCGAGCCCCGCGCGCTCGGGCCCGAACAGGATGGCGGCGCGGGTGGGAGCGGCGTGGATGTCACGCGCTGCTGTTTCGGGTGTCACGACGGGCTTGGTCACGCCGCGTTTGCGCACCGTTGTTGCATAAACATGCGCACAATCGGCCACCGCATCGGCCACGCTATCGAAAACCGTTGCATTTTCGAGCACGATATCAGCGCCCGATGCAGCAGGCCCCGCAGACGGATTGGGCCAGCCATCGCGCGGCGTCACGAGCCGCAGCTCGATGAGCCCGAAATTGAGCATGGCGCGCGCTGCCTTGCCGATATTCTCGCCGAGCTGCGGGCGGACGAGGACGATGACGGGGGGTGGGGCGGGGGCAATGGATTGCGCTTCACCGAGTTCCCGTTCGCCCCGAGTAGGCGTCGAGCTTGTCGAGACGCCGTATCGAGAGGGCCGTGCCGCAAAGCGCTTCCTGGCCGCCGCCGAAACCGCCGCCCAATCCGATCGAAACAACGCTTCCTTCTTGATTCGCGACCAGTTCTTGACCTGGACTTCGGCTTCCAAAGCCTCGGCGCGCGATGGAAATTCCTGCGACCACATCAACGTCACTGGTCGCCTTGAATGGGTGTAGCCCTCAAAGGTGCCGCTCTGATGCTGGCTAAGGCGTTGTTCGAGATTATCGGTATGCCCGGTATAGTAGCTGCCGTCGGCACAGCGCAGGATGTAAGCCCAGAATGTCACGAGCGTGGCTTATCCCGCGATACGCCATCTCGACAAGCTCGATGGCGACTCGGGACCAACGGTGTGTTCTGGGCATGGTGGCAGATCGCAGGCACACCCGTTACCCCTTGCCCACCTCGGCCACGTTCCCGGCGAACTCCTCGAAATCGCGGGCCTCGCGAAAATCCTTATAAACGCTGGCAAAGCGAATATAAGCGACCGAATCCAATCCCTTAAGCCCGTCCATCACCAATTCGCCGATCCTGGTGGAGGCGATTTCGGTGTCTCCCAATGTCTCAAGCTGGCGCTGGATACTCGTCACCAGCTTCTCGATCCGCACCGCATCGATCGGCCGCTTGCGACACGCAATCGCGACTGACCGCATCAGCTTTTCGCGCTCAAACGGCTCGCGCCGGTCTTCGCTCTTCAGCACCGTCAACTCGCGCAGCTGAATCCGCTCGAACGTGGTAAACCGCGCCGCGCATCCCTCGCACTGCCGCCGCCGCCGGATCGCCGCGCCGTCCTCGGTCGGGCGGCTATCCTTTACCTGGCTGTCCTCATGACCACAAAATGGGCAGCGCATTCAGCCTCGCTTCTTGGCGCGAAAATACGTGATGCCCGCCCCCGCCAGCGCACCGAACATCGGGCCGACAAAGGGTACGGGAATGGCAATAATCGCTCCAATGCCGGCGGCGATCGCCATCTTTTTGGTCAGCGCTTTTTCGTCGTCCGTCATCGTTATCTTCCTTTGGGTCACATGCCCTCAGGATAGATGGGGAAGCGCGCGCACAAGGCAAGCACTCGCTCGCGCACCGCCATCTCGACCTGCGCGTCGCCCTGCTCGCCATTCTTGGCCAGCCCATCAAGCACATCGGCCACCATATGCCCGATCTCGCGGAACTCGGCGGGGCCAAAGCCGCGCGTCGTGCCGGCAGGCGATCCGATGCGGATGCCGCTCGTCTTGGTCGGCGGCAGCGGATCATTGGGGATGCCGTTCTTGTTGCAGGTGATACCGGCGCGCTCGAGCGCCTCGTCGGCATCCTTGCCCGTCACGCCCAGCGGGGTGAGGTCCACCAGCGCGAGATGTGTATCGGTGCCGCCCGCGACCAGGTTGCAGCCGCGCTCCTTCAACGTTGCCGCCAGGACCTTGGCGTTTTCGACGACCGCTGCGATGTAGCTTTTGTAGCCGGGCTCCAGCGCCTCGCCAAAGGCGACCGCCTTGGCCGCGATGACGTGCATCAGCGGCCCGCCCTGCAACCCTGGGAACACCGCCGAGTTGAGCTTCTTGCCAAGCGTTTCGTCGTTCGACAGGATCATGCCACCACGGGGCCCCCGCAGCGTCTTGTGCGTCGTCGTCGTCACCACATGCGCGTGCGGCAGCGGCGAGGGATGGGCACCTGCTGCGACCAGCCCGGCGAAATGCGCCATGTCGACGAGAAAATAGGCACCGACCTCGTCTGCAATCGCGCGGAACTTCGCAAAATCGATCTGGCGGGGATAGGCCGAACCACCGGCGATCAGCAGCTTGGGTTGATGCTCGCGAGCAAGCGCTGCCACCTCGTCATAATTGATGAGATGCGTCTGGGGATCGACGCCATAGGACACCGCATTGAACCACTTGCCCGACATCGCTGCCTTCGCGCCGTGCGTCAGGTGCCCGCCCGCGTCGAGGCTGAGACCCATGATCGTCTCGCCCGGCTTGACCAGCGCGAGCATCACCGCGCCATTGGCCTGCGCGCCCGAATGCGGCTGGACGTTGGCATAAGCGCAGCCGAACAGCTGCTTGGCGCGCTCGATCGCCAGCGTCTCGACCTCGTCGGATGGATGGCAGCCTTGGTAATAGCGCTTGCCCGGATAGCCTTCTGCATATTTGTTGGTGAAGACAGATCCTTGCGCCTGCAAAACCGCCTTCGACACGATGTTCTCGCTGGCGATCAGTTCGATCTGGGTCTGCTCGCGGGTCAGCTCATGTTCGATGCCGGCGAATATCGCGGGATCGCTTTCGGCCAGGCTGCGCGTGAAAAAGCCATCGGGCTGCACGTCGCTCAAGATCTGCGGGTTGGTGCTCATGCGGAAATCCTCTCGAACGATGGAGCGGCAAGCTTGTCGACGCGGGCGCTGTGGCGGCCACCTTCAAACTCGGCGGCAAGAAAGGCGGTGATGCAGGCACGGGCCATTTCCTCACCGATCAGGCGGGCACCGAGCGCGATGGCGTTGGCGTCATTGTGGCTGCGCGCCAGGCTGGCCGATAGCGGCTCCGATACCTGCGCGCAGCGACACAGCGGGTTGCGGTTGGCGGCAATCGAGATGCCGATGCCCGAACCGCACAGCGCGATGCCCCGCTCCACGGTGCCGCTCGCCACGGCGTCGGCCAGCGCTGCGCCATAATCGGGATAGTCGACACTGTCGGGACCGTGCGTGCCAAGATCGAGCACTGAATGCCCCAGGCCGGTTAACCAGGGCACCAGCGATTGCTTGAGCGCAAAGGCGGCGTGGTCGGACGCGATGGCAAGGCGCATGATTGGCGCAGGACTCCAGCTGATCGGGCGTGTTTGCGGGCTTTAGTCAAAGCACGCGCCAAACGCCACAGCCAAGTCTCCCTCGCAGCCCCAAAACTCGTCACCACGCCTCACCACGCCGCGAAAGCCCATTGTCGGGCGGGAATCCGGCGGCTAATCCCCAGGCAGAAATGCGCGCCGCCGAAGACCCTGCCGCTGCGAGAGCGCATTTGACCGACGTGCTGGTGCGCACCGGCAATGGGGACCGGTCGGCGCTTGCCGAACTCTATACGCTGACGTCTGCAAAACTATTTGGCATTGTCTTGCGTATCTGCGGTGAAAGGCAGGCGGCAGAAGACGTGTTGCAGGAAGTATATCTGACAATCCGGAAGCGCGCAGCGGGCTATGAGCCCGGCCGCGCCAGCCCGATCACATGGCTGGCCACGGTCGCGCGCAACCGTGCGATCGACTGGCGGCGCGCGCAGAATATTCGCCGCACCGCGCCCCTGGACGACGCGCCCGACATTGCCGACGATACGCCTGGTGCCGATGCCGTGATGGTGGCAGGCGAAGACGGTCGGCGGCTGCATCTGTGCCTGGATGCGCTCGAGGCGCGCCAGCGGACGGCGATCCGAACCGCGTTTTTCGAGGGTCTGACCTATGCAGAACTGGCCGAGCGCGAGGCGGTGCCGCTTGGCACCATGAAAAGCTGGGTCCGGCGCGGCCTGCAACGCTTGAAGGAGTGCGTCAGCGATGACAGATGATCGCACGCCCGACATGACCGATCCTGCAATCGGCGATCCCGATGTCGTCGCCGCCGAATTCGTGCTTGGCTTACTCGACGGCGACGAGCGGGCAGCCGCCAACCGTCGCCTCCTGTCCGACCCCGTTTTTGCCGCCAAGGTCGAGCAGTGGCGCGCCCATTTCGACGTGCTGTTTGATTCGTCGCCAGCGGTCTCTGCGCCCGCCAATGGCCTGTCCCGGCTGATGGGCGCAATGGGGCAGGCAGCAAATGACAATCGGCCGCAGCTTAGGTTCTGGCAGGGGCTTGCGGCGGCCAGCACGCTGGCGGCGGCGGCAATGCTGCTGATGATCACGACGCAGCCCAAGCCAGACGCGCCGACCGTCGCAACCATCGAGCGGCCGACCCGCCAAGCACTGCTGGTGACGCAAATCGCCGCGACCGATGGCAGCGGCCCGGTCGCCGCCGTGTTCGATCCCGCAAACGGCGCGCTGCGGATAGCACCTGCCACGCTCGTCGATGCCGGGCACAGTGCCGAGCTCTGGGTGATCGCGGCCGATGGCGTGCCGCATTCGCTTGGCGTGCTTGCGCCCGGCAAGCCGATAGAAGTCGCGATCAAGGGTGCAAACCGCCTCCGCTTCGTCGCCGGATCAGTATTGGCCGTCACTGTCGAGCAGCCCGGCGGATCGCCCGACGGCACGCCGAAGGGCGAAGTGGTCGCCAAGGGCGCGCTTTCCGTCATCTGACGGACAGGCAAAAAACAATGCATCCTTCTTGGATGGTCGCCCGTTCCTTTGGCACGCTCCACACAGGGGCGTTTCGCCAAGGAGAAACTGCCGTGAAGAACGCCATTCGCGTATCAATCCTCGCTGCCGCCGTCGCGCTCAGCGGCGGTGCGCTCATCGCCAAGAGCACCAATCCAATGGTGGGCGGTGCTGCGATGTACCCGACCAAGAACATCATCGAGAATGCCGTCAATTCGAAGGACCACACCACGCTCGTCGCCGCCGTCAAGGCCGCCGGTCTGGTCGATACATTGTCCAGCCCAGGCCCGTTCACGGTGTTTGCGCCGACCAACGCTGCTTTTGCCGCGCTTCCCGCCGGTACAGTCGAGACGCTGCTGAAGCCCGAGAACAAGGCCACCCTGACGGCGGTGCTGACCTATCATGTCGTCCCCGGCAAGATCACGGCCGCACAGATTGCCGCCAATGCCGCGTCGCATGGCGGCAAGGCCAGCTACACGACGGTGCAGGGCGGGACGCTCACCTTCGCCAAGGGCAACAAGGGCTGGACGATCACCGATGCCAAGGGCAACACCGGCGCAATCACCATCGCCAATGTCAATCAGTCGAACGGCATGATCCATGTGATCGACACCGTGATGCTGCCGTAACGGCAACATGACCCGGCGGGGGCGCATCCAGCGGTGCGCCCCCGCCCGACTCTCTCCCAGGCACCACAGGCGGCTTGTCATCGATTCGTCTTTGCTTTTTTGAGCCATAGGGGTATCGGCGCGTTGCCGTCGCCCCAGGAGAGTTTGGATGAAAGCCCCGCGCAATCGCGCCGTTCGCAGTGCGGTCCACCGCCACGAGCACCTCAGCAAGCAAGGCCTGCTGGAGCGCGCCTTTACCTTTGCGTTTCGCGGCCTTGTCTATGCGCAGATCTGGGAAGACCCGGCGGTTGATCTCGAGGCGCTGGCGGTAACGCCGGACAGCCACATCGTGCAGATCGCGTCGGGCGGGTGCAACGTGCTGAGCTATCTGACAGCGAACCCCCGTGCGATTACCGCGGTTGACCTCAACACCGCGCATATCGCGCTCAACAAGCTGAAGCTGATCGCGGCGCGCGAACTGCCAGATTATGCGGCGTTCAACCGCTTTTTCGCGCGCGCCAATTCCAAGGAAAACATCGCCGCCTACAAGCGCTACGTCCGCCCGCATCTCGACGAGCCGACCCGGCGCTATTGGGAAGGGCGCGACATGATCGGCCGTCGGCGGATCGGCGGCTTTGCCAAGGGCGTCTACAAGCGCGGGCTGCTCGGCAATTTCATTGGTGCGGCGCACTTCATCGCTCGGCTCAATGGCGTCGACCCCAAGGTGATGCTCGCCGCCAATTCGATGCAGGAGCAGCGCGAGATCTTCGATCGCGACATCGCGCCCGTGTTCGACAAGGCGTTTATCCGCTGGCTGACCGACCAGCCCGCATCGCTGTTCGGCCTAGGCATTCCGCCGGCGCAATATGAAGCACTCGCGGGTGACAACAAGATGGCGGTCGTGCTGCGCGAGCGGCTGGAAAAGCTCGCCTGCGACTTCGACCTGAAGGATAATTATTTCGCCTGGCAGGCGTTCAACCGCGGCTATGGCGAAGGCCCCGCCGCGTCGCTGCCACCTTATCTCCAGGAAGCGAATTACGCCGATATCGTCGCGCGCGTTGACCGGGTCGAGGTGCGTCACGCCAATTTCGTCGAATATCTGCGCTCGATGCCCGATGCCTCGCTCGACCGCTATGTCTTGCTCGATGCGCAGGACTGGATGACCGACGAGATTCTGTCTGCGCTCTGGGCCGAGATCACCCGCACCGCCAAGCCGGAGGCGCGCGTGCTGTTCCGCACTGCGGGCGTCGAGACGATTCTGCCAGGCCGCGTGCCCGATGCGACGCTCGATCGCTGGGATTACCGGGCCGAGGATTCGCTCGATTATACCCGGCGCGATCGATCCTCGATTTACGGCGGCGTGCACCTCTATGTGCTGCGCCCGAATGCGGGGGAAGGCGCCTGACTAGCACCGGGCATGCGGGGCACATGGATGCGATCTACCGGACGCAGCGCCATTTTTACGACCTGACCCGCAAATATTATCTGCTCGGCCGCGATCGGCTGATCCGCGATCTGGCACCCCCGGCGGGCGGCGCGGTGCTGGAGATTGGCTGCGGCACGGGGCGCAACCTCATCGCCGCCGCCCGTGCCTGGCCCGATGCGCGCTATTTCGGCATCGATATCTCCGAAGCGATGTTGGAGACGGCGCGCGCCAAGGTGGCCAAAGCGGGGCTCAGCGACCGCATTACGCTGGCACAGGGCGATGCGACCGCGTTTGATGCTGAGTCATTGTTCGGCGTGGACCGGTTCGATCGCATCTTCCAGAGCTATACGCTGTCGATGATTCCCGATTGGCAGGGTGCCTTGCGTGAGGGCGCGTCCAAGCTTGCGCCCGGCGGTCGTCTCGATGTCGTCGATTTTGGCCAGCAGGAGCGGCTGCCGAGCCCCTTTCGCCGGATGTTGTTTGCCTGGCTGGCGCAATTCGATGTCGCGCCGCGCAAGGCGCTGCCCGACACGCTAGACACGGTTGCCCAAACCGTTGGCCTCAGTGCGCGTTTCACGCCGCTGTACCGGGGTTATGCGTGGGCCGGCCGGATCAGCGGCTGATGGTCCCGCGCACGGCCCGCCTGCTTGGTCTGGCCGGGCTGCTCCCACAGCTTGCTGCTGGATATGTGCTGCTTGAAAACAACGCCGACTGGCGCTTCACCGCGCTCGCCATGGCCTATGCCTATGCCGCGCTGATCCTGAGCTTTCTCGGCGGGCTGTGGTGGGGGCTGGCGGCGCAGGCGAAGAATGCACCAGGCTGGATCTGGTATGTGGCCGTCATGCCCTCGCTGATCGCGCTCGGTACCGCCTGGCCATGGGCGACGGGGGCGGCATGGCCGGGGCCGTCGATGATCGTGCTGGGCGCCGCGCTGATCGGTGCGCTGGCGGTGGACTGGCAGCTGCAGAAATCGGGCGTCGCCCCGCCCTGGTGGCTGTCGCTGCGGGTGCCGCTGTCGATCGGCCTTGGTGGCATCACCTTGCTGATCGGGCTGCGCTGACGCACCGAAACGGGTAATTCTGCTACCCTGAACCCGTCGCGGCGCGCCTAATCACCTTTCTAGCGGCGTGTGCCCTGATATAGCGTGGGCGATCGGCCAAGAGAGGAATTGTCGATGCGCATTATCATGTTGGCAATGGCCCTGTGCTTGGGCAGCATCGTCTTGCCGGCCGGCAATGCCCGGGCCGAGTGGCTCGAGGCGACCAACAAGCATTTCATCATCTATGGCAATGTTTCGCCACGGAAGATGGCGCGCTTTGCAGATCGGCTGGAGCGCTATGGCGGCGCGATCCGGGCACTGTTCCGCATCCCCGAGCCCGATGGCGGCAAGGTCAATCGCGTAACCATCTACATGGTCAGCGGCACCGGCGCGGTGCGGCGCTATTATGGTGCGCCGGGCAGCAGCGTCGCGGGCTACTATCTCAGCCGCGCCGAAGGCTCGTACATCGTCACGCCATCGACGGTCGGCGACGACGGCGATGATTTCAACGCCGATCTGGTGCTGTTCCACGAATATGCGCACCACCTGCTGCTGGGCAATAGCGGCGCGATCTATCCGGGCTGGATGAGCGAGGGCTATGCCGAGCTGCTTGCAACCGCGACCATCGACGACAAGGGCGGCGTGACCTTCGGCGCGGCGAACAATGCGCGCACCTATAGCATCCTCACGGATGATCCGATGACGGTGAAGGACCTGCTCGATACCGACAATCGCAACCTGAACGATTTCTCGATCGACCAGAAATATGCGCGCGGCTGGCTGCTCACTCATTATCTCCTGTTCGGGCACCAGCGCGATGGCCAGGCCGAAACCTTCCTGCGGCTCGTGTCGCAGGGCACGCCATCGCTTGATGCCGGCGCGAAGGCGTTCGGCGATCTGCGCAAGCTCGATGCCGAGGTGAACGCCTATCGCACCAAGAAACTGAGCGGCTTGCTGGTGCGCGCCGACAAATTCACGGTCGATCCGGTAACAATCCGCCCGCTCGATCCGGGCGAGGCGGCCCTAATGCCGCTGCGGCTCGAGTCGGCGACGGGCGTTACCGGAGCCGAGGCCAAGAAGCTCGTTCCGCCGGCCCGCGCGATCGCCGCCGCCTACCCCGCCAGCGCGTGGATCCAGCGTGCGCTGGCGGAGATGGAATATGATGCCTTCAATGACACTGAAGCCGAAGCCGCCTGCGACCGCGCGCTGGCGGCGATGCCCAATGACCTTACCGCGATGATCTACAAGGCGCGCGTGCATCTGCGTCGCGCGGCGGTGGCCAAACCGGCCGATCCGGCATTGTGGCGCGAGGCACGCCAGTGGATCGTGAAGGCTAATCGGATCGAGCCCGATTACGCCCTGCCCCATCTGCTCTACTACCAAAGCTTCCTGACGGCCGGGCAAACACCGCCCCCAGCGGCGCTGGATGGCTTGCTCCGTGCCGTGGAGCTTGCCCCGCAAGACAATGTGCTGCGCGCGCTTGCCTTTGATGGGCTGCTGGACCGCGGCGACCTGCCGGCCGCCCGGCGCATCCTGGCGCCGCTCGCCTTTGAGCCGCATGAAGACCCGAAAGCCGCCAACCCGGCCCGAGCGATGCTCGCGCTGATCGATTCAGGCGCCGATCTGACAACAGTCCGCGCCGCTGCGGCCACGGCTCGAGCGGCAACCGGCAGCGGAGAATAGACTAGGCGGCGAGCTTGAGCGCCGGACGGCTCCAGATTTCCACCAGTGCCGCGACGAGATCGCGCATCATTACCTCGCTATGCGCGGGGCCGGGGGTGAAGCGCAGCCGCTCGGTGCCGCGTGGCACGGTCGGGTAATTGATGGGCTGCACATAGACGCCATATTCGGCGAGCAGGGTATCGGCGATGCGCTTGGCCTTCACCGGATCACCCACCATCAGCGGCACGATATGCGTTTCGCCCAGCATCACCGGCAGGCCCGCCTCGACCAGCATCGCCTTCAGCCGCGCGGCGGCTGCCTGCTGCCCATCGCGCTCCACGCTCGATGCCTTGAGGTGGCGGATGCTGGCCAGCGCGCCCGCCACCAGCACCGGCGAGAGCGAGGTGGTGAATATGAAGCCCGGCGCATAGGAACGGATGACGTCGACGATCATCCGGTCCGCCGCGATATAGCCACCCATCACGCCGATTGCCTTGGCGAGCGTGCCCTCGACGATGGTCAGCCGATCGGCGACGCCGTCGCGCTCGGAGATGCCGCCGCCGCGCGCGCCATACATGCCGACCGCGTGAACCTCGTCGAGATAGGTGAGCGCGTTATACTTGTCGGCCAGGTCGCAGATCGCAGCGATCGGCGCGACGTCGCCCTCCATCGAATAAACGCTTTCGAAGGCAATCAGCTTGGGCGCGGCCGGATCGGCCTCGGCCAGCAATTCCTCGAGATGGGCGAGATCATTATGGCGGAAGACGCGCTTCTCGCAGCCCGAATGGCGGATGCCCGCGATCATCGAGGCGTGGTTGAGCTCGTCAGAAAAGATGATGATGCCCGGCAGCAACTTGGCAAGCGTCGCCAGCGTCGCCTCGTTCGAGACATAACCGCTGGTGAAGAGCAGCGCCGATTCCTTGCCGTGCAGATCAGCGAGTTCGGCCTCCAAATCGACGTGATAGTGCGTGTTGCCGCCGATATTGCGCGTGCCGCCCGAGCCTGCACCGACATCGTGCAGCGCCGCCTCCATCGCCGCGATCACATCGGGATGCTGACCCATCGCCAGATAATCGTTTGAGCACCAGACCGTGATCGGCTTGGGGCCATTATGCCCGGCAAAGCAGCGCGCATTGGGAAAGGCGCCTTTGTTGCGCAAAATGTCGATGAAGACGCGGTAGCGGCCCTCGTCATGCAGCCGATCAATCGCCTGCGTGAAAATCCGGGTATAATCGACCCCCGGCATCGGTACGGCTTTCAACTGATCCTGTTGCATGTCGGGCGCGCAAATAAGATCGATCGGCCGCAGATGCCAGTGCGAACGACTCTCAAACCAGGAATTTATAGGGTCACGAGCCGGTTCAGTCCATAGGACGCCAGCGCCGGTGCCAGCGCCTCGGCCCGCGAATCGAGGCGCGTGAAGACGGCGATTCCCGCCGCCGGGTCATCGGGCCAGTGTTGCCCTTCGGTCAAAAACGCCACGCGCCGCGCAATCCCGGCGCTGCCATCGACGAAATTGATCGGCCGGGGTGCACCGGCGGCAAGATCATCCACCACCAGCGGAAAATGGGTACAGGCATTAACGATCGTATCGATTCGCCCACCCTCCGGCTGGTCAAACAGGCCAGCGAGCGCGCGCGCGAATCGCTCGGGCGCGACCGGCTCGCCGCGCAGCCGCGCTTCGGCCGCCTCGACCAGGTCAGCCGACCCAAACCGGATGACGGTGCAATCGGCAGCGAAACGGGCGGCGAGATCGTCGACATAAGGCTGGCGGACCGTCGCTTCGGTACCGAGCACGCCGATGATACGGGTTTGGCTGATAAGGGCGGCGGGCTTGATCGCGGGGACCGTGCCAACAATCGGCAGATCAAGCGCGGCGCGTACCGCTGCGAGCGCAATTGTCGAGGCGGTGTTGCACGCAATGACGATCAGGCGGGGATCATAGCGCTCTGCCAGTCGCCCCAGCAGCGCGGGAACCCGCGCCGCGATATCTGCCTCGCTCCGCGTCCCATAAGGAAAGCCGGCGGAATCGGCGACGTAAACGATGGGTGCCATTGGTAACTGTGCACGAATCGCCGCCAGGACGGACAGACCACCCACCCCGGAATCGAAGAGCAGAAGCGGTTTCTCTTGCATGGCGGTGCTGATGAGCGCCACGCCAGCGCTTTGCAATGACGAGTTGCGCACGATGCTGATGGAGGTTGTTGCACCTCTCGCACGCTCAGCTATCCTGCAGATGGTTTGAAGGGTTTTTCCGCTTGGCAGTAGAGTATCTCTGGCTGGCGCCGACCGGGGCGCTTTTGCTCGGCTATGTGCTGGGATCAATCCCCTTCGGGGTGATCCTGACACGGGCGGCCGGGGCGGGCGACCTGCGCCAGATCGGCTCGGGCAATATCGGTGCGACCAATGTGCTCCGTACCGGGCGCAAGGGGCTGGCGGCGGCGACGTTGCTGCTCGATGCGGCCAAGGGGGCGGTCGCGGTGTTGCTTGGCGAATGGCTGTTCCCCGGCCACGGCGTGGTGGCAGCCGCAGCCGCATTCCTGGGGCACCTCTATCCCGTCTGGCTTGGTTTTAAGGGCGGCAAGGGTGTGGCAACGATGATGGGGATCGTGCTCGCGCTGCACTGGCCGTGCGCGATTGTTTATGCCGCGATATGGCTTGGGCTGCTTGGCACGCTGCGCATATCATCGGTCGCCGGCATGCTGGCGGCTATGAGCGTGCCGCTTAGCGCTGCCTATCATGGCAAGTTTGAGTTGGTGCTGGTGCTGCTGGCAATGGCCCTGCTCGTGCTGTGGAAGCACCGCGAAAATATCGAGCGTTTGATGAGCGGCACCGAACCCCGGGTCGGTAGCCGCAAAAATGCCTGATCAGGCGACTGCCGACCGGCTTCGCCTGATCCGATCGGCCAATATTGGGCCAGTCACCTATGCCCAGCTGATCGCCCGCTTTGGCACCCCCGCACGGGCGATCGAGGCGGTGCCGATGTTGGCTGCACGCGGCGGTGGGCGAGCGCCCGAACTGGCCGATATGCGCACCATCGCGCGTGAGATCGCAACCGTTGCAAAACTTGGCGCGCGATACCTGTTCCTTGACGACCACGATTATCCACCGCTGCTGGCGACCCTTGATAACGCCCCGCCCGCGCTCATCCTGCGCGGCGACGGTGCGCTGCTGCAGCGGCAGATCGTCGCTATGGTCGGCGCGCGCAATGCCTCGGCCGCTGCCTGCCGCTTCGCGCGGCAGCTGGCGCATGAGCTGGCGGGTGGCGATATCGCGATCGTCTCGGGCCTCGCGCGCGGCATCGATACCGCCGCTCATATGGGGTCTATCGAGGGCGGCACGATTGCGATCATCGCGAGCGGGATCGATGTCGTGTTCCCGCCTGAAAATGCCGATCTGCAGGAGCGCATCGCGCAGCAAGGCCTGCTGATCGCCGAGCAGCCGCCGGGCACCGAGCCCCGCGCGCGCCACTTTCCCTATCGCAACCGGATCATCGCCGGGCTCGCGCTGGGCACGGTGGTGGTCGAGGCGGCGCCGAAATCAGGCTCGCTCATTACCGCGCGGCTCGCCGCCGAGCTGGGGCGCGAAGTGATGGCGGTGCCCGGCAGTCCGCTCGATCCGCGGGCGCAAGGGTGCAACGGCCTGATCCGCGACGGGGCGACCCTGGTGCAGAACGCCGCCGATGTGCTGGAACAGATCCGCCCGATCGATCACCGGATGGTGCGATCGCCACTCAACAGTTTCGGCGAACCGCCGCCAGACGATGCCTCAGAGGCGGATCGCCGGGCGCTGGTGTCGCTGCTGGGGCCGGTACCCGTCTCGGTCGACGAACTTGTCCGCCAATCGCATCTTCCCCCCGCGATCGTGCAGATGGTGCTGCTGGAACTGGAACTCGCCGCACGGCTTGAGCGGCACGCGGGTGGGCGGGTCAGCCTGACTGGCTAGCCCTGCCTGTTCAGCGCGCGTCGCTCAGCGCGGCGATCTGCGGGGGTGTGCCGGGCAGTTTGGGGCTGCCATCGGGCGTTGCGGCCAGATCGATCACGCACATTGCGCCATAGCCTGCATGCGGCCCGCATACGACCCCGGCAAACTGATAGAGGGTCGAGAAGACCAGCACCCGGTGTCCGCGCCGCGCAACGCCATCATCGACGATCAGCTGGCGGACCACGCTGCGTGCATCGGGCGGGCCATAAGAAATCACCTCACCGACATAGATGTTGCCGCCATGCTGGCGCATCCGGGCGCTCGGACCGAGCCCTGCCCGGGTTAGATGCCCCACCCGCGTGCCGCCCGACTGGTCCTCTACCAGGGCACCCGCACCGCGCGCCAGTATCGATGACCCCGCAAGCGCGCCCATCGGCGGTTGTCGCTCCAGAAAGGCAATCGCGTCATCGACCGCGGCCACCCCTTCGCGGGTCGTGATGCCGTCAGGCGATTCAGGGGAATAGACGACTGGTCCGTCGAACCCCCGGCGATAGCGGCGGAGCTCGTTGGCATAGCCCTGCGGATCGGCACGGACCTGGTTCAGCTCGGCGAGCACATCGTCATTCAGGGATGGGTCGATGACGCCGTCCGCGGGCGCGAGCGCCAGCATGGCAGTGATCATCGTCAGAATCAGCATCGAACGCCCCCGGTCCCGACAGTCTCAGTAGCACGATCAGGCTGCGCTGCGCGCCTTAACAATCGGTAAATGCTGCGGTCTGGCGATTGTCATCGTCGGCTGCCCGAGTGTATCGGGCGACAGCTTGACGAACCGCCCACCGCCTCGCCACCCTCGCGCGTACACGTAAGGACGCTTTGAACCCCATGCAGCTTGTCATCGTCGAATCGCCCGCCAAGGCGAAGACCATCGAGAAATATCTGGGCAGCGATTACCGCGTGCTCGCGAGCTACGGCCATGTCCGCGATCTGCCCGCCAAGGACGGATCGGTCGATCCCGACCATGATTTCGCGATGGAATGGGAAAATTACGCCGACAAGGCCAAGCAGCTCAAGGTGATCACCGATCTGGCGAAAACCGCCGATCGCCTGATCCTCGCCACCGATCCGGATCGCGAGGGCGAGGCGATTTCGTGGCATGTGCAAGAAGTGCTGCGGCACAAAAAGGCACTCCCCAAGGATGTGCAGCGCGTGACCTTCAACGCCATCACCAAGGCGACGGTGACCGAGGCGATGAAGCACCCGCGCGACCTCGATACCGATCTGATCGATGCATACCGGGCGCGGCGCGCGCTCGATTACCTCGTCGGGTTCACGCTTTCCCCCGTGCTGTGGCGCAAGCTGCCGGGCGCGAAATCGGCCGGCCGGGTGCAGTCGGTGGCGCTGCGCCTCATCGTCGAACGCGAACGTGAGATCGATGTGTTCCGCCCCCAGGAATATTGGTCGATCACCGCCGACATGGAGCATGACGGCACGCCGTTTACCGCACGGCTCACCAAATGGCGCGGCGACAAGATCGATCGCCTTACCATTGGCAAGGAGGGCGATGCGCTCGCCGCCAAGGCCGATGTCGAGGCGGGCCGCTTCTCAGTCGCCAGCGTCGAGACCAAGCCCGCCACGCGCAACCCGCCGCCGCCCTTCACGACGTCGACACTCCAACAGGAAGCGGCCAGAAAACTGGGCTTTTCCGCCGATCACACGATGCGGATCGCGCAGAATCTCTACGAGGAGGGCGCGATCACCTATATGCGCACCGACGGCGTGCAGATGGACAGCAGCGCGATCTCCGCCGCGCGGGCGGCTGTCGCTAACCGCTATGATGCGAGCTATGTCCCTGACAAGCCACGCCAATACCAGACCAAGGCCAAGAACGCGCAGGAAGCGCATGAAGCAATCCGGCCGACCGATTTCGGCAAGGAAAAGTCAGGTTCGGGTGATCATGCGCGGCTTTATGACCTGATCTGGAAACGCGCGCTCGCCAGCCAGATGGCGTCGGCACGCATGGAGCGCACCACGATCGAGCTCGCCGATGGCAGCGGCCAGCATGGGCTTCGCGCCACCGGCCAGGTCGTGCTCTTCCCCGGCTATCTGGCGCTGTACGAGGAAGGCACCGACGATAGCGCCGACGAGGAGGCCCGCCGCCTCCCTCGCCTGCGCGAAGGCGATGCGCCCGCCAAAAAGGCGGTCAATGCCGAGCAGCATTTCACCCAGCCCCCGCCGCGCTTTTCGGAAGCATCTTTGGTCAAGCGGCTGGAGGAGCTCGGCATCGGCCGCCCCTCCACCTATGCCTCGATCATCAAGACGCTCAAGGACCGCGCCTATGTCCGCGTCGAGAAGAACCGCTTCTTCGCCGAGGAGAGCGGGCGATTAGTGACGGCGTTCCTCGAACGCTTCTTCGAGAAATATGTCGGCTATGATTTCACCGCCGGGCTTGAGGACGAGCTCGACGAGGTCTCGGGCGGCCGCGCGCAGTGGCAGGCGGTGCTCGATGCCTTTTGGAAGGATTTCAAGCCACGCACGACCGAGGTGATGGACTTCAAGCCATCCGAAGTGACCGCCGAGCTCGACACCTTCCTCGAACCCTATCTGTTCCCCGTGAAGGAAGACGGATCGGACCCGCGCCTGTGCCCCAATTGCCGTGTCGGGCGGCTCGCGCTGCGCGGCGGCAAGTTCGGCGCGTTCGTGGCCTGCTCCAATTATCCGGAGTGCAAATACACCCGCCGCTTCGCGCAACCCGGCGGCGGTGAGGGCGATGATACCGGGCCGGAGGTGCTGGGCACCGACCCCGAGACGGGGCTTGAGGTATCGAAGCGCTCGGGCCGGTTCGGGCCTTATGTCCAATTGGGCGAGGGCAAGGAAGCGAAGCGCGGATCAATCCCCAAGGATCTGCCGGGCGACCTCGACCTCGAATGGGCGCTGAAGCTCATCAGCCTGCCGCGCACGATCGGCCTGCACCCGGAGACGGGCGAGCCGATCACCGCGTCGATTGGCCGCTATGGGCCTTATCTGGCGCATAACGGCAAATATGGCCGGCTGACCTCAACCGCTGAAGTGTTCGAAACCGGCATGAACGCCGCCGTGGTGAAACTCGCCGAGGCGGCAGCGGGCGGCGGGCGACCGCAGCGGGGCGCGCAGGCGCCGCTCAAGGTGCTCGGCGCACACCCACGCACCGAACTCGAAATCAAGCTGATGGAGGGCCGCTACGGCCCCTACGTCACCGACGGCACGACCAACGCAACGATCCCCAAGACGATCGACAAGGACGCGCTGACGCTGGAGGAAGCCGCCCAGCTGATCGACGCCCGCGCGGCGGCGGTGCCGGCGAAGAAGGGCAAGAAGCCGGTGAAGAAGGCGGCGGGGAAGAAGGTGGTGGCGAAGAAAGTGGCGGCCAAGAAGTCGGTGAAGAAGAGTGCGGCAAAGGCGTAGGGGTTGCGTAGATTAGAGCATCGTGCCGAATTTCAGGATCACGCGTCATTGCGAGCGCAGCGAAGCAATCCAGCCTTTCCACGTGCGGCAAGCTGGATTGCTTCGCTGCGCTCGCAATGACGATTCATATTTCAAGCACGATGCAATAGCACGCTTGCACCGTTGGCACGGGGACCGCCGCGCTGGATCAAGTGGTGCTCCGTTCCCGGAAGAAGAAAGCGGGCAAGTCGAGCCATCTCTCGATCCTGACACCTGGAAATTTAATGCACGGTCACCGTAATTCTAAGCCCCTCCCCTTCAGGGGAGGGGTTGGGGTGGGGCCTGTCAGTCTCACCGAGCCAGCCCTTGCGGGCACGCACGCCCCTCCGCATTACGGTGACAAACTATGGCGACGGTGCACTAAACTAACGCGTGCCGATTCAGTGCACTGCCACCGTAATTCTGTCACAGTAATTTGAGATATGAAGTTAAGGTTATTAACATTGCGAACTGTTCAAATAAATGTTCATGCAATATAGATCGCCAGCTGTGAGCTTGTTTGCTATAGTAAACTAACGAAAAGTGGATTCAGCTATTTCTTGGTAAGATCGCCATATATTCTAAATAGTAGATTGTAACCGTAAAGGTATCCAATTTCCCAGTTTTTCGCTGAACAGAAAATTTTTGCCGAATCCACCGACCTAGGTATTTGCGTCGGCTTGAGGGTTTCCAGACCATTTTTAGATTCGACCAACTGGCCATTGACCATAATGGTCACCGATTCACCTCGATTGATGATCTCAGTTGCGATTAGATCCTTACCACACTCTCCAGACACAACCAACCTAGTAGTGGAGTTGACAGCTTGGCTTCTTGAATCGTCAGCGCTTATTATTAAATCCGCTTGTGATAAAAAAAGAAGTGTCCCAATAATTACCGTATTCATTGTGCAATCTCCATCATGCGCAATATTTAGATTTGCTTTATTTTATTGAAAACCAGTTGAATGCCGGGAGGTAATACTCAATTTCTCCTTTAGGCTTCTTCCATGATGTCGCCGGCCCCTATCTCCCTATAAGAGTCCGTTTGAGAATGTGTTGAAGCGGCTGCTCAAATGTGATTCACGCTTG
>CAZXBM010000040.1:0-29413 GCA_964638495.1 uncultured Stakelama sp. | reverse complement strand
TGCTCAAGCAGCATCATTTGCTGGAAGAAACCGATGTCGTGATCTTCGACGTGCTCGGCGACGTGGTGTGCGGCGGCTTTGCGGCCCCCTTGCAGCATGCCGAGCGCGCAGTGGTGGTTGCCGCCAATGATTTCGACAGCATCTTTGCGATGAACCGCATCGTGGCGGCCATCAAGGCGAAGTCGAAAAATTACGACGTTCGGATGGCCGGCGTGATCGCCAACCGTTCCGCCGCGACCGACGAGATCGACCGTTTCAACGAAGCGACGGGCCTGAAGCGGCTCGCGCATTTCCCCGATCTCGACGAGATTCGCCGTTCGCGCCTGAAGAAGTGCACGCTGTTTGAGATGCCCTCCTCGCCTGCCGTGGATGCGGCGTGCCTGGAATATAAGCGACTGGCCGCGCAGCTCTGGGCGGGCACCGAACCGCTCGAGGCGATGCCGATGAAGGACCGCGACATTTTTGAGTTTCTGGGGTTCGAATGATGCCGAGCCGCGCCCCTGCCCTTGCTCCGTGCTCCCGCGAAGGCGGGAGCCCAGAGCAACAAAGCGCAGCATCTGTGGCCCTGGACCCCCGCGTTCGCGGGGGAACGGCGACGTTGGATCTGGTCGCGCGCGGGGGCACGTACGGTGACTATCGCGGCAAGCTCGAAACCTATTTCGACAAGACCGCGAGCAAGGCCTGGGAACAGCTGACCAGCGACGCGCCGGTCAGCGGCATTCGCGCCACAGTGCGCGCCGGGCGCACCGAAATGCGCGACACGCTGCTATCGTGGTTGCCCGCCGACATGCGCGGGATGCGCCTGCTCGATGCCGGTTGCGGCACCGGTGCGCTGGCGGTGGAAGCGGCGGAGCGCGGTGCCGAGGTTGTTGCGATCGACGTCGCGGGCAGCCTGGTGGAGATCGCCCGCAAGCGCGCACCGACAGGCCTGAATATCGATTGGCGGGTGGGCGACATGCTCGATCCGTCGCTTGGCCGCTTCGACCATGTCGTCGCGATGGATTCGCTGATCCATTACAAGGCGTTCGACATTGTCGCGGTATTGCGTGCCCTGGCTGACCGGACCAGCGGATCAATGGTCTTCACCTTTGCGCCGCAGACGCCGCTGCTGATGGTGGCGCTGGGCATGGGCCGTCTGTTCCCGCGCAGCGACCGCTCCCCGGCGATCATTCCGGTGCGGGAGCGGCTGATCCGCACGCTGATCAAGAACGCGCTGCCTGCCGCCCGGCTAGGCCGTGATCGCAAGGTATCGGGCGGTTTCTACACCAGCCACGCGCTGGAGGTGCTGACCGCGTGAACAGCGTTCCCGACCATGCTCTCTATTTGGCCTCTCTCAAGGCGTCGCTCGCCCGGCCGGCGAAGGCCGAGCGCGCGGTTGCGGGTGTCCGGGCCGAAGCGCTAAAGAACGGCGCGTTCTGGAACCAGCTCGGCACCAAGTTCCTGCCCTTCGCCGATGTCGCGACGAAGGAATTGCCGCTCAGTCGATTGTTGCGGCTGTCGCTGTTCCAGGTTTCGGTCGGGATGGCCGCTGTGTTGCTGACCGGCACGCTCAACCGCGTGATGATCGTCGAACTCGGCATGTCGGCCTCAGTCGTCGCGGCGATGGTGTCGCTGCCCTTGTTGTTCGCGCCGCTGCGCGCGCTGGTGGGGTTCAAGTCCGATCATCACAATTCGCTGCTTGGCTGGAAGCGGGTGCCCTATATCTGGTTCGGCACGATGCTGCAGTTCGGCGGCTTCGCGATCCTGCCCTTTGCGCTGCTGGTGATGTCGGGCGGTGGCCAGGGGTCGCCGGTGTTCGGCCAGATCGCGGCGGCGCTGGCCTTTCTGTTCATCGGTGCGGGCATGCATACGACGCAGACCGCCGGGCTCGCGCTCGCGACCGATCTTGCGACCGAGGAGAACCGGCCCCGCGTTGTCGCCTTGCTGTATGTCATGTTGCTGCTTGGCATGATGATCAGCGCGCTCGTCATCGGCCAGTTACTGACCGATTTTTCGGCCACGCGGCTGGTGCAGATCGTGTCGACCGTCGCGGTGATGACGCTGGTCCTGAACGTGATCGCCTTGTGGAAGCAGGAAGCCCGCAATCGCAGCGCGATGACGCCGCGCGATGCGCGACCGTCTTTTCGCGAAACCTGGGCGCATTTCATTGCCCAGCCCAAGACATTGCGGCTGCTGGTGGCAGTCGGGCTGGGCTCGGCGGCATTCAGCATGCAAGATGTGCTGCTCGAGCCCTATGGCGGCCAGATACTTGGCCTTTCCGTCGGCAGCACTACGTCGCTCACGGCGCTGTGGGCGATGGGGATGCTCAGCGGCTTCGCGCTCGCTGCCAACGCGCTTGGCAAGGGTGGTGAGCCGCACCGGCTGGCGGGTTTCGGCGCGACGGCTGGCATCGCCGCCTTCCTGTGCGTGCTGTTTGCCGGGCCGATCGGATCGGCACCGCTGCTCGCTGTCGGCGCGACGATCATCGGTTTCGGCGGCGGGCTGTTCTCGGTCGGCACGCTGACGGCGGCGATGGGCATTTCTGACGCCCAAGCAGACGGCGGCCGCACCGGCCTTGCGCTTGGTGCGTGGGGAGCCGTGCAGGCGACGTGCGGCGGCCTCGCCATCGCGATCGGTGCCTTTGCGCGCGATCTGATCTCGGCCGCGGCGACCGCACGCGAGCTAGGCACCACGCTGGCCGCCCCGACGACGGGCTATGCATTCGTGTACTGCGTTGAAATACTGTTGTTATTGGCGACTCTGGTGGCACTTGGGCCGCTGGTTCGTGGCCGGGATGGGAAGCCCGCGCCACGCTTTGGCCTCACCGAATTCCCAATTTGACCGACCCCATTTGCCGGATACTTGAAGGATAGTCTGATGCAGTTACAAGTCACACAAGGGATCGACGTGGCGCTGATCGTCCTCAACGCCTTTTTCCTCTTTTTCCTGGGGCTGGTGGTTTATCTCCGCCGCGAGGATCGGCGCGAGGGCTATCCGCTCGAGCATGAGCTGACCGGCCGGCTGGAAAGCGAAGGCGGGCTGATCCTGACCGCGCCGACCAAGAGCTTCAAACTGCCCTTCGGCCATGGCACCGTGACCGCCCCCACCAAGGGCCGCGAGCCCGTGCAGGTGCCGGGTGCGCGCAAGTCCGACTGGTTCGCAGGGGCCCCCATCGAACCGACCGGCAACCCGCTGGTCGACGGCGTTGGCCCTGCCGCCTTTGCCGAGCGCGCCAAGCGCCCCGATCTCGACTGGGAAGGCCATGCCCGCATCGTGCCGCTGAGCACGGCGGAAGGATTTTTCCTCGAGCGCAAGGATGCCGACCCGCGCGGCTATGCAGTCATCGGCTGTGACGGCAAGAAGGCCGGCACGGTGAGCGACATCTGGATCGACAAGGCTGACCGGATGCTCCGCTACCTGCAGGTCGATACCGGTGCACGCCAGGTGCTGATGCCGATGACGGTCGCCTCGGTGCGGCGCGGGACGCAGTCGGTGACGACAACCGCCATCACTGCAGCGCAGTTTGCGGACGCGCCCGCCATTGAGGGTACGGGCACGATCACGCTGTACGAGGAAGAGCGTGTGCAGGCCTATTTCGGTGGTGGTTATCTCTATGCGACCGCCGCCCGTTCGGAGCCGCTGATATGATGACGGAATATGAGAGCGAGCCAGTTCCGGGCCTGCCGGGCCTGCTGCCCAAGGGCGAGACGATCATCTGGCAGGGCGGACCCAACTGGCGCGTGCTGGCCCGCACCGCCTTCCACACTCGCACGGTCGCGGTCTATTTCGGCGCTTTGACGGTGTTCGCGCTGGCGGCGGCGGTGTGGCGCGGGATTGAGGCGCCATCGGATCTGGCAGGCGTCGCAATCACTGTGGGCGGTATGGTCGTCGGCCTCGCGTTGCTCCACCTGCTGGCATGGGGCGTTGCGCGGACAACGATCTACACGCTGACCGATCGCCGGATCGTGCTGCGCTTCGGGGTTGCGCTGCCGAAGTGCATCAACCTGCCGCTGGGCATTATCGGCAATGTCGATCTGCGCCACCGGGCGCAGGGCACAGGCGACCTTGCGCTCAAGCTCACCAGCGAGCAGCGGCTGGGCTATGCAGCACTGTGGCCACATGCCCGCGCCTGGCATTATGCCAACCCGCAGCCGATGCTGCGTGCGGTGCCCGAAATCGATCATGTCGCTACGCTGATGGCGCGGGCCTGCATGTCGCTGCAGACGGGTGGCCGCGTCGTCCCTATCGAAACCGCCACGCGTCGTGCGCTGGCCGACAACCAGGCAGAAGCCGCATGACCACTGCCCCGCATTCGCACCACGTCGATGTGCCCAAGGGCGCGCTGATTATGGCCGGTTTCCTGGTCGTCTCCTCGATCGCCATCACGGCGACCGCGCGCATCCTGCAGCTGCCGCCCGCTGCATCGCCCGTGCTGATGCGCGCGGCCGAAAAAATCCAGCCCATCGCAAGCCGCCAATTGCGCTTTACCGACCGCGCCGACGGTGGCGTCGTTATCGAGGATATCGGTACCGGCAAGACCGCGCTGCTGGTCGAGCGCGGCAGCAACAGCGGCTTCATTCGCGGGGTGATGCGCGGGCTGGCGCGGGAGCGGCGGATGCACGGCATTGATTCCACCCCAGCCTTTGATCTGACGCTGTGGAAAGACGGCGAATTATCATTGACGGATACCGTTACGGGGCGTTCAATCGAGCTCAATTCCTTCGGGTCGAGCAACCGCGCGACCTTCCTCGATCTGCTCACGCGTCCCGAGACGCAATTGGCGGAGACCAAAGGCCGATGTTTTCGCGCACCCGTTTCGACACGCCCTGCCGCATCGACATCGAGAATAGCCATGAGCATTTTCATGCCCATGTCGAGCTTGCTGGCGGCGTCGCGCTCAATCCGGGTGACAAGGTGCTGGTGCATGGCGAGCCGATCACCATCCCGTTTGGCGAAAGCGCGGTCTTCGACCGGATCGCCACCGTCGAGCGCGCCACCGCCGTCGAGCGGTTATGGACGAAATTTGCCGGTCATTTCGAGATGACCGAGCTCTACGAAGTCAGTTTCACTCCTGGGAGGCTTGCATGAACGCTTTGACCAAGATCAAGGCCGCACCGGGCGAAACGCCCGATGTGATGGCAATCGCACGCGAAAGCACGGTCCTCTCGCCGCGCTTCTACACCACGGATTTCGTGGCGATGGACAAGATCGACGTCACCCCGGTGCGCGCGGAATGGGACAAGCTGATCGCCGAGATGGTTGCCGACCCCAACAAGCTCCATTTCAAGCGCACCGCAAAATTCGACGGCGTGATCGAAAGCCTGCCCGATGGCCTGCGCGAGGAGTTTATCGACTTCCTCGTGAGCTCGCTGACGTCTGAATTTTCCGGTTGTATCCTTTACGCCGAGATCCAGAAGCGCGCGAAAAACCGTGACATCAAGCAGTTGTTCCAACTGATGAGCCGCGACGAAAGCCGGCATGCCGGCTTCATCAACGATACGCTGAAGGATGCCGGCATCGGCGTCGATCTCGGCTTTCTGACCAAGACCAAGAAATACACCTATTTCCGGCCGAAATTCATCTTCTACGCGACCTATCTGTCCGAGAAGATTGGCTATGCGCGCTACATCACCATCTTCCGGCACCTGTCGCGCCACCCGGAACTGCGCTTCCACCCGATTTTCAACTGGTTCGAAGAGTGGTGCAACGACGAGTTCCGCCACGGCGAGGCCTTTGCGCTGCTGATGCGTAACGATCCCAAGCTGCTGCAGGGCCATAACAAGCTGTGGGTGCGGTTCTTCCTCGTTGCTGTCTATGCGACGATGTATGTGCGCGATCACAACCGCCCGCAGTTCCACAAGGCGCTGGGGATGGACCCGCAAGACTATGATTTTCAGGTGTTCCGCACCTGCTCCGAAATCACCAAACAGGTCTTCCCGATGACGCTCGACACCGACAGCCCTGGCTTTCGCGCCGGGCTTGAGCGGATGCGCAAAGTGTCGCTCGCCATGGAAGCCGCAGACGAGCAGGGTGGCATCATCGGCAAGGTGAAGAAGCTGGGGCTGATCGCCGCCGCCGGTTTCAACTTCGCCCGGCTCTACCTGCACCCCGTACAGAAGAATGTAGTTCCAGACACGGTTCGGCTGGTGCCGGCCTGGTGACAATCCCGCCGCTCTTCTTTGCGCTGCTGATGTGGTTCATCGGCACGGGTGCCGTCGTCTGGCTCGACAGCCGGCCGCAGCGCACCTTTAAGACGAGTCACCGGCTCGCCGGGCTGGTTGCAGTGGCAGCAATGGCGGTGGTGTGGTGGAAGAGTAGCGATACCAGCTGGTCGGGTGCCTATGTCGGCTTTGCCGCCGCCATTTTGATCTGGGGCTGGCACGAGATGGGGTTCCTGATGGGCTTTGTCGCCGGGCCGCTGAAAACCCCCTGCCCGCCCGGCGCGGTTGGCTGGGAGCGTTTCAAGCTCGCGACCAACACCGTCATCCATCATGAAATCGCGATCGCGGCCAATCTACTGGTGCTGGTGGCCATCACCTGGGGCCAGGCGAACCAGGCGGCACCGCTTACCTTTGCGCTGCTCTTCGGGCTGCGGCTGAGCGCCAAGTTCAACTTGTTCTTCGGCGTGCCCAATTTGAGCGACGAGATTTTTCCCGCGCATCTGGCTTATCTGAAGACCTATTTTGGCGAGAAATCGATCAGCGCGCTCTACCCCTTCTCCGTCGTCGGCTGCGCTGCGGTTGCTGCATGGGCATGGATGAGCGCTGAGGCGGCACCCGCGATGAGCGGCCCTGCCGTCACCGCAACGCTACTCGCCGGGCTTGCGGCGCTGGGGCTGGTCGAGCATATTTTTCTGGTGTTGCCGGTTCGCGATGCGAAGATGTGGCGCTGGGCTTCCGCGTCTAAGTCGGCGCCACCAAGTGCGGCCAAAGCCGCCATCATCGAATAGTACGGGGAGGGATTGCATGGATTACGAGGCATTTTTCCAGGCCGAGCTCGATACGCTCAGGGACGATGGCCGATACCGGACCTTCGCCGAGCTTGAGCGCAAGGCCGGTGCCTTCCCGCGCGCACGTCATTATACCGAGAATGGCGTTGGCGAAGTAACTGTATGGTGCTCGAACGACTATCTCGGCATGGGCCAGCACCCCGCCGTGCTCGCGGCGATGCACGACACGCTGGACAGCTGTGGCGCAGGTGCCGGGGGCACGCGCAACATCTCTGGCACGAACCATCATCACGTGCTGCTCGAAGCTGAACTCGCCGATCTGCACGGCAAGGAAGCGGCGCTGCTCTTCACTTCGGGCTATGTCTCGAACTGGGCGGCGCTTTCCACGCTCGCCTCACGGCTGCCCAATTGCGTGATCTTTTCGGATTCGCTCAACCACGCCTCGATGATCGAGGGCATTCGCCACAGCCGCGCCGAATGCCACCGTTTCAAGCATAGCGATCCTGCCGATCTCGATCGGTTGCTGAGCCTGGTCGAGCCCGGCCGGCCCAAACTGGTCGCATTCGAAAGCGTCTATTCGATGGACGGCGATATCGGCCCGATCGCCGAGATTCTCGACGTGTGCGAAAAGCACGGTGCGCTCTCCTATATCGACGAAGTCCATGCCGTTGGCCTGTATGGCCCACGCGGCGGCGGCATTGCCGAGCGTGAAGGGCTGATGGACCGGATCGACGTGATCGAAGGCACGCTGGGCAAGGCGTTTGGCGTGATGGGCGGCTATATCGCGGCGTCCAAAAACCTGTGCGATTATGTGCGCAGCTTTGCCAGCGGCTTCATTTTCTCAACCGCGCTGCCGCCGGCGATTGCGGCGGGTGCGTGCGCGAGCATCAAGCATCTGAAGCGCAGCTCGGTCGAGCGCCAGCGTCACCAGGAGCGCGTGGCGCAGGTGCGTCGTCGCCTCGATGCGATCGGCATTCCGACGATGGAAAACCCCAGCCACATCATCCCGGTGATGGTGGGCGATGCGCACAAGTGCAAGATGATCAGCGACTGGCTGATGGAGCATCACGGCATCTATGTGCAGCCGATCAACTACCCGACGGTACCCGTGGGCACCGAACGGCTGCGGATCACGCCCTCGCCCGTCCATACCGATGGCGATATCGACCGGCTGGTGAATGCGCTGTCCGAAATCTGGTCCAAGTGCGAGCTCGCGCGGCGGGCGATGGCAGCCTGAGGATTGCGATAGGCCGGGGTTGGCGAGGATGAGCGACCCCGGCTATCGACCCTATCAACCGCAATGCCAGCCGCAGCAGCTGGGCGATGACCTGTGGATCGTCGATGGCCCGGAAGTGGGCTATCGGTTCGCGGGACTGACGCTCCCCTGCCCCACGCGGATGTCGGTGGTGCGGATCGATGGCACCCTGTGGCTTCATTCGCCCTGCCATTATTCGCAAGCCCTGGCCGATGCGCTGGCGGCGCTTGGCCCCATCGGCTGGATCGTTGCCCCGAACAGCTTCCATCATTCGCACGTCGCCGATTGGGCGGCGGCGTATCCGCAGGCAAGCTGCCATCTGTCGCCCGACCTGATGGAGCGGTTTTCGGCGCTGGCCAATGAGCCCCACCCGCTCGGACCGGGCGCTCCCGAGCCCTGGCGCGGCGTGTTGGATCAGCTGCAGGTCGATCTCGGCGGCTTTGTCGAGACGATCTTCTTTCACCGGTCGACGGCCAGCCTGATCGTGACCGACCTGATGCAGAATTTTGAGGCCGAGCGGATCACCAATCCCGTGACCCGCCTCATCCTGCGCGCTGGCGGCTCTACCGGCCCGGGCGGCGGAACGTCGATCGACATTCGCGTTCCCGGGCGCCGCCACAAACACCATATGCGCGCGGCGGTCGCGCAGATGCTGGAATGGGGCCCGGCGCGGATCATCCTCTCCCACGGCAAAAACTATGAAACGGATATCGCCGCCGAAATCGAGCGCGCGTTTCGCTGGGCCAATGGCTGACGGGCTAAACGCGGCGGCCCGCTGCTGCATTGCTCAAGTCGAGCGGAGCGGATAGGCCGCTTTATTCCCGACAGTCAGATCTGGATGACCGCGCCATGAGCACCACCGCCGAACCCGAGCTGCACCATATTACCCATCAGGATTTCGTCGCCAGCACCGACACGGTCGTGAAGGCGGTGCGGGCAGGTGGATGGATGCCCGATTTCGTCGTCGGCATCGGCCGCGGTGGGCTGGTGCCCGCCGTCTATATGTCGCACGCCCTGAATGTGCAGATGCTCTCGATCGATCATTCATCAAAAGTGCCCGGGTTCGCCGATGAACTCTTGGGCAAGGTGGCCCGCAAGAGCGCCGACGGCGTTGGGCTGTTGTTTGTCGATGACATCAACGACAGCGGGGGGACCATCGCCTATATCCGCCAGTTGCTGGCCGATAATGGCTGCGACAACCGCCAGGTGCGGTTCGCGGTGTTGATGGACAATGTACGATCGCAGATGCAGGTCGACTATCGCGGCGAAACGATCGACCGGCATGAAGACAAGCGCTGGTTCGTGTTCCCATGGGAGGCCGTCGGCACCACCGAAACCATCGTCGAAGAAGCGCTGTCGATCCCCGAGCGGCTTGGCTGAACCCTGCGGGGCGACGGCCGGCGCGTTCGACCGGCGCATCAGATGGCGCGCAGCACCGCCGGGTGCTCGTCGGCCAGCTTCAGCACCAGCGCGCCGAACAAACCATTGGCCCAGGCGAACCATGGCCGCGAGAATTGCGTGGGGTCGTCCTTGTCAAAGGCTTCATGCATGAAGCCCGTGCCCCCGTCGCTGGCGATTAGATGGCGCAAAGTCTCCGCCATTTCGGCAGGATCGATGCTGGTCAGGCCGCGCATGATGATGGCGAGCGGCCAGACATGCCCCGGTATCGTGTGCAGGCTGCCGATGCCGTCGGCGACCTTGCCGCTGAAATACCAGGGGTTGTCAGCGCTGAGCAGCATCGCCCGGGTGTTGCGACAGACCGGGTCGCTCGGCGGGCAATAGCCCAGATACGGCGCCGAAATCAGGCTCGGCGCGTTGGCGTCGTCCATCAGCAACTGGCTGCCGAAGCCGTCCACCTCAAAGGCATAGACCTGGCCGTGACGGGGATGATCGACGATGGCGTGCGCCTTGATTGCCGCATCCACCTCCGCCGCGAACGCATCGAGCGCGGTGGCGTAGGCCGCATTCTTCACGATCACGCGGTACATTTCGGCAAGCTGTCGCAGGGCGACCACCGCCATCATGTTCGATGGAATGAGGAAGGGGAAAACGCAGGCATCATCGGAGGGGCGGAAGATCGACGCGATCAGCCCAACCGGCCGGGTTGGCGCGCCATAGCCATTATTGGGCGCGGTATCCTGCGCGCGATCCGTGACGCGCTGGAAATGATAGGGGCCGAGGCCGGCCTTGCGCTGCATCACGCGCAAGGTTGCGACAATGAGCCGGGTCGCGCGCTGCCAATCGGCATCGAAACAGGAGGTATCCCCGGTCGCCTTCCAGAAGCCATGCGCGAGCCGGATCGTGTAGCACAGCGAATCGACCTCGAACTTGCGCTCATGCAGCTCGGGTTTCATTTCAGTCTTGTCGCTTGCCCAGGGTGAACCGGTGGGGCCACGATTGAAGGCGTTGGCGTAGGGATCGATCAAGACGCAACGGGTCTGGCGGTTGATGACGCCGGCGATCAGCCGACGGAGTGGCGCATCCTGCGCCGCGAAGCGCAGATAGGGCTCGACCTGTGCGGCACTGTCGCGCAGCCACATCGCATCGATATCGCCTGTAATGACGAAGGTATCCGGGCGGCCGTCAATGGTGTCTGGAAACACCGTCGTATCGAGCGTGTTTGGGTAACAATTGTCGAACAGCGTGGCCAATTTGCTGGGCATGCCTGGCCGATCAAGCCGGGCGTGCATTTGCGCGATCACGGCGTCCACAGCCTGGCTGCGGAACTTGCGCTTGGCAGGCCCAGGGCGTCCACCCGCCAGCGGATTAGGCGGTGGCCAATCGGCCGGAGCAAGGGCGGGGGCTTTGTTGGGCACGGCAACCGATCCAGCAAGGGCAACGGCAGCGCCGATCCCGAGCACAGCACGACGCGAGTGGCCATCCTGCGCGAATTCAGCCCGATCTACCATGATTGATCCCTTGTGAAAAACGGCGCGGCAATCGCCGTCCCGCTCCATGCGCGGGGAACGACAGGACGGGCGACAGGACGGGCGATAGGGCAGGCGCTGAATATCGTCATCGGTACGCCCCTCCCCTCAATTGACGGCATATCGTTGCGCCGTCCGACCGGTCTTTGCCTTGGTGCCGTAGCGAAATTCGTTTCGCTCGCCAGCGCTGGGTAATAGCAAGCCTGGGCCAATTTGTGAACGTTCACTTTTTTTAATTGTGCATGTCGGCAAAATCGGTCAATCTTATCAGCAAGCGAATCTGAGAAGTTCGTTCGGATTGAAAAAGTGGGGGAGAATGCATGAAAAAACATCGCTATTGGCTGCTCATTGGCACCGCGACCAACCTGTTGTGCGCGCCTGCTCTCGCGCAAGAACAAGCCGCCAGCGCGCCTGCCGCGCAATCGACGGATCAGGCCACAGAAGATGACGCTGTTGATCCGCCGATCATCGTTACTGGCGATCGCCGCGAGCAAACATTGCAGAATTATGCCGGCACCGCAGCGGTGCTCTCGCCCGAGGCGCTCGCCAGGGTCGGCATCGTCAACATCGAAAATCTCAACGACACGCTGCCTGGTCTGCGCGTGCAGAACTTTGGCGGCGCGGTGGACATTGCGCTGCGCGGCATCGGTACCAACCAGAACACCGAGCTCGGCGACCCGAACGTCGCGACGCATTTTGACGATGTCTACATCCCCCGCGTCCAGGGGCTGTCCAACGCCTATTATGATTTGAAGGCAGTTGAAGTGAACTTCGGCCCTCAGGGCACGTTGCGCGGCCGCAACGCATCGGCCGGCTCGCTCAACTTCATCACCTATGCGCCCGAACTGGGCAAGTTCAAGGGTCAGCTTGAGGCCGGCTACGGCAATTTCGATCAGGTCAGCGTCAAGGGCATTTTGAACATACCGATCGGCGACAATCTCGCCTTCCGCGTATCGGCGAGCTTCGACAAGCACGGGTCCTATTACCGCAATGTCGGTGCCTTCCCTCAAGTCGCAGCACCCTATGCCGATGACAATCGCGGCGTGCGCGCCCAGCTGCTCTGGGAGCCGACGACGCAGCTCAGCATCTTGATCGGCGCCGACTACAACAAGCAAGAATCGACGGGCTTCAACGGATCGAACTTTTCGACATTTCTCGGTATCCGAACCCCAGGCGGCTTCACCAACGCGGTCAACTCGGTCGAAAACCCGCGCGACGTCCTCACCGGCCCGCTCGGCGAGCAGTATCGCACCGAGCATAACGGCATCCGGGCGAAGATTACCTACAAGACCGACGGTCTCTTCAACGTGCAATATGTTGGCAGCCACCGCGACCTTCGGACCTATTCCGACGGCGCAGGCCCGTCTGGCGTTGCATTCCCTGGGTTCGATACCGGGCTGCCGGGCGTGGAAGGCTTTGAACAGGGCTTTTACGGCGGCCCCTTCGGCGCGACGCGGCTGGACAATTACAGCCAGGGCATCGGCCGTGGCGGGTCATTTTCTGACTATCACGAGCTGCGCTTTTTCAACGATACCGAGCCGTTCAAATATTCGCTTGGCGGCAATTATTTCAACGAGCGCCAGCGGACCCTGGCCAGCTCGGTGGCGGACAACAACGCCTTTTTTCAGGGCCAAGAGTTCAATACCCGCACCAAGAGCGAAACCTATGCCTTTTATGGTGACGGGACCTTCTCGGTCACGAGCAAGCTCCGCCTGACGGGCGGCATTCGCTACACCAATGACCGCAAATCGCGCGAAGGCGTGATCTCGCGGTACTTCTTCGGCGGCGGTGCCAATAACTTTGATTGCTGCGGCACCTTCCGGCTCGGCACCCCGGGCTTCGCGTTCAACACGAACCGGACGATCTTCGAAGTAGCACGCGATGCGGCGGGGAATCCCTTGCCGGCCGCACAGATCGCCTTCTTCCTTGATGGTGTCTCAAGCTTTGGTTCGCGCGACACGATTCCGATCGCTTTTGCCTCGCCGATTGCAGCGATCAGGGCCAATCCTGCACAAGCGTCCAACCCAAATCTGGCAATTCCCGCGAGCGGAGGCTGCTTTTTCTCGCCGAACTTGTCTTTCTTCAATTGTCTCCCGAACGGGAACTTCACCTTTAATTTCGTGGCCCACACGATCAACAATCAGGCAGCGTCAATCAACACGGACTTCGTCGATTGGCGGGTCCGTGGCGAGTTCGATCTCTCCGATGACAACCTGGTCTACGGCCTCGTCTCGCGCGGTCACAAGGCAGCGAGCTTCAACGACAATCTCGGTTCACTGGGACCAGCGCCCTTCTTCCGGCCGGAGAGCGTGACGCTGTACGAAATCGGCACCAAGAACGAGTTCGAGGTAGCGGGTCGCCCTGCCACGCTCAACCTGTCGGCCTTCTACAACGACTATAAGGATCAGCAGCTAACCGCGCTGCTGGCCGTCAATTCGATTGTCCAACAGCTGCGGATCAATCCAAACGATCCCAATAGTCCGCTGATCAACGTGACCGGCCCGCAAAGTGTACCCAACGGCTTCAACCAGAACCAGGTCGTGGCCTTTACCTACAACGCGGCGAACAGCGAGACCTATGGCATCCAGGGCAGCGGATCGATTGTCCTGCCAGGTCGCTTCAAGCTCGGCGCAGATGCGCTTTGGCTCGAGGCCCGTGTCAAGAATGGGGATCCGGTGCAGGACTTCCGCTTCCAGGCGGACGTCGCCGGCGCCGGCGATTCACAGGCACGCCCCATTAACGGCGCGCGCCTGCCCTATTCGCCGCGTTTCCAGCTGAACGCCAAGCTTGCCAAGGTCATCCCGATCGGCGGCCCGCTGGGCGGCAATCTGGACGGGCTCGTCAGCGTTTCGTGGCGCTCGTCGAGTTTCGCGACGATCTTCAACAGCCAGGATTTCGCGTTCATCAACCGCGAATTGGACAACAATGGGCAGATCCGCATCCCGACACCGCGTGATTCACTCAATGACCGCATCCCGTCTTATTATCTGATCAATCTCGCCGTAGGTTATACCCATGGCAACTTCCGTCTCGAAGGGTATGTGAACAACCTGCTCGACAATACCGTGGCGGCCGGATTGCTCGTCAGCCAGTTCAACAACACGCGGTTCTTCACCAACCCGCGACTCATCGGCGGGCGGGTGCGCGTACAATTCTAGCCTGAATGGGCCGCTCCCTCAAAAGGGCGGCCCCTTTTTTGCCCCTTTGGCGGTGACCGAGCTATCGGCACGAGGAGACGCAATTGCCCAAGATGCTCATCAACGCGGTCGTCGCGATGACGCTGCTGGCGACCGGCGGATCGGCGGCCGTCGCTGGCCCGGAATCGATGATCCCGGCCGATTACAAGCTCGTCTGGGCTGATGAGTTCGACAAGGACGGCCTGCCCGACGACAGCAAATGGGCCTATGATACCGAGAATAACCGGGCCGGCTGGTTCAACAACGAGAAGCAATATTATGCCGATCACCGGGCCGAAAATGCGCGGGTGGAAAACGGCAATCTGATTATCGAGGCACGCGCCGATGCCGACCAGATCAGCAAATTGCCCGATTGGGGCAAGCAGCAATATAGCTCGGCCCGGCTGCGCACACTGGGCAAGGCTAGCTGGACCTATGGCGCAATCGAGGTACGCGCCAAGCTGCCGTGCGGCGTTGGCACCTGGCCCGCCATCTGGATGCTGGCCGACGACAAGAAGACGCCGTGGCCCGACAGCGGCGAAATCGATATCATGGAACATGTCGGCTATGATCCCGGCAAGGTCCATTTCTCGCTGCATACCAAGAATGCCAATTTCGTCCTCCATACCGAAAGCACCGCCGCCAAGACGGTGGGCACCGCCTGCACGGAAATGCACCGCTACCAACTGATGTGGACGCCGACGCTGATCGTGATGGGCGTGGACGACGAGCGCGGCTTCCGGCTGAAGCGGCCGAGCATGAAGCGCGCCGATTGGCCGTTTGACGGGCCGTTCCACCTGCTGCTCAACATCGCCGTGGGCGGCGATTGGGGGGGCGTCAAAGGCATCGAGCCCAAAGCCTTCCCGGCGCGGATGGAAATCGACTATGTTCGCGTCTACCAAAAGCCGGGATCGTGATGCGCACTATGCCTAACAAGAAGTCGCTGTCCGTTTTTGCGTTCGGGCTACTCGCCAGCAGCGGCCTGCTTGCGTTGACGTGGCCGATCGCGGCCGATCGCGCGGTGGCGCAGTCAGCGACACCAGCGAGCGATATCGATGCGCGGGTCGACGCGATTGTGGCGGGCATGTCGCTCGACCAGAAGATCGCCCAGGTGATTCAGCCCGATACGGCCAGCTTCTCGATCGCCGATATGGCGCAGTATCGTTTCGGCAGCTATCTGAGCGGCGGCAATTCTGGGCCCGAAAATGACGAGCGCGCGGCGCCTGCACGCTGGCTGGCACTCGCCGATGCCAATTGGGACGCGGCGATGGCCCCGCGCGCCGATGGGCGGCGCCCGATCCCGACTATGTGGGCGATCGATGCGCTGCATGGTCACAACAATATCGTTGGTGCGACGCTGTTTCCGCACAATATCGGGCTTGGCGCGACCCGGGACCCAGCGCTGATCCGCGACATTGGCGCGGCGACGGCGACCGAGATTGCCGTCACCGGCATCGATTGGACCTTCGCCCCTACGCTCGCGGTGGTGCGCGATGCGCGCTGGGGCCGCACCTATGAAAGCTACTCGGAAAATCCCGATGTCGTCGCTGCGATGGCCGGGGCGATGGTGGACGGGCTGCAAGGTACGCCAGGCACCGCCGGTTTCCTGGGTGCGGACAAGGTGATTGCGACCGCCAAGCATTTCATTGGCGATGGCGGTACCGGTGGCAAGGACCAGGGCGATACCGTGGCAACCGATGCCGACCTGCGCCAGATTCACGCAGCCGGTTACCCGCCCGCGATCGCCGCGGGCGTGGAGACGGTGATGGCGTCTTTCTCCAGCGTCAACGGCGTGAAGCTGCACGGCAGCAAGCCGCTGCTGACTGATTATTTGCGCACCGGTCTGGGTTTCAAGGGGCTGGTGGTCGGTGACTGGAACGGGCACGGCCAGGTGCCGGGCTGCTCGGTGGGGAGCTGTGCTGCGTCTTTCAACGCCGGGCTCGACATCTTCATGGCACCGGATAGCTGGAAGGCATTGTTCCCGGCGACGATGGCGCAAGTCAAATCGGGCGAGATCAGTATGGCCCGGCTCGACGAGGCGGTGCGGCGGATCATCCGCGTGAAGCTGGCCGCTGGCTTGTTCGACAAGGGCAAGCCATCCTCGCGGCCGCTGGCGGGCAAGACCGAGCTGTTGGCGAGCCCGGCGCACCGGGCCCTTGCCCGCCGCGCGGTGCGTGAATCGCTTGTCCTGCTCAAGAACAACGGCAATCTGTTGCCCCTGAAGCCCGGGCAGCGCGTGCTCGTCGCGGGCGATGGTGCCGATGCGATTGCGATGCAATCGGGCGGATGGACGATTAGCTGGCAGGGCGGCGGCGACCTGAGCAATGCTGATTTTCCGAATGCCGAATCAATCTATCACGGTATCGCCGAGACGGTGAAGGCGGCGGGCGGTACCGCCCAGCTCTCGCCAGATGGACGCTTCACGACAAAGCCCGATGTGGCGATCGTGGTGTTCGGCGAAAAGCCCTATGCCGAGTTCATGGGTGACCTCGACACGCTTGAATATCATGATGATTTCAAGAGCTACAAGACGATGCAGTCGCTGCGCACAGCGGGTGTGCCGGTGGTCGCGGTGTTCCTGTCGGGCCGGCCCATGTGGGTCAATCCAGAACTCAACATGGCCGATGCATTCGTCGCCGCGTTCCTGCCGGGCAGCGAGGGCGGCGGTGTGGCCGACATGCTGTTCCGGGGACGAGATGGCGGGGTCGCCCACGAGTTTCGTGGCAAATTATCGTTCAGCTGGCCCAACGGGCCGATGCCACCCCGGATCGGCCTATCTGGAGACAGCGGCACGCTGTTCCCCTTTGGCTATGGACTGACATCGGGCGACCACGTGACGGTGGGCCAATTGTCGGAGAATGCGCCGGCCGGCACCGTGACAACCGACAGTCTCCTCGTTCTGAGCCGAGCAGGCTTGCCCGCCGCCTGGTACACAAGACTGAGCGAAGGCGGCGGCAAGCCCGATTTCATCAGCAGCAACGCCGGGCGCAGCGCCACTGGCGCGATTGTGATGCGTGGCATCGATCGCAATCGGCAGGAAGATGCCCGGCTGGCCGTGTGGCGTGGCGGCAAGACGGCCCGGCTCGATGTCGCAGCGGCGCGATCGCTCGATCTGTCGGGCAGCGGCAAGGCATTGGTTATCGACTGGCGCGTGGTGGCCAAGCCGAGTGGCCGGGTACGGATTGGCGTGGCCCAGATCGGCGCATCGGGTAGCGCGTCCACCAATCTGCTGATCGATGCCACCGCATTGCTCGCCACTGCGCCCAAGGGCTGGCAGACGGTGTCGATCCCGATGCGCTGCTTTGGCCCGGCGGCGCGCCTGCGTGCAATCGACACGCCTTTTGTGATCGAGACCGCAGGACGGCTTTCGCTTGCCGTCTCCGACATTCGAATCGCGCCGGCATCGGGCAAAGTGCAGTCATGTCCACGCCGCGGGCGTTGATTGAGCGGTTGCGATTGATCGAACGCGGCGGGGCATTGCGCTATCGGCGCGCGGCTGCTTTAGGATGCAGGCCTGACGGTGCCTGAAGCACGGCGTGGGGGAGCCGCTGTTACGCTGCCGCGATGCTTATAGAACGCGAAGTAGGAATGCCGTTGTAATGGCGAAGCGAGCCTCGCTTACAATCGAACATGTCGCCAGAGCGGCTGGCGTTTCACGCCAGACCGTTTCGCGGGTGATCAACAACGGGCCAAGCGTGAAGCCGCTGGTTCGCGAGCGGATTTTGGCCGCAATCGAGGAGCTGGGCTATGTGCCCAACCAGGCCGCACGGCGCATGGGCGGCGGGCGATCCTACCTGATGCTGGCAATCAACGATCGACCGCGCACAATTGAGAACTGGCGCGCCGGGCGCGGCAATGACTGGGTCGATCAGATGCTCCATGGCGGCATGCTGACCTGCGAAGCGCATGGCTACCACCTGTTGTTCGAACTGGTCGACGTCGTGCCGGAGCGTGCGTTGAAACAACTGGACGGTGTGCTGCAATCACTGCGACCCGACGGCGTTATCCTGACCCCGCCGCATAGTGAAAACGCCCAGCTCGCCGCGCTGCTGGTGAAGCGTGACATCGCTTTTGGTCGGATGGGCTCTTCAGCCCGGCATGACGATGGGGTGAATGTGTTCATGAGCGATCATGACGCAGCGGCGGCTGCCGTGCGCCATCTTGTGGCGCTGGACCACCGGCGGATCGCCTTCATCTCCGGCAGTGCGCGTTATGCCGCGTCGGACGCACGCGAGCACGGCTATGCAGCGGCAATGGCCAGCGCGGGCCTGCCGATTGCGGACGCCGATATCCAGCACGGCGATTTTTCCTTTGCCTCCGGGGCCGTGGCGATGGAGCGTATCCTGCGGCAACCCGACCCGCCGACGGCCGTCATCGCCAGCAACGACGAAATGGCGTTCGCGGTGCTCCATGTCGCGTCCGATTTCGGTATCGCCGTGCCCGCAGACCTGTCTGTCGTCAGCTTTGACGACACGCCCGGCGTGCGCTTCAGCGTTCCACCGCTCACCGCAATCCGCCAGCCGATTTCCGCGCTTGCCGAGACGATCTGCGTCAAATTGATCGAGGCGCGCGACGGGATGGACGTGACCGGTGATTACCAGCTGCCGTTTGAACTGATCGAGCGCCAGAGCACTGCACGCCGCAGGCTTTGAGGCCCGTGCCGCCTAGCCGAGGCCCGTTTGCTGCCTTGTATGTGCTGGCGATGTGCGGTGCGTTTATTGCCTTCATCCCGCTCGGTATGCTGATCCTGCCGCAAAAGATTGCCACGATCGCCGGCATCGACAGCGGCGGGGGGCCGGTCCGCACGCTGAGCTGGCTGCTGGTGGCAGGTGGGATCATGGCCGGCTTCAGCAACATCGCCGCCGGCCATGTGAGTGACAGGTTGTTCCGCACACACGGCAATCGGCGGCGACTGATCGGCCTGGGGCTGATGCTGGTCATCGGCGCGTTGGCGGTGCTGGGGGCTGCCCAATCCTTCGCCGGGCTGGTGCTGGCAATGCTCATCTTTCAGCTGGCCATCAACATGCTGCTCTCGCCGCTGGTCGCGTTGATGGTTGATTATGTACCCGATAGGCAAAAGGGGGCGATCGCTGGATGGCTTGGCCTGGCGTTGCCGGTGGGGTCGCTGTCCGTCACCCTGCTGGCGGCATTGGGATCGCTCGGCCCCGGCGGCCAACTGGCGGTGATGATCATGCTGGTGGTCGTGCTGGTTGCGCCCCTGCTGCTCCGCTGGCCCATTCCAGCGCCGGTCGCCCCGCTCAACCCAGCGCACCAAGAGGGCCCGTCAGCGCAGCACGCGGGCACGATGCGCAACTTCGCGCTTGCCTGGATGGCGCGATTGCTGGTCCAGTTTTCGGCCGCAGCTATTCTGCCCTATCTCTATTACTTTGTGGCCGAGGTGGCGCGCCCCGGCGAGACCCCGGCGCGGACGGCGGCGGCGGTTGGGACGATGGCGGTCGTCTTCGCGGTGGCGTCAATTGGTGGCGGGCTTGGCGCGGGTTGGCTGTCCGATCGACTCGGGCGCCGACAGCCCGTGCTTGTCGCGACGGCCTTGATGGTCGCGCTGGCGATGATTCTGCTTGCGACACTTTCTGACTGGACGTTGATTATACTGGCCTATGCGTTGTTCGCGGCGGGGCTAGCGGGCTTCCTGGCCGTGGACAGCGCGCTGGTGGCGCAGCTTGTTTCAGCCAGCGACCGGCGAGCGACATTGCTGGGGATAATGAACCTGACGAACACGCTGCCCGGCTTCCTCGCGCCCGCCGCGACGTTGCTGGCGATTGGCGACGGTGTGGGGGCCGGCGCGATGGTGGCCGTGCTCAAGCTTGCTGCCGCAGGTGCCGCGATCGCCGCGCTATGCGGCAGCCAGATCCGCATACCGCGCGATGCGGCGGGTGACGCGGGCGTCACCCGGATAGAGTGACGGGATGGAGCCAGGGCTGGGGCATCATACCGCCATTGTGAGTCACCCGTCAGTGCGAGCGCAGCGAAGCAATCCTGCGGTGCGCGCGGGACACTGGATTGCTTCGCTGCGCTCGCAAAGACGAGTGATCCAGAATTACAGCTCGACGCTCTAGCCCGTGGCAGCAAGCTGCTTGAGCGGTATCGCTGGATCAACCAGCATCGCCAGATCAGGCGCGATCCCGCCAGCGACAAGGGCGCGGCCGGCGACATAATCCTTGACCATGTTGACACAATCGAGCGCGATCACCCGGCCTTGCCGCAGATACACCACTGAAAAGCTGTTGGTCGCCGGATCGCCGCGCACCAGCGCCGCGTCATGTCCGCTCGACAGCCCGACCGTCTGCAGCTTCAGATCATATTGGTTCGACCAAAACCACGGCACGGCATCATAATGCGCGTCCACGCCCATGATCGTCTTGGCGGCCACGGTCGCCTGATCATTGGCATTCTGGACCGATTCCAGCCGGACCAGCGCCCCCGCCGCAAAGCGATTTTCAGACGCCGCGCAATCGCCGATGGCGTAGACATCAGGCAGGCTTGTCCGGCACTGCGCATCCACCGTAACACCGTTACCGCCCGCCGCCCCTGCCGTCATCAATGGCTCGACCGAGGGGATGATGCCGATGCCGACGACCACCATCTCGCAGGGCAGCACGGTGCCATCGGCGAGCTTGACGCCGGTGACGCTGCCGGCCCTGGTTTCGATAGAGTCGACGCTGGCGCCGAGCCGCACGTCCACGCCGTGTGCCCGGTGGGTCGCCTCAAAGAAGCGCGAGAGCGGCTCGCCCGCCACCCGCGCCAGGACGCGGTCGAGCGCCTCGATCACCGTTACATGCTTGCCGAGCTTGGACAGCACCGCCGCCGCCTCGAGCCCGATATAGCCGCCACCGACCACCGCGACCCGCGATACGGCGGGTAGCTCCGCCATCATCCGATCGACATCAGCGCGGGTGCGCACCGTGTGGACGCCGGTGGCATCAGCACCGGCGCAACCCAACCGGCGCGGCTGCCCCCCCGCCGCCCAGATGAGCGTGCCATAGCCGATCGTGTTGCCATCGTTGCACGCGAGTGTGTGGGCCGCAGCATCCACGGTCATCACCCGGACGGCGTGGAGGAAATCGATCGCACGCTCGCGCCAGAAGGCAGCGGGGCGGATGAGCAGACGCTCGAACGCCTTTTCGCCCGACAAATAGTCCTTCGACAAAGGCGGGCGTTCATAAGGCAGTTCGGGCTCGTCGCTGATGATCAGGATCGATCCGGCAAAGCCTTGCTGCCGCAACGCAATCGCCGCCTGCGCACCGCCATGCCCGCTCCCGACAATCGCGATATCGACGTTTATCATGCCCGCTGATCCTTCACGCCGCATCGAGCCCGGCATAACGCCAGGCCAGCCGCTCGCCCGCGTGGAAGGGCACCACCTCGCCCTCCCCTTGCATGTTGATGCAAGCGGGTACGTCGGTTGTCGTCCGTTCGAGGATGATGCGTTCGTCGTTCAGCGGCAGGCCGTAAAAGCGTGGTCCATGCTCGGACGCAAAGCCTTCCAGGCGATCGAGCGCGCCCTCTTCATCGAAGGTTGCCGCATAGCTTTCGATCGCAAAGGGCGCGTTGAAAATGCCGGCACAGCCGCAATCCGCTTCCTTGCGCGCCACAATATGCGGCGCTGAATCGGTGCCGAGGAAGAACTTGGCCGATCCCGATACCGCCGCGCGCCTGAGCGCCAGGCGATGCTGTTCGCGCTTGGCGACGGGCAGGCAATAAGCGTGCGGGCGAAGGCCGCCCTGGAACATGGCGTTGCGGTTGATGCGCAGATGATGCGGGGTGATGGTCGCAGCAACATTTGGCCCCGCCGCCTCGACAAAGGCGACGGCATCGGCGGTGGTGATATGCTCGAACACCGTCTTGAGCCCGGGAAAGTCGCGCTGGATGCCGGCAAAGACGCGCTCGATGAACACCGCTTCGCGATCGAAGATATCGATTGCCGGATCAGTCACTTCGCCATGCACCAGCAGCGGCATGCCGATCTGTTCCATCCGCGCCAGCACCGGGCGGATCGCCGCGATATCCGTCACGCCATGCGCTGCATTGGTCGTAGCGTGGGCGGGATAGAGCTTGCAGGCGGTGAAGATGCCGTCGGCGAACCCGGCCGCAATGTCGTCCGCATCGGCGTCGTCGGTCAAATAACAGGTCATCAGCGGTTGAAAGCGGATGCCGGGATCGACGGCGGCGATGATCCGGTTGCGATAGGCAGCGGCGGCGGCGGCGTGGGTGATTGGCGGCACCAAATTGGGCATCACGATCGCCCGGGCAAATTGCCGGGCCGTATAGGCGACGACACCTTGCAGCATTGCGCCGTCACGCAGATGCACATGCCAATCATCCGGCCGCCTGATCGTCAAACGATCAACAGCAGCAATCGGGGGGCGGGGCGCAAAAGACGGCATGCCCAATTCATTAGCCAAGCGGCCCGCAAAGTCCATTGCGCGCAAGCGTCCGTTCGTTGCCGATCAAGGTATCGTGCTTGAGATATGAACCGTCACCGCGAGCACGGCAAAGCAATCAATCGTGCCGCGAGCAGATAGGCTGGATTGCTTCCCTGCGTTCGTGGGTGGCGGGTGAACCTGAATTTCGGCCCGATACTCTAATGAGCGACTGCGTCTTTGGCGGTGGTTTTGATCCGATATTTTTCAAACCACGCGAGGATCGCCGATGCCTTTGCCGCCGACTGCGACGGCCGCGCGGTGAAGCCGCCATGGCTGGCACCGGGCAATTTGACGAGCGCGGTCGGCACGCCGCGGATCTGGAGTGCGGCATAATATTGCTCCGATTCGCTCACCGGTGTCCGGTAATCCTGCGCCCCGACGACAACCATTGTCGGCGTTTTCACATTGCCAACGAGACTGAGCGGCGAGCGGTTCCAATAGCTCATTGGGTCTTCCCAAGGCTGCTTGGAAAACCAGTAGCGCGAGGTGAAGCCGGTCGCGTCCATCGTCAGCGCTTCGCTCACCCAGTTGATCACTGGCTTTTGCGTGGCGGCCGCCTTGAATCGGTCGGTCTTGCCGACGATCCACGCCGTCAGCACGCCGCCGCCAGAGCCGCCCGTCACGAACAGATTATCGGGATCGGCGACGCCCATGGCGATGGCAGCGTCCACGGACGCCATCAGATCATCATAATCGCCACCGGGGTATTTCTTGTCGATCAGGTTCGCGAAGCTCTCGCCATAAGAGGTGCTGCCGCGTGGGTTGGTGTAGAGCACGGCATAGCCAGCTGCTGCATAGAGCTGCACATCGGTGGAAAAATTGGGGCCATAGGCGCTGTGCGGACCGCCATGGATTTCGAGGATCATCGGCACCCGCTGCCCCTCGACATAGCCGGGCGGCGTGGCGAGCCAGGCTTCGATCGGCGTGCCATCTGGTGATTTCAGGCTAATCTGCCGCACTTGCGCCAGCACCTTTTCGCTCAACACAGTCTCATTGAGCCGGGTAAGCCGCATGCTTCCCCCCGCCGAAGTGACGAACACATCGGCGGGGCGCGCCGTCCCGCCACCGGTATAGGCGACCCTTCCGCCATTCGAGACCGAGAAACTGCCGCCGGTATAGGGCCGATCGAGGCCGCCGCCCGCGACATGCCGCACAACGCTGGTGACACGACCGTCAAGCGATGCCCGCGCCACTTGTTTCATTCCATGATCATCATAGGCGATGAACAGCGATTTGCCGTCCGCCGCCCATTGCACGGTGTCGATGCTGCGATCGAGCGCCATCGTCACTGTATGGCCACCCGTGCCATCGATCCGCATCGCAGACAGCACCTCATTGTCGTTGCTGCGGTGCGTGTCGTCATGCCCCAGCCATGCGACCCATTTGCCGTCGGGCGACACCGCCGGGGCCATGTCCGGGCCATAGCGCTTGGTCAACGCTGTCAACTGGCCGGTGTCGATGTCGAGCATATGGACTTCGCTGTTGTTCGGCTCGCGCTGCCAATCGGCGGTGCGCACCGCGCTGAAGAGGATGCGCTGGCCATCGGGCGTCCAGGAAAGCGGCCCGCCATCGTCAAAATCGCCAAAGGTCAGCTGACGCGGTGCACCGCCATCGCCCGCCACCACGAACAGATGGTCGAAGCCGGGCTTGATATAGCCGCCACCATCGGCGCGGTAGGTTACCCGATCGATCACCTCGAGCGGCTCCGCCCATTTCGCGCCGTCGGGCTTGGGGGGTGCGGCTCCCAGCGATGTCGGGATGCCGGGCACCGTCATGATGAAGGCAAGGCGATCCCCGGTGGGCGACCAGGTGATGCTGCTGGGGCTATCCGGCAGCCCGGTGATCCGCGCCGTGTCACCGCTTGCCATCCACCGTACGAACAGCTGCGGTGGCTGGCCGTCAACCGCCGAGACGAAGGCAAGCCTCGCGCCGTCTGGCGACCAGCGCGGGCTGGAGTGATTGCCCGGCCCTGCCACGACGGGCCTTTGCGCACCGGTGCGGGTATCGACCAGCCAAATCGTCGAGCGGATCCGATCGACCATGATGTCTGCGCTTTGGCGGACATAGGCGATCTGCGTGCCATCGGGGCTGATCTGCGGATCGGCGGCCTGTTCGAGCCGGAACAGGTCAGTTCCCGAAAAGCGGCGATGCGGCCCCGCCGTGTCGCTCGATGCTGCCTGGGCGAAGGCAGGCAGCGGCGCCATGGTCGTAGCAAACAATAGCATAGCAACAGCAGCGCGCATGAATAACCCCTCTCGATTGGCTCATCGATGCTGGCGTGCCGCCTAGCGACACGCAAGCGGTTTGATCAGTCGGCAGCGACTACCGGCGGATGCCAGCCCGAGAGATGCTTTAGCGGCAATCACCCTCCGTCAAAAAAAAGGCCCCGCCCCCCTGTCGGGGAGCAGGGCCGCAGATCAGTCTTCAGGTCGTCAGCGAGCGGGTGTTGGCGCTGCCGTGTTGCCGTCCGTTGCTGCCGTCACCGGAGCCGCAGCCGTCGGTGTCGCAGCAGGGATTGGCACCGCCACAGCAGGCGCCGTTGCTGGCGTGCCCAGCAGTGCCGGATAATCCGCCACCATGCGCACCCCGCCCAGCGGCTTGTTCAGGCCCTGATGGCAAGTGGAGCAATTGGCCTTCAACGGGTCTCCATGCGGCCCCTTGCGATTGGCCGGGAGGACAGATGCCAGCGGGGCGATATATTTGTTGTTGATCTCGCCAACCATCCGGATCCCGTACCAGGCACCAACACGCTGCGGGCGGCTGTTATCCCAGCTCGAGAACGAGTTGGTGTTGTGACAGAAGGTACAGTTGACGTTCAGCGCTGATGACATGTGCATCATCAAGGCATAGGTCTTCTCGGTCTTGGCAATCGACGCCCCCGGCACGGCACCGCGAAGCGGCATCGACGCCTGCACGCGGATATTGTTCTTTGCACCGAGATAGGTCGTGAACGGGTCATAGGGCAGCGAGCTATAGGCGACGCTCTTGAGTGGCGTGTCTTGCCCATTCTTGTTGCTCATCAGCCGAACCGGCCCACCAGCAGGCGCATCTGCCATCGCCCAGACATTCTTGGGGATCGCATTGCCGGCATGGCATGTGTAGCAAGTGACGCCCGTTTCCTTGACGTGCGGCTTCCAGTTCTGGTTGATGTTGATCGTCATCTGCAACATCCGCCGCGCGACGACCTTGGTATAGACTTCGTCCGAGGCCATGTTGTTGGGGTTATGGCAGTAATTGCACCCCTGCTCGGGCGGTGCGATCCAGGTGGTGATCGACGCCATCAGGTGGTTGAACCGCTCGGTGCTGACCCCGCCTAGAACCTTGACGTTCTGGTAGGTTTCGCTGGCGCGCGGACCGCTATCATCGGGCGTTGCAAAGGGTGGCGGCGGTACCGGCTGCGCCACCAGCCGATTGGCAGCGATGATCTGGTCACCGCCGGTCCCGCGATAGCCCGTCTGCTCGATCTTCTTTGGGCCGATTTCGCAGGCTGACAAGGCCAGCATGGCCGATCCGGCGACGATCAGTTTGGTAATGGTGGCGACGCGGATCATTGCGGTGCTCCCGGCAGAGTTGCTGGATCGACGACGCCGGTGCTGGGATAGCCGGGCGCATAGCCATGCTGTTGTGCCCACAGATACCAGTTATCGACGACGGTGCCGGTGAGCAGGATGCCGATGCCGCCCGTAAGCGTCGTCAGCACCGCAAACCACCAGGCCCAACGGTGGATCGATTCCATCGTAGCATTGAACCCCATGGTCCAGCGCCAGAACAGCGCTGCCCGTTCAGAGGCCGTGCCGCGATCGGTAATTTGCTCAATTTCACGCTCGCCGCCATACCGACCAACGGCCAGGATGGTGGCACCATGCATCGCGAACAGCAGCGTGGAACCGTAAAGGAACGCAATCGAGAGCGCGTGGAACGGGTTGTAGAACAGGTTGCCGTAGCGGATCGAGAATGCCGCGGTCCAATCGAGATGCGGGAAAACGCCGTAAGGCACCGCTTCTGACCAGCTGCCCATCAGCATCGGCCGGATGAAGCCCAGCACCACCATCAGCCAGATCGCGCTAAGGAACGCCCAGGCCACATGCGTGCCCATGCCGAGCGCGATCGCGCGGCGATACGTGCGTGCCCACCAGAGCAGCACCGATGCGGTGAAGAAGAAGCCGGTGATGATGAACCAGCCACCCTCTGCCAGCGGCACCATGGCGCGGAAGCCATATTTGGGTGCAGGCGGCTCAAGCGACAGCCAGAATAGCTGGCGGACGAACTGGATGGGGTTCCAGCCAACCGAGGCCAGCATATTGAGGCCGATGATCTCAAAAGCGATCAGCCCGAACAGGAGCGACAATGTACCGAGCCAGCCGAGATAGATCGGCCCGATTTGCGCATTGCCGATCTTGCCGAGCAACCAGACGAAACCGCCGGGATTGCTGCGGACCTCGCGGGGGTCGTTGGTGGGCGGGCCCATTTCGGCCGGCCCGCGCAACTGCACCTGATTAAAGATATTTTGGTAGGTTGCCATGTTGTGCGCTCCCCTCAGGCCCAGATCGGCAGATTGAGCCACCACGTCCACCATTCAGGCCAGCCGCGCGTCCATAGCGGGCCACTGATGATGATGCAGATGGCACTCCAGAAGCCCGCCGACAGCGCGAGGAACAGGCCGACACGGTGAATGCCGAGCGTGCCGACCGAATAGCCGATCGTATCGCGGAAGAAGGCGTCTTCATATTCGGGCGATTTAACATCCTCGCCCTTTTGCGGGTTCACCGCCGACAGCACCAGGCCACCATGGAGCGCGAGCGCCAGCGTCGTCGTGAAGAAGAAGCTGACCGCGATCATGTGTGCTGGATTATAGTGGAAGTGGAGATATTGGTAGCCGGTGTTCGACACCCAATCGAGATGGCTGAAGATACCGTATGGAAAGCCAAAGCCCCACGCCCCAAGCAGCATCGGCCGGATAACGACCAGGCTGACATAGGCGAAAATTGCGACGCTAAAAGCGATCGGCACATGATAGCCCATCCCCAGCTTGCGGCAGATTTCCACCTCGCGCAGCGCCCAGGAACAGAAGGCCCCGACCGCGCAGATCGTGATGATCTGCCACAACCCGCCCGCCTTGAGCGGTGCAAAGCCAAGCCCATAGCTGATGTCTGGCGGGGCAATGCTGATCAACCACGGGTTCCAGGTTGGCCCGAGGGACGCGCCGTAAAGAATCAAGGCGGTGCCAAGGCCGGCGAAGAAAGCCGTCGTGACGCCAAAAAAGCCGACATAAAAGGGGCCGATCCAGAAATCGAACAGGTCTCCGCCGATCAGCGTGCCCCCCCTTACCCGATATTTCCGCTCAAAGCTCAAGAGTGCCATGGAACAGCTCCTTCACCCGTCGGTAAGCGGCGGGATGGCATGAATTTCATCAATCGAGGACTGGACGGACCTGGGCGCTCAACACGCCAATCAGGTCACGTCCGCCCCGATTGTCAACTTGGCGACAACCGGGTTGCCACCATTTGTTTTGCTCAGGACGCCGGCGCTGCCGGGGTCACTGCCGCTGCGGCCGTGGCTGCAGGCGGATTGGGTGCTTCGAGCCAATTATAGCGATTGGTGCTCAGCAGGATGAAGTGAATCAGGATTGCAAGCGTGAACAGGAACACTGCCAGCGCCGTCAAGACCCTGCGCGGATCAAAAGTTACCCACATTCTCCACATGGCATATTCTCCTTTTTATACGCTGGCCGAGTGGATCGGCGCTTGGGCCGGCACCACGAGCGCCGCAGCTTTTTCATAGCCTTCGGTGCCCGGGAACCATGGCCGCCACTGCCAAACCAGGAAGTGGGCAATGATGGCCACAATGGTAAAGAATGCCATGCTAGCCACGAACAGCTTGTGGAATTCCTTCGCTTCGTCGGGCGTCAGGTAGGTACCCGCCCCCATTCTATCGTCGCTCATACGTTCGTTCCTTCATCTTCGTTCGACCCGACGAGATCAGGCGCGCGGCACGCGTCCCCCGGCGGCATCCACGCAGCGCGAAACGCCACGAAGATCTGGTGATCCGCAGAGTGCGGAAAATGGCTGCGGGGCGCGGTCATCCGCCCCTGCTTTCGGTGATGGCGTCAGCCAGCCGTTCAGCGGTGACGCGCGATTCGCCCGCGCGACGCGCGCCGCGTTCGGCCGCATCGCGGATTCGCTTGGCGGCCGAAATGCGGACGAGCACCGGCTCGCGCTCGACAACTTCGTCGAGCGCCGCTTTGGCCTGGTCTTCCCACATCAACTCGCGTTCCATCCGAGCGGGTGTCGCCTCGACCTGGTCAAGTTGCGCTGCCAGCGGGATGATGTTGAACAGCGCATCGAACAGCGCGTTGCACACTTCCTGCATGAGATAGGTCGCGCCCGAATAGCCCATATAGGGCGTGCCGGTGTGCCGACGGATCGCCGCGCCCGGGAATGAGACGGGGATATAGACGCTGCGCCCGCCTGTTTCGGCGAGGTACATGCGTTCGTTATAGCTGCCGAACATGATCAGCGGCGGGTTGGTGCGGATCGATTCGAGCACCGCAGCATTGTCAGGCTTTACGCCGGCGGTGCGCCGGAACGAGAAGTTGCAGGGCAACCCCATGTCGTTTTCAAGGAACTTACGGATGCCGCGTTCGTAGGTTTCGGTCGCGACGACCGCGAAGCTGGCGGTCGCGA
>CAZXBM010000039.1:0-29953 GCA_964638495.1 uncultured Stakelama sp. | reverse complement strand
CTATGTGGTGATGCTGTCGCGCTTCACCCTGCCCTATCTGCTGCTGATCTCGCTCGTCTCGCTACTCGGCGGTATCCTCAATTCGCTGCAGAAATTCTGGGTCAATGCGGCCGCGCCGATTCTCCTCAACCTCACGCTGATCGCGGCGTTGCTGTTCTTCCACGATCCCGATCCGCTGCTCACGGCGCGCAACCAGGCGATCGCGGTCAGCGTATCGGGCGCGCTGCAGCTCGTCTGGCTGTGGCTCGCGTGCCTGCGCAACGGGGTGAGCCTGCGTCCCAAGCTGCCCGTGTTGAGCCCCGAAGTCAGGAAGCTGATCGCGCTGATCGGCCCGGCGGCGCTCGGCGCAGGGGCGGTCCAGTTCAATCTGCTGATTTCGTCCGCGCTTGCCTATAGCTTGCTTGGCGAGGGCGCGGTTTCGTACATCTATTTCGCTGATCGGCTCAACCAGCTGCCCTTGGGGCTGATCGGGATCGCGCTCGGCACCGTGCTGCTGCCGACAATTTCGCGCCAATTGGGCGGCGGGCATGAGGCCGAGGCGATGGACACGCAAAACCGCGGGATGGAGCTGGCGCTGTTCTTCACGCTGCCCGCCACCGTTGCCCTCATCGTCTGCGGCGTGCCGATTGTCGCGGCGCTGTTCCAGCACGGCAAGTTCACCCCCGGCGACACGATCTACACCGCGCAAGCGCTCGCTGCCTTTTCGATCGGGCTGCCCGCCTATATTCTCATCAAGGTGCTGACGCCGGGCTATTATGCGCGCGCCGATACTAAGACACCGGTACGCTATGCGACGATGTCGATTGCGGTGAACCTGGTGCTCAATCTGGCCTTTATCATGCCCCTCAAGCATATGGGCCCGCCGCTTGCGACCGCCATCGCCAGCCTGGTCAATCTCGGGCTGCTCTACCGCACCCTCGTCAAGCGCGGGCATTTCGTGCCCGACATGCGCCTGCGCCACCGCGTGTGGCGGCTGGCGGCGGCGGCGCTGCTGATGGGGGTGGCGATGTATTCTCTGAACCACCTCTTCACCCCCTACACGCTCGGCACGGGCATCACGCGCTGGCTGGCGATGATGGCGCTGGTGGCAACCGGCGGGCTCGTCTATGCCGCCGCCTGCTTCGTGCTGCGCGCCTATCTGCCGTCTGATCTGCGCGCGCTGCTCAAGCGCAATCGTGGCGGCACCGCCGCCTAATCTCGGGACTCCAATCAATGCGCGTCGTTTCCGGAATCCAGCCCACCGGCAATCTTCACCTCGGCAATTATCTGGGGGCGATCAAGCAATGGGTGGCAATGCAGGACGATGTCGCGACTAGCGGCGGCGACTGCCTGTTCTTCCTCGCCGATCTGCACGCGCTCACCCAGCCCGTGATCCCCGCCGATCTTGCCAATGCGACAATCGAGATGGCCGCCACGCTCCTTGCGTGCGGCATCGATCCTGACCGCTCGATCCTGTTCAATCAGGCGCGCGTGCCCGCGCATAGCGAGCTTGCCTGGATCCTGAACGGCACCGCGCGGATGGGCTGGCTCAATCGCATGACGCAGTGGAAGGACAAGGCCGGCAAGGACGGATCGAGCCAAAGCGTCGGCTATTTCGGCTATCCGGTGCTGCAGGCTGCCGATGTGTTGCTCTACAAGGCTACGCACGTGCCCGTGGGTGAGGACCAGAAGCAGCACCTTGAGCTCGCGCGCGATATCGCCACCAAGTTCAACACCGATTACGCGCCTGATCTGTTTCCGCTGCCCGAGCCGCTCATCAGCAGGGCCGCGCCTCGAATCATGTCGTTGCGCGACGGTACCGCCAAAATGTCGAAGTCCGATCCGTCGGACGGGTCGCGCATCAACCTCATCGATAGCGACGATCTGATCGCCCAAAAGATCAAAAAGGCCAAGACCGATGCCGCGCCCCTGCCGGATAGCATGGCCGAATTGGCCGAGCGGGCCGAGGCGCGCAATCTCGTCACCATCTATGCTGCTCTCGCCGATCAAACGACCGATCAGGTCGTGACAGCCTTTGCCGGCCAAGGCTTTGGTGCCTTCAAGCCAGCGCTGGCTGATCTGGCGATCGCCACGCTCGCCCCGGTGCGCGCGCGTCTGCAGCTCTTGCTGGGCGATCGTGCCGCCGTCTCACAGGCACTGGTCGATGGGGCAGCAAAGGCTGCGGCACTTGCGGCACCTACGCTCGCTGCCGCACAGCAGGCGCTTGGCTTGCAGCGATGACGGCGAACTGGTCGGCAGCTACGTTCAACCGCTATTCACATTGACGATGTGATAATGAAGAACATACTGTTCCCATTGTTTTTTACGCACGAGGGTGACGCCATGAAGAAGCCGCTGTTCGTTATTGCCGCCCTGCTCGCCCTGTCTGGCTGCGCCACGCCGTTCAACGCCAAGGTGTCGCGCTTTCAGATCCTTGCACCACCGTCGGGCCAGACCTTCGCCATCCAGGCGTCCGATCCGCAGCTCGCGGGTGGCATAGAATTCAGCCAATATGCCAATCTGGTGGCGGCGCGCCTGGTGCAGCAGGGGTATCAGCCCGCCGCCAATCCCGCTCTGGCCGAGCTTGTCGTGCGGATGCGTTACGACATTGATCGCGGCCGCGAGCGCGTGCGCTCGACCGGGTTGGGCTATGGCGGCTTCGGCGGTTTCGGCGGCTTCGGCGGCTATGGCGGCTTTGGTCGTGGATTCGGACGATTTGGCGGCTTCGGCTATCGCCCGTTCGTCTACGGCTTTTACGATCCCTTCCTGTTCGGCGGCGGTTATAACGATGTGTACAGCTACACCGTCTTCACCACGCAGCTAAACCTTGAGATTGATCGCGCGGACAATGGCCAGCGGGTATTTGAGGGCAAGGCAAGCGCCCAATCGACCGACGATAATCTGCCCCAGATCGTCCCCAATCTGGTCGAGGCGATGTTCACTGATTTCCCGGGCAATTCCGGCGAGACCGTGAAGATCACAATTGCGCCGCCCGCCAAGCGCGGCGGTTAAGACGCGCGGCTTAGGCTGCCGGGACGGGGGCATTGCCGCCCGCCCCGGCAATCGCTCGGCTCAGCCTTCGAGATTGCGGAGCAGCGTCCGCACCGCGCTGTCGACCTCGCTGTCGCTATCGCGCAGTTCCTCGATCCGGCGCACGGCATGGATCACCGTGGAATGATCGCGACCACCAAATTTGCGGCCAATCTCGGGCAGCGAGCGCGTCGTCAGCCGCTTGGCAAGGTACATCGCAATCTGGCGCGGGCGGGCCACGACACGCGCCCGGCGCGCTGACACCAGCTCGATCGGCTTGATGTCGAAATAGCCCGATACCGCCTTTTGGATATCGTCGATCGACACGCGCTTCTGCACCCCGCGCAGCATATCGCCCAGCGTTCGGGTGGCGAAGTCCATGTCGATCGCCTCGCCGGTCAGCTGCGCATAGGCCACCAGCCGGTTGAGCGCGCCTTCGAGCTCGCGGATGTTGGACGTAAGCCTTGTCGCGAGCAGTTCCAGCACATCGGCTGGCACCCGCACATCGGACAGGTCGGCAAGTTTGCGCGCCAGGATCGCGCGACGCAGATCGAGCCCTGCCGGCGCGATATCGCCAACAAATCCCACTGACAGCCGCGACACGATCCGCGCCTCGACGCCCTCCAGCCCTTGCGGTGAACGGTCCGCGCTGACGACCAGCCGCTTGCCGGCGCTCATCACCTCGTTGATCGTGTAGAAAAACTCCTCCTGCGTCGCGTCCTTGCCCGCGATGAATTGGAGGTCGTCGATCATCAGCAGATCGACCGAGCGCAACCGCGCCTTGAAGGCAAAGGTGTCGCGCGCGCGCATCGCCTGGACGAATTCGAACATGAACCGCTCGGCTGACATATAGATGACGCTTGCAGACGGCTGCGCCTCCAGAAACGCCGCACCAATGGCATGCATCAGATGCGTTTTGCCCATCCCGGTGCCGCCATGGAGGAATAAGGGGCTGAAGCGCGGCGTACCTGGCTCCGCCAGCGCCCGTGCCGCATTGGCTGCCACCTTGTTCGATCCATCCACGACAAAGCGGTCAAAGGTATAGCGCGGGTCGAGCTGTGGCCGCGCACCGGCCAGCGCGGCGATGGCGGTCGGGGCTGCCGGCGTCGCTGGCACCTCAACGGCGGTCAGCACCGGCAAAGGTGCCCCGACACTGGCAGTCTCGATGATGACGGTGGTCACCTCCGGCATCAGCGCACGAAACTCCTGGTGCAGGCGCTCGCCATAATTATTGCGCACCCAGTTCGTCATGAAGGCTGATGGCAGCGAGAGGCGCACGCAATCGGGCGCTTCGGTTGGCATCAGCGCGAGCGGCTTGAGCCATTGATCGAACAGTCTGGCACCGGCCGAGTCGCGCAAATGCCCGCGGATCCGCGCCCAGGCCCGGTCGAGCTCACTCAATTGCACAACATTGGTCGCTCCGGCAGTCGTCACGCATCACTCTCCAACTCGGCAAACCAGCCGACAGCCCACATCGTTTTTTAGGTCAAAAAGCCCCCCAGCCGGAATCGCGTCCGCCTGACGTCAAACTATTCGCAAAAAACCGGATGACGGGATCACCGCGGCGAGCCCTGATTAAGAGGACATCCGCGAGTCGATCAAGTGGGTCAAATGTCAAGAATCTGAAATAAACAGTTTGACTCGCTACTATCCGCACAAATACGTAGAAAATCTTATAAGTGACTAATTTATAAGAATAATAAAAGTGTCACCGAAACGAAACTTGTGCGAATCGCGGAGAATCAGCGTTTTTGAAAGATCGGGTATGGCCGATCCCTAAACGAAACGGATTTGGGTGCCTGGCGGGCAAGCCGTGCTGCATCGCAACGACAAAAAGCCCGCCGGAAAGTTCCCGGCGGGCGACTCGTTTCACCAGCGCGATAAATTCAGGCGAGCGCCGTCAGTCGCTTGGTCAAGCGCGCAAACTTGCGTGACGCGGTATTCTTGTGGAGCACGCCCTTGGCAACGCCGCGCGCCAGCTCAGGCTGCACGGCAGCGAGTGCAACGCTGGCAGCCGCCTTGTCGCCCGCTTCAAGCGCGGCTTCAGCCTTCTTCACGAAGGTGCGAATGCGCCCGACGCGGTTGGTGTTGATCTCCGCACGGCGGTCATTCCGCCGGATACGCTTTTTCGCCTGTGGCGTATTCGCCATGCCGTCCTCGAACCTTTTTGAATGGAAAAGAACGTGGGAACGAGCCCCATACGCCCTTGGAAAGCGCGCCACATAACCGCGTGTTGCCGCGCGGTCAACAACTCAACGCTGGCAGCTGCTGCACCAGAAGGTTGATCGCCCGCCTTCGGGCGCTCTTTTCACCGGCGCGCCGCAGCTGCACGGCTCTCCCTCACGGCCATAGACCAGCCATTGCTTGGAAAAATAGCCCAGCTCGCCATCGGGCCGCGCATAATCGCGCAGCGTTGATCCACCCGCTTCGATCGCCGCGGCCAGCACCGTGCGAATCGCCGCCACCAGCCGTTCGAGCTGTGGCCGCTTGATCCGCCCGGCCGCGCGCGACGGCGCAATACCCGCCATGTGCAGCGCCTCGCAGACATAGATATTGCCTAGCCCCGCCACGATCCGCTGATCGAGCAGCATCGCCTTGATCGGCGATATCCTGTCCGCCAGCACACCTGCGAGATACGCCACGCTCAGCCCCTCACCCAGCGGTTCGGGGCCCATCGTCAGGAACGGCGCATAGCGTGCCATCGCCGCCGTCGCCATCAGATCGACCGAGCCGAATCGGCGCGGATCGTTGAGCGCCAGCACCCGCCCCGCCGCCGTCGTCAGCACCAGATGATCATGCGTCAGCACGTCGGACGGATCGACTCGCCACCGGCCCGACATGCCGAGATGGAAGATCATCGTATCGCCCCGGTCGGTCTCGATCAGTCCGTATTTCGCGCGCCGCCCCAGCGCCGTCACCGTCGCCCCCGTCAACCGTTGACCGAGATCGTCGGGAAAAGGACGCCTAAGATCGGCACGGTGCAGCAGCACGCGCTCTATCCGCGCGCCCTCAAGCACGGGGCGAAGGCCGCAGACAGTGGTTTCTACTTCGGGAAGTTCTGGCATGATCGCAAAGCAGCTAGGTTGGGTTTGCCCCGCCCACAAGGCCAAGCTAGAGCGACCGCATGACTGACCCAATCACCGATACCGTATCCTTTGGCTATGAAGACATCGCCGCGAGCGAAAAGGCCGCCCGTGTCGGCGACGTCTTTAAGAGCGTCGCCCCCTCTTATGATCTGATGAACGACGCGATGTCGGCTGGCATGCACCGGCTGTGGAAGGATCGCTTCGTCCGCCGCGTCCAGCCTCGGAGCGACGAGACGATTCTCGATATGGCCGGCGGCACCGGCGACATCGCCTTTCGCATGGTTCCCTCGGGCGCGGCCATCACCGTTGCCGACATCAACCCGGCAATGCTCGAAGTCGGCATCGAGCGCGCCACCAAGCGCGGAATCGACGGCCTGGTCTGGACCGAGGCCAATGCCGAGACGCTCGTCTTTCCAGACAAGTTCTTTGACGCCTACACCATCGCCTTCGGCATCCGGAACGTGACGGACATCCCCAAGGCGCTGCGCGAGGCGCACCGGGTGCTCAAGCGCGGCGGGCGCTTCTTCTGCCTGGAGTTTTCGACGACGCTGTGGCCCGGCTTCGCCGAAATCTACGATGCCTATTCGCACAAATTGGTCCCCCAGCTCGGCAAGCTGCTCGCCAAGGATGAAGACAGCTATCGCTACCTCATCGAATCGATCCGCCGTTTCCCGGACATGGCCAGGTTCGAAGGGATGATCGCCGACGCCGGCTTCATCCAGACAAAGGTGGAGCCGATGCTCGGCGGCCTCGTTGCCATCCACAGCGGTTGGAAGATTTGATGCTCCCAGTGAAATCCTCCCCGGTACGGGGAGGGGGACCGCGACGCGAAGCGGCTTGGTGGAGGGGGTTCTCCACCAGCGCTGCCTTGCGGGGCTCATCGCCGCCTCCAGCTTGGCTGCTCCCCCTCCTCGTGCCGGGGCGGAACCTGCGATGACCGCCCCCGTCGTCCATCTCTGGCGCGTGCTCAAATGGGGGCGCACGCTCGCTCGCCACGGCGCGCTGACGGGCATCGAGCGCGACCCCAACACGCCAGCTGCGCTGCGCCGTGTCGTCCGCATCGCCCGCATCGGCGTCCGCCTGCCCGCCACGCCCACTTATGCCGATGCACTGCAGGAAATCGGCCCCGCCGCGATCAAGCTCGGCCAAACGCTCGCGACTCGGCCCGATATCGTCGGTGATGCGGCGGCAAAGGATCTGCAGCGCCTGCAAGACGCGCTCCCGCCGGTGCCGTTCGACATCATCAGCGCAGCGATGGTCAAAAGCTTCGGGCGACCGCTCGATCAGCTGTTCGCGTCGATCGATCCTGTCCCCGTCGGTGCCGCCTCGATTGCGCAGGTCCACCGCGGCGTCACGACCGATGGCCGTCAGGTTGCGATCAAGGTACTGCGCCCCGGCGTTGAGGAAGAATTCGCCCGCGCGATCGATACCTATCAATGGGCCGCCGCGCAGGTCGAATCGATGGGCGGCGAGTTCGGTCGCCTCCAGCCCCGCCTCGTCATCGAAACCTTCAAGCGCTGGACCGCGCGCGAGCTTGATCTGCGGCGCGAGGCGGCATCGGCATCAGAACTCGCCGAATCGATGATGGCCGAACCCGATTTCATCGTGCCGTCGATCGATTGGCAGCGCACCACCGGCCGCGTGCTGACGCTGGAGTGGATCAATGGCATCAAGATGTCGAACCGCGCCGCGGTGATTGCGGCGGGTCATGATCCCGCCCGGCTCGCGCATATTCTCGTCCATGCCTTTTTGCGGCAGGCCATTGCCGAGGGATTTTTCCACGCCGATCTCCACCAGGGCAATCTCTTCGTACTCCCCGGTAACAAGATCGCCGCCATCGATTTCGGCATCATGGGCCGGATCGATCGGCGCGCGCGGGTGTGGCTGGCAGAAATTCTTTATGGCCTGATTACAGGCAATTACCGCCGCGTTGCTGAGATTCACTTCGAAGCAGGCTATGTGCCGCCGCATCACAATGTCGCCGAATTCGCCACCGCGCTGCGGGCCGTTGGCGAGCCGATGCGCGGCATGGCGGTCAAGGACATGTCGGTCGGCGCGATGCTCGACGGGCTGTTCAACATCACCCGCGATTTCGACATGAAGACGCAGCCGCATTTGCTGCTGCTGCAAAAGACGATGGTGATGGTGGAGGGCGTGGCGACCGCGCTCGATCCCGATATCAACATGTGGGAAACCGCCGCCCCCTTCGTGCGCGAATGGATCCGCACCGAGCTTGGGCCCGAAACCTTCGTCGCCGATCGGCTGACCGCTGATTTCAAGACGCTTGCCCGCCTGCCCCAGCTTATCCGCAACATCGAGCGTCACTTTCCCGATCCTGGCGGCGCGCCCCCTGCCCCGCCGCTCAAGGAAATAGAGGTGGTGCGCATCGGCGGCGGCTGGCGCTATCTGGCGGTGGCGCTGCTTGCCTCCGGCGCGTCGGTGGCGGCGATGTGGCTTTGGCTGGGCTGATATGGCCCGGCTGCGCCCGCCCATCTGGCTCGCCACCCCCAGCCGCTTTGCCGGCCTGAAGAAATCGCACGCGCGCACCGCGCTAGGGCTGCTTGCCGCCTTTCTGGCGCTGTGTCTCACATCGCTGCTCGTCCCCGCCCCGCACGCTGCCGATCAGGCCCCGGCCACCGCTGCTCAGCCGCAAAGTGACGTGCTGCTCTACGAAAACATCGTCTCGGGCGTGCGGGGCGGTGGCGATTATTATGCGGTGGCAGCGCGTGCACTGCGGGCGGGGGATTATCCGCTCAAGCCCTTCGTCACCTTCCGCCTGCCGACGCTCGCCGTCGTGCAAGGGTCGTTGCCCTGGCCTGTTGTCCTGTTGCTGCTCTACGCCCTTGTCGCTGCCGTCGTGGCGGCGTGGTTCGTGCGGCTGCGCCCGGCCTTCCTGCGCCTGCCACCACTCGCCATTGCGCTGGTGTTGCTGGCGGGCGGGCTGATGGCGTTCTTGCAGCCCGCCATCGCTTTTTTCCATGAGATTTGGGCGGGTCTGCTCATCGCGCTGGCGCTTGCCGCCCGCCGTCCGGGTCGCTGGATAGAGGCCGTGGCGATTGGCGTCGCGGCCATGCTGGTGCGCGAAACATCGGCGGTGTTCGTCATGGTGATGGCCGGTGCCGCGCTCATCGACGGCTATCGGCGCGAAGCGATCGCGTGGGCCGCCTCGCTCGGCGTGCTCGCCATTGCTGTCATCCTTCACGCCCTGGCAGTCGCGCAGGTGGTTGGCCCCCTCGATCCGCAATCGCCGGGCTGGTCGGGCATGCTCGGGTTCGGCTTTTTCGTGAAGACGATGGCAGCATCGACCGCACTCAGCATGGCCCCCGCCTGGGCCTCGGCGCTGCTCGTCGGCCTCGCCCTGTTCGGCTGGGCGAGCTGGCGCACGCCGCTTGCCCGCCGCGCGTTGCTCGTCTTCGGCGCTTATGCCGTGCTGCTCAGCCTGTTTGGCCGCAGCGACACTTTCTATTGGGGGCTGATGGTCGCGCCCACCTTGCTGGTTGGCCTCGTCTTCGCGCCGGATGGGCTGCGCGATCTGTTCGTCGCCGCGCTCGACAGCAGGCGTATCATCGTGACAAGATCGGTCAGATGAAGCGCATCCTCCTCATCGTCGGCGGTGGCATCGCCGCGTACAAGGCCTGCGAGCTCATCCGCCTCGCGCGCAAGGCCGGCATTGGCGTGCGCTGCGTGCTGACAGCGGGCGGTGCGCATTTCATCACGCCGATGACGCTGGCGGCGCTCTCCGAAAACCCCGTCCACACCAGCCTGTGGGATTTGAAGGACGAGGCGGAGATGGGCCATATCCAGCTCAGCCGCGAGGCCGATCTCGTCGTCATCGCCCCCGCCACGGCCGATCTGCTCGCCAAGATGGTCGCCGGCATCGCTGATGATCTTGCCACCACCCTGTTGCTGGCGACCGACAAGCCCGTGCTCGCCGTCCCTGCGATGAACGTGCGGATGTGGCAGCATGCCGCCACCCGCCGCAACGTCGCCACGCTGCGCGGCGACGGCATCACCGTGATCGAGCCCGATGAAGGCCCCATGGCCTGTGGTGAATTCGGCCCCGGCCGCCTGCCAGAGCCAGAGGCGATCCTCGCCGCCATCCAGCACGCGCTCAGCCAGTGACGTCGCTCAGTGGGCGGCATGTGCTGGTCACCGCCGGGCCAACGCATGAGCCAATCGATCCGGTGCGCTACATCGCCAATCGGTCCTCGGGCAAACAGGGCTTCGCCATCGCCGCAGCGCTCGCCGCGCTTAGTGCCCGCGTCACGCTCATCGCTGGCCCCGTCACGCTCGCCACGCCTGCAGGCGTCGACCGCATCGATGTCGAGACCGCGCTGGACATGGCCGCTGCGGTCGATGCCGCCCTCCCCGCCGATGCCGCCATCATGGTCGCCGCCGTTGCCGACTGGCGCGTCGCTGCCATGCCGCAAAAAATTAAAAAGGGCGCCGGTGCCCCCACGCTGACGCTCATCGAAAATCCGGACATCCTCGCGACCCTAGCCCGCAGCCCGAAGCGCCCCCGCCTCCTGATCGGCTTTGCGGCAGAGACCGAACGCGTCATCGAACACGCCACCGCCAAGCGCACGCGCAAAAATGTCGACTGGATCGTCGCCAACGACGTCTCGGGCGATGTCATGGGCGGCGCCGCCAACACGGTCCACATCGTGACGGCACAAGGTGTTGAGAGTTGGGAAAGAATGCCAAAGGAAGAAGTCGCCGCCCGCCTGGCCGAACGGATCGCGGCGGCGGTGCTCGCCTAGGCGACGGCCGCTCTCGCGCCGACCGACGGTGCCGGTGCCTTCCACGCCTTGCCCGCTGCCATGCACCCCAGCAGCAGCAAGAACGGCGTCAGAAATTCGCGGTGGCGCTCGCCGAATTCGAACCACACGCCAGACAGCGCCAGCTGCGCGACCCCTGCGATTAGCAGCAGCGTCACCACGCCGAGTCCCGGCACCCGCCGGCACCCTCAGCACCAACGCGCCGCGCCACCCGCCCACGGCACCATCGCGCCGCTGCCTTATCCAAACCTGCGCCAGCGACAGGATCAGCACAATGGCCAGCCCCTCTTTCTGCGCCAGCGGTGCCGAGAGCAGCACCGATGGCCACACCAGGTAAAGAAACGCCGCGCTGCGCCCCGCCACCGCCCCCCCCATCCCGCCAGCAGCACCGGGTAGAATGGCGGGCAAAACGCATAGACCCGCTCGCCCATGTCAGCCTGAAAGAATGAATAGCCCTCACCCGCCAGCATCGCCAGCTGCTCGCGCGATGGTGCCTGGCGGAACAACATCCGCGCCGCCGCCGCCGCACCACCCAGCCACAGCAACAACAAGCCAATGCCCGTTGCGGAAAAGTGCCAATGCGCCTCCAGCCCGGGCAGCGACACCGCGCCATACAGCGCCAGTGCGGCCAGCATCAGCTGCAATCCCAGCGTCAGCGCCAGGGGAGACAAAGAGGTCGGCCGCGTCGTCACGCCCCGCTATAGCGCAGCGATGCTGGCGATGCGTTAACACCGCTTGCACCACGCCGCCCGCCGCGGTTAGTCGGCCCCACCCGCCGAAGGAACATCAATGCGCGATCTGTGCCCCCACATCGAACTCAAGATCCTCGATCCCCGGCTGAACGACTGGGGCCTGCCGCGGTATCAGACCGCGATGTCGGCCGGCATCGATCTCCACGCCTGCATCGATGCGCCGCTCACGCTGCAGCCCCAGGCCGCCGCTGTCCTCATTCCGTCGGGCATCGCGGTGCTGATGAATGATCCGCACCTTGTCGCCTTCCTGCTCGCGCGCTCGGGTCTCGGGCACAAAAAGGGGCTGGTGCTCGGCCAGGCTGTCGGCACGATCGATGCCGATTACGCCGCGCAGATCTTCATCAGCGCGTGGCTGCGCACTCCCCCGGGCAGCGATCCGCTCACGATCATGCCCGGAGACCGCATCGCTCAACTCGTCTTCCTGCCCATCGTCCGGCCCGAATTCACGGTGGTCGATGAATTCAGCGCCCAGACGGAGCGCGGCTTGGGCGGCTTCGGCTCGACGGGACTGTAGGGGCACGGCGTCCGGGCGCGATGCTTCAGGCAATGCCCCGCCTTTACATTCGGTGCCGTATTGCGGCGAGGTGGTGTGATCACTTCGGAGAGCGGCGGCTTAACCAATGATGACCGTTGGTCCTTAACCGCATCTGACGAAGGCCTTGTGCGGGATCGATCGCGCTGGAGCAGACGCGGTTGTGTCCTTGAAGGAGGAGACATTCATCATGGCATCAATAGCAAGAACGGCTGGCGGCTTTACGCTGTCAGCATGGACGGCGGTGGCGCTCGCTGCGACGCCGATAGCCGTCGTGGCGGTAGGCGCAGCGCTGACCACCATCGCCACGGCACCCAAGATCGCCGACGCCGGGCCCGATCAGACGATCACCCTGCCACAGACGCGGGTGCAGCTGAGCGGCAGCATCCAGGGCGATCGCGCACGGTGGTTGGTCGTCCAGGCGCCCGGTCCGGTCGTCTTCGATGCGCCCGGATCGGCGGTGACGGGTGTCACGCTGAGCAAGGCCGGCAATTACCGGCTGCGCATCACCGCGTTCAACGCCAAGGGACGCGTGCTGAAATCAGACGACCTGTCGATCGTCGTGAAAAAGGCAAGCACCACGCCGGTAACGGGTGGCGGCAGCCAGGCGATCGGTTCCTGGCGCGAGCGCATCGTAAACGCTGACGGGACGATCAACTGGACGGAATATAGCAATATCGCCGCCAATTATCACACGGCGCAGACGCTGGCCTATCGCAACGGGCCCAGCGCGCAGGATTATGGCGTCGCAGAAACCGCGACGACCATTCATCAGCCCGATCCCGACGGCCTGTGGAAGGGCGGCCTCAACAAACCGCTTGCTGACAATCTCTGCAAAACGTCTGACAAGCTGATCCAGACCGAATCGCCTACGGGCCTTGGCTATGGTGCGGGCGGCGGCGGCGGCTGGCAGATGGCGGGGCAGATGCTGTTTGCGCCAGATGCGACCGCCGCGCAGCAGGGCATGCAGGCGGGCACCGCCAATATGCGGGCCTTTGATGGCGCGCGCGCTGCACTGGCGAGCGATGGATCAACCGCGGCGTTGTGCATGCGGATGAATGCATCATGGGACGGCGACTGGTGGAACCGTAACGGCATTTCAGCCCGTGAGGCGCCGGCAATCTCATCGATCCAGGCGCGCTATCCCAATCTGCCGTTTCCGGCCGTCGCCACGGCACGCGGCCAGATCCAGACGTCGGTCTCCGGTTTTCTGGCGTTCCAGAACGGGGTGATCGGTGTCGCTGGCACCGGTAATGATGGCTATACCGGGATTGGCGACAATATCGTTCCAGTTCTAAAGCTGCCCTCTGGAAAGGTGCCTACCGCGTTGGCGGTGACGGGGAACAATGAATTCCTGTTCGTTACCGTATGGGACGCAGCCGCCCGCAAGGGTCAGCTCGGCGTGATCGCAATCTCCGGTGAGAACGGCAATATCGGCATCGAAGATACCGGTCGCTATGGCTGGGGCAACCAGAGCTGGCCAACGGTCAACGGCCTCAAGCTGCTGGGGTTTGTCGACTTGCCGATGGCAGCACCGAATTCGCTGTCCGTCACCTCATCGGTTGGCACCGGCAATCCGCGCGGCACCGATTTCTGGCGCGGAGTGGGGCTGAGCCAGCAATCGGTGCGCGATGCCTATTTCGCGCGCAGCAATCTGCCCTGGGGATCGTTTTTGCCACAGGAAGAAGACAAGAAGTTGCTGGCAACAGCCGGTTATGCCGTCGTCGGTTCGCGGGCGGAGAACAAGGTTGCCATCGTCGATTTGCGCCCGCTGTTTAAGGCTTACCGCGACCAGTATTTCACCACTCAGGCGAAATGGGACGAAACGGCGAATTCAAACCAGGGCAATGCTGACAACAAATGGCCCTACACCTTTGCGTACAAGTCCGATCAGATGCCGGTGGTGGCAGGGACGCTCAACATCACCCAACCAACTGCCGTCTTTGCGCGCCAGCCGCGCGGGGGCACAAACACCCTGTCTGGCTGGCAGGGGGTGAGCTGGAACCATTTGACGACACTGCTTACAGTTGCGTCGATGGATGGCACGGTACGCCAATATGATGTCAAGTCGTTGATCGATCCGGCTGCAACCCCGCAAATGCCGGCCACCGCCGTGCGCGAATGGAAGGTGGGCCGTAATCCGGTGCAAATCACGGCGCCGATCGCGGGCGCGGGGCGCACCGACGACCTCTACATCGTCAGCCGTGGTTCGCGCGAGATCGCCGTGTTCAGCTACAAGGGTGACCCCTATGCCGTGCTGCGCGACTCTCGGCTTAAGGACCCGGTGTTTCTGACGATCGGCGGCAACCAGGCCGGATTTGGCGGCGCAGGCAAGGACCGGGCGCTTGGGGCACAAGCGCTCACGATCCTCGATTTTTCGGGCAAGACCGTGCACGTTTATGGCATGTACATCGACAATTATCCCGCACGCTATCAACCCGGGCGAGTGGATCCGTGGGTCGCTGAACAATGGCCCTATACGGGCGGGACGCAGGACAAAAACGTCCAGCCCTTCCAATATGGATCGGGCCGTGCGGTGCCCGGCAATCCCTTCATGTTCAGCTTTGACGAAGTAATCTAACGACAACGTGTCCCCGGGAGCGGCCATGCCGTCGCTCCCGGGGATCGATCTCCATCGCAAGCAAGGCGTTTGTACCGATTGATCTTCGAGATGTGTCGCTTTTGCATGATGCATGGCGCCGCAACAGTGGCAGCTGTCCTTCCGCTGAAGGACCGCCCGTCAACATGCTTCGGCCCTAAGCACATGCGCAGCTGTCGGCCAGGCACGGCCACCTGACGAAGCTTGCGACCATCAATCCGCTAATTTGCATGGCCCGGCGCTTGAGGTGATCCCCGCCCATCATCCCGCGCTAACCAGGGCGCAACCAATCATTCAGAGCGAAAAACTGCAGAACACCATCCTCAGTCCAAAGACGTGATGCGGCAATGGCGTCGTCGATGGCGACTTAGTCTTGCCTTCGCTCAATCGGGTTGCCTCGCCGATGGCAAAAGGAAAGGGCTGCTTTTACGATTGACGCCCTCGACGCCGCACGACGACACTTACGGGGCAAAACAGCCGTGCCCCCCCCCAATCGACCCCCACCCAAAGATAATTGCTGAGCCCCACCGCAAACCGGTCTAGACGCATCACATTGTGAAGACTGGTCCCTGCCCATGATCCTGACCGATGCTCAGCTCGATCGATATGCGCGCCATATCGTTCTGAAGGAGATTGGCGGCGGTGGGCAGGCGCGGTTGCTGGGCGCGCATGTCGTGGTGGTCGGGGCTGGCGGTATTGGGTCGCCCGCGATCCAGTATCTGGCAGCGGCCGGGATTGGGCGGCTGACGATCATCGATGACGACCGGGTCGATCTCAGCAACCTGCAACGCCAGACGCTGTTCGGCACCGACGATATCGGCGCGGAGAAGGCCGTGGCTGCGGCGTGCGCGGTGGCGCGGCTCAATCCCGATTGCGTCGTCACCCCTATGGTGCAGCGGCTTGGTGCGGACAATGTCGCAGCGCTCCTCGCGGGGGCCGATGTCGTGCTTGATGGCTGCGACAATTTCGCGACCCGGCTCGTGGTGGCCGATGCCGCGCTTGCCATGCGCATCCCGCTTGTTTCAGCGGCGGTCGGGCAGTTCGAGGGGCAGCTCGGCGTGTTTCGTGGTTGGGAGAGCGACAAGCCCTGCTATCGCTGCTTCGTCGGGCATGATCCCGATCGGGCAGACGCCAGTTGCGCCGATCAGGGCGTCATGGGGGCGATGACGGGCGTCTTGGGCAGCCTTGCCGCGCTGGAGGTCATCCGCTGCCTCACCCCCTTTGGCGACGATACCGCCGGCAAATTGCTGCTCGTCGATGCGCTGGCGTTTCGCTTTCGCACGATCGCGTTGCCCAAGGATCCCGGTTGCCCGGCCTGTGCGCCGTGACGGGGCTCGTGATCATCGTCACCACCGCCGATCCCGCGCGTTTCCGCGCGGCGTTGACGCTGGCGCTGGCGCAGGCCGCGCTGGGCGGCAAGGTGCAGCTCTATTGCCATGAAGACAGCGTCACGATGCTTGGCAAGGTGCCGCGCCACGATGACGATGACGAACGGTTGAGCGCTGCTGGTCTGCCAGATCGTCTCCAGCTCCTCGCCATGGCCCGCGAGGCTGGCATCGTCCTCACCGCCTGCCAGACCGGGCTGGCGCTGTGCGGCGTGGCGATGGACGCGCTTGTCGAGGGGGTCGCCGCCGGTGGCATGATGGGGGTGGTTGTTGGATTGGGCGACGATCGGCTGCTGGCCATTTAGCGCCCCGTTGATACCTTCCGGGTCTCCACCGCCGCCGCCATCTCGCGGTCGCGATACCAGTCAATCGTGTCAACCAGTCCCTCAACAAAGCCAATGTCTGGCCGCCACCCCAGCGCCCGCTCGATCTTGGCCGGGTTGAGCGCATGCCGCCGGTCCGATGCACGGCGATCGGGCAGGAAGGTGATCAGCGATCGCCGCTTGCGCCCATCGGCCCGCGGATCGATCCGGTCGAGCAGGTCGCAGATCATCGCCACCACTGCCAGGTTGCTATGCTCCTGCCGACCGCCAATCAGATAATGCTCGCCCGGCTGCCCACCAAACTGCACCGCACTAAGCGCACGGGCATAATCATCGACGTGGAGCCAATCATGCAGTTCCGATCCAGCGCCATAGACCGGCACCGCCTTCCCCGCGATTGCCGAGAGGATGGCATGGGGGATCAGCTTGCCCGGCTTCTGGAATGGCCCAAAGCAGCTCCCCCCGTGCGACAGCACGACGGGCAAGCCAAAGCTCTGATGCCAGCTACGGACCAGGTGGTCAGACGCTGCCCGCGCCGCCGCGATCGGCGATGCCGGCGCATAGGGTGCCGCCTCGTCGATCCGCTGGCCATCCGATGACACATCGCCAAACACGGCGCTGCTTGAGACATGGTGGAAGCGAAAGGCCGCCCGCGCATCCGGCAGCAGATCGCGCCAATGCGCGAGCGATGCCTCGAGCAGCTGGAAGGTGCCGCCGATATTGGTGTCGATGAACGACGGCATACCCGCCCCGGCTCGCTCCCAACGGGTCTCAGACGCGAGGTGGATGACCGAATCCACCTTCTCTTGCGCCATCACCGCGGCTAGCATCGCCCGGTCGCCTATGTCGCCCTGGACGAAGTGATAATTGGGTTGATCAGCCGGGCGAGCGAGCGCCTCCTCGCTTACGCCGTCGACCAGTGAATCGACATTGATGACCCGCGTCGATCCATCGCTTGCGAGCAGGCGGCAAATGGCCGACCCGACAAAGCCGGCACCGCCCGCCACGAGCACCGTCCGCACCGGTGGCGCATATTTGATCTCGATGGCGCTACGCTTCATACGCGCCCTTGCCCTTTGCGGGCAGCTTGTGTGTGATCATGATGCCATTGGCCTGCTGCTGCGCAATGTCCGAAATTAGGGGCCAAATGTTAAGCGACCCTTGTCCCGCCTGCTTAACGCCGACTAGCTTCACCGACGCCAGCATTGTCCGCATGAGCGTTAGCGCGGTTTTAAACCGAGCCCGTTAGGACCCCTCTCATGACCGCCAAACGATCCGCCTCAGCCTCACGCCAATCCAGCCACCGCGTCCTGATCGTCTTCGGCACGCGGCCCGAGGCGATCAAGCTGTTCCCGGTTGTTCACGCGCTGGCAGCCGTCCCCGGATTGGTCGTGCGCACCTGCGTGACCGCGCAACACCGGGGCCTGCTCGATCAGGTATTGCAGATTGCCGGCATCACGCCCGATATCGACCTGGACCTGATGGAACCGGGACAGACGCTCGACCGGTTGACCGCGCGGCTCCTGACCAGCCTGGGCGAGGTAATGGACGCCGAGCGGCCTGACCGGGTTATTGTGCAGGGCGACACAGCCACCGCGATGGTCGGCGCATTGGCTGCCTATTACCGCAAGATTCCGGTCGCGCATGTCGAGGCGGGGCTCCGGTCGGGCGATATCTATCATCCCTTTCCCGAAGAGGTGAACCGCCGCATCGTCGCGCCCATCGCCGACTTGCACTTTGCGCCCACGCAAACCGCGGCCGACGCCCTGCTGCGCGAAAATATCGCGCCGAGCCTGGTCCATGTCACGGGCAACACCGTGATCGATGCGCTCCACGCCACTGCCGCCAAAGTCGCTCAGGATCCGTCGCTGGCAAGCGGGCTCGATGACCTGGCCGAACGCTTCGCAGGCAAGCGCATCATCCTGGTCACCACCCACCGGCGCGAGAATTTTGGCGGCGGCATGGAGAGTATCGCGCGAGCGATCCGGCGGATCGGCGAGCGCGAGGATGTCGCCGTGATCTTCCCCGTTCATCCAAACCCCAATGTCGTGTCGGTGATGGACAAGGTGCTCGGCGACCGCCCCAATATCGCGCGGATCGATCCGCTCGATTACCCGCATTTCATCCGCGCGCTGGGAATGAGCCATATCGTGCTGACCGATTCCGGCGGCGTGCAGGAAGAAGCACCGGCGCTCGGCAAGCCAGTGCTGGTCATGCGCGAGACAACCGAGCGCCCCGAAGGTGTTGTGGCTGGTACCGCCAAACTGATCGGCACCGACGAAGATCGGATCGTTTCCGAAATCTTCACCCTCCTAGACGACAATGCCGCCCATCAAGCGATGGCGCGCGCGCACAATCCGTTCGGCGACGGCCACGCATCGGCTCGGATTGCAAAGGTCGTTGGGGATGGTTTCGGAATCCAATCTTAAAGTCGCGGTACTCGGGCTCGGCTATATCGGCCTGCCCACTGCCGCGATCATTGCCCGCACCGGCGTCCAAGTGATCGGCATCGACGTGACGCAAAGCGTGGTCGACACCGTTAATTCGGGCAAGGTGCATATCGAGGAGGTCGATCTCGACGGATTGGTCTCAGGCGTCGTTGCGCGCGGCAATTTGCGCGCATCGACGATGATCGAGCCCGCCGACGTGTTCGTCATCGCGGTGCCCACCCCGTTTGGTGAGAATCATGCGCCCGATATCGGCTATGTCCTGCAAGCGGCGACGACGGTGGCGGCCGTGCTGAAGGCGGGTGACATGGTAATCCTCGAATCGACATCGCCTGTTGGCACCACCGAAAAGGTGCGCGATCTGCTCGCCCAGCTCCGCCCGGACCTGAAGGTGCCGGGCAAGACCGGTGAAACTGCCGATATCGCGATCGCCTATTGCCCCGAGCGCGTGCTGCCGGGCCGCATCCTCGTTGAATTGATCGACAATGATCGCGTGATCGGTGGCATCACGCCGCGTTGTGCGCGCAAGGCGCTGGCCTTTTACCGGCGCTTCGTTCGCGGCGCGTGCGTGACAACCACCAGCCGCGCGGCGGAAATGACCAAGCTCACCGAAAACGCCTTTCGTGACGTCAACATCGCCTTTGCCAATGAACTGAGCCTGGTCGCCGACAAGATGGGCGTCGATGTGTGGGAGGTTATTCGCCTCGCCAATCGCCATCCCCGCGTGAACATCCTCTCGCCGGGCCCGGGTGTCGGCGGGCATTGCATCGCGGTCGATCCCTGGTTCCTCGTCAGCGCCGCGCCTGAACAGACCCCGTTGATCCGCACCGCGCGCGAAGTGAATGACGGCAAGGTCGCCCATACCATCGCCCGCGCGGCAGAGTTGATTGAGCGCCTGCCGGGCTTGCCAGTCGCCTGCATGGGCCTGGCATTCAAGGCCAATATCGATGATTTCCGCGAGAGTCCGGCACTCAAAGTTGCGATCGCGCTTGCCGAGCGCTTCGGCGATCGAATCCGGATCGTGGAGCCCTATGCGGACACCCTGCCCGCTGCCTTCCGGGGAACGGGAGCGCGGTTGATCGATGTCGATACCGCGATCGAGACCTGCCCAGCGATGATCGTGCTGGTCGATCACGAAATTTTCAAATCGATTCCGCTCGATGAACGGTCAACCAAGCATGTGTATGATACGCGCGGCATCTGGCCCGATCAGCCCGCCCCGGCACCGCGCGTGGTCGATCTGCGATTGGCGGGATGATGATTGCGCCAATCGCGGCGCACCCGCTATATTGAGCCAATAATGCTCAAAAAACTTCGTGAATGGCGCCGCCCGCCACCAATGGTCGCGGCCGTGCCGGATGGTCTGCGGGTTTACGCGATCGGCGATGTGCATGGCCGGCTCGATCTGCTCGACACGCTCATCGACATGATCGAGGCGGACAATCAATCCCGCCCTGTTGCCGAATCCCAGGTGATCTTTCTCGGCGACCTGATCGATCGTGGCCCCGATTCAGCGCATGTGGTGGACCGCGCGCTGGCGCTAAGGCGCGCCACGCCCAACACCCGCTTCGTGAAGGGTAACCATGAAGAAATGCTGCTGAAGCTGCTCGGCGGCGATCTGGCGAACTTTGGTGCCTATATGCTCCATGGCGGGCACGAGACGATTCTCAGCTATGGGATCACCGAGGATGATGTTCGCATGCTTGATGAGGAATCGCTGGCAACTGCACTGCGGCGCGCGATTCCGCGCCACCATGTCGAGTTTTTGACGTCGTTCGAGGACCTGATCGAGATCGGCGATTACGCCTTTGTCCACGCAGGCGTACGGCCAGGGATCGACCTTTCCGCCCAGAAGCCGAGCGATACACGCTGGATACGCCAGGATTTTCTTGATCATACAGCGCCGTTCGGGCGGGTGATCGTCCATGGCCATTCGATTGCGCGGGAGATCGAGTGGCGCGCGAACCGGATCGGCATTGACACCGGTGCCTATGCCAGCGGCAAGCTGACGGCGCTGGGGCTGGAGGGCGATACGCGCTGGAGCCTGTCGACCTGAGCGGTCAGTGGCGCAGCCACGTCCGCAGGATCATCGCCACGACACCAAGCGTGGCAACACTGGCCGTCCAAATACCCGCCATCCAGGCAAGGCGCTGCCACAAGGGGGGCGCTTGCTCCGCCATCAGTGATAGCCCTCACCCACCTTGCCGCGGAACACCCAATAGGCCCACGCCGTGTAGCCCAGGATGATCGGCATCATGATCCCGGCACCGACCAGCATGAATATCTGGCTGTTTTCCGGTGCCGCTGCATCCCAGATCGAGATGCTCGGTGGAATGATGAATGGATACATGCTGATCCCGAGCCCCACAAAGCATAGCGCGTACAGGCCAAGCACCGTCACGAAGGGCACGATCTGCGCATTCTTACCAAGCGCCCGCCAGAAGAGCAGCCCCAGGCCGCCAACCAGAATCGGTACGGGCGCAACCAGCAGGAAATTGGGGAAACTCAGCCAGCGGCTGTAGTAATCATGCGCCAGAAATGGAGTCGCCGCACTCACGGCTGCAATCGCCAGGAACGTGACGACGCCGAATTTGCGGGCAAGGCGATAGGCATGTTGCTGCGTGCCGCCTTCGGTTTTGGCGATCAACCAGCATGCCCCGAGCAACCCATAGCCAGCCACCACACTGCCACCGGTGAGTAGCGAAAAGGGCGTCAGCCAATCGAGCCAGCCGCCAGAATAAGCACGTCCCGTGACCGATACGCCCTGCAGCAGCGCACCAAGCGTAATGCCCTGTGCGAGCGCGGCGACAATCGAGCCGGCGGTAAAGGCAAAATCCCAGAACTGCCGGTGCCCCGGATCACGCCATCGAAATTCAAACGCCACCCCGCGAAACACCAGGCCCAGCAGCATCGCGATCATCGGCGGGTAAAGCGCGGGCATGATGATGGCATAGGCAAGCGGGAATGCGGCAAACAGCCCACCGCCGCCCAGCACGAGCCATGTCTCGTTGCCATCCCACACTGGCGCGATGGCATTCATTGCCTGATCACGCTCTGCGCCAACGGCGAATTCGGGGAACAGAATGCCGATGCCAAGATCGAACCCGTCGAGGACGACATAAGCGAAGACGGCAAAGGCAATGATAAAGGCCCAGATCGTCGACAGATCATAGTTGATGCTCATGCGAGTTCCTCCGCAAGCTCGCGCGCTGGCCTCTGCGAGCCGACGCCGCCCGTGCGGATCGGCGCGCCATCATCTTCGGATTCGCCCGTGTGAACGCCGGCGTGCATCAGCTTCAGAATATACCAAGTCCCCACGCCAAAGACCGCGAAATAGACCACGACAAAGGCGATCAGCGACGCGGCGACCGCCGGCGCTGCGAGCGGCGAGGCGCTATCGACCGTCCGCAACAGGCCATAGACGGTATAGGGCTGGCGCCCGACCTCGGTCGTGATCCAGCCGGCGATGACGGCAACGAAGCCAGCCGGGCCCATGACCAGCGCCAAACGGTGCAGCCAGCGCGACTCGTAAAGCTTGCCCCGCAACCGGGCAATGAGACCCCATAGCCCCAACCCTAGCATCGCCAGGCCGAGCCCGACCATCACGCGGAAAGACCAGAACAGGATGGCGACGGGCGGCTGCTTGTCGAGCGGTATCGTATCGAGCCCGGCGAGCGGTGCATTCATGTCATGCTTTAAGATGAGCGACGAAGCCTTTGGAATCTCGATCGCATAATCGATTCGGCGTTCAGCGGCATTGGGGATACCGAACAGGATCAGGGGGGCGCCATTGGGATGGCTTTGATAATGGCCTTCCATCGCCATGATCTTAGCCGGCTGATAGGCGAGCGTGTTGAGGCCATGCTCGTCGCCTGCAAAAATCTGCAAGGGCGCGACAGCGACGATCATGCCCATCGCCATCGCAAACATCTTGCGCGCATGCGGCTCGGTGTGGTCGCGCAGCAAATGCCAGGCGCCGACTGCGCCCACCGCGAGTGCAGTCGTCAGATAGGCGCCCATTACCGTGTGGATCAGCCGATAGGGGAAGCTCGGGTTGAAAATGACCGAGAGCCAGCCATCGACCATGACGAACTGGCCCTTGTCGTTCACGCCCCAACCCTGCGGCGTCTGCATCCAGCTGTTCGCCGACAGGATCCAGAAGGCAGAAATGAACGTACCGATCGCGACCATGAGGGTTGCGGTAAAGTGCAGCCGCTTGCCCACTTTTTTCATGCCGAACAGCATCACGCCCAGAAATCCGGCTTCCAGGAAAAAGGCCGTCAACACCTCATAGGCCAATAGTGGGCCAAGAACCGGACCCGTCTTGTCAGAGAACACGGCCCAGTTGGTGCCGAACTGATAGGACATGACGATGCCGGACACGACGCCCATGGCAAACGCGACGGCAAAAATCTTCAACCAGAAGCGGAAAAGATCGAGATAGACCTGTTGCTGCGTGCGCAACCACAGCCCTTCCAGCACCGCAAGATAGCTTGCGAGCCCGATCGAGAAGGACGGGAAAATGAAGTGAAAGCTGACCGTAAAGGCGAATTGGATGCGGGCGAGCACAATGGGATCGAAGGCAGCGAAGGCAGCGAACATGGCAAGATGACCTCTCGCGGCGGCTGTGCCTGCGCCTACATCATGCTGCAAGTGCGCGCAATGCAATCACGATAACGCTTGTCGCAGCTATTGGCTGCAATGGACCGCTGAACCCGGCGAAGGTGCTGCCAGTAACAACACCCGTCCCGGCCGCGACGGCCTTATTGGCCGGGTTGTGGCGGGACGACCCCCGGAGGCGGGCCGCCTAGGCCCTGCTGCTGCAACTGCTGTTGCTGTTGCGCCTGGCGCAGCACGCTTTCAGGCAGGAATTCGAGCAATTCGATATCGAACACCAGCACCGAGCCGGGCGGCAGCTTGTTCGGATCTGGCGACTGATCGCCATAGCCGAGCTCTGGCTTGATCCAGGCGCGGATCTTTTCGCCCTTCTTCATCAGCTTAAGCGCTTCGGAAAAGCCCTTGACCACGCCCGCCACAGGCAGCGGTGTCGGCTGCTTGGAGGCATCGAACACGCTGCCATCGCGCAGGGTGCCGGTATAGTTGATCAGCGCGACATCGGTGTCGGTCGGCTGCAGATCACCCGCGCCTTGCTTGATCACGCGATATTGAAGGCCCGATTCGGTCTCGACGACGCCGGCCCGCGTCTTGTTATAGGCAAGGAACGCGGCGTTATCGCCCTGATCCGCCACGGCATGGGCCGTGCCGTAAAAGGCGAGGAGCGCTGCAAGCGTCACCGCCACGGCAATGCCGATCCACACCAGGATGATGGTCCGGCGATTGGTCGGCGGAATCGGCACGGCGGTGATCGACATGGCGCTACTGTCCAGCGGTTCGAGAATCGTCAGAAGAAACCGGGCAATCTGTTCGTGGAACGATCGCCCGGCCCAAGCTTACCGGGCGCCGTCGCGCTCCAGGCGCTTGCGCTCCATCTTGCGGGCGCGGCGCACGGCAGCTGCACGCTCACGCGCACGCTTTTCCGAAGGCTTTTCGTAGTGACGGCGCAGCTTCATCTCACGATAAACGCCCTCGCGCTGCAGCTTCTTCTTCAGGGCCCGCAGCGCCTGATCGACGTTATTGTCGCGAACGATGATTTGCATAAACGCCCAAGTCTCCGATCAATAGAAATATGTCGTCGCAGACGTGGTCCGCGCCGTATCGGGCAGCCCCTAACAGCGTGATTGCAGGATATCAAGCCATTTGGCCAAGTCATTCGGGAGATTTGCGAGCCCGCCCGCTCCCGGCTATGCCGCCGCGATGACCGGTACCCCCCTCACCCTCTATAACAGCCTCACGCGCTCGCTCGAGCCATTCGAGCCCATCGATGCCAATGACGTGCGCGTCTACACGTGCGGCCCGACCGTCTACAACTACCAGCATATCGGCAATATGCGCGCCTTCCTGTTCGCCGACACGCTTGGCCGCGTACTGCGGTGGAAGGGCTACCCGACGCGGCACATTATCAACATCACCGACGTCGGGCACCTGACCAGCGATGCCGATGCCGGCGACGACAAGATGGAAAAGGCCGCCGCCACGCAGGCGAAATCGATCTGGGAGATCGCGGCGCACTATACCGAGGCCTTCAAGCAGGACGTGGCCCGGCTCAACATCACTACCGTCACCGAATGGACCGTTGCGACCGATCACATTCCCCAGATGATCAATTTCGCCAAAGCGATCGAGAAGGACTGCTACCAGATCGAAGGCGGGCTGTATTTCGACACCTCGAAGGTGCCGCACTATGGCGCGCTGGCCCGCGCCGCGACCGAGGAGGGCGAAAGCCGGATCGATCCGGTCTCCGGAAAGCGCAACGCGGCTGATTTCGCGATCTGGCGCACATCACCTCCCGGCGAGCAGCGTCAGATGGAATGGGATTCGCCGTGGGGCAAAGGCGCGCCGGGCTGGCATCTCGAATGCTCGGTGATGAGCATGGAACATTTGGGCCACCCTTTCGACATCCACACCGGGGGCATCGATCACCGCGAGATCCACCACCCCAACGAGGTCGCGCAGAACCAATCCTATTGCGGCTGCGCCGATAGCGGCGCGCGGCTGTGGATGCACAACAACTTCCTGGTCGACCGGCGCGGCAAGATGAGCAAGTCGAGCGGCGATTTCCTGCGGCTGCAAACGCTGATCGATGCCGGTTTCCATCCGCTCGCCTATCGGCTGATGTGCCTGCAGGCGCATTACCGGAGTGAGATGGAGTTTACATGGGAGGGACTGACGGCGGCCAGTGTCAGGCTGAAGCGGCTGGTAATGGCAACGGAAGGTTTGCGCGCGCGCAACGACGGTACGATCAAGGGTGATCCATCGACTTATCTGGCGCAGCTGGATGCAGCAGTCTCGGATGATCTTAACACTACGCGCGCCCTGCCGGTGGTCGACGAGATGGTAGCAGACAAGAAGCTGTCCCCCGCCGTCCGGCTGGAGGCTTTGAGCGCTTTCGAAAGCATGCTGGGCCTGCAACTGAACACCCTCACCCGCGCCGAGCTGCGCATCCGCCCCGCCACCGCCACGCTCACCGAAGCCGATATCGAAGCCCGCCTCACCGCCCGCAAGGAAGCCCGCGTCGCGAAGGACTTCGCCCGCTCGGATGCGATCCGCGACGAGCTAACCGCCGCAGGCATCGAAGTGATGGACGGCGATCCGCTCGGCTGGGATTGGAGAATCGACGTCTAGGATCGCCGCGCCAGAACGGCTAGCCTTGGCAAAAGAGAGATAAGGAGTGGATCGATGTCGATGGGCGCAATGGAGCAGAATCATGCCGCCGACCTTGCGACATGGCACCGCGATGGTGCCGTGGTGCTCGATCGCTTCTTCAGCGCCGCCGAGATCAATCCAGTCAGGGCAGATTGCGACACGATCTTCGCCGGGCGCGCCAAATCGACTGAGGCGATCGACCGCAAGCCGGGCGGCAGCATCGGCGTGTTCGATCCCGCCCAATTCCGCAATCAGGAGCAGCTCCCCTTTGCTGCCAGTGCGGCGATCAACCTCATCGGGCTTCACCCGCGCCTGATCGCCTTTGCCCGCGCGGCCCTGGGTGTGGAAGACGTGCGGCTCTATCAGTGCGACGCATGGGCAAAATATACCGGCGATGCGGATTATGATCAGCCCTTTCACTGCGATTTCAAAAACCACACGCTGACGGTGCCGGGCGACGACGCCGACCAGAAGACAATCAATTTCATGATCTACGTGACGGACGTCACCGACGATCTGGGCGCGATCCATTACGTGCCCAATCCAGCGGCAACCGACGTGGTCGGTCCGCTTCGCACCGTTCTGCCGGAGGAAGCCTTTGACGGCAAAGGACTGAACGGCAGCACCATCTCCTTCGGCCAGACTGAGGCCACGGGCTTTGGCCACCCGGCTCAGCTCGCGATGAAGACGCATGAACTCTCAGGGGCAGCACCCGCCGGATCGATCTTTGCCTATGGGATCGACATCTATCACCGCGGCACTAACCTGACCCGGCCAGGTGGGCATCGCTATACCATCACTGCCAGCTACAAGGCGGCCGGCAACGACATGATCGGCTGGGCAGCCTGGCCGTTCCATTTTCTGCGGCCCTGGCGTCGGCTGATCGAGGCCGCGACGCCCGAGCAACTTGCCTGTTTGGGCATCCCACTGCCCGGCGATCCATTCTGGACGCCCACCACGCTAGCCCGCACTCAGCAGCGCTGGCCGACATGGGACATGACTGCCTATACCAAGGCAATGGAGCTCATCCCGGGATGAAAGCCGTCCTCCCCGCCCTCGCTCGCCCGCTAATCGAGCCGCATTTGCCGGCGGGGCTCGATGTCGCCTGGTTCGTCGACCATCAACACGCGCTGGCCGAAGTGGTCGATGCCGATATCGCCTGGGTCGACATGCAGCGGCCCCAATGGACGGGCGAGGCGGTGGCGGCTGGCACGCGGCTCAAATGGGTCAGTACCGTCTATGCCGGGCTCGATGCATTTCCCCTGCCGCTGCTGAAGAATCGCGGCACCGTGTTGACCAACGGGGTGGGCATCAACGCCATTGCCGTCGCCGAATATGCCGTGATGGGTGTGCTCACAGCCGCCAAGCGATTCGATGAGGTCGTCCGCATCGCCGATCGGCACGAATGGACCATCCAGGCACCCGGCCAGATCGAGTTGTTTGAGACCAGCGCGCTGATCATCGGCTATGGTGCCATCGGCAGGCTGATCGGCGAGCGGCTGGCGGCATTTGGCGTGACTGTCACGGGCGTCACCCGGTCTGGCCGCGACGGCACGCTGACGCCCGATCAATGGCGGGGCAGGCTCGACGATGTCGATTGGGTGATTCTGGCGGCACCCTCGACCGACCAGACCAAGGCGTTGATCGGCGCTGCAGAATTGACCGCCATGAAGAACAGCGCCTGGCTGATCAATATCGCCCGCGGCGACATGGTCGATCAGGACGCCTTGATCGAAGCATTGGAAAAGCGGCGCATCGCCGGTGCCTTTCTCGATGTGGTGACGCCTGAGCCCTTGCCGCCTGAGCATCCCTTATGGTCTGCGCCCAACACGATCCACACCATGCACCTGTCCGGTCGCAGCCAGGCCAGGATGTTTCAGCGGGCAGGTGCCCTGTTCCTGCGCAATCTGCACGCCTTCATGGCAGGCGCTCAGCTGGAAAACATGGTCGATCTGGACGCCGGCTACTAGGCTGTGTAATGTGGGTGGATCGGTGGCCGTGCTAATCCATGATTGCGCGCAACGACATTTGCGCGCATGGAAACCGGCCAAATTTATCCATGACTGGACGCAGACCAATGGCCACCCACTGGGCCCCCGATAGCTGGACGACGCATGAAGCGCGCCAGCTGCCAAGCTATCCCGATGCCGCTGCGCTGACCGCAGCGACCGAGACGCTGCGCAATTACCCGCCGCTGGTGTTTGCCGGCGAAGCACGTGATCTGACCGCAGATCTCGCCCGCGTGGTCGATGGCAAGGCATTCCTGCTGCAAGGCGGCGACTGTGCCGAAAGCTTCGCCGAATTCCACCCCAACAACATCCGCGACACGTTCCGCGTACTGCTGCAGATGGCCGTCGTGCTCACCTTTGCGTCGAAGCTGCCCACCGTGAAACTTGGCCGGATGGCCGGGCAGTTCGCCAAGCCGCGCTCTGCCGATACCGAAGTGATCAACGGTGTCGAGCTGCCAAGCTACCGCGGCGACAATGTCAACGACATCGCATTCACGCCCGAGGGCCGACAGCCGGACCCCGCCCGCATGGTCCAGGGCTATGCCCAGTCGGCCGCCACGCTCAATCTGCTGCGCGCCTTTGCCAGCGGCGGATACGCGAACCTGCACCAGGTGCATCGCTGGACGCATGATTTCATGGGCCGCAGCCCCTGGGCCAAGAAATTCGCCGACGTCGCGGACCGGATCGGCGAGGCGCTCGACTTCATGGAAGCGTGCGGGATCAATCCCGAAACCGTCCCGCAGCTCAAGGGCACGCAATTCTACACCAGCCATGAGGCGCTGCTGCTCCCCTATGAGCAGGCCATGACGCGGCAGGATTCGCTGACGGGCGACTGGTACGACACCTCCGCGCACATGCTGTGGATCGGCGATCGCACGCGGTTCGAGGGATCGGCGCATGTCGAGTTCCTGCGCGGCGTCGGCAATCCGGTCGGCATGAAGTGCGGGCCAAGCCTGGAGCCCGATGCGCTGCTGCGCCTCCTCGACACGCTCAACCCGGGCCGCGTTGCCGGACGCATGACGCTCATCACGCGCTATGGTCATGACAAGATCGAAAGCGGCCTGCCCAAGCTCGTCCGCGCGGTGCAGCGCGAGGGGCACCCGGTGCTGTGGAGCTGCGACCCGATGCATGGCAACGTCATCAAGACCAACAATGGCTACAAGACGCGCCCGTTCGAGCGGATCCTGGCAGAGGTGCGCGGCTTCTTTGCGGTACACCGCGCGGAAGGATCGATCGCTGGCGGCATTCATGTCGAGATGACCGGCCAGAACGTCACCGAATGCACCGGCGGCGCGATGGATGTGACGCAGATGGACCTCGCGGATCGCTATCATACACACTGCGATCCGCGGCTGAATGCCGGGCAAAGTCTTGAGCTCGCGTTCCTGCTCGCCGAGATGCTCAATGTCGAGATGACAGAAAGGCGGCGCGTCGCGGCTTGACGCGCCCCCGCCACCGCCGTAGAGCGCCGCGTTCGCGCTAACGGCCCCTTCGTCTAGCGGTTAGGACGTCGCCCTCTCACGGCGAAAGCACGAGTTCGATTCTCGTAGGGGTCACCATCGTCAAGCCAGGATCGTTCGGATTCAGCGCTTTTTGGCGGTACGGCGAAAATATTACCCACATTTGGTCCCACACTTTCTGTCGGCTGCAATGGGCTGCCTTGGACTCAACTGGGCCATTAGTTGCCCTTTTTCCATCAAGGGCAAACAATTGACGGTAAGCGGTGTGCTCAGGCCACGGGTGTCCATGGCATAAGGCGGCCAACGTCGT
>CAZXBM010000038.1:0-33810 GCA_964638495.1 uncultured Stakelama sp. | reverse complement strand
ATCGTGATGCTGGCGGCGGGCGATGGCCGCTATCACCCCGCCGAAGTGCAGATCGGGCGCGAAAGCGGCGGTCGCACAGAGATACTCGCTGGTTTGTCGGATGGTGAAAAGGTGGTGGCGTCGGGCCAGTTCCTGCTCGATTCCGAAGCGAGCCTGACGGGCATTCCGGTCCGGGCGATCGGCGCGGCCCCGGCGGGCGGTGCCAAATGATTGCCGCCGTCATCCGCTGGTCGATCACGCAACGCCTGTTCGTGCTGATGGCGGCGGTGATGGTCGTCGCGGCGGGCGTTATCGCTGTGCGGTCGACTGCGGTCGATGCGTTACCCGACCTGTCCGACGTGCAGGTCATCATCCGCACCAATTATCCGGGGCAAGCACCGCGCATCGTCGAAAATCAGGTGACCTATCCGCTGGCGACGACGATGCTGTCGGTGCCGGGCGCACGCGTCGTGCGGGGCTATTCGTTCGTCGGCTACAGCCTGGTCTATGTGCTGTTCGAGGATAGCACCGACCTGTATTGGGCGCGCAGCCGGGTGCTGGAATATCTGAGCCAGGTGCAGGCGCAACTACCGGCGGGTGCAAAGACCGAGCTTGGACCGGATGCGACCGGGGTTGGCTGGATCTATGAATATGCGCTGATCGACCGGAGCGGGCGCAACGATCTGTCGCAGCTGCGCAGCCTGCAGGACTGGTTTTTGCGGTATGAACTGAAAACCATTCCCGGCGTCAGCGAAATTGCCGCTGTGGGCGGGATGGTTCGCCAATATCAGGTGGTGCTCGATCCCGATAAACTGATTGCGTACGGCGTAACGCATGACGCGGTGATCGACGCCATCAAGCGCGGCAATCAGGAAGCCGGCGGCGCGGTGATCGAGCAGGCCGAGGCCGAGTATATCGTCCGCGCCAATGGCTATCTCGCCAATCTCGACGATTTCCGGGCACTGTCGATCCGCACCACGGCGGGCGGTGTGCCTGTGACCCTGACCGATGTTGCGACGGTCCAGGTGGGGCCCGATATGCGGCGCGGCGTTGCCGAGCTGAACGGTCAGGGCGAAGTGGCCGGTGGCATTATCGTGCTCAGGTCGGGTGCCAACGCCCGCGCGGCGATCAGCGCGGTCAAGGCCAAGCTGGAAACGCTGAAGGCCAGCCTGCCGGCGGGTGTCGAGATCGTGCCGACCTATGACCGCTCTGCGCTGATCGGGCGATCGGTTGATAATCTGACGAGCAAGCTGATCGAGGAGTTCATCGTCGTTGCGATCGTGTGCGCGCTGTTCCTGTGGCACATGCGCTCGGCGCTGGTCGCGGTGGTAACGCTGCCGCTGGGCATCCTGGCGGCGTTCATCGTGATGCGCGCGCAAGGCATCAACGCCAACATCATGTCACTGGGCGGCATCGCGATCGCCATCGGCGCGATGGTCGATGCCGCCGTAGTGATGATCGAGAACGCGCACAAACATCTGGAATATTGGGCGCGGGATAATCCCGATGCCGAACTTCGGGGCCCGGCGCGCTGGACGGTGATCGCCAACGCCGCCGCAGAGGTGGGCCCCGCGCTGTTCCTCAGCCTGATGATTATTGCGCTGTCGTTTATCCCGGTTTTTGCATTGCAGGGGCAGGAAGGCCGGCTGTTCGCGCCGCTTGCCTTCACCAAGACCTATGCGATGGCGGCCGCCGCGATCCTGTCGGTGACACTCGTCCCGGTGCTGATGGGCTATCTGATCCGGGGCCGCATTCCGGCCGAAAGCGCCAATCCGATCAACCGGGTGCTGACCGCGATCTATCGGCCAGCGCTCGACTGGGTGCTGCTGCGCCCGAAGCGGACGCTGGTGATCGCGGGCCTCGTGTTCGCAACCAGCCTGTTCCCGCTATCGCAGCTTGGCGGCGAGTTCATGCCGCAGATCGACGAGGGTGATCTGCTGTACATGCCCTCCGCGCTGCCGGGCATCTCGACGGCGAAGGCCGCGCAACTGCTCCAGCAGACCGACCGGCTGATCAAGACGGTGCCCGAGGTGGAAAGCGTATTCGGCAAGGCCGGTCGCGCCGAAACCGCCACTGACCCAGCGCCGATGGAAATGTTCGAAACGACGATCCGCTTCAAGCCGCGCGACCAGTGGCGAGCGGGGATGACGCCCGACAAACTGATCGATGCGCTCGATCATGCGGTGAAAGTCCCCGGCCTGGCCAATTTCTGGATACCGCCGATCCGCAACCGGATCGACATGCTCGCCACCGGCATCAAGAGCGCGATCGGGATCAAGGTCGCGGGCGCCGACATCGCCCAGATCGACGCGACCGCCAAGCACATCGAAACCGTCGCCAAAACCGTGCCTGATGTGTCGTCAGTGCTCGCCGAGCGACTGACTGGCGGCAGGTATATCGATGTCGATATCGATCGTTTTGCCGCGTCGCGGTTCGGCATGAACATCGCCGACGTCCAGTCGATCGTCTCAAGCGCGATCGGTGGCGAAACCGTGGGGCAAACCGTGGAGGGGCTGGCACGCTATCCGATCAATGTGCGTTACCCGCGCGAGCTTCGCGATAGCGTCGATGCGCTGCGCAATCTCCGCTTCCTGACCCCTGGCGGCCAGCAGGTGACGTTGGGGACGGTCGCTGCGATCTCCACCAGCGAAGGTCCGCCAATGTTGCGCAGCGAGAATGGCCGGCCGGTGACGTGGATCTATGTCGATGCACGCGGGCGCGACCTCACCTCGATCGTCGCCGATCTGCAGCGGGTGATTGCCCGCGACGTCAAACTGCCGCCGGGGATCAGCGTAAGCTTTACCGGGCAGTTCGAATATCTCGCGCGGGCGCGGGAGCGGTTGACGATTGTGGTGCCGGCGACGCTGCTGATCATCTTCGTGTTGCTCTACGTCACCTTTGGGCGGTTCGATGAGGCGTTGCTCGTGATGGCAACGCTGCCCTTCGCGCTGACTGGCGGGTTCTGGCTGCTGTGGCTGCTGGGCTATAATCAGTCGGTGGCGACGGCGGTGGGGTTCATCGCCTTGGCAGGCGTCGCGGCGGAGTTTGGGGTGGTGATGCTCATCTATCTCAAGCATGCACTGGCCGATCGCGGCGTCGATCCCTCCCCCGCCGAGGTCGAGGCGGCGGTGCGCGAAGGTGCGTTGCTGCGCGTGCGACCCAAGGCGATGACGGTCGCCGTCATCCTCGCTGGCCTTTTTCCCGTTCTGATCGGCACGGGCACGGGTTCTGAAGTGACGAGCCGTATCGCTGCACCGATGATCGGCGGGATGCTCACCGCACCGCTCCTGTCGATGCTGGTCATTCCCGCTGGCTATCTGCTGATGCGGCGGCGTCGCCCGCAACCCACCCCCGCCAATCAAGGAGTAACGTTATGAAGGCCATCGCCATTTTCGCCCCTGCCCTGCTGCTTGCCGGGTGCGGAAGCCCTGCCCCGGCACCTGAGGCGACAGAGCGTTCGGTTGCCGATGCTACCGCACTTGCAGAACCCAAGACCGCAACCGGCGAGGGCGCGATTACCGCGATCGAGCCAGATACCGGCAAGATCACGCTGGCGCATGGGCCCGTGGCCGAACTGAGCTGGCCAGCGATGACAATGGGGTTTGGCGCCAAGCAAGGACAGCTGGGCGAGCTGAAAGTCGGCGACAAGGTGAGGTTCACCTTTCGCTGGGACGGCAAGACCGCCGAAATCGAGTCGATCGACAAGATTTAGCGATTGGGGCAGCAGCGATGCAGGCCGCCAAACGGGTCGCGGATCGGCGGCGTCGGCTTGCAGATCGTGCGTGACTGGGTGGTCCGGTTCAACCGCCAAGGCCCCGCTGGTCTGCTTGACGGCAAGCCTGTCCTGAGCTTCGCCGAAGGGGCACCGGGCGCATCGTCACGGCTCAATGACGCTCAGCGACGGGCGCTTGTCGAGCCGGTCGAGCGCGGCCCGATTCCGGCGATCCATGGCGTTGTCCGCTGGCGGTTGATCGACCTGGTCCAGTGGCTTCACGACGAGTTCGCGGTGTCGCTCGATGAAACGACCATGGGACGCGAGCTGAGAAAGCTGGGCTACGTCAAGCTGACGGCGCGACCTCGGCACCATGCGCAGAACGACCTTGCCATGGACGCCTTCAAAATGGGGGCTTTGGATATTGAAAGCGACGAATAATTGTTCGGCGCAGCGCGGCTTGGGGCCGAAATGCGATTGCGTGCACCCAGAGCGGGAGAACAACGATGAGGAACCGATCGCCGGCTGCCCGGGCAAGGCGGCCTTGGGGAAAAATCGGCTGGTCATCATGCGGTAAAGTTGCAACGCATTCAGGCCAAAATGGACCTCTTGGTCAGGTTGCAAGCGCCCGTGGGCCTTGCCCTTCGCATGTTGCTAAGCGTCACGCGGCATTACGTCGAAATCGGCGGGTCGGGCGACATGCCCAACCCGCCGATCTGTGCTTCATCCCATCAGAAGACGAACCGCGCGCCGAAGAAGACCCGGCGATCAGTCTGGGTTTTTTCCAATAGCGCAGACCGGAAATCCGCGAAGCTAACCTGCGGGCGCGATAGCAGGTTGGTTGCATCGGCAGTGATCGAAATCTGCTTGGTTATTGCATAGCTGAAGGCTGCATCGAGCTGACCGAAGCTGTCGCGAACCGAGGGTGACGAACCGATGTTCCGCTGCGTGTTGTTGAGGTTGTTTTCGAGATACTCAGACCGGTAATTGTACGAAACACGGGTCGTGAAACCATATTTCTCATAGAACAGCGTGGCGTTGAACGAATGTTTTGAGAGGCCCAACAGCGGCAGTTGGTTACCCAAGGGCGAAACCAACGGATTTTTGCCGGTCGTGAACGTGTAGTTCGCCAGTGCCCCCAAGCCATCAAGGAAGGAGGGAAGGAACGTAAAGTTCTGCTGGTAGCCAAATTCAAAACCCAGGATCGTATTCGATCCGATGTTTTCGATCTGCGATACCGTGAAGCCATCATTTGATCGGAGCGCGGCATCCGATCCAAGGCCGGCGGCGGTACATACGTCGATCGCTCGAACGTCACGCAGAATATTGCCCGTCCCAGCCTCGGTGCTGATCGCGGGGCTTTCGGAATCGGGCAAACACTGCACCGATGTGAAGGTTGCCGCCAGATTCTCCTGGTGCTTGTAGAAGCCTGCCAGCGAGAGCAGCCCGGTCTTGTTAAAGTACCATTCGAGCGACAGATCGATACCCGTCACCAGGATCGGATCCAGCCCGCCATTGCCGCGCGTGACAGTGTCCAGCGACAAGGAAATGGTCTCGTTCGGCACAAGTTGTTCAAGCCCCGGTCGCGACATGGTGCGGCCGATGCCGAAGCGGGCAATGAGATTGCGCTTGATGTCGAAGTTCAGGGCTAAGCTTGGCAAGAACTGAGTGTTTTCACCGGTTGCAAAGCCGGACACGGGGGTGGTGCTGCCAGCCGGAATCACCTGCCCGAGTACGCTCTGCTTAGTGTTGATGATGCGCACGCCGAAATTGCCGCGGAACGGCACATCGAACCACGGCACGTCACCGTTCAGATCGAACTTCACATAACCGGCGATGATCTCATACGTGCCATCGCGCTGAGCATTCGGATCAGTCGTCGGCCCAACGGGTGTGCCGTTTGGATTCGTGAAGTTATTCGAACGATAAATATTGTCATAGGCCGCTGAACGGAAAAATGCCGGATCGAGGATCGTAAACGACGTCGGAATATTGCCGTTATTGGCACCACCAAAGGAATTCGACCGGTTGAACTGGGTTACGATCCCGGGGATGTCAGCCGCGAGTGCCTGCAGGCTCCGAAAACGGAAGGGCAATTGCGGGGGCTGACCGTCGAAATCGAACTGGGAAAATTGAACGATACTCAGCGTATTATGCTGCACGTTGTAGCGCACGCCGAATTCGATTTGATCGATCAATCCAAAATTGACCCCATAATCGAAATCGAGCTGATAGGCCCTGTCGCTCTGCGATTCAGCGATATCGGCATCGAAAATGCCGATCACGAACGGATTGAAGGCACTGCCAACCGCCTGTCCGGTATTGAAAGGCTGCCCGGCATTGTCGAGCGGCAGAACGGTCGGCACGCCGGTGCGCAGATCAAACCGGGTCTGGTCGGTCTGGCCACCGACCCCGCCGACGATTGGAATGCGCAGGGGATTAAAGGTGCCGCCTGAGCCGTCTTGGAACTTGAAGCTAGCCTTGAACCTGGGCGTGATCTGCCAGTCGGCCCCGGCCTGAACGCTGTCTTGGTGGACATCGAACCCTTGGGCTTGGGCGGCATTGCTGAATCCGCCCGTGCCGCGGATCGTGCCCGCGACGGCAACCTGGTTCTCAATCACGAGCGTCGCCGGGTCCCATTCATTTAGCGGACGCGCGGATGAGCTGAATGAGACGATATTGGTACGATTGGCCTGAGAAACGCGCGTCGTGCGCCCAAAGAAACTCAAGTTATTCGCAGGCCTCCATTCGAGCGCAGCGTTATAAGATTCCTCGTTGCGATTGATCGACTCGAACTCGGCCTGCAGCGCGCCAGCCGGTCGGATAACGCCATCACCGAGATTATCGATGACCGTCGCGCCATTGAAATCGCGCGTCGTGGTTGGTTCGTTTGCGGTGCCGTTGCCGTTGAAATCGCCCCGCAACGTATTGTCGACAATGTATCCGTCATTCGACCGGAAGCGGTCTGCCTGACCGACGGTACGGTTGCGCGTATACGAGAATAGCGCCCCGATCTCGCCGATCGGTGTTTTGCGGAAATTCTTACCGATCGTGCCCGAGAATTTATAACCAAAGCCACCAGAGTTATTGGAGTAGTTTCCTTCACCACTGGCGCTGAGCGTAAAGTCCTTCTTGTTATCCAGGGTACCGCGCGTGTTGAAGCGAACAATACCGCCGGTGCCGCCTTCTGTATCATCGGCTGCCTGCGTCTTGACAACCTGGACCTGGCCGAACAATTCGGATGGCAACGCAGAACCGACAACGCCGCCGTCATACCGGCCGCCAACCTGCTTTTGGCCGTCGATTTCAACTCGGACATCAGGCAGGCCGCGGATCTGGAACAGATCGCCCTCGCCATTGGCGTCGCGCGTGATTTGAACACCCGTAATGCGCGATAGCGATTCGATCACGTTCTGGTCAGGAAACGAGTTGATATCGTCGGCCGTGATCGCATCAACGATCTGGTTGGATCGCCGTTTCAGATTGAGCGAGGAGTCGAGTGCATTTCGATAGCCACGAACGATGATGTCTGGTTTCTCGCCGGACTCCGACGTAACTTTGTTCTGGTCGTCTTTATCGTCCGATTGCGTTTTATCCGTCGCTTTGACTTGAGCCATGGCCGGAGCAGACATTGCGATCATTGCCGCAGAAGACGCGCCTACACACAAAAGTGTCCGAAAAAAATTGATGCTTTCCAATATAACCTCCCCGTTTTTCGATTAGTTTTTCGTTTTTGCAGATATTGAGCGCGGCCCTCCGTCAAGCCGAGTAAAAGCTTGGCGATTTCAACACGTGTTGTTGCAAGTTTGATGGGCGGTCGACTGCATCGGCCTTGCAAGGTGCGACCGTAATGCGGCAGTGACTGAGCGGTCCCAGGCCATTCATTCCATCTCCGAAACGTCAGCTATTGCGCCGCTGATTCGTTCTCGCAGACCAAAAAAGCATAAAATGTAACCGATTACAACCAAGGAGCGATAAAACTAACTATGTTATTGTTTATTCATAATATTTACTTATTGTAAAGCAACCTAAAGGGTGGTGTGATTGGGTATTGGTAGGCACGCCGTCGCCAAATGGAATCACGTTGAGGTGCTGACCAGAAGCGTCAATCCTTCCGGCGGCCTTGGAACGGCGCATTAGTGGATCGAATGAGGAGGAATAAGTTGACCGAACCGGTATCATCGGCACGCAGACAGGTGCTGGGTGCTGCGCTGTTCAGCGGCGCGCTGGCACTGTGCGGCCGAGCGGCCTCCTCGCAGACCCTGCCGCCGGAAGCGATGCTTGGCACCGACCCGATCCGTCGGAACCTTGCCTGGCCCGCACCACGTGCGACACTTTCGCTATGGCCTAGCCCGCCCGTAGGCGCGATCACGCCAGCGATGAAGGAACAGGTCGAGGAAATGTCGACTTCACCGGACACGCACAATCGCCGGGTCAATCAAGTCACCATGCCAAGACTGTCGGTCTTTCCAGCGGCCAAGCCCAATGGATCGGCGATGCTGATCATTCCTGGCGGCGGCTTCGTTTGGAATTACTTCGATCACGAAGGGTACCTGCTCGCCGAATTTCTCAACCGACACGGCATTACGGCGTTCGTCCTGTTCTATCGGCTGGCGGGCGACAAATGGGATCGTCCCGCCGATGTCGGCATTGCCGATGCCCAGCGGGCGATGCGCGTCATCCGGTCGCACGCGCCGCAACTGGCGATCGATCCGGCGCGGGTTGGTGTCATCGGTTTCAGCGCCGGTGGGTTTTTGACGTCGAGCCTGCAGACGCGCCACGCCCACGCCTTTTACAGGCCGGTCGACGCGCTGGATTCGCTGAGTGCGCGGCCATTTCTGGCGGCACCGATCTACCCGGTGCAGTCGCTTGACCCAGCCATCGCTTACAAGGATGCCGCGCGCGTGTTGTTCAACGGCAAGCTGGGGCCGCAGGAAATCGCGGCCTACTCCCCGGACCGTAATGTCGCTGCCGATTCTGCGCCAGGCTTCTTCGTCCATGCTGCCGACGATTACGGTGTGCCGATCGCCAATTCCAGTCGGCTGGCGGGCGCTCTTCGGGAAAAAGGCGTCACTGCCGAGCTGCACGAATTCGCGACGGGCGGGCATGGCTTTGGCTTCCTGCGCGATCCGGCCAAGCCAGTCGCAATCTGGCCGGAATTGTTCATCGGCTTTGCGCGCAGCCAGGGTCTGATGGGGCCAGCTGCCTGAGCTATTGGCGGGGTAGCGCAAAGGCGACGATGGTGCTGCCGCTTTTCTGCCGTGGGTTTTTGCCACCCCCGGCGGGCATCACGACAAATTGCCTGCCGCCCGCCAGATAGGTGGTCGGCGTCGCATTGCCCGCCGCCGGCAGGGTAGCCTCCCAAAGCAATTTGCCGCTGCGCTTGTCGAAGGCATGGAATTTGTTGTCGAACACCGTCGCGCCGATGAAGAGCAAGCCGCCCTTGGTGACGATGCCGCCGCCATAATTTTCGCTGCCAGTGTTGCGCAGCCCCTTCGCGGCAAGCTCCGGATAGGCGCCAAAGGGGCGGCGCCACACATAGCGCCCGGTGTTGACATCGATGGCGTTCAACGTGCCCCAAGGCGGCGCCACGGCGGGATAGCCATCGGGATCAAGGAAGCGGTGATAGCCATCGAAGATATAGGGAGCGGTGTCGCCGACTGCCGACACTTCCTTGCTGCCCGCGCTGACCGGCCCGGCGGCAATATCCCGACCGGTGCGGACAAACTGGACGATCGCGTTGACCTGATCGAGCGTTAGCGTCTTGAAAGCAGGCATCCGGCCGCCGCCCGCCTGGATGATGATCTGCATCTCCTGCGCGGTCAGACGGTCGCTGGCGTGCGCGAGCGCTGGAATCTCGGGTGGTGCGCCGTTCAGGTCCGCGCCGTGGCAACCCGCGCAATTATTGGCATAAAGCGCCTTGCCACCTGGCCCGGCTAGCGCCGCCGGGCGCGGCTTCAGCTTCAGCACCCAGGCCATCTCATTGGCATTGATGTAGAGCAGGCCGGTCTCTGGATCGAACGCCGCCCCGCCCCATTCACCGCCGCCGTCGAGCCCGGGGAAAATGATCGTCCCCTGTCGACTAGGCGGATCGAACGGCCCCCGGCTGCGCAGCTTGGCAAAAGCCTTCGAGACCGCAGCATGCGCCTCGGGCGTCCGCTTGGTGAGCAAATCAGTTGTCAGATGCTGGCGCGCGAACGGCGCGGGGATGGTTGGTACCGGCTGAGTCGGTGCGGTCGTCTCACCCGGCATGTCAGTAGCAAAGCCGCGTCGTTCGGCGATTGGATAGAGCGACGTGCCGGTTGCACGGTCGAGGATATAGACCAGCCCTGATTTCGTGATCTGGGCAATCGCATCGATCACTTTGCCGCCACGCCGCACCGTGATCAGCGTTGGCGCGGTCGGGAGGTCGCGGTCCCAGATATCATGGCGCACGGTCTGGAAATGCCAGACGCGTTTGCCGGTGCGCGCATCGAGCGCAACCAATGCATTGGCGAAGAGATTGTCGCCCGGACGGTCCGCGCCGTAAAAATCCTTGTCGCCCATTCCACCCGACGCGAGCGGCACGAACACAAGCCCGCGTTCGGGATCAACCGCCATTCCGGCCCAGTTGTTCGCGCCGTTGGCGGTCTTCCATGCGTCCTTGGGCCAAGTTTCATACCCAGGCTCACCGGGCTGCGGGATGGTATGGAAGATCCAGCGCAGCTTGCCGCTGCGCACGTCATAGCCTCGGATATGGCCGGGCGCGTTGCCTGTGCTGCCGATAACGATCACGTCACCGATCACAGCGCCCGGTGTCGACAATGATACCGAGATGCCGTTGGGATCACGCCCCAAACCCTGCAGCATATCGATCCGCCCGGCCTTGGCAAAAGCATTGATCCGTTTGCCAGTGTGCGCATCGATCGCGATGAGGAACTGACGAAACGACAGGAAAATGCGCTGGTCCTTGCCATCGCTCCAATAGCTGACGCCGCGACTGCGCTGCTTGGTATTGACGGGCGCACCCTCGGCCGGGTCATAGGCCCAAACCTGCTTGCCCGTCGCGCCGTCAAGCTTGATCAGCCGACCCTTGGGCGACACCAGATAGACCATGCCATCGATTGCCAGCGGGTTGGCCTGCATGTCGGACGATGCCCAGTCTTCGCCGAATACCTCGCCCGTGTCGAAGCTCCAGGCTTGCTTGAGTTGGCCGACATTGGCGCGATCTATCTGGTCAAGCGCGGAATAAAGCGTGCCATGGGGATTGCCGCGATAGGCCGACCAGTCCGCCGCTGCCCGGTCTGCTCCGGTGCCCGGTGCGGGCTGGCACCCCGATAGCAGCAGCACGCCCGAGAGCGGCAACAGGCGGAGGAGGCGAAGGTTCATTTGCTGGCCTTTCCACAAAGGGTGGCCGGCGGCTTGGCATTAGGCGCGCCATCGACGAACCCGTTGCCCGCCGTGCCGCCATAGACGCGTCCGAAGATCCGCTGGTCGGCTGCCATTGCTCGCCACGGCGCGCTCATCCCGAGTGGGTAAGTGGCCAGCCGCCCCCAGCGACGACCGCCACTGGTGCTGCACCAGATGCCCGGCTGGCCGCCGACCAACCCCTGGATGAACAGCGTTGGCGTGCCGCCAGCAACCGGCGGTGCGCCAAAGGCAAAATTGACGACGCGATCCGTGCCAGAGGCCGTATGCCAGCTCGAACCATCGTCGACCGTACAGGCAAGCGGGCCGCTGCCGCCATTAGAGACGCATAATTCGCCACTGCGGCCTGGCACCGCCGCGAGCACGGCATCGCCAGTATAATCTCCCGCTGGGGCCGGTTGCCCGTTCGCACGCCAATGCTCGCCGCCATCGTCCGATCTATAGAGCGTGCGGCTGGTGCCATCGAACAGGTAAAAGCGGTGATCAACCAGTGGATCGGCAACCAGAATATGCCGCGACAGATAAAAATGCCGGTGGAACGGCGTGGCCGTCAGGCGCGCGCCTCGTGCGTCAGTAAATGTCGCGGGGAGCCAGGTTGCGCCGCCGTCCCGGGTAAAATGCGGCGCGCCGTTGTTGGTTGGTACCCACACCAGATTATCGGGATCATCGGCTGCCAGCGCAAGATTGCCGAAGGTCAGCGCCTTGGGCAGCGTCCGGTTGGCGATCGCGGCAAACGGCGTCCAGCTACGCCCACCATCGCGTGAGATGCCGCTCTCATTATCGGGGCCATCCCAGGTGCTGCAGCATTGGCGGTGATCATCAACTACTGCGACCAGCCTTTCGGGGTGGCGCGGGGCATAGGCGATGTGCCAGGCCGAATTGAACCTCTTGCTCGGGCCGCTGGTTGCTGGATAGCGGTCCGGATCTTCATGGACGAACAGCGCTCGATCCCAGCTGCCGGTGATGACAGGGCCACCAGGCGGGGCAGCAATCGACGTTGCCACCAATTGCTCTATCCCCCGGCTTACACCATGCCAGCGGATCGCGCCGTCACGGCCCGGTCGGCTGGACCAGATGCCGATGCCCTGCGCCACCCAGAGCTGGCCCGGATGCGCGCGATCGAACACCAGATTGGCGATAGTGAAATGCTCATCAATGTAGCGATGCCACGCGATGTCAGCGGTCGCCCGTTCGGGAAGCGCAGGCGCACTGAAATGCGCTCCTGAATCGCTTGAGACGATCGAGCGCGCCCCGCTACCGAATGCAAGCACGTGACCGGCACGATCGGGATTGGCGACGATGTTGTAAACGCCGAATTGCGGCGCTGTCGCGCCGCGCGTCCAGCGACCAGCGCGCCAAACATGCAGGGCACCATCTGCTGCCGCATAGAGCGTGCCTGCGCCGTCGATGGCGATCTGGCTGACCGTCGCACCCGGCAGCGGCCCGCCCGCAGCGCTGATCATCGACCAATTCCGGCCATTGTCGCCCGACCGAAAAATGCCCTTGCGATAGACCGTTGCGTAAACCGCCCGCGCTCGATTGCGGCCTGGCCCGCTCGGAGCAAATTGAACATTGGCGACCCCGTAAACCGCCTCGCCGCTGTCCGGAACCGCCGCCACGCGCTGCCAATGCCGGCCCCCATCGCGGGTCATCCACAGGCCCTGCGACAGCGAGCCATAATAGACATGGTCCGGGTTGACCGGATCGACCGCGAGCCGCTCGCCCTGGGTTCGCCCCATGCCGTTCGGTCCTTCACCATCGTTGGCAAGCGCCAGCGTGGTGGGGCTCCAGTGGCGGCCGCCATCATCACTGCGATAGGCCCGGCCAACCCCCTTGCCATCAGGCCAGACCATATAGACGCGGGCGTCGTTCGATGGGGCCGACACGATGGCGGTGACGCCCGGATAATCAAAGGGCTGCAGCGCGCCCTTTGGCATCGTCGCGGTTGTAACGATCTGCTCCCACTCCAGCGGCTTGCGCAGGCGATTCAGCTTGAACGCGCCGCCAGTGTCGGCTCGGGCATAGATCACTCGCCCGCCGGGGTGGACGTCGATCCCGACAATGAAGCCCCCGGCGCCCGTCTTCAGCGTCCGCCAATGATAGCCAGAGGGTGCTGCCGACGGCGACGGCCGCGCTGGCGTGCGTGCCTCGCTGCCCGATGCTGCCACGGCAAGCATCGCCAGAATAACCGCCTGTTTCATCGGGCTACAGCTTTTCGAGATATCGGCGGCTTGCCGTAATCTCGGCAAAGGCATCGGTCACATCGTCTTGCTCAACAAAGCCATAGGCGATGCCCGTCGCCGCAGCAGCGCGCAGGATAGCCGGGAAATTGTCGACACCGGATCCAACCGGGCGCTGCTTGTTGTCGCTGGTGCGGTCCTTCAGATGGAGCATGCGGATGCGCTTGGGGTTGGCGCGGATCAGCGCGACCGGGTCGGCCTTGGCAACGGCGACCCAGTGTACATCGAGCTCGAAATCGACCAGCGCCGGGTCTGTATGCGCCATCAGTACGTCAAGCGGGCGCGCACCGGGTGCGCCGGCCAGCTCGAATTCATGGTTGTGATAAGCAAACTGCAACCCCCGCGCCTTGGCCTTTGCCGCCCAGCCGTTGAGCTTGTCGGCAAAGCCCGGCCAGTTGCCGCGCTCATTCTCGCGGGTCCACGGCACCACGACATAACGCGCCCCCAAAACGGCGACCTCGTCGAGTGCGGCATCGACCCGGGTGTACCAATCGTCGGGATTGACGTGGCTCGACACTGCCTGAAGCCCCAGACTGTCCATCGCGGCCTTCAGTTCGGCCGCGGTCTTGCCGGCGAGCCCCGCTGTCTCGACATAACGATAGCCGATCTCGCGCACCCGACGCAGCGTGCCGATCGGGTCGGGCTGAAATGCCGAGCGAACCGTGTAGAGCTGCAGCCCGCGAAACTTTTCGGGGACAGTCCCCCGGCGGGCAGCGGCCGGCAGAGCCAGCGCCAGCATCGATGCAGCCCCACCGCCGAGCATCGCCCGACGCGTCAGATTTGGCAATTGCGCGGTCATTAAAGCGCCCCTTCCTTGACTAAATTGACAGCATGATCGGCGGCACGCGCGGTGAGTGCCATGAAGGTCACCGATGGGTTAACGCAGCTCGTCGATGCCATTTGGGCACCGTCGGTCACGAACAGATTCGGCGCGGCATGGGCTTGCGACCATTTGTTGAGCACTGAGTCCGCCGGATCATGCCCCATCCGCGCGCCGCCCATCTCATGGATGGCCTCGCCGGGAACGTGATCCTTTTCATAGGTCTCGATATTCTTCGCCCCGACCGTCTCGAGCATCAGCTTGATCTGCTTGAGCGAGTCCGCGACCATCCGGTGTTCATTGTCGCGGAACGACACATCGAACAGCGCGAGCGGCACGCCATATTTATCCTTCTTGCTGGCATGCAGGCTAATGGTGTTGTCTCGGTAAGGCAGGCACTCGCCGAACATCGTGTTGGCATAATGCCAGTCGCCATAACGGCGCAGCCCGGCCTTCATCGTCGCGCCAAAGCCCTTGGGCGCTGATTCCCACCGCTGCGATTCGCCCTGATAGGCATAGCCCCTGACGAAATCGACCGGCTCTTCTTGGCCGGGAAGATTGCGGAAACGCGGGATGTAAGCACCGGCTGGATTTCGACCATAGCTGATCACGTCGCCCGGCACCGGGACCTCTGCGCTGCCCCCCGCGAGGAAAATGTGATCCATCACATAGCGGCCAAGCGTCCCCGATCCGTCGGCAAAGCTCCGCGCGCTGCCCGGCAACGTCGAATTGAGCAGGATCTGCACCGAGGCCATCGCCGACGCGCACAGGAAGACGATCCGCGAGCGATAGGTGGTGGCAAGCCCGGTCTTGGTGTCGATTGCGGTAACACCGGTTATCCGCTGCGCTTTGGGATCAAATTCCAGCCGGGTCACAACCTGGTCGGCAAGCAGCGTGAGATTGCCCGTCGCGCGTGCGGCCGGCAACGTCACTGATTGCGTCGAGAAATAGGCGCCGAACGAGCAGCCGCGCCAGCACTGAAAGCGATGCTGGCATTTGGATCGGCCCTGTTCAGGCTTGTCCTCGGTCATGTTGGCCGAACGCAGCGGGATCAGCTTGCGGCCCGGGAAAGACGTTTCCAGCCGCTGTTTGAGCCACAGATCGGCCGCGTTCAGCGGGTGCGGCGGCTGGAACTCGCCATCAGGGAGATGCGCCAGCCCCTCCTTCGATCCGGCAATCCCGGCATAGCGCTCGACATAGCTGTACCAGGGCGCGATATCGTCATAGCGGATCGGCCAATCATTACCGTGGCCGTCAAGCTTGTTCGCCTCGAAATCTTGCGGGCCCCAGCGGAACGAGGCGCGCCCCCAGATCAGCGATTTACCGCCGACCGCGCTCGGACGGATCCAGCGGAACGGTTTGCCCTCATCATGGGCATAGGGATTTTCACGATCATTATTGTAGAAATGTGTGCGATCCGTGTCTTCTGCGCCGCCATATTGGCCAATGAAGTAATCGCTTTCGACCAGCGCGCGGGGCTGCTTGCCATTGAACGGCAGTTCCCAGGGCCCTTTGCCCTCAGTGACGTAATCGACACTGTGTTCGACCATGCGGCCGCGATCGAGCATCAAGACCTTCATGCCCTTTTCAGTCAGCTCCTTCGCAGCCCAACCCCCGCTGATCCCCGATCCGATCACGATTGCATCGAAATCCAAGGACGTCTGCGAAGTCGGATTGGTCTGAGGCATGAAATCTTGGCCTGTATCGAAAGGAACTTAAGCGCCCGGCTGGCGGGGATCATGAAGAGAAAATACGACCGACCTTCGCGTAAGGGTAATCACCGATATAATCGCCTGGCACCGGCAGATAGGCCCGCTCGATCGTCGCGCCGGGCTCCGAGCGGTGATAGCCGGTGATCACCAGCAAGCGGATCCGATCGAAGAAATCATCGGCCGCGCCTGGCAATTGCCTGTTCATGGCCAAGGTAATGATCGCATCCTGCCGAGCCGCCGTCAGCTTGGCGAAGGACAGTTTGTAGCGAGCGACCGAAAATGTTTCGACAGCGCGAAAATCGGCCATGAATTGCCTGCGCTGCATGGGATCCATCCAGTCGCCCAGCATCATCTCGATAAAGGCAGGCACACCTGCGGCAATCGCTCCCGGCGTATCCGTCGTGGGCATGATCCGCTCGCTAAGCGCGGCAACCAGCCGCCGCTCAGCGGGTGTGAAGACAGGATGGAGCACCTCCAGTCCCAGCCCGCCGCCCTTGACCAGCGCGCTGGCCAGATCGGGTAGTGCCGCCGCGCCGACGAAGAAGGCCAATGCCTGCAACACCGTGCGGCGATCAGCCCCCAAGCCACGCGCAGCAAGCGACGTCACGGCTTGGTGGCCCCCGTCTTCGCCTTCAAATAGGCGATCAAGGCCGCCCGGGCGACGGGATCGGGGTTGCCACGATAGGTCATCTTAGTACCGGGCACGGTTTTGATCGGCGCGGTCAGGAATGTATCGAGCGTCTTGTCGGTCCAGATCGCGGCATATTTCTTCATGGCGTCGCTATAGGCATAGCCTGGCGCATTGGTGCCAGCGCGCTTGCCGAAAAACCCGTTCAGATTGGGGCCAACACCATTTGGCTTGCCTGCCTCGACGCTGTGGCAGGCGGTGCATTGCGCAAAGCCCCGCGCGCCGATCTGCAATTGGGCCGCATTGGCGGCGGCATCACCGCCTCCAGCGACGGCAGCGGATGACATGACAAGCATAGCAAACGCCGCCAGTGGCAAAAGAAAGACTGTCCCGGTCATTAAGCCGCTCTCCCGATCGGTCGCGCATGCCTTTGCGGCAGGACGCCTCATCAATTTCCAGTCATTGTTGTAATCGAATACAATTGACTGTCAATACTCGCTCCGGGGCAAAGTTTACCCGCCGCCGTCCAACCCGAGGACCTCTCGGATCATGCCGGTAGACACACCCGACGATGCAAAATCATCGAACGACCGGTCAGCCCGACGAATCATGTGATCGCGAATAAAGGCCGCGCCCTCGCGCGCGCCATCCTCCGGATGCTTAAGGCAGCATTCCCATTCCAGCACCGCCCAGCCCTGAAAGTCATATTGGGCCATCTTCGAAAAGATCGCTCGAAAATCGATCTGCCCATCACCGAGCGACCGAAATCGTCCTGCCCGGTCAACCCAGTCGTTATAGCCACCATAAACGCCACCCCGCCCATCGGGACGAAACTCCGCATCCTTGACGTGGAACATGCCGATCCGGGCGTGGTAGATGTCGATAAACTGCAGATAATCGAGCTGTTGCAGCAGCATATGGCTGGGATCGTAAAGAATCTTGGCCCTTGGGTGCTGATCGACGACGCCAAGAAAGCGATCGAACGTCGCACCGTCGAACAGATCCTCCCCCGGATGCAGCTCATAGCAGACATCAACGCCAACGGCGTCGAATGCGTCCAGAATCGGCCGCCAGCGTCGCCCAAGCTCGGCAAAGGCTTCCTCGATCAGGCCGCTTGGCCGTTGCGGCCACGGATAGACATAGGGCCAGGCCAAGGCACCCGAAAAGGTCGCATGTGCGCTGAGGCCAAGATTGGCGCTCGCTCTTGCCGCAAGCATTAGTTGGTCCGTCGCCCACGCCTGGCGTGCGTGCGGATTGGCACGCACATGATCTGGGGCGAACCCGTCAAACATCAGATCATAGGCCGGATGGACCGCAACAAGCTGGCCCTGTAAATGGGTGGACAGCTCAGTAACCGCGAGCCCATGCTCGGCCAGCCGTCCGCGGATATCATCGCAATAGCCCGTGCTGCTTGCGCCGAGCGCCAGATCGAAAATGTCTGGCAGATTGGTCGGCAGTTGTAGTCCCTCGAACCCTAGGGATGCAGCCCATTTGGCGATCGTGTCGAGATTATTGAACGGCGGCGAATCCCCCAAAAACTGCGCAATGAACAGCGCTGGCCCGCGCAGTCCGCTACGCGGATGAGCTGAGGGCGCGCCCACTGACGCTGGTCCGCGCTTCACTTCAGTCATGCGTCGTCATGCTCCGTGAGTCTGTAGAGTTGCGGTCTAGCGCGACCCAATGTCCGAATTCGGTGTCAATGCCGCCCGAGCGGATCGCGGCCTCGACAAAAGCCATGCCGCGCACCGCTTCATCAATTCCGCTTGCCGCAAGCGTAGCGGGTGCCGCGTTGTTACAAATCGCATCGTAGAAATCTTTGTAAAGATTAGCAAAAGCCTCGATATAGCCTTCGGGATGCCCACCTGGCAGCCGGGTTGCTTCGCGTGATGATGGCGCAAGGCTCTTGTCACCCGCCTTCAGCACAAGCGTCGCGCCGTCGATCGAGGCCATTGTCAGTTCGTTTGGATTTTCCTGTGCCCAACTGATGCCGGCGCGATCGCCATAGACCTTGATGCTCAGGGCGTTTTGTTCGCCGGTGGCGATCTGCGATGCGATCAACACCCCACGCGCGCCCCCTTCAAAACGCAACAACATGTTGCAATCATCGTCCAGCACTCTGCCAGCGACCAGGGCACTCAAATCTGCGCAGAGCTGCGACACCCGCAATCCTGTGATGAATTCTGCGAGGTGGAACGCATGGACGCCTATGTCGCCAATGCAGCCACCCGGTCCGGCACGCGACGGATCGGTCCGCCAATCGGCCTGCTTCTGCCCTTCCTTCTCGATCGCGCGCGCCAGCCAGCCTTGCGCATAGCTGACGACGACCTTGCGGATTGCCCCCAATGCGCCATCGGCGATCAGCGCCCGTGCTTCGCGCGCCATGGGGTAGCCGCTATAGGTGTAGGTGACGGCAAATTGTCGATCCGACCCATGGGCGGTAGCAGCAAGCTCATTGGCTTCACCCATCGTGATCGCCAGTGGCTTGTCACACATGACGTGCAGGCTGGCCTCGAGCGCGGCCATCGCAACGGGATGGTGGAGATTATTGGGCGTGACGATACTCACGGCTTCGATGCCATCGTCCCGTGCGGCTTCGGCGGCGAACATTTCGGCATAGCTGCCATAGGCACGGTTAGGCGCGACGCCATAGGCGGGGGCGGCATCTCGAGACCGCGTCGCGTTCGAACTGAACGCCCCGGCCACAATGTCGAATCGACCGTCGAGACGCGCCGCCATTGCGTGCACCGGGCCAATAAATGCGCCGCCGGCACCGCCGACAAAGCCAAGTCGAATCCGTCGCCCGGTCATGGCAGCGCCACCAAAAACGGGATCACCATCGGCCGGCCGGACCGCTGGATTGTCGGAGTCGCCCGCGTGCGGACCCTGTGGTCTGTGGCAAATTTGGCGCGCATGCCGGCCCGGCTCTCCTGCATTTCTGGATCGAGCGGGGGCAGGCACCTTGTGTTACACACCAACCATCTTCTCAATGGTCCGCTGCGCCAAGGTCCAGCCCCAACCCGAAGTTCGGAGCCGTTGAAACACACTTTGTAACCGTTTACAAGCTAGTTTCGAGCGGTTTTCCGTGGGCGTTCGGACCGCGGTCGATCAGGCGCCGGGGGCTGCTGCCGTGGTCTCGCGTACCACCAGGCTGTGTTCAAGCGTGATGTTCACGAGGGTATCTATCCGCCCCTCGATGATGCCGATCAGCAATTCCACCGCGCGTCGACCGATTTCGTGCATTGGCTGATGGATGGTCGTCAGCGCAGGTTGCGCGAACCGTGCATATTTCACATCGTCGAATCCCACGACCGAAAGCTCGGTTGGGCAATCTATGCCGGCCAGGCGCGCGGCATAGAGCGCACCGATCGCCATATCGTCGGAAAAGCAAAAGATGGCGGTCGGGCGAGGCTCTATTGCAAGCAATTCTGCGGCCAGCGCGGCCCCTGAATCAATGGTATAGTCCCCCGTCACGATGTGAAGCATATCAGCGTGACCATGGGCCTGTGCACTAATCTCGGTGCCACGCCGACGATCCCGGCTAATCGGGCTGTCCATGCTGCCGGTGATGATCCCGATCCGGCGATGCCCGAGCGAATAGAGATAATTCATCACATCCAGCGCGGCACCCATATTATCGATATGCACGCTCGACAGGCCTAGGTTTTCACTGAAATCGCAGGCGTTAACGATCGGCGCCCGCGCGCCCATCCGGGCAAGCATTTCACGCAGCGATGGCGGAATGCCGTGTCCGAGGAAGATAATGCCATCCGCCTCGCGCCGTTTGAGCAGGCTAGCATAGGCTTCGTCCGAACTGCCCTCAAATCCGACATCGCCCAGCAACATGGCATATCCCGCCACGCTGGCGGCTTCCTCTGCGCTGCGGATGATGTTCGAAAAGAACACATTGGCGATATCGGGAACGCTGATAATGATCTTCGATGATTTTAGCGTTCTTAATGATTTGGCCGCCGAGTTCGGCGTGTACCCCAATTCATCGATCGCGCGCCGAACTTTTGCGAGCACGTCGGGTGATACATGTTCGTAATTGTTAAGAACCCGCGATACCGAAGCGGTCGAAACGCCGGCATAACGTGCTACATCATGAACGGTCGTCATCTTGCCCCCATCGTTGCAGCCGCCATCATCGCCGCCAGCGCGGCCGCTCGCAATGAGCTTTGCTCTGCTGTGGCCCTGCTACAATCCTATTGCTGCGGCAAGCGTGCATTTGAAACATCACCTCCCAAGGCGAATCGACTCGTGCCCATTGTCGGCTTTTACATATTTAGAATGATGCATTTCACATATTAATCATTACATCAAACTATCGAATCTGAACAAATCTCTCCATTCAAAGCCTATTGATTGGCATGCCAATTGGGTTTCTTAATGAAAATTTCGAAAGGTGTTAGAGGATTTCCGTAAACATTAAATAAATTGCACTTTGTATTTTCAGCCCAGCAGTATCGGATACTATCTTCGTCTGGGCGCAGGGGGTCGAAGCGCAGCACATTTCCGGCCAAGGATACCACGATCTCGCGACAGGTGCCGCGTGTCTGCGCACAGGCGACGAACGGCATCGGCGCTTCGCCGTTTCTAGGGGCGACGACGGGGTCGCTGCCCAGCTTGAGCATAATCACCCCATCGCGATCGACGGTCGGCTCGCCAATATCGACCGGCATCAATGCCTGCGCAGCGCTTGATCGCGCCGCTTCTGCCAATCGCAGGCCCACCGTCAACTTGTCGCGCGGATGGATATCGCCAGCTTCCCCCACATCAATCGTCACGATCAGCCGAGCACCGGAATCGCCGCGGACCGCCAGCCGTTGTGCCTCGCGCAGCCACGCCCAGTTAGCGTTGGGGTAATCGGGCCCGCGCGTGCCGAAATTGGGGAGCTGAACGATCAAAAACCGAGTTGCGGCACCGAACTGGCTGCGCCAATCCATCATCAGCGCGGTCAACAGCTTTTGATAGTCGCCGGCATCATCCCCATTTTGCTCCCCCTGATACCAGGCCACGGCGCGCATCGGAAAGTTGCCCAACGGCGCTATCATTCCGTTGTTGAGAACGGACGCCCCCGTCAGTCGATTCCATGGCGGGCGTGGCATAAAGCCGACCCAATCAGGTACGGCGCGGTAGCGCCATCCATCGAGCATCGCGCTGCTGCCATCGGCAAAACGAAGGCGGCGCTGGCTGTCGGCGGGAAAGCCGCCCGCCGTCCAGCGACTGTCGATGGCGCTGACGATGACATTGTCGCCAGCGTGGAGCGTGCCATCGGGAATGGAATAAGCCCGCGATGCGTTTGCGCCATAGGTCGATCCTACTGCCGCCCCGTTGACCCAGCTTTGATCGAGCTCGCGCACCTCGCCCAGTTCCAGCACCGCTCGCTGGCGCGCCTGCGCTTCTGTTAGTCTCACCGTTGTGCGGTACCAGACCATGCCCCGCCCGTTGGGCAAATCCGTCGTATGCCACTGGTCCCAATATTGGCCGGCCTCCTCGGGCAGCCAGCGTCGATCGGGTTGAAAATCCTCGCGCCAGGGCGTGCCGAGCGTCGCGCCCGTCGCGCCTTGCCACCATGATTGCCAGATCGCGCCCCATTGGGCCTGCGCCGCAGACGGCTCGCGCGCGGACAAGGCCACAATCGACGCACGATCGGGATCGCCTCCCGATTGTCGATAGGCTGGGCCGCTGAGCCATGCCTGGATCGCCGACCCACCGACAGCAGCCCCGATCAGGCCAATCGGGACGGCTTCGTGGCGCCGCAATTCTCGTCCCATGAAATAGCAGGCGGCGGAGAATGACGCGACCGAGTCCGGTTTGGCGGCTTGCCACTGGATTGCTGTGGGCCAGTGCTCCATCGCTTGTGCAGCCGACGTGAGCGGCACGCTCAACAGGCGAAGATCCGGATCGGCGGCGGTCGCAATGGCGGCGGCACCGCCCGTCGATCCGGCAACGGCGAACTCCATGTTGGACTGGCCAGAGCACAAATAAACATCACCAACGGCGATGTCGGAAACCATGGCTCGCCCAGACGGCGACTCGACCGTTAGCGTCAGCGGCTTGCCGGTTCGCTGTGGCGGGAGCATTGCACGCCACCGCCCCTGATCGTTGGCCGTAACGCTGACGGCACTGGCACCCAAGATGATCCGGACGCGGTCATGCGGCCGCGCCCAACCCCAAACCGGCACAGCGATGTTTCGTTGAATGACCATGTGATCGGAAAAGACCGGTGCCAAGGTGATTGGCGCTGCACGTGCTGGCGAGGCGACGCCAATTGCTGCTGCAAACAGCATCGACCGGCAGACATGGCCTTGTTGAATCCCCAACGCGCTCTTCCTTCACCGCAACCTCGTCATGGCCGGCTGCGTCCAGTGATATGTAAACGATCAACAATCTTTATGTCACCAATGGCGATTGATCAAGCGAACGGATTTTCCTGCTTGGCCGCTCGCGGCGCTATCGATTTATCTAATTGTTGCGCCAAACTCGTTTTTTATCAAATGTTAAATCAATGATATAAGTCCATTATCTGGCTTGCTCTCGGGTTGCATCTTGACCTCGATCTACTCTGCCTTCAACATAGCTGCAGGCAGAAAAAATGAGAGGATGGGCGTGACTGAAATCGTATTCAATCGACGTCGCATTTTCTGGCTGAGCGTGCTTGCCCTATTCACTGCTGCTGCAAGCGCTGCGATCCGCGCTGCCATTGCCGGCAGCCTTAAGGCGCAATGGATTGACCCCGTCGCTCCTGCTGCAGCCGGCGAGTTGATCGGCGGCGCGCTTGGCGCGGCGTTCCTCGGTTTCGCCGTTACCTTGTTTGTCAGCAGTGCCATGATCGATCAGATCGGCATGCGCCGAATGTTGCTTGGCAGCGGCCTTTGTTTCGTTTTTGGCACCCTCATGATCACCGGCGCAGGATCATTTGCGACCGGGATGGCCATTTATTCCGTCGTGTGGGCCGGCATGCTGTTGAGCGGGATCGGCTGGGGTCTCGCCGAGGCGGCCATCAATCCACTGACCGCGCAACTCTACCCCGAAGAGGCAACCCACCGGCTAAATCTTCTGCATGCCTGGTATCCGGGCGGCCTGATTGCGGGTGGGCTCGCCGGATATACGCTGTCGTCGTTGATCCCTTGGCAGGGTATCATGGCGCTCGCCTTGGTTCCCGCGATCGGGGTAATCCTGCTCGCCAGCACCACCCGTTTCCCGCCACCGATGCGCGTCGAGAGCGGCGTCAGCTTTGGGGAGATGATCGGCGAAGTCTTTCGTCGCCCGAGCTTCTTCATTTGGTTCGGTGCCATGTTCCTGACGGCAGCGTCGGAGCTTGCCCCAGGCCAGTGGCTCGATGTTGCACTGTCCAACCGCGTCGGCATGCGGGGCATTTTGCTGCTCGTCTATGTGAGCGCGTTGATGTTTGTTTTCCGCCACTTTGCTGGCCGCATCGCCAATATCCTATCCAATCCCGGCCTGCTGCTGGTGTCGAGCGCGCTTGCGGCAATCGGTTTATTTATGCTGTCGCGTGCACAAACGCCGATGACCGCGCTGATCGCGTCGACGGTTTGGGGGCTTGGCGTGTGCGCAATGTGGCCGACGATGCTTGCGTCGGTTGCCGAACGCTATCCGCGCGGCGGTGCCTGGGCGATGGGTCTGGTCGGCTCGGCGGGGGCGCTTTCGATCTACTTCGTACTGCCCCGGCTGGGCGCGCTGTACGACCAAGCCAAGATCGAGCTCGCCGGTGGAGAGGCCGCGCTGGCGGCACTTTCTGGCGGGCCGCTGCGCCAGGTTGAAGACGCCGCCGCCTCAAGCTCGTTCGCGACGCTCGCGATCATCCCGATCGTGCTGCTTGTAGTCTTCGGCGGGCTTTGGTTCGCCGAGCGTCGCAAGTCGCCCCCTCTCCCAATGCCAATTGCCGGAGAGCGGCCATGACCCTGTCGCGACGCTCAATCCTCGCCGCCGGTGCGGTTGGCACCAGTGCGCTTGCAACCGGCGCCCTTTCCCGTCGCGCCTCGTCATCATCGCCGCCAGCGCGCTTTTCGATGCACTACGCCCCGCACGACGGCAGCTTTCGCAGCCGAGGCCCCATTCTCGACCAGATCGCCTACGCCGCCGATCAGGGCTTCACCGCCTGGGAAGACAATGGCACGCGCGACCGATCGGTTGCCGATCAGGAGGCGATGGCCAGGCTGTTCGCACAGCGCGGGATGACCATGGGCGTGTTTGTCGCCAATAATCTCAATTGGGATGGATCGACTATCCTCGGCGGAAATGACGACTCTATCCGCCAGTCATTTCTCGCCGATATCCGCGCCTCGGTCGAGGTCGCCAAGCGGATGAACGCTAAATGGATGACGGTGGTCCCCGGTTTCCTCGATCGCAAGCTGCCGCTCACGATCCAGACGGGACGGGTGATCGACATGCTTCGCCGCGCGGCTGCGATCTTCGAGCCGCACGGGCTGGTGATGGTGATGGAGCCGCTCAATACGCTGACCGACCATCCCGGCGTCCTGCTCCAAACAATCCCGCAGGGCTATGAAATCGCCAAGGCGGTCAACAGTCCGGCGCTCAAGGTTCTGGCAGACCTTTATCACGCACAGATTCAGACGGGTAATCTGATCCCAACGCTTGACGTCTGCTGGGACGAGATCGCCTATATCCAGGTCGGTGACAATCCCAAGCGCAACGAACCGGGTTCGGGCGAAGTCAATTATCACAACATTTTCCGGTGGCTGCGCGCGCGCGGCTATACCGGCGTGATTGGCATGGAGCATGGCAATTCGCTCGATGGTCGCCCCGGTGAAGATCGGTTGATCAATGCCTATCGCGAGGTCGATACGCTATGATTGGCGTCACCCTCCGCCAAGGCGCCGTGTTGGCGGCAAGCCTTGCCCTTGCAACCTCCCCTCGACTGGCACCCGCGCAGGACAAACCTGGCTTTCGCGATACGCCGGTCCTTCCCGGTGGCACATGGCGCGTCCATGATGCTGACCGGCCGCCGCCGGCGATCGTTGCCCCCGCCCCCATCGCCGGCGGCGCTCCATCCGATGCCATTGTCCTGTTTGACGGAAAGTCGCTCGACGCTTGGCAGGGGCAGCGTGGTCCGTGGCCGGTTGGCGATGGCTTTATGAGCGTGCCGCCGCGTCCCGCCACGGGCGAGGACAATGCGCTGATCACCCGGCAATCCTTTGGCGATGTCCAGCTTCACCTGGAGTTCCGCTCACCCAATCCGCCCATCGGCAGTTCGCAGGATCGCGGCAATAGCGGGGTGTGGTTCATGCAGCGCTACGAGGTGCAGATCCTCGATGGTCGCGACAACCCCACTTATGCCGATGGCACGGTGGGCGCGATCTATGCCTGGAAGCCGCCGCTGGTGAATGCCGCGCGTGCGCCGGGCGAATGGCAGAGCTATGACATTATGTTCGAGCGTCCCCGCTTCGGCGCGAAGGGCCAGTTGCTACGCCCGGCCTATGTCACGGTGTTGCTAAACGGGGTGCTGGTGCAGAATCACCAGCCGTTTCTGGGCACGACCGTCTGGCGCAAGGTGGCGCGCTATACCCCGCATGGCGATGCCGCGCCGATCCAGCTGCAGGATCACGGCTCTCCTGTATCGTTCCGCAATATCTGGGTTCGGCCCTTGCCTTCGGCCGCGCTCAGCCATGACTTTAATGGAGTGGTGAGATGATTGATCGCAGAAACGCGATCGCCGGCATCGTCGCGATGTTTGGCGCAAGCCTTTATGCCCCGATTGCGCGCGCCGCCGGCGGCCAATTAATCGCCATCAGCGATGGTGCACCCAGCACGCCAGTCTTTTCGCCGGAACAGCGCGCGTTGATGACGGCGTTGAGCGAGCGGATCATGCCCACTACCGACACGCCGGGGGCAATCGCCGCCGGGGTGCCGAGCTTTATCGAGAAGCTCCTCGCCGACTGGGCGTTGCCCGATGAAAAGGTGCCGATCATTGCCGGGCTCGACACGATCGATGCCCGCAGCCGCAGTGACTACGGTATCGCCGCAGTCAAGGCATCGCCGGACCAGCAGGACGCGTTGCTGACGCTCGCGATGTCGAACACGCTGCCCGATGGGCTGAGCTTTTTCGAGAAGTTCCGTCAGCTGGTCATCGCCGGCTATTTCACCTCCGAAATCGGCATGACCGTGGAGCAGGAATATCTGCCCGTGCCCGGGCGATATGACGGTGCCTACCCCTACGCCAACATCAAAAAGGTCTTCTCCTCTTAAGGGCGTGCGCGCCGACCAACGTCGGGCGCTTGGCCTTCCCGCATCATTTTCAGGACAGTGGCTCATGGTGACTAGCAGCAAATTCGACGCGATCGTGATTGGTTCGGGCATTAGCGGCGGCTGGGCCGCGAAGGAGCTGACTGAAAAGGGCTTGCGCGTGCTGATGCTCGATCGTGGCGTGATGGTCGAACACAGCCAGGATTATGATTATGAGGGCAAGGCCCCGTTCGAAATCCCGGCGCATGACATGCTGCCCGAACGGTTGAAGCGCTCCGACTATTTCATCTCGAAGCACGGCTATGCCGCGCCCAGCTCGCTCAAATACTACAATAACGACCGCCTCAATCCTTATGACCAAGAGGGCAGCGACAAGTTTTACTGGATCCGCCCTGGGGCAGTGGGTGGCAAATCACTCATCTGGGGACGGTATTCGTTCCGCTACAGCCCTGATGATTTCGAAGCGAACAAGCGCGATGGCCAGGGCAGCGACTGGCCGATCCGCTATGATGATGTCGCCCCTTGGTATGATTATGTCGAACAGTTTGCCGGCGTATCAGGCTCGCGCGAAAACCTGCCCGAACTGCCAGACAGCATGTTCCAGCCGCCCATCCAGATGAATATCGCGGAGAAATGGATGAAGGATCGCTTTGAACGGGCGTTTCCGGGGCGCAAGATCATCAACGCCCGCATGTCGAACATGACCGAGGACAAGCCCGAGCAGGGGCGCACCAAGTGCCAATTCCGCAACCAATGTCATCGCGGCTGCTCATTCGGTGCCTATTTCTCCACTCAGGCGGTCACCCTGCCCGCTGCTCGGGCGACCGGGCGGTTGACGCTGCGCGCCAATGCGGTCGTCACGCGCCTCGATTATGATCCGGCCAAAAAGAAGGTCACCGGCGTGCGCGTGGTCGACACCCAGACCGGCAAGGCTGAAATCATTCCTGCGCGGATGGTGTTCCTGTGCGCCTCGGCGATGGCATCGATGCAGATTCTGCTCAATTCACGCATCCCCGGCACGGGTAAAAGCCATTTCGATGCTAGTGGTACGCTTGGCCGCTATGTCATGGACCACATCTTCCGCGTCGATATCCGCGGCGATATTCCCGGCATGACCGACTATATCGAATATGGTCGCCGCCCGACCGGCGTCTATGTCCCGCGCTTCCGCAACATCAATGGCAAGGATGACGACGTCGGCTTCAAGCGTGGCTATGGCTATCAATGCGGAGCCTATCGCGATCCGCTCCGTCCTCAGGGCTTCGGCGCCGAGATGAAGCACGGCATGCGCGGCTATGGCAACTGGCACTGGAACATGGGCGCGTTCGGCGAGTGCCTGCCGTATGAAGACAATCACGTTAGCCTGAACGCCGACAAGGTCGATCGCTTCGGCGTGCCGCTGATGCGCTTCAACGTTACCTTTCGCGAAAATGAGCTGAAGATGATGGCGGATGCGCGCGAACAGGGCGAAATGATGCTCAAGGCGCTTGGCCTCGCGAATGTCAGCAGCAGCGCGCAGGAACATGTGCCGGGTGATGCGATCCACGAGATGGGCGGCGCGCGGATGGGCAATGATCCACGCCAGTCGGTGCTCAACAAATGGAGCCAGGCGCACGACGCAGCCAATCTGTTCGTGACCGACGGCGCGCAGATGCCCTCGATCTCCTGCGTCAACCCGTCACTGACCTTCATGGCGATGACCGCGCGGGCGGCTGATTATGCGGTGAAGCAGATGAAGGTCGGCGTGATCTGATTTGACGCGGCTAACGATTTACCTGCGGAAGCGCATAAGGAGGACATGGTCAGATTTAGCCGCCCCTCCCAAAAGCCGCCAAACGCATCGGAAGGCGGGCCATTTGCAGAGCGTCTCTACATGCTCCGCTTGGGACAAGCTGCTCCAGGTCGATAGAAACAAGGGCTAGAGAATCGCCAGCGAGGCCCCCCGTTGGTCCGAGATAGACGAAAATGCCACCGCTCTAGCAAGGAAGCGCCGACGCCTGCGCGGCAGCGTGAGCCGGTCGCGCATCTTCAGGTGTCCCATCGCGTCAGCGAGCGGAGCAGCTCGCTCGCGCTCGGTGTCGATTGCTCGTTGGAGCGGCAATTGTTGCACCTTTCGGATCAGCCGCCGCGAGTCCTGCGTATCCGCAATCTGGCGGCGACCCGTGCAAGGGATGCTGTTAATTATTGGCGGGCCTTGAGCATGGTCAGTTCTGCTTCGAGCTGGGCGATGCGGGCGTCACGATCGCCGAGCGCTGTCGCGACATCGGCGGCGTCGAATTTTTGCGGAATGTGTTGCGTGCAGTTTATGTCCCATGCCGCGATCTCGAACAATAAGGCGTGCTCGCCCTGGGCGCGATAACCTATGGGCATCAGCTGCTGGATGGTCGTGGAATCATCGCTGATTGTTGCGGTGCCCCACAACTTGATCCGGCGTTTGTTCGCATAGTCCATGAGGAACAGGAACGCCTTGCCATTCTCGGTAAGGTTACCGGTCGTGACGTATTGCTTGTTGCCCGCGTAATCGGCCCAACCGATCAACTTTGGGCCCAACACCCGGATAAAGCCTTTGGGCCCGCCGCGATGCTGGGCATAGGGTTGACCCATCGCATTGGCGGTGGCGAAATAGGCGGTGTCGACCTGCGCCAGAAAGGCTATGAGCGTTTCGTCGATGGCCGTGCGAAAGCCGCCCCGCGCTTCCATGCTCGCGTAGCCCGCCCGCGAGCCGCGCGCGGCCTGGATCGCCTTGATGGTTGGCGTAAAAGCGATATCGCTGGATGGTGGGATCATCGCTCAGCCGCCCACTAAATCTATGCTGTCCAGCGTGATCGTGACGCGGTCGGCATAAAAGGCGATATAGTCGCGGATCGCCGCCACCTCGGGATAGGGCGTTTCGTAGCTCCAGGCGATCGGCAGTTCGGGCGCACTGGTGGCGGCCCAATAAACCGCATCGCCCTTATAGGGGCAGTGCGTTGTTCGACCCGCCATCGGCACCAGCCGATCGAGCGCCACCGCGTCGCGCGGAAAATAGACGACAAGCCCGTGATCCTGTTCGTCGACGATCAGCGTCGATGCGCTGTGGGCAAGCACGGCGTCGCCACCGCGCACGCGGAACCGGTTGCGGCGGCGCAGCAGGTCAACCCGATAATCGGGCCGCTGGAGGTAACCGGAAAGCTTCACGGGATTCACTCCTTTAAGGGTCAGATCGACCGGGTTTCGCCGCCATCGACGCGCAAAGCCGTGCCCGTCATCCAGCGTGCGGCCGATGACAGCATGAAGGCGATCGCCCCGGCAATGTCCTCCGGCTCGCCGTAGCGCGCGATCCCGCTTTCGGCGGCGAAGCGGTCAATTCACCGAGGCAGCGGAACCCCGCGCGGCCTATCTCGACCTTGGCCTGATGGTCGAGCGCCGCCGGGTCGAGGCATTAGGTGATGCGCTTCAACCAGAATGGTTGAGCGCTGCCTTAACCTTTGATCTCGCCACCGGTGAATGAGGCGGACCATCAAAACCCCAGGTCGCTCAACCCCGGATGATTGTCAGGCCGCCGCCCCAGCGGCCAGTGGAATTTGCGGTCGGCCTCAGCGATCGGGTGTTCGTTGATGCTCGCGATGCGGCGTTCCATCAGGCCGTCGGCGTCGAACTGCCAATTTTCGTTGCCATAGGCGCGGAACCAGTGGCCGCTGTCGTCGCGATATTCATAGGCGAAGCGCACCGCGATGCGGTTGCCGGCGTGAGTCCACACTTCCTTGATCAACCGGTAATCGAGCTCACGCACCCATTTACGGGTCAGGAACGCCTCGATCCGATCACGCCCGGTGATGAATTCGGCGCGGTTCCGCCACTGGCTGTCGGGCGTGTAGGCGAGCGCCACGCGCGCCGGATCGCGGCTGTTCCAGGCGTCTTCGGCCAGGCGCGCCTTTTCGGCAGCGGTCGCATCGGTAAAGGGCGGAAGCGGCGGACGGCTCATGCGTTGGTTCCTTTCAAGGCGGCATTCTCGGCTTCGAGCTCGGCGATGCGCGCCTCCAATCGACCGAGCGCCGCGGCGACGTCTTCGGCATCGAATTTCTGCGGGATGTGCTGCGGGCAGTTGAGGTCCCACGCCTCGATCTCGAACAGGATCACGGCTTCGGGACGGGCGGTGTACTCCTTTGGCATCAACTGAGCGTTGAGCGCCTCATCACCCTCCACCACGCGCGCGCGACCCCAGATCTTGACGCGGCGGCGCTGCGCATAATCCATCAGGAACAGGAACGCCTTGGGGTTCTCAGACAAATTGCCGGTCGAGACATATTGCCGGTTGCCGCTATAGTCCGCGAAGCCGATGGTGCGTTCGTCGATGATCTGGATGAAACCCTTGGGTCCGCCGCGATGCTGGGCATAGGGCTGGCCATCGGAGCTGGCGGTGACGAGGTAGGCGCTGTTCGAAATTGCCAGCGCCTCGATCATGCGCTCGTCGATGGCGGTGCGAAAGCCGCCCTTTGCCTCCATACGCGCATAGATGCCCCGCGAGCCACGCCGCGTCTGCACCGCCTTGATCGCCGGCGTGAAGGCGATGTCGCTCGATGGCGCGCGCGTCGCCATTAGACCTCTGCGCCGACGATCACGTCGACTCGGTCCTGATAGAAGGCGACATAATCGCTGATCAGCGCGACTTCCCGATAGGGCGACGGATAGGTCCAGGCGATCGCGTCGTCAGGTGTGCCGGCAAGCGCGAGATAGAACGCATCGCCCTTGTAGGGGCAATGGCTCGTCTTGTCCTCGACCGGGACAAGGTTTCCCGCGACGATATCGGCGCGTGGGAAATAATAGACGAGGCCGTGGCCCTGCTCGTCGACGACGATCGCCCTGGCGCTGTCGGCGATTACTTGGCCACTCGCCACCACGCGCACGCGGTTGCGGCGGCGGAGTAGGTCGACGCGGTAGTCGGGGCGGGTTTCATAGCCTGAAGGTCGCATAGGTCTTCTCCTCAAATCGTCTTGGTTTCGCCGCCATCGACGCGCAAAGCCGTGCCCGTCATCCAGCGTGCGGCCGGGGACAACATGAAGGCGATCGCCCCGGCAATGTCTTCCGGCTCGCCGTAGCGCGCGATCCCGCTTTCGGCGGCGAAGCGGTCAATGGCGTCGTCGATCGCCAGCGCTTTGGAATCGGCATAGCGCTGCAGCATCGCTCGGCGGCGGTCGGTCATCACCGGGCCGGGCAGGATCGCGTTGACCTGCACGTCATCCGTCAGTCCGCGTTCGGCAAACGCCTTGGCCAGTGCCGATATCGCAGCGTTGATGGAACCGACGGCGGCAAGCGAAGCCTTGGGCGTAATCGCCGATGTGCCGGAGGTGATGACAACCGATCCATGCGACGCCTTCAGCGCATCCCAGGCCGCGATCGTCAGGCGCCGCATGCCATGGAATTTGAGCGAGAGCCCGTCATCCCATTCGGCATCGGTCATCGTAAACAAGTCCGCCTGCGGCACCGCGCCAGCGATATTGACGAGGGCATCGATCCGGCCGAACCGATCGAGCACCGTTGCCGCGACGTCTCCAGCGGCTGCCGGAAGACGAAGGTCGCGCGCCAGCGCCAATGGCGTAGCCCCGGCAGCGGTTATCGCGTTGGCCGTGGCGGCAAGTGTTTCCTCGGTCCGCGCGACAATGGCGACCGCATCGAAATCCTGCGCGAGCCGGAGTGCGGTCGCGCGGCCGATTCCGCGACTGGCGCCAGTGACGATGGCGACTCGGTTCATGGCTGCATCGCCCGGTCGACAAGCAACGTGTCGGTGTACATGTCAAAGCGCTTGAGCTTGCCATCTGCGATGCGCCAGACATGGGCAAAGGGTGCGCGCATGGTCTTACCGGTTGCCTTGCTCACGCCGCCATAGACGCCAAGGCTGACCACCCGGTCGCCCTCGGCAATGAAGTCATCGGCGACGGCCGAGAAATCGTCCCAGTCGGTCATCAGTGGTACGATCAGCTTGTTGAGGATATCCTCAGGCTGACGCCAGGTGCCGCTGTAATAGGGAAAGCCCTCGGCCTCGGTCCATTCGAGGTCGGCGTGAAGCAGCCCGAGTAGCCCGGGCACATCGCCCCGGCCAAGTGCTGCGTAAAAGGAACGAACGAGATCGACATTGGCGTTCATCTTGAACACTCCGAATTACGAGCGCCGGGAGGGAGTGGCCCTCCCGGTGTCTGGGTTAACCGGCGATTGTGGCGAGCGCGCCAAGGCCGAGTGCCTCGACCGCGCCGTGCTGGACCGGGGCGGTTGCGTCGTTGATCGCATCCGCGCCAAACGACTGGCCGACCACGGTACGCGCTGGGCGGCCGCCCTTGGGCGTATCGATCAACGTGACGATGGCGGCGGCGACATCATGCGGGTTCGGGGCATTTTCGCCCTGGAACATCCCCATGAAGCCTTCGAACATCTTGCCGGGGATCGTGCCAATCTCGCCATATGCTTCCACGCGTGCCTGATCGGCAGGCTGCTGGATCGCCGAATACATGTTGGTCGGGTAGGCACTCGGCTGGACCAGCGCGACATCGACGCCAAGCTGGGACAGCTCATAGCGATAGCTGTCGGTCAGCGCCTCAAGCGCGAACTTGGTTGCGCCATAGATGCCAAAAAACGGGAAGGTCACCCGGCCCAGGATCGAACCGATGTTGATAATCAGGCCGTCGCCCGCCGCGCGCATCGCAGGCAGGACCGCACGGGTGGTGCGGATGACGCCGACGACATTGGTGTTGAACAGGGTTTTCGCCTGATCCGCGGTAAAGGCTTCAGACACACCCGCCGAGGCCAGACCGGCATTATTGACGAGCACATCGAGCTTACCTGCCTTGGCGATAACCTCCGCGATGGCGGTGTCGACCGACATATCGTCGCTCACGTCGAGTTCGACGACGGTGACGCCTTGCGCGGTCAGCGCGGCGGCGGCTTCCGCGTTGCGGCTGGTGGTGCCGCGCATCGAGGCGAACACATTATGCCCCGCCGTGGCGAGGGTTTCGGCGGTGTCGCGGCCAAAGCCGGTGGCAGCGCCCGTGATCAAAATGGTCTTGGGCATTGGTGGATTCCTTGAGATGGCGGGGTGATGGCCCGGGCGTCGC
>CAZXBM010000037.1:0-35522 GCA_964638495.1 uncultured Stakelama sp. | reverse complement strand
TGCGCCCAGGTGATGACGGTACGCGGGCTCATCACGGTCGAGATATCGCCGTTGATAAAGCCCTTGCGCGTCAGGTCCGCCACGCGGACCATGTTATCCACCACTTCCTTGCCGTGCGGCTTGTCATACTCGCCCGATTTGGCGAGCACGATCTGCGCCTCGACGATCGCCGGCAGATAATTGAGCGTGACGACGATGTTCCAGCGATCCATCTGGCCTTGATTGATCTGCTGCGTGCCGTGATACAGCCCGCTCGTGTCGCCCAGGCCCACCGTGTTGGCGGTCGCAAACAGCCGGAACCATGGATTGGGCCGGATCACACGATTCTGGTCGAGCAGCGTCAGCTTGCCCTCTGTTTCCAGCACGCGCTGGATGACGAACATCACGTCCGGGCGACCGGCATCATATTCATCGAACACCAAGGCGGTCGGCGTCTGGAGCGCCCAGGGCAGCAGCCCCTCACGGAACTCGGTGACCTGCTGGCCATCCTTCAGCACGATGGCGTCGCGCCCGACCAGGTCAATCCGGCTGATATGGGCATCGAGGTTGATGCGGATGCACGGCCATTTCAGCCGCGCCGCCACCTGCTCGATATGCGTCGATTTGCCGGTGCCGTGATACCCCTGCACCATCACGCGCCGGTTGAACGCAAAGCCTGCGCAGATTGCCAGCGTCGTATCCGCATCGAACACATAAGCCGGGTCAAGATCGGGCACGCGCTCATCGGCTTCGGAGAAGGCGGGCACTTCCATGTCCGAATCGATGCCGAACATCTCACGGACCTTCACCACCTTGTCGGGGGCCTCCATGATCGTGGTGTCGCGGCTGTCGGGCTGGGTGTTGGGAATGTCGGTCATGGTAACGCCTCTAGGCCAAGCATGGCTGCAAGCTCAATGCCCAGTGGAGGGTAGCGGGTAAAGTGCCTATTGCGCCCCGTCGATTTTCGTCGGCAGCGGAAACAGCGTGACGAAGCGCTCTGCCAGGGCGCGCTCGCCTGTAATCCGTAGCGTCCCCGCGCCTTCCGCATCGGCAATTGGCCTGCCGCCATAGACGATGGAGGCAAGCGTCATCGGATCGGTGTCGAAGTTGACGTCGCCCGATGCATCGCCGCGCCGAATGACAATGCCCGACTCGTCGACCCGCGCGAGGAAACCGTCCTTGCCCAGCCGAAAGCCAACCGACGCCCCGAACGCACCGCTGCGCGACCGATCGATCATCGTGCGAAACGACAGCATGGCGGAGGCTGCACTGAACGGCAGCGTGGGATCATGAAGCGGCGATTGCGCCGCCCAGCGCCCCAATTCTTGAATGGCAACCTCAGCGCCATAGCCCCAGGGGGTCAGCTCATAGACCTGCACCGACGCCGGCGGCGGCAGTGTATGGCGGATGAGGATCCCCACCTTCTCCATCCCCGCGAGCCTTTGCGTGAGCACGTTGGCGCTAATCCCGGGCAGCCCGGCGCGAAGTTCTCCAAATCTGCGCGCGCCGAACATAAGCTCGCGTGCGATCAACAAAGCCCAGCGTTCACCGATCAACTCCATCGCAAGAGCGGTGCCGCAGGCATCATCGTACCAGCGTTTCGACAGTCCGTTATCAGTCACTTTTTCTAACTTCATAGTTGTTTTTTGTAACTTATCGGCTCATCAAGTGCAAACCCCGAGTCGCACAGGAGAATTGCGCCGTGACAAAGAGGATCTTTATCAGCTTGCCCGTGGCTGACGTTGCCGCATCGTGTGCCTTTTACGAAGCAATAGGATGCACGCGGGACACCGCCTTTTCCAGCGATGTCGTTGCATCGATGCATTGGTCCGATTCGATCACCTTCATGCTCGCGACGCCCGAATTTTATGGCACGCTGACCAGCAAACCAATCATCGACGCCAAAGCGAGCAGTGGTGCGTTGTTCGCGCTATCGCTCGACTCGCGCGCGGCGGTCGATGCCTTTGCTGCAAATGCCATCGCCGCAGGCGGTCGCGAAGTGCACGGCGCTGAGGATGAAGGCTTCATGTATTCACGCGGCGTCGAGGATCCCGACGGGCACGGCTTTGGCCCGATGTGGATGGATCCTGATGCAGCCATGGGTGCGGCATCGCCGACAGAGGCCGCCGACGCCTGAGTGCGGTCAAACGAGCAGGAGAAACATCATGTATATCGACGGCTTCGTCATCCCGGTTCAGGCCGACAAGCGCGACGCGTTCATCAACCATGCCCGCAGCGTCGACAAATACTTCATCGAATTCGGCGCGCTCCGCGTGGTGGAAGGCTGGGGCGACGATGTTCCCACCGGCCACACCACCGATTTTCCCCGCTCGGTCGCCCTCCAAGACGGTGAGACGGTCATCTTCTCCTGGATCGAATGGCCCGACAAGCCAACGCGCGACGCTGCGATGGAAAAGATGCGGACCGATCCGCGCATGATGGCGGAGCCCATGCCCTTTGACGGCAAGCGGATGATCTTTGGCGGGTTCGAGCCCGTCTTCGTTGTGGAGAAATGAAATGACAAACCATCACGGCGACTTCATCTGGTATGAACTGATCACCCCCGACGCTGACGGCGCACGCGATTTCTATCAAAAGGTCGTCGGCTGGGAGATCGAGGCCGCGCCAAGCGGTCCGATCGACTATCGCATGATCTCGTCCGCCAATGGCCCAGTCGCCGGACTGATGCCGTTGACGCCAGAGATGCAGGCAGGCGGCGGACGCGCCGGTTGGCTCGGCTATGTGTCTGTCGAAGATGTCGATGCAATGGCGCGGTCAATCGTCGATGGCGGCGGCGCAGTGCACATGGAGCCGTTGGATATGCCCGGTGTCGGCCGGATGGCGTTTGTCGCCGATCCGCAGGGTGCTTTATTCTACGTCATGAAGCCGACGCCGCCAGCCGACCAGCCCGACGCTACCAGCCTGTCCTTCTCCTATGACATGCCCCGCCCCGGTCACTGCGCGTGGAACGAACTGTCGTCGGACGATCCGGCGGCCGCGCTTCATTTCTATGGGCAGCGCTTCGGTTGGGTGAAGGATGGCGAGATGGACATGGGCCCGCTCGGCAAATACCAATTCCTGCGCCACGCCGGCCGCGCGCCCGACGGATCGCCTCCCGGACACGGCATGATTGGTGCGGTCATGCCGAAGATGCCGCAGATGCCAGTCTCAGCATGGACCTATTATTTCCGCGTGCCCGACATCGATCGCGCGGTTGGAGCGATCACGGCGAATGGTGGCAGCATCGTCCAGCCGCCAACCGAAATTCCGGGCGGCGATTTTTCCATGGTCGGTATCGATCCGCACGGTGCCGTGTTCGCCCTGGTTGGCTCCAGAGCCTGACAAGAGCGTCGGCATGACAAAGATCACTCCCTGCCTGTGGTTTGACGGCACGGCGGAAGAGGCTGCCAACTTCTATGCGGCCACCTTCCCCGACAGCCATGTCGCAGCGGTTCATCGTGCCCCCGGCGATTATCCCGCCGGGCAGCAAGGCACCGTCCTGACGGTCCAGTTCACCGTGTGCGGCATGCCGTTTGTCGGGCTCAATGGTGGCCCCGGCCATCTCCACAGCGATGCCATCTCCTTCCAGGTCCACACCGATACGCAGGAAGAGACCGACCGCCTTTGGGAGGCGGTCATTGGCAATGGCGGCACAGAAAGCATGTGCGGCTGGTGCAAGGACAGATGGGGCGTATCGTGGCAGATCATCCCGCGCGCGCTGGGCACGGCCCTCTCCAGTCCCGACAAGGCAGCATCGAAGCGCGCATTCGAGGCGATGATGACGATGACTAAGATCGATATCGCGACGATCGAAGCGGCACTGAAAGGTTGACGCGATGGCACTGGAACTCTTCGGTCACCCTTTCTCATCCTACACGTGGAAGGCGCTGATCCCGCTGTACGAGACCGGTACAGCCTTCACCTTCCGCAACATTTCCGGCAGCGACCATCCGGAAAACGAAGCCGCTTTTCTGCAGTTATGGCCGGTCGGCAAGTTTCCGCTGCTGGTCGATGACCGCGTGCCGGTGATGGAATCCAGCGTCATCGTCGAACATGTCGCGCCCGGCTTAATCCCTGCGGACCCTGATGCCGCACGCGAAGTCCGCATGCTCGATCGCATCTTTGACAATCATGTGATGATGCCGGTGCAGGCGGTAGTCGCGGAGCATTTGCCATTCCTCACGCTGACGCCCGACATGGCCCGCGTTCCGCGCGCGCGCGCGAGGCGCTGGACAAGGTCTATCCGTGGCTCGATGCGCAGCTCGCAGGGCGAACATGGGCAGCCGGCGAGGATTTCTCGCTCGCTGACTGTGCGGGCGGCCCAGCGCTGTTCTACGCTGATTGGGTGCAGGAGATTCCGGAGGGCTTTGCCACGCTCCGCGCCTATCGCGCACGGTTGCTCGCGCGCCCGTCGATTGTGCGCGTGGTCGATGAAGCCCGGCCCTATCGCCACTTCTTCCCGCTCGGCGCGCCCGATCGCGATTGACCGTCAAAGGAGTTTACCATGTCGCTTCCCGATGTAACCACCACCCCGCTGCTCGAACTCACGGTCGAGCGCTACATCGCCGCCCCGCCCGAGCGGGTGTGGGACGCGATGACCCGGCGGATCGAGGAATGGTGGTGCCCAAAGCCCTGGCGCGCCGAGGTTATTGAGTATGATTGGCGCGCGGGCGGGCGCAGCGCGATGGTGATGCACGGGCCCAATGGCGAACGCTCCGAAGGCGAAGGCGTGTTTCTGGAAGTCGTTCCCGGTCAACGCTTCGTATTCACCGATGCCTTTCGGGTTGGCTGGATTCCGCAGGGGCCCTTCATGGTCGGCTTCTTCGAGATCGCAGCGGAAGGTGAAGGCACCCGCTACCGCGCCGGTGCCCGCCACTGGGATGCGGAGAAATGCGCACAGCACAAGGCGATGGGCTTCGAGGATGGCTGGGCCGCTGCAGCCGAGCAACTGGCGGCGCTGGTCGAGTAATCCCGATAGCCTGCGTCATCCCATCCTTCGGGCAGGATCACCCGCCATTGCGAGCGCGTCGATGCACTGCAGCCCCGTAGCGTAAGAGCGAGGACAGGCTGACAAGCTGCCCCGCCCGCCAGCGCATAGCACCGCACGTGGATGATGCCCAAAACCGGCAAATGCCCAATTTTTAGCGATTTTTCTGAAAGCTGGCTGGGGCGGCAGGATTCGAACCTGCGAATGGCGGCACCAAAAGCCGCTGCCTTACCACTTGGCGACGCCCCAACGGAACGGCGGGCTTTAGGGGCTGATTGCACCGGTGAAAAGGGGCAACGTCACCAAGTCGGTGGTTTCAATCAAGCCGGTCGATCCAGCCATGCCTATCAGGCGCCAGGCCGCGCTGTATCTCGATCAGCGACTGGCGGAGCTTGCCCGTGATCTGCCCTGGCCCGCCGCTGCCAATCACGAACCGGTCGTCCCCGAGCGTCATCGATCCGATCGAGGTCACGACGGCGGCAGTACCGCACGCAAACGCCTCGACCAGCCGGCCGCTCTCGGCGTCCGCGCGGCATTGGTCGATGGTATAGCCTTCCTCGCGCACCGTGAGCCCCTGGTCGCGCGCGAGCGTGATGATCGAATCACGGGTAATTCCAGCCAGGATCGTCCCGCTGAGCGAGGGCGTGGAAAGCGATCCGTCCTCGAAAACGAAGAAGATGTTCATGCCGCCCAGTTCCTCGATCCAGCGCCGCTCGACTGCATCGAGGAACAGCACCTGATCATGCCCGCGCCGGGTCGCATCGGCCTGCGCCATCAGGCCGGCGGCATAGTTGCCGCCGCACTTGGCCGCCCCGGTCCCGCCCGGCGCGGCCCGAGTATAGTCTTGCGACACCCACAGGGACACGGCCGGCGCGTCGCCCTTGAAGTACGGCCCGGCGGCCGAGGCGATGACGGCGAAGATATATTCCGTCGAGGGCTTCACACCGAGGAAAACCTCGCTCGCGACCATGAACGGACGAAGATACAGCGAGCCTTCCGCCGTCGCTGGAATCCAGTCGCGCTCGCGCAGCACGAGGCGCCGGACTGCCTCCAGAAACAGCGCATCGGGCAAGGGCACCATCGCCATCCGCTCGGCAGAGGCGCGAAACCGGCGGGCATTGGCGTTGGGACGGAACAAGGCCGTGCCGCCATCCGGCAGCCGATAGGCCTTCATCCCCTCAAAAATCTCCTGCGCATAATGCAGCACGGCCGATGCAGGGTCGATCTGGAAGGGCGCGCGCGGACAAATTTGCGCATCATGCCATCCCTTGGTCTCGCTGTAGCGGATAGTCGCCATGTTATCGCTGAACACGCGGCCAAAGCCCGGATTCTGGAGCATTGCGGCACGCTCGGTACTTGGCGTGGGGGACGCATGCTCTATCACCGTGAAGCAGGGCTCGCCATCGTGCAGAATATTGTCGAGCATCGTCCTCACCATTTGCGGGGCTATCGGCGCTTGACCCCTCTATGGAAGCGGGCAAAGTTGGTCAACATGCCTGTCTCACCGCCTTCCGCATCCCCGCTGTTCCTGCGCGAGTCAGAAGTCCGTCGCGGTATCGAGCTATTATATTTCGGTTATAGCAACCTGACGCGCGCGGCGGATGACGGCCTGGCCGCCCAAGGTCTCGGTCGTGCGCACCACCGTGCGCTTTATTTCATTGCCCGCCAGCCCGATCTCACGGTCAGTCAGCTGCTCGCGCTGCTCTCCATCACCAAGCAATCGCTCGGCCGGGTGCTCAGCGACCTGATCGAGCGCGAATTGATCGAGGCGCGCGCGGGTGAAAGTGATCGGCGCCAGCGGCTCTTGCGGTTGAGCGCTGCCGGAAAATCACTGGAAGCCGCGCTGTTCGATTCGATCCGCACGCGGTTGTCGGCGGCCTATGCCAGCGCCGGACAGGGCGCAGTGGGGGGCTTTTGGGCCGTGCTCGAGGGATTGATCCCTGAGTCCGACAAGGCGCTCATGGCAGCACTAATCGAATAACGGGTACGGTTTTTGATCGAGCTGCGGCTCGTCTGTTCACGCCGCAATGGCGGTTTTCAGCCGATTAAACCGGACGTCTCATTTTGTGAGTCCGCTACGGTATTTTTTACATCTTGCTATTTTCTCGTGTGTCTCAGATATCTTTTTTGGTGCGGTTTTTGATCGCGATTCTCCTGAGCTTGGGGGTAGAGGGGATGGCAAGTACGGCAACAGAATATTATTGTTCAAACGGACCAGATGCTGCCCGTGTGGCAATCGCCAAGGGCTGGCTGAAAGCAAATGCTGCGGCTGAGGAAGCATTTTCTGATATGGCGCTATTTATAAATCCGGCATGGAACATAATGCTGGATCTATTTGTCGCTTTTCACAACAATACCCAGGTGTGCATCACAAGTGCCTGCATTGCTTCGGGTGGGCCACAAACGACCGCAATACGCTACATTACTGCGCTAATCGACGCAGGCTTTATCACGCGCACACCTAATACTGATGACCGACGCAAGAGCTTCATCCGCCTAACTGCGAGGGGCTGCGATCGCGTCGCCAAGGCAATCGACAAAGCTGCCGAAAGCCATCGCAAGCTAGGCCTTGGGCCCGGGAAGCTCGTCAAAAAGGTCCAGAGCGCGCTGTAAATGGCACAAAACATCCAGCCGCATCGAATGGCTGGGGCCAGCCGATAGGGAAACCTTGTCGAGGTCTTCGACAACGAGGCGCAATCGATCCATGATCGACTCAAATTTATCGAATTCCGTCATCGCTCCTAACGCGCAAGCAGCAATATTTTGCAACTATCGGTCTGTTAAAAATAAATCAGTATCCGCGCAAGCTCAAAATGGGTCAGCCACTGGGACAACTCGGGCGCGGTTTGTGGTAATCCCTTTCCACGGTATGCTGGTACGGCGGATCAGGTACGGCGATCCGGGGCGGCGCAGGCGTGACCATCAGCCAGCCTAACCCGCGTCGGCAGCGCGGATATGCGGCATTATCGATGATCTTCAGCGTGCGGCGGCTGCCATTTCCGCATTGCGCGTGCACGCCGCCGTTAGCGTGTCGGTTAGTAGCTGCAATAATGCGTGGTCCCGATCGAGCACCTTCAGCCCCTCGCGCGTCGATCCCCCCGGGCTCGCAACCCGGTCAGCCAAGACAGCCGGCGGCGCATCGGCAGCCGCCGCCAGCAGCGCAGATCCTTCAACCGTGGCGAGAGCAAGCCGCTGCGCCTGATCATCGGGCAGGCCAAGCGCCGTGCCCGCGCCTGCCAGCGCATCGATGAAACGATAAAGAAAGCCCGGACCGCTCCCCGCCAGCGCGGTAACGGCGTTGAACAGCGCGGGATCGACCCATTCCACCAGCCCCAACGGCTGCATGAATTGCGTGATCTCAGCCCGCATGGCACCATCTGCGCTGTCGGCATGCAGCGCGACGACGCCTTTGCCGATACCCACCGGCAAGTTCGGCATCGCCCGAAGGATTGTGCCTGCCGAAAAGCGTGACGCTATTGCCGGTTCCTCGACACCCGCCAGAATCGAGATGAGCAGCGGCACACCCTTCATCCGATCGCCCAGCGTCGCCGCAACCTCGTCCAGCTGCTGCGGCTTCATCGCAAGCATGATGGCATCGGGCAATGGCCCCTCGGGCAGCACCCGCGCCTGCCGCACGCCCGGTGGCAGAGCGCGGTCGGTGCGATTGACGACATCGACCTGATCAGGCGCGATCGTTCCGCTCGCAATCCACTGGCGGAGCATCGCCCCGCCCATATTGCCGCAGCCGACCAGCCATAGCCGGTCGATCGTCACGCTTCGCCCTGGGTCTCGGTCAGTGCCGCGGCGAGCGCTTCCTTCGGGCTCTTGCCGCCCCACATCACGAACTGGAACACCGGATAAAAACGCTCGCATTCGTCGATCGCCGACTCGATCAGCAATTCAGCGGCAGCAAGAGACAAGGTACCCTCGTCGCTGCCGTCGATCAGCGCGGCATGGCGATAGAGCAGGATACCGCTCGACGACCACAGCTCGAAATGGCCGACCCAAAGCTGCTCGTTGACGAGGCCAATCGCCTCGTAAATCGCGGAGCGGCGTTCATCCGTCACGCGGATGTCGGGAAAGGCCAGGAACTGCAGGACGCTGTCCTCCTCGCGCCAAAGCGCGCGGAGTTCATATTCGGTCCAGCTGCCTTTTACATGGGCGACAACCTCGTCATCTTCGCGCTCATGCGTCCAGCCATGCGCGGCATAATAACTTTCGAGCATGTCGATTGGCGCTGCGTCGTCGCGCTCATCATCGGCCTCATGCAGCTTCAATTGAATATTCCCCCGCAATCGCTTCTTCCACTGCACCGCGTGCCAATATGGCCAGGGCGGGGCAAGCGTTGCCGCCGCCCCTGCCCTAGAAAGCTGTGGAAAACGACGATTGTCAGGCCCCGCCAGTTGATTTCTTGGCTTTGGCGGCTGGCTTTGGGGCGGAAGGCTGGCCAGCGGCCGCCTCAAGGGCGTCGAGCCGGGCACGCAGTGCATCCGCCTCGTCCCGGGCAGCAGCAGCCATCGCCTTGACCGCGTCGAACTCTTCGCGCGAGACGAATTCCAGCCCACCGATCCACTCCTTGGCGCGCGCGCGCGCGCCCTGTTCGGCCTCGCGCCCCATGCCGGCCAGCGTGCCCGCCGCACCGTTCACGAATTTGGCGAAATCATCGAACAGGCGATTTTCGGTTTGCATCATGAATTCCTGGATTTGTTCAGCCAATAATCTGGGTGCTCGACGCCGACGGCACAAGGGTTTCGGCATCGGGGTTGAGCACACCAATCATATAGGTAAGATAACCGGCAAAGACGATCCAGCATAGATAGGGCACCATCAATACCGCAGCCCCCCCGCGAATCCGCCCAAAGGCGATTGTCGTCGCGAGCGCAAAGGCGAACATCGCGGCCAGCGTCACCAGCGCCCAGAAGATTTGATGCGCGCCAAAGAAGATCGGCGTCCAGACCAGATTGGCCACCATCTGCGCCGCAAACAGCCCAATCGCCAGGCCACGGATCGTTGATCCCCGCGCGTTGATCACCATCGCCAACGCCAGGCCGATCAACACGTAAATGGCGATCCAGGCGACGGGAAAGGCCCAATCCGGCGGGGTCAGGGCGGGTTTTGCCAATGCCGCATACCATTGATTGTCCGCACCCACCGTCACGCTGCGGGCCGACGCAAAACCTAATAAGAGAATGAACGGCACCGTCACGACGGCCGACCGCAAAAACGCCAGTCGAAGCTGCTGCTTCGATGCAATTTCTCTCACATTTTCCCCTTTTCAACTAGGTCTGCTGCGTCCGTGTTGGGAACAGACGATTCGACACCCCAGGTGTGGCGTTGGCAAACCTAATCCATTTTATACGCATCAGGCAAAGCTTCTTGATGGCCGTGTGTGCGCGCCCGTGTCACCGATACGCAGCTAGCAGGAATTCCACATTGCCTTCCGGCCCGGTGATGGGGCTGGTCGCCATGCCGGCAACGTGCCAGCCCTGCTCCATGAGCCAGGCGGCCGCCTCATCGCATACCCGCGCATGAATGGCCGGGTCGCGCACCACCCCACCCTTGCCCACTTCGTCCCGACCAGCCTCGAACTGCGGCTTGACCAGCACCAGGGCGCGGGCATCGGCCGCAGCGAACCCGAGCGGCACGGCCAGCACCTTGGCCAGCGAGATAAAGCTCGCATCGCAGACGATCAGATCAATCGGCTCGGGGATATGCGCCGCCGTCAAGATGCGCGCGCTGGTTTGTTCGTGGACAATCACGCGTTCGTCTTGCCGCAATTTCCACGCCAGCTGGTTGGTGCCGCTATCGACGGCATAGACGCGCGCCGCGCCCCGGCTGAGCAGTACATCGGTAAAACCACCGGTCGATGACCCCACATCGAGCGCGACCGCGCCTGCCACATCCCAGCCGAAATGGTCCAGCCCGTGCGCCAGCTTGATCCCGCCGCGCGATACCCAGGGGTGATCGCGCCCCTTCAGCTCAATCTGGGTATCGTCGGGCAGTGTTTGCCCGGGCTTCTCGATCTTGCGCGTCCCCACAAACACCAGCCCCGCCATGATCAGCGCCTGCGCCCGCGTCCGGCTCTCGGCAAGGCCACGGTCGACGAGCAGTTGATCGATACGAATTTTGGGCATGTCACGCTTCTTTGAACGCAGTTTCGGGTCGCCGCAATGCTGGCGCGTCCGGTCGCATGGCTGATCGCCTACTAATTTGATAGGATATAAATCGACGCCAGCGCTATCGGGAATCGGTCGCCGATCCACGGCAAGCCTGGTCGCGCATCAAGGAGACGGATGATGAGCATCGCTTCCTATCGTGATGGCCATAACCAGCCTGTGGTGTTGACGGTGCCTGGGCTTGGTGGATCGGGGCCCTCGCATTGGCAAACATTGTGGGAACAGGCCCGTACCGATACCGCGCGCGTCGAACTGGGCATGTGGCACGGTCCCCATCGCAATGCCTGGGTCACCAAGCTCGATCAGGCAATCCGCCAGTCCAAGGCGCCAGTCGTGCTCGCTGCGCATAGCCTGGGCTGCCTGGCTGTTGCCTGGTGGGCGTCGCTGTCGAGCCAGCCCTATGGATGGCCGGTGGCGGGCGCGTTGCTGGTCGCGCCAGCCGATGTCGACCGTGACGATGCGCGGGCAGAGCTGAAATCCTTCGGGCCATCGCCATCCACGCCGCTGCCCTTTCCGTCGATTCTCGTCGCCAGCACCGATGATCCATGGATTTCGATCGAGCGGGCGCACAGCCTGGCGGTCGCCTGGGGCAGTCACTTCGTCGACGCCGGGCCGCAGGGCCACATCAACGCAACCAGCGGCGTTGGCTGGTGGACCGAGGGCCAGGAATTGCTTGAGCGCGTGATTGTCGCGGGTGCCACCCGGCACGGAACGGCGCGGCCGCCGTCAGAAGCCCGGTCAATCCTTGCGATCAACGCGACCGATGCCGCGCAAACCCATTATCTTGGCGGGTAAAGGGGGGAACGGGCCTGGCCGGATCGACTCCCTGCCGGTCAGGCCCGCACTTCGACGCTGTTTTCATTCCACCGCAGCGCTTTGAGGACTTCGTCGATGATGGCGTCGGCGTCGAGGCGGGCTTCGGCGTATTGGCGTTCGGGCTTGTCATGGTCCTGGAACAGATCGGGCAGACGCAGCGTGCGCAGTTTGAGCCCGGCGTCGATCAGGCCGGTGTCGCTGGCAAAGGTCAGCACATGCGCGCCCAGACCACCGACCGCATTCTCCTCGATCGTGATCGCCACTTCATGCGTGGTCAGCAGCTTCCTGATCAGCGCCTCGTCGAGTGGCTTGGCAAAGCGCAGATCGGCAACCGTGGTGCTTAGCCCCTTGGCATCGAGCGCGTCGGCGGCCTTGAGCGCTTCGTTTAGCCTGGTGCCGAGCGACATGATCGCGACCTTGTGGCCGTGCCGCACGATGCGCCCCTTGCCGATCTCGAGCCGTTCAGGCGTCGCGGGCAGCGCGATGCCGGTGCCGTTGCCGCGCGGGTAGCGCAGCGCGATCGGGCCGGTGTCGTGGCAAGCGGCGGTATAGGTCATGTGGACCAGCTCGGCCTCATCGGCCGCTGCCATCACCACGAAGTTGGGGAGCGTCGCGAGATACGTCACGTCAAAGCTGCCGGCATGCGTGCAGCCATCAGCGCCGACGAGGCCGGCGCGGTCAATCGCAAAGCGCACCGGCAGGTTCTGGATCGCGACATCATGCACCACCTGATCATAGGCGCGCTGCAGGAAGGTCGAGTAGATCGCGCAGAACGGCCGCATGCCTTGCGCGGCCAGCCCGGCCGCGAACGTCACCGCATGCTGCTCGGCAATGCCGACATCGAAGAAGCGCTCAGGATGCGCCTTGGCGAACTTGTCGAGCCCCGTGCCCGAGGGCATGGCAGCGGTGATCGCGCACAGCGTCTTGTCGGTCTCGGCCAGCTTGGCCAGCGTCTCGCCGAACACATTCTGATAAGCGGGTGGCCCGGGTGGGGCTTTCACCTGCACGCCTGAGACCACGTCGAACTTCTGTACGCCGTGGTACTTGTCGGCTGCCGCCTCGGCCGGGCCATAGCCCTTGCCCTTCTTGGTCACGACATGGACCAGGATCGGGCCTTGTTCTGCATCGCGGACGTTCTCGAGCACCGGGATCAGGTGATCGAGATTATGCCCATCGATCGGCCCGACATAATAAAAGCCCAGCTCTTCAAACAAGGTGCCGCCCATCGCGATGCCACGCGCGAACTCGTCGGTTTTCTTCAAGCCCGCCGCGAGTGGGCTCGGCAACAGCTTGGCCACCCGCTTGGCAAAATCGCGCAAGCCCAAAAACTCGCGGCTCGAGACGATGCGCGACAGATACGCGCTCAGGCCACCCACTGGCGGCGCGATCGACATGTCGTTGTCGTTGAGGATCACCACCAGCCGGTTGCCGGCTTGCGCGGCATTGTTCATCGCCTCATAGGCCATGCCCGCCGACATCGATCCGTCGCCGATGACCGCAATCCCCTTGCCTGGCTTGCCCGCGATCTTGTTGGCGATCGCAAAACCCAGCGCCGCCGAGATCGAGGTCGAGCTGTGCGCCGCGCCGAACGGGTCGTACTCAGATTCGCTGCGCTTGGTGAAACCCGACAGCCCCCCGCCCATGCGCAGCGTGCGGATACGGTCACGCCTGCCGGTCAGCACCTTGTGCGGATAGCATTGATGGCCAACGTCCCACACCAGCCGGTCCTCCGGCGTGTTGAATACATAATGGATCGCCGTCGTCAGCTCGACCACGCCAAGCCCCGACCCCAGATGACCGCCCGTCACGCCAACCGCTGATATCACCTCAGCCCGCAGCTCATCCGCCAATTGCGGCAACTGATCTGCTGACAACAAACGCAAATCATGCGGCGAATGAACCGTGTCCAACAACGGCGTGGGGGGGCGATCTACCATCGTGCCGGATTACCCGACGCTTTTGCCCGAGTCGATTACTCGCTATCGATGCCCGCGATTTGCAGCAAAATGTGACATAAATGCATGACCGGCTTCCACCATCGCCTTGCCACCGCCGATGATATCCCCGCCATTCGCACCCTGATGGCCAATGCCATTGGCGATCTGCAGCGCGGTTTTCTCACGCCAGCCCAGATCATCGCCAGCCGCGCGGTGATGGGGCTCGACACCCAGTTGATTGCCGATGGCTGTTATTTCCTCCTCCACGATGGTGAGGCGCTGGCAGGATGCGGCGGCTGGAGCCACCGCGCCACCTTATATGGCGGCGATCATAGCGGCGCGTTGCGCGATGCGCGTGTGCTTGACCCGGCGCACGATGCCGCGCGCATCCGGGCGATGTTCACCGCCCCCGCCTTTGCCCGTCGCGGTGTGGGGCGGCGGTTGCTCGCCCTTTGCGAAGACGCCGCGCGCCAGGCAGGGTTCATGCGTGCCGAGATGATGGCAACACTGGCCGGCGAGCCGCTTTATCGGGCCTGTGGTTATGCGGCGATCGAGCAAGTCGAGGCAGCCCCTGTAGACGGGGTGGCCGTGCCGCTTATCCGGATGGGTAAACCGCTCTAGCGGCTCAGTCGCACGCCGCGCATTTGCCGCGCACTTCGATCACCGGGCGCTCAGGCGAAAATCCCGCCGCCTCGGCGGCCGATCGTACGCCGCGCGTGATGATGTCATTGTCGAGATGCGTGGTCTGGCCGCATATATCGCATACCAGAAAGATGCAGTCGTGCAGGCAATCGGGGTGGGCGTTGGCGATATAGGCGTTTGAGCTCTCGACACGTCGCGCCAGGTTGGCGGTCACGAACAGGTCGAGAATGCGGTACACGCTGTTGGCGGCAACGCGGCGCCCCTCCGCCTTCGATACCGCCTCGGCAATGTCATAGGCCGAAGCCGGCTTGTCGAACCCAGCCAGCGCGTGAAAAATCCGGGCGCGCATGGTGGTCCATTGCTCGCCGGATCGCTCAAGCGTCGCCTGCGCGGCATTTGCAAGCGCAGCGCCCGCATGTTCGTGATGTTGATGAACGCCCATCAGCCAAACCTAGGCGCTGGGACACCCTATCGCAAGGCGCGTCAGTTCGCCGCCCGTCGATTCAGATCATGGCCAAGCGCGAGCAGCCCGACACCGATGAGCGTGAACAGCGTTTCGCCATTGCCATCATGCGGCAGCGACATCGCCCCCGCCATCACGCCTAGGCCGAGCGCACCGATGGCGGCCGGCATCATATAGCCGTGCTGCACCACGCCGCGCCCAAGCGCCAACGCGCCGAGCCCGATGGCAATCGTCAGCCCCACTTCATGGATGACAGGCGACAGCAGCAAGCCACCCGCCGACGCGGCGAGCGCGACCAGCACGGCCGTCGCCAGGCAATGCACGGCGCACAGCCCCGACAGGCCGATCGCCAGTCGATCGACGCCGATATCGGTCAGCAGCGGAGAATCGCGGAGGGCACGGCTCGTCATGGATCGCCATGTGGCATGTCAGTGCATGCGTTACAATATATCATTGCTGCATCCTGCAATTTTTCCTGCAGACTACGGCCAAGCGGCGGTGATGACGCCGCCGCCATCTTGGGGTAAAGCGCGCAGATGCTTATGCAAACACACACCATGCTCCGCATCCGTCCGCGCGCCATGGCAATCTGGCTGTTCATCGTTGCCGCCATGATCGTCGCGATGGTCGCAGTGGGCGGAATCACGCGACTGACCGAATCGGGGCTGTCGATCACGCAGTGGAAGCCGATCAGCGGCATCGTCCCGCCGCTCAGCGACGCCGCATGGCAGGCCGAGTTCGACGGCTACAAGAAGATCCCCGAATATCGTGCGATCAACGCCAACATGACGCTGGCCGGGTTCAAGGCGATCTTTTTCTGGGAATATGTCCACCGCCTGCTCGGCCGCTTGATCGGCCTCGCCTTTGCCGTGCCGTTGCTCTGGTTCGCCGTCCGTCGGCAGATCCCGCGCGGTTACGGCTGGCGGCTGACGGCGCTGCTGGCGATGGGCGGGCTGCAGGGTGCCATCGGCTGGTGGATGGTCGCCTCCGGCCTGTCGGTGCGGACCGATGTCAGCCATGTCCGGCTCGCCATCCATCTGTCGACCGCGCTTGTATTGCTTGGGGGCATCGTCTGGACCGCGCTTGATCTGCGCGTGCTAGCTGGCTGGCCAGTCGCGCGACCGGCCCGGTTGCAGCCCTTGGCGGTCGCAGCGCTTTTGCTGCTCGGCATTCAGATCCTATTCGGCGCCTTCACAGCCGGTCTCGATGCCGGCTATGCCTTTGCCAGCTGGCCGCTGATGGGCGACGCCTTGTTTCCCGCCAACGTGCCGATGGTCGATCCGGCCTGGCGCAATGCCGTCGACAATCCTGTCGTCGTCCAATTCATCCACCGCTGGTTCGCCTTTGCCACCGCGCTCGGGCTCGGTGCCCTGGCCTGGGCGGCGCTTAGACAGGGCGCAAGACGGGCCGGCATCGCCATTTGCTTGTTGGTCGCGTTGCAGATCGGGCTGGGCATCGCGACGTTGATGTCGGGGGTGGCCATCGGCATCGCCGTCGCGCACCAGATCAACGCCGCCTTTCTGCTGATCGCTGCGATCATCGCCAGCCACGCCATAGGCCAGCGTGCGGCTTAGCGTCGCGCTGGCGCTGTCGGCGGCGCTGGCTTCGCTTTGGGACTGCGGCGCACAGGCGCGCTTTGCCCCGCCGGTCGGCAAGGCAATCCGACAAATCGTCACCGAGGAGCGCCGCAACGGCGCCCAGGTCGAGCGATTTACGGTGGAGCGGCGGCTCACCTTCCTGGCCACGCCCAGCGGATATGTCCTGGAGCTGCTCACCGAAAATATCGGTGATCCCGGCAGCGCGACGGGCGCGATGTTCGCCGCCGGCATGGCTGGCCTGCGGGGCAAGGCGATTCGGTATCACATGGATCATGACGGCCACGTCATCGGTATTGATGATGAGGAGGCGGTGTGGACGGCCATTTGCGATGGCATTGATGCGATGGCGCAAGGATCGTCAGCGCTGCAGCGTCGGCGGGATGCTACCGTGCGCCAGATGAGCGCGGTGATGCGCAGCCTGCCGCCCGCACGTCGGCGCGCGATGTTTACCTCGCTGGTGGCATCGATCGTCGCAGGGCCATTGGCCGACAAGGAGCCTGGCGCCGAGCGCCCCGTTGCCGCCCCCGGGCAGTCGCTTTCAGGCGTGTCAGCGTCGCTCACTGGCCGGGAGCATGTGCGGCTGAGCCCCGACACCCCGGGCCAATCAATCATCGACACCGAGATAGAAGGCGATGTGCGCGCGCCTGGCGAGGCCAGTGGCCCAGCGGCCCATGTACACATCACCATCCAACAACGGATCGACCGGACCACAGGGCTGATCGTGGATCATCAACAAACGCGGGTGACAACCGTGCAAAACGGTCAAAACCTTCGCTCAATCAGCAAGACGACGATGCGGCTCGATCCAACGGTATTCTGATACCCGTCACCAAGCCCGCCGATATGCTTGACTTTTAGCACCCCCTGCGTAGAAGCCCCATCAACGACGCCGCTCCTGCCCGGGGCGGCGTGTTCGTTTTTACCGGCGGCATTGGCTGCCAAAGCAAAGAAGGTCTGGCCCCATGAAGGCGCTGATGAAGACCACCAAGTCGGCCAAGCCGCACGAAGTGGAAAAGAAATGGCATATCGTTGATGCCGATGGCCTGGTGGTCGGTCGCGCGGCGACGATCATCGCCAATGTCCTGCGCGGCAAGCACAAGCCGAGCTTCACCCCGCATGTCGATTGCGGTGACAATGTCATCGTCATCAATGCGGACAAGGTGCGCTTCACCGGCAAGAAGCTGAAGGACAAGATCTACTACAAGCACACTGGCTATGCCGGCGGCATCAAGGGCGTAGCAGCGGGCAAGGTGCTCGAAGGCCGCTTTCCTGAGCGCGTGCTGGAGAAGGCGATTGAACGCATGATCCCGCGTGGCCCGTTGGGTCGCGATCAGATGCGCAACCTGCGCGTTTTTGCTGGCCCCGATCATCCGCACGAAGCCCAGAACCCCGAGGTTCTCGACATCGCGAGCATGAACCGCAAGAACAAGGTGGGCAACTAATGTCCGATAATCGTCAGTCGCTTTCCGATCTCGGTTCGCTCGCCGGCGGTGCGCCGCAGGCACCGCGCGACACCGCCACGCTGGGTGATGCCCTGCCCGTCAACAATTCCGGCCCCAAGCCCGAGCCGATGCCGCTGCGCGAGCAGATCATCGACAAGCAGGGCCGCGCTTATGCCACCGGTCGCCGCAAGGATGCCGTGGCGCGCGTCTGGATCAAGCCGGGTTCAGGCAAGATCGTCATCAACGGCCGCGATCAGGAAATCTATTTCGCACGGCCGACGCTGCGCCTCGTCATCAACCAGCCCTTCGGCGTTGCCGAGCGGACCGGCCAATATGACGTGATCTGCACCGTCAAGGGCGGTGGTCTTTCGGGCCAGGCCGGCGCGGTCAAGCACGGCATCAGCCAGGCATTGACCAAGTATGAGCCGGTGCTGCGTGCGCCGGTGAAGGCAGCAGGCTTCCTGACCCGCGACAGCCGTACGGTCGAGCGCAAGAAGTACGGCAAGGCCAAGGCCCGCCGCAGCTTCCAGTTCTCGAAGCGCTGAGCCACACCAATTTCGTCACGTGGAGGGCGGTCCGGCAACGGGCCGCCCTTTTGCGTTATTGGTCAAGCATGCCCAGCGTCAAAGAGGCCAGCGGTCAATCCGCTATCGGATCACACCAGCTCCCGCACGATCGTCTCGATGGCCCCCGCCTCGATCCGCAGTTCGTTGAACGATGGCCGCGTCGCGCGCACCCGTTCAGACAGCGTCCCCGCGCCTATCAGCCGCAGCGCGCGATCGCCAACGGGGTGGAGGATGTCGAATGGGTCGTGCACATGCCCCGACAGCACCGCATGCGCGCCCGCAATCGCCAACGCCTCGAGCGCCGACACCCCGCCCCGCGTGCGCGCCGTGCTGCTGGTCCCCGCTTCGATCAGTGGATGATGGCACGCAACAAGGATATTCGACCCGACAGGCGATTGCTCGATCCCCGCCAATGCTTCCGACAACGCCCGTTGGCTGACCACGCCCTTTGACCAGTTGAGCCGCAGCTGAAACCGCGCCGTGGTGCGGAGCGGCACGATGTGGATGCCCGCGATATCAAGCGGTCGCTCGATCATCCGCTCGAGCCGACCATAACGCGCATAAGGCCGAAACGCGCGCGCCCACGGATTGAAGTAAGGCAGATCGTGATTGCCGACCTCGACCGTCACCGGGCACCCAAGTCCCGCAAGCCATCGCTCTGCCGCAGCAAATTCATGGTCGCGCGCCCGCATCGTCACATCACCCGTCACGATCACCGCATCGGGCTGTTCGCTCTTCACCACGCGCTCGAACCAGCCAAGCGCCAGCTTGTCCTCCCCACCAAAATGAATGTCGCTGACGTGGAACAGCCGGATCATCAGTGTGGCCGAGTGGCGATAAACTGCTCGCGCGTTATGCCGGACGATATGTCGGTCTGCGGGGGCAATTGCTGCGGCTCGCCATCGAACAATGCCAGCACGGGCTTGCGGCTTTCGGGCCGGACGGATGCCGCATGAAGCTCGGTAACAGCAGCGGCTTCAACCCACGCGCCCGTCATCCAGTCCCATCCCAGCTCGGCGATAGACCGCCAGTCGCGCGCATCCACTGCGGCCAAAGACAGCCCGTCCGGTTCGGGCGTAATGAACACCGCCTGCGCCGATCGCGGCAGCCCAGGCGCGCCCGTCATCCGCAGCCCGCTGCCGAATGTCTTCGCCCAGGCATGGCCGATCGCCCGCTTGAGCCCGCGAATCTTGCCCGCCCGGATCATCTCGCGCGCATGCACCCAGCTCGCCGCCGGACCGATGATTACACCCACAAAGGCCCGGTGCTCTCCGGCCTTGACATAAGGCAGCGCAATCCGCGTCGTTGCATCCTTTGCGGCATGGATGATCGCAGCTGGATCGGCATCGCCGTGCAGGGTCTTGGCCAGCAGGTTCATCGTCCCGCCGGGCAGCAGCAGGATCGCCCCCTCCCATGTTGCCAACGCACAGATCGCCGCGTTGATGGTACCATCGCCGGCGAACAGCACGGCGGTGTCGACGCCGACTGCGTCCAGCATCGCGGGCGCTGGCAGATCATCTGCGGGAAAACTGGTCCGCCCCACAAGGGTCACGCCCTGCTCGTCAAGCAGCGCGAGCAACGCCGCACACTTTTGTTCGGTGGATGACCCCGATCCGGGATTAGTGATAAACCACACCCTTTGCATGGACCGCCCAACGCACGATACGGCATTTGGTCGCACCACGCTGGTCAACAGGCTCAGGGCGATGCAAAGACCATGACGGAGGGCTGGTTTTCCGTGCAATCACAGCTTGACAGACGCGGGAGCCGCCCCGAAATGATCGCCAGGTCGGGGCGTTCCGACCATCGACGCAGGAGCAGGATAGACATGTACTCAACTGGATCGACACGTTTTGGCAAGATCGCGCTCGGTGTAGCCATGTCGGCTCTCGCCCTGGCGGCCTGTTCGAACCAACCCACCACCGAAACCGCAGAGACGAGCGCTCCGGCAGCAGAAGCCACGCCCGCTACGGCTGCGCCCGCCGCTGCGCCAGCGCCTGCTGCGGCTGCCGCCCCGGCCCCCGACAATGTCGATACCGTCAGCGGCGCCAAGTTCGCCTCCTTCACGGGTGACGCGGCAAGCGGCGAAAAGACATTTGCTGCGTGCAAGGTGTGCCACGCGGTGGAAGCCGGCGTGAACAAGATCGGCCCGTCGCTGCATGCGGTTGTCGGACGCAAGGCTGGCGAAGTTGCGGGCTACACCTATTCCCCCGCCAACAAGAACAGCGGCATCACTTGGTCGCCTGAAAAGCTGTTCCAGTATCTTGAAGGCCCACAGCGCATCGTGCCCGGCACCAAGATGACCTATCCTGGCCTGCCCGATGCGCAGAAGCGTGCAGACGTGATCGCGTATCTGTCTGCCCAGAAATAATCGCTGTTGAAGCAGAAAATTGGGCGGGCCTGGCAACGGGCCCGCCCTATTTTTTTGCCCGCCGTCCCGGGCCGAAACGCAGATCGGCAAGGTGGAACGGCAAGGACAGCGTCAGCGGCAGCGCAATCCACGCCCAACCTTGCCCGGTGAGCGCCGCGCGCAGCGCGATCATCATCAGCACCCCGGGCATCAATCGGCACAGGATCGCAGTAAGCTGCCAGCGTTGCCGCAGCCGCAGCCACAGCGCCTCAATGGCCATCACGATCAGGATGATGTCGGCGGCCGTGCCGCTCGCAAACAACCATGCCATTGCGGATTGGTTCAAGAAAACGGCGCGTTCAGCCGGACGATCGTCATGTTGAGATAGCCGGCAAAGGTCACCCACAGCAGATATGGCACCAGCACGATCGACGCCATCATCGATCGCCGCCACGTATAGACGATCAGCGAGCCGACAGAGAGCCAGAGAAAAATCACTTCGATAACCGCCCAGTCGGGCCGCTGGAGGCGGAAAAACAACAGGCTCCACAAGATGTTGAGGAATCCATTGGTCGCCCACAGCGCGACGAATGTCTCGGCTTCGCGACGCGTCTGCATCGCATGCCATCCGGTCACAAGCGCGACGACGTTGATCGAATAGATAATGGTCCAGGCAATGCCATAAGCACCATCCGGCGGTGCCCATCGTGGCTGCGTCAGTTGATCATACCAGGGCCCGGTGATCGTAATCGTGGCACCCATCAGCGCCACAATGCCCGTCGCGAGCGCGGCGGTGAGAACGGGAAACAGCCATGCGCGGTTCATTGCGTCACGCCGTCGATCCCAACAGATGCTTCATGTCCTTCATGAAGATGCGGACATGGGCCATTGGTTTGCGGCGGACAAGCTCCTTGTTCATATAGGCCTGCCAGGTCAGCTCCTGCACATCCTTGTCTTCGCAGATTTTGACGAAGCGTTCGCGCCGTTTGTCGTTGCGGTACCAGAAATGCTGCATGATCCCGAGCACCCAGAATACCTTGCCATGCGCGCGCATAAACTGCCTGCGTGCCTGCTTCAGCGCCCTGGCGTCACCTGTTTTGAGGAAAGCGCTGACGGAATCGGCGGCAAATCGCCCGGCGGCCATGGCATAATAAATGCCCTCGCCTGATGCGGGCGCAACCACGCCGGCGGCATCGCCCGCCACCACGATATCCCGGCCATTGTCCCAGCGCTTCAGCGGCTTGAGCGGAATGGGCGCGCCCTCACAGCGAATCGTCTCGCATCCATCCAGGCCGCTTTGCGTGCGCAGCCGCTTGATCGCGTCACGCAGCTCAAAGCCTTTGTGCGCGCTGCCCACCCCAACGCTCGCCGTCTCGCCATGCGGAAACACCCAGGCGTAGAAATCGGGCGAGAGCTTGCCCTGATAGAACACGTCGCAGCGACCCGGTTCATAGTCTGCAGCCGCCATCGCTGCCGCCGACCCTGCCCCCGACCCTGCTCCTGCCACCATCGCTTCGGGTGATTTGATAATCTCGTGATAGGCAAATACGCAGGGTACTTTGTCCGCGCCCTTCAAATTCTGCCGCGCGACGGCTGATCGCGCACCATCCGCGCCAATCACGCAGCGGGTGCGCACCCGGTGCTCCTCACCGCCACGCGTTTCGGTATAGACGACGACAGCACAGCCATCGGCATCGCGGTCGACCCGGTCGAAGCTACCGGTGCGTCGTTCAGCGCCGGTCAGCGCTGCCCGCCCGCGCAGCCATTCATCGAACACCTCGCGATCCACCATACCGACAAAGCCGTCGCCGACCGGCATGTCGACTGCCTTGTCGGACGGCGCGATCATCCGGGCAGAGGTCGCGCGGGCCACAATCAGGTGATCGGGGATGTCGAAATCCTTGATCAGCCGGGGCGGGATCGCGCCGCCACACGGCTTGATGCGGCCTGCCTTGTCGAGCAGCAAAACATGGTGCCCGCCGCGCGCCAGATCGGTCGCCGCGACTGAGCCCGACGGGCCACCGCCCACGACGACGACATCAAAATCGACTTGCTGCATCCGGTTCATGCGGGCACCTCCTTCGACAGGGAAAGCGAAATAACGGGTCGGCTTCGGGTGACGCCAATCGCCAGCCAGGCGGCGATCAGGAAAAGCACGGACTCGGCCATGAAGACCACCATAAAGGCCTGATCATCGGCAGCCGTCACCGCGCGGCCAATATCGACGCCGATCGCGCCGATCAGCCCGCCAAGGCCAAAGGCAATCGCCTGCGATGCGCCCCAAACGCCCATGCGGATGCCCGCACGCTCGGTGCCCTTGGCACCGGCCAATCCCATCATCGCGCCAATGGCGGCCACGGCGAACACGCCATTTGCAAAGCCCAGCAGCATGATATTGGCCTTGAGCGGCCACGCCGCCCCAATGTGCGCGGCCATGCCCAGCCCGGCCAGCGCAACGGCCGATCCCAGGCACCCGCCGATGATCCAGCGCCTCAGGCTTGCCGGCGTTCCGCCACCAAAGGCACTGCCCAGCACGCCGACAACAATCATCCCTACCAGCACGCCTGTATGTTGCGTGCCCGAAAGCTGGGTCGACTCGCCGGGCGACAAGCCGAACAACAGCCCGGCAAATGGCTCGAGGATCATGTCCTGCATCGAATAAGCGAGCATCGACACGAAGACGAAAACCGTGAACTGCCGGGCATCGCGCTCGCGCAACATCTCGCGCAGCGCCTGGCCAAAGCCGATGGCGGCGGTCTTGGTTGCTTGCTCGACGGGCGCACCACGCTGCTCGATCCCCCACAGCGCCAGCAGCGTCACGAGGAACGCGCCCAGCGCCACGCCGCTCGCGACCATCGCCAGTCGGGGGAGCGAGAACGGGTCGATCAGCGCGCCCGCGATATTGGCCGTCACGACGATGCCCAGCACCATCATGATCCAAGTGATCGATGCGGCGGCGGCGCGCCGCGCTGGCGCTACCTGGCTCGCCAGCAGCGCGAGCAGCGATGTGCCGGCCGCGCCCACACCCGCGCCGATCATGCTGAAACCGATCACCGCCAATACATAGCCAAACCATGCGCCGTCAGCGATAAACGTCAGCGAATCGACGCACACTAGTGCACCGAGCGCCAACACCGCCATGCCAAAGATAATCCAGGGCGTCCGGCGATTGCCTCGGTCGGATCCGTGCCCCCAGGCGGGGCGCGAAAGCTGCACCGCATAATGCCACGCGACAAGGCCCGCCGGCAGCGCGGCCGGCAGCGCATACTCCACCACCATCACCCGGTTGAGCAATGAGGTGACCAGCATCACCATCGCGCCAATCGCGCTCTGGACGAGTCCCAGCCGGATGATCCCGGGCCATCCCAACAGCTTTGCGTTCATATCCCAGCCGCTCCGCCAAGACCGATTGCAGCCGCAAGCATGCCGAAAACATACAAGCTTGTGCCGGTCGCATTGTACCAGGGGGTATATTTGGTGGGATCGGAAAGCAGGCGTGGCATGAGCGCCAGCTGCGCAGCCACCAACGCGCCAACGATCAGCGCGGCAATGGAATGTTCCCACTGAATCAGCAGGATAACGACCGCAAACTGCGGCAGCGCCATCGTCAGGCAGGCGATCCGCGCGGCCCGGTCGATCCCCAGAATTGCCGGCAGCGAGCGTACGCCCATCTGGCGATCCCCCTCTACCGCTTTAAAATCATTGAGCGTCATGATGCCATGCGCGCCAATGCTATAGAGCAGCAGGATGATCAGAATTTCAGTCTTGGGTAACGTCCCCGCCATAACCGCGGCACCAGTAAACCAGGTCAGCCCTTCATAGGTCAGCCCGACAACGCCTGGCCCCCAGATGCCGCTCATCTTCAATCGGAGTGGCGGCGCGCTATATGCCCAGGCACAAGCGACGCCGAGACACGTCGCGTAGAATACCCATTGCCCCGCCACCAGCGAGACCGCGAGCGACAAGATGGTTCCGCCGATCGCGATCCAAAGCCCCCATTGCCCCGGGATACGCCCCGATGGAATCGGCCGCTCGGGCTGGTTGATCGCATCGACATGCCGGTCGAACCAGTCGTTGATCGCCTGGCTGTTCCCGCACACCAGCGGCCCCGTCAGCAAGATGCCGATGATGACGAACGGCCACCGTTCTGCCAGCGACTCGCCCGACGAAACGCAGCCGCACATGAACGCCCACATCGGCGGAAACCAGGTAATCGGCTTGAGCAGCTCAAGCACGTCTCGCGGTGCGGGCAGCCGAGGGGCTAGCGGCGATATGACCGGCGTTGACATGGGTGTAGGCTATGATTGACACCCCATAGTGTCAAACCGAATTGTCAGTTTTCATCCTCGATCGGGTAGGAAAATCAGTTCGAGTCGGGCACCAAGTTGCCTAACCCGTGCCGATGAAGTTTGGAGTATAGGCTCTGCCGGCTGACACCCAGAATTTCAGCCGCCGAGGTGCGGTTGTCGGAGGTGTATGTCAGCGCCGCCTCAATGCAGAGCCGCTCGATCAGGTCGGTCGATTCGCGTACAATGTCTTTGAGCGACATACGGCCGACCAGTTCGGTCAATTGCTCGACCGAGCGCGGCAGCTGGCCATCGCCCGTCGGCACCTCCCGCAGGCGACGGCCAACACTGCGGATGGCAAATCCATAGCACTCGCTATCACCATTAGGGGCCGCGACAGCAGATACCTCAATCTCTTCCTGGGTGCCCGCAGCCCCGCGGAAAATGGCCGATACGTTGCGCACCGATCCATGCTCACGCAATTGTCCGACGATAAGTTCCAGGTCGATGCCCGGCCGCCCAAGCCATTGCCCAAGCTTGCCCCCCCGCAGCCGCTCGATCGACGGCATCTCTGTCAATTCCACGAACGCCGCATTGCCGGTTAGGATCGTCAGATCGCGATCGGCCAGCACAAACGCATCGGGCATCCGCTCGACAACATCGAACAACTTGGCATCGTGCTGGTGCCCCTCAGCCACGGCGCTCACCGAGGTAAGCCTTACAAGCAGCAACGCAGTGCGTGCCTGACGGAAGAGGCGTGCGGAAAGGGTCGCATCGCCTGCCTGCCCTTTCAGCTTGAGCGTAACCGGCGCCACATCGTCGGATGCCTCTGCCGCGCCTAGATGGGCCACGAACGCCTCACGATCCTTGGGATCGACAAGCCCGCTAACAAGTTGATCGGCAAGCGCGCCTTCCTTGCTGCCGAGCAGTTGATAAGCCGCCGGATTGGCCTCACGAATGCGACGGGTCATCGCGTCCACGATCAACACCGGTTCCGATGCCATATCGAAGAGCAAGCGGTACCGCGTCTCGGCCTGGCGCAGCCGGACATAATCGCGCTCGAGCGATTGCTGGGTTTGCAATAGCCGCTGCTGCATCGACGCGGCACTGCGCATGTCGCGACCGATGGCAATCAGCTGGCCGTTCTTGCCAAGCCCGATCGTGAGATAGCGGACCGGCAAATCACCCTCAGGACCGGGATGGTTGACCTGCCGCCAGCGCGCCGGCTCGCCAGCCGATGCCAGCGACAGCATCTCGAGCACCTTGCCTCGGCTGTCCGGGGTGACGCTTTCGGCCCAATGCTTGCCGACGAAATCGCTCAACCCGCTATTGGCAAGCTCCGCCTCAGCCACGGCGATGTCCAGCACCACACCATCGGCGTCAAGCACGAATGCCACATCACCTACGGCCCCAAGCAGCGAAGCAGCAACCGTCGCAGAAAGTGCGCCCGGAACCTGATCGGGGTGCAAAAAGGGACGCGGCCTAAAAGGTGCGTGATGCTTGTTCATCGACGAGCCGCCGCACTCCTTGAAAAAACTAAGTCTGTTTCAGGCAATCGCCCCGCGAACCAGCGTGTCGACCAACCCCTCGGCTATCTTGACCGCCACCTTTGCATCGGCAGCGGTGCCATCTGCGCCCATGCGTTCGGCAAGCGAGGGATCTTCGACGAAAATCCTGCCCCCTACCATCACGCACAGTTTTGGATTTCTCGACACGTTTCGCAACGCAGCAATAATCGATGGCAGTGGCGCAATATGGTAGTCACAACTGATGGTCAATCCGACCACGTCAAACCATTCGCCCGCCACCCGTTCAAGCAAATCGGGGGTACTGGCTTCGCTCAACCGATCCGTCAGCCAGCCTTCGCGGCAGAACAGTTCTTCGACCACGATCGTCCCGAAGCTGTGCTGATCACCCGGCATGGAGGCAAAAAGGGCCCGGCGACCCGGCCCCGGCTGCCGTTCAACCGGCAGGCGCGCGCCCAGCTCGTGCACAATCTCCTGCAGGCGCCAAAGGCCCATCGTTACATCGACAAAATCACAGCGGTCATCTTCCCAATATTCCCCCAGCCGACGCGCAGCCGGGGCAAGCAGATCGACCAGCACGGTGTCGATGCCAACGCCGCGCCGAAGAATGGCATCGACATAATCGAGCAGCGAATCGGCCTCTACCTGCAGCGATAGCGGCGCGAAGGCGTCTACTTCCTCTGCCGTAATTTCGCCTGATTTGCCCGAGACCGACAATGCGCCTGCATTCGGGTGCGAAGCGACCAGCCGGGGAATGATTTCACGTTCGACGAGACTGGAGAGCGACCGGCCATCATCCGATCGGGCATCCGACCGGGGCGTTGCACCTGGGAGTGCGGCGCCAGCGTAATCGCTCCCGCGCGCCGGGGCCATTTTCCTGTAAGCGGAGGCAAGCTGGGCCCCGAATTCCAGTAATGACGCCATGCCGCAGCGCTCCCCGCCTGTTCCGGACACAAAGACGAACCTGCCGAACGCGTCATGTTTGACCAAGCCCGAACGACTCGGAGGCTATGCCGATTGGCGGGCCCTGACAATAGAGCAACTGTGATGCGCTGCACAATCTGTCCATTTTTTTGGACGTCAGTTTGTGTTGACACTTTGCACAGGCCTGCCTTAGTCTCTCCATATTGAAGCCACACCAAAGAGGCGGGGAGTGATGCGGGTGACGGACCCCCAGTTCGAACATTTCCGGCAATCACTCCGCCCTGTGCCTGCGGCTCCCCTTTATACACCCGAACAACGCCTGCGCCGCGATGCGAGCCCCTGGACATTGGTGCAGGGAATTCTCGCGCCGGTTCAGTTCCTTATCTTCCTTGTCAGCCTAGTGCTTGTGGTGCGGTATCTGCAGACCGGCGAAGGCGCATTCGCGGCAACCGTCTCTATCGTCGTCAAGACGATCGCGCTCTACACCATCATGATCACCGGCTCGATCTGGGAGAAGGTAGTCTACGACAAGTGGCTGTTTGCTGAGGCCTTTTTCTGGGAAGATGTGTTCAGCTTCCTCGTGCTGGCGCTCCACACCGCCTATCTCGTGATGCTGATCGGCGATTTGGGCACAGAGCGTGGGCGGATGATCCTGGCACTTGCCGCCTACGCAACCTACGCCGTCAACGCGACGCAGTTCATCTTAAAGCTGCGCGCCGCCCGGCTCCAATCTGCGGCCGAGTCGGCTGCGGCAGCAGTTCAGGCGCCGGCCCGGCTTGTACCGGCTGAAACAACGTCACCAATTCGGGCATTGGCTGCATGACCGTCGTCCTGACGCCACCCCGACCCGCCCCCGCCGCAAACGGCCTGGACTGCGCGCCCGTCCTGCGCGAGCGCGGCCAGCGCGAGGTGTTCTGTGGCCTCACGGGCATCATCTGGCTCCACCGCAAGGTGCAGGATGCCTTCTTCCTTGTCGTTGGCAGCCGCACCTGCGCGCATCTGCTGCAGTCGGCGGCGGGTGTTATGGTGTTTGCCGAGCCCCGTTTTGGGACAGCAATCATCGAGGAGCGCGATCTGGCCGGCATGGCCGATTGCAACGAAGAGCTCGACCGGGTGGTCGACCGGCTGCTGACCCGCCGGCCTGACATCAAGATGCTGTTCCTCGTCGGCTCCTGCCCATCAGAAGTCATCAAGCTGGATCTTTCGCGTGCCGCGCAGCGCCTGCAGGGCAAGCATGCCCCGGGTGTCCGCATCCTCAATTATTCAGGCAGCGGCATCGAGACGACCTTCACGGAGGGCGAGGATGCGTGCCTGGCAGCGCTTGTCCCCGAATTGCCGTCGCTGCCCGCTGGTTCGGCGCAGGAACTGATGATCGTCGGCGCGCTGCCCGATGTCGTCGAGGACCAGTTTCTTCGGATTTTCAAGGAGCTGGGCATCAAGACGGTGCGGTCGTTGCCCGCCCGCCAATCGGTCCACCTGCCGCCTGTCGGGCCGAATACCCGCTATCTTCTTGCCCAACCCTTCTTGGGAGAGACGGCGCGTGCGTTGGAGGATCGCGGCGCGGTGCGTCTCGATGCGATGTTCCCTTTTGGCGCTGAGGGCACGACGAGCTGGTTGCACGCGGCAGCCACGGCCTTTGGCGTCGATGAACTGGAATTCTTGCGCGTCATCGCGCCGGGCCGCGAGCGCGCCAAGCGCGCGATTGAGCATTGCCGGGAAAAGCTCGCTGGCAAGAGCATCTTCTTCATGCCCGATTCGCAGCTGGAAGTGCCGCTTGCGCGCTTCCTGTCGCAGGAGCTTGGCATGGTGCCGATCGAGGTGGGCACGCCCTATCTTCACCGTCGCCATCTGGCCCAGGATCTCGCCCTGCTGCCGTCCACGACCGTGATCAGCGAAGGCCAGGATGTCGACAAGCAGCTCGATCGTGTCCGCGCCGCGCGTCCCGACATTACTGTTTGCGGGCTTGGGCTCGCCAACCCGCTGGAGGCCGAAGGGCTGACGACGAAATGGGCGATCGAACTTGTCTTCTCGCCCGTCCATGGCTTCGACCAAGCCGGTGATCTTGCTGAACTTTTCGCGCGCCCCTTGCGGCGGCGCGACGTGCTGAGGGTCTGATCCGATGCAGCTGACCGTCTGGACCTATGAAGGACCACCGCATGTAGGCGCGATGCGGATCGCCACCGCGATGAAGGGCGTGCACTACGTGCTCCATGCGCCGCAGGGCGATACCTATGCCGATCTGCTATTCACGATGATCGAGCGGCGCAATCATCGCCCGCCCGTGACCTACACGACTTTCCAGGCGCGCGATCTGGGCAAGGACACTGCCGAACTGTTCCAGTCCGCCGCGCGCGATGCCTATGCCCGTTATCAACCGCAGGCGATGCTGGTCGGCGCTTCGTGCACCGCAGAGTTGATCCAGGATGATCCTGCCGGCCTGGCTGAGGCAATGCGTTTGCCGATCCCGGTCGTGGCGCTCGAACTGCCCAGCTATCAGCGCAAGGAAAACTGGGGCGCGGCCGAAACCTTCTACCAGCTCGTCCGTGCACTTGCCGACAAGGACGTGCGCCCCGCCCCGCGCGAAGGCCGCCGCCCTTGCGTAAACCTGCTCGGGCCGACCGCGCTCGGCTTTCGCCACCGTGACGACATTATCGAGATCACCCGGCTGCTCGCATCGATGGGTATCGATATCAATCTGGTCGCCCCGCTCGGCGCAAGCCCCGCCGATATCGAGCGGATCGGCGCGGCCGATTTCAACATCCTGCTCTACCCAGAAATCGCTGACACAGCGGTGCGTTGGCTGGAAAAGACCTTCGGACAAAAAACGGTGCGCACGGTACCGATCGGCCACGGCGCGACTCGTGATTTCGTAAACGAAGTCGCCGCACTCGCAGGCGTCGATCCGGCATCGGCGCTCGATAAATCGAACATGCCTTGGTGGAGCCGCTCGGTCGATTCGACCTACCTTACTGCCAAGCGCGTCTTCATCTTCGGCGATGCCACCCACGCCATTGCCGCCGCCCGAGTCGCGCGCGACGAGCTCGGCTTCGAAGTCGTCGGCCTTGGCTGCTACAACCGCGAATTTGCCCGCGACCTGCGCGATGCCGCCAAGCTCTATGGCGTCGAACCGCTGATCACCGACGATTATCTCGAAGTAGAAGACGCCATCGCCGCGCTCCAACCAGAGCTGGTGCTCGGCACGCAGATGGAGCGCCACATCGCCAAGCGGCTGCGCATTCCCTGCGCGGTCATCTCGGCCCCTGTGCATGTGCAGGATTTCCCGGCGCGCTATTCGCCGCAAATGGGCTTCGAAGGCGCGAATGTGCTGTTCGACACCTGGGTCCATCCGCTGGTGATGGGGCTGGAAGAGCATCTGCTGACGATGTTCCGCGACGATTTCGAATTCAGCGACTCGGCAGGTGCCAGCCATCTGGGGCATGGTAGCGCCGCGCCCAAGCCAGCGATGGCGATCGAGGAAACGGTCGACGACAGCCCCCTGCCCCCCGTGGCTGAGCCCGAGGTAATTGCCGCCCGCGGCTGGACCGCCGAAGCCGAGAAGGAGCTGATGAAAATCCCCTTCTTCGTGCGGGGCAAGGCGCGGCGGAATACCGAGAAATACGCGACCGAAATGGGCCTTCAGGCGATCACGCTCGATACGCTCTATGACGCAAAGGCCCATTATGCGCGCTGAGGATCCCCTCCCCACCGCCGCACAGGTCCGTGTTGTCGTCATCACGCTCGACAATCATCTGTCGGGTGCCTTCCAGCGCGCGCAGCAGCAGTTCGATCGCGCCGGTACCGGCGTCACCATCGGCTTCCATGCCGCCGCTGACTGGGAAGAAAAGGCCGGCGCGCTTGAAGCGACGCATGCCGATATCGCCCGCGCAGACATCATCCTGTGCACGATGCTGTTCCTTGAAGATCACATCCGCGCCGTCCTGCCGCAGCTGACCGCGCGCCGGGAAAGCTGCGATGCGATCGTGGGCCTCATGTCGGCCGGCGACATCGTCAAGCTGACCCGCATGGGCGACTACCGGATGGACAAGCCCGCCACCGGCATGCTTGCGCTGATCAAGAAAATGCGCGGGACCAACAAGGCTGGCGCAAGCTCGGGCAAAGGCCAAATGGCGGTCCTGCGCCGCCTGCCCAAGCTGTTGAAATTCGTCCCCGGCACCGCGCAAGACGTGCGTGCCTATTTCCTGACGCTGCAATATTGGCTGGCGGGTAGCGACGACAATGTCGTGGACATGATCCGTGCGCTGATCGACCGTTATGCCGCTGGCGACCGCATCGCCCTGCGTGGAACGATGAAGGCGGCAGCACCGCGCGATTATCCCGAGGTCGGCGTCTATCACCCTTCCATCCCTGCGCGAATGTCAGCCAACATCGCCGATCTCCCCCGGCGGCGTGGCACCAAAGGGACCGTCGGCGTGCTGATGCTGCGCTCCTACGTGCTCGCCAAGGATTCCGCGCATTATGATGGCGTTATCACCGCGCTCGAAGCGCGCGGTCTCGATGTGATCCCCGCCTTTGCCGGTGGGCTCGATGGTCGCCCCGCGATCGAGCAACTGTTTATGAAAGACGGCAAGTCGACCGTCGATGCAGTCATCAACCTGACCGGCTTCAGCCTGGTCGGTGGCCCCGCCTATAACGACACTGCCGCTGCCGAGGCGATCCTGACCAAGCTGGATCGTCCGTACATCGCCGCGCACCCGGTGGAGTTCCAGACGCTGCAGGCCTGGGGCAGCAACCGCCAGGGTCTGCTCCCGCTTGAATCGACGATGATGATCGCGATTCCCGAGCTGGACGGCGGCACCCAGCCGATGGTCTTCGGCGGGCGTTCAGATGGCACCGACGCCGCCTGCACCGGCTGCAAGCGCGGCTGCACCTTCCCCGCGACGGGTGCCGTGCGCCAAATGGAAAGCTGCGGCGAGCGCGCCGAGGCACTCGCTGGCCGCGTGATGAAGATGATCGAGCTGCGCCGCTCGGCCGAGGTTAATCGCCGGGTGGCAATCGTGCTGTTCAACTTTCCGCCCAATGCTGGTGCCGCCGGCACCGCGCAGTTCCTCGCGGTGTTCGAATCGCTCCACGCGACGCTCACCCGACTGGCGCGCGAGGGCTATGACGTCGAGATCCCGGCCACGGTGGATGACCTGCGCGAGGCGATCCTGGGCGGTAACGCATCGCGCTACGGCACCGAGGCCAATGTCCATGCCAAGGTCAGCGCTGACACGATCGTCGCCCGCGAAACCTGGCTCAGCGAAATAGAAGCTGCGTGGGGGCCTGCTCCGGGCAAGCTCCAGTCGGACGGCACCTCGGTGCAGATACTGGGCGCGCAGTTCGGCAATGTCTTTATCGGCATCCAGCCCGCGCTCGGCATCGAGGGCGATCCGATGCGGCTGCTGTTCGAAGGACGCTTTGCCCCGACGCATGCGTTTGCCGCCTTCTACCGCTGGCTGCGCGAGGATTTCAAAGCGCATGCCGTGCTGCACTTTGGCACGCATGGCAGCCTGGAATTCATGCCCGGCAAGCAGACCGGCCTCACCGCCGATTGCTGGCCCGATCGGCTGATCGGCGATCTGCCCAACATCTATCTCTATGCCGCGAACAACCCGTCGGAAGGCGTGCTCGCCAAGCGGCGTTCAGGCGCAACGCTGGTCAGCTACCTTACCCCTGCACTCACCAATTCAGGTGTTTACAAGGGGCTCGCCGATCTCAAGGCATCGGTTGATCGCTGGCGCACCATGGAGCCGGGCGATGTGCAGGCCGGCCCGCTTGCCGAGATGATCGCGGCGCAAGCCGAGGCACTCGACCTTGACGGCACCAATGTCACCGCGCTCGCCGCCAAGCTCTATGAAATTGAGCGCGAGCTGATCCCGCAAGGGCTGCATGTCGCTGGGCTGGCGGCGACGCGCGAGGAGCGGATCGACATGATCCTTGCGTCGGCCGAGGGTCGCGGGCAGCCGCTGGCGCGCAGCGTGGTTGAGGCATTGGTTGACGGTCAAATCAAAGCCGATACGCCGCTGCTGAAGGACATGGCGCTGTTGGATAAGGCGCTGGCGACCAACCATGAGTTGGATGGAATCGTCCGCGCGCTCAACGGCAGCTATATTCATCCGGTGTCAGGCGGCGACATTCTGCGTAGCCCCGAAATTCTGCCGACCGGGCGCAATATCCACGGCTTTGATCCTTTCCGCCTGCCATCGGCCTTTGCGGTCAAGGACGGGGCAGAACAGGGTCAGCGGCTGGTCGATCGCAGCGTCGCCGATTCGGGCCATCTGCCGGAAACCGTCGCGATGGTGCTGTGGGGCACCGATAACCTGAAGAGCGAGGGCGCGCAGATCGCCCAGGTGCTGGCGCTGATCGGCGCGCGACCGCGCTTCGACAGCTATAACCGGCTGGCCGGGGCCGAACTGATCCCGCTCGAAGAACTGGGCCGGCCGCGCATCGATGTGATCGTGACGCTGTCGGGCGTGTTCCGCGATCTGTTGCCGCTGCAGACGCGGATGATGGCCGAAGCCGCGCTGCTCGCCGCGCAAGCCGACGAGCCAGTGGAAATGAACTTCGTGCGTGCCCATGCGCTCGCCCATCAGGCCGAGCACGGCTGCGATTTCGAGACTGCCAGCCTTCGCGTCTTCTCGAACGCCGAAGGAGCGTACGGTGCCAATGTCAACCTGCTGATCGACGACGGCGCATGGACCGACCCCAACGAGCTGGCCGACAGCTTCGAGCGGCAAAAGGGCTTTGCTTATGGCGTGAAGGGCGTCCCCGTCCGCCAGGCCGCGATCCTGGCCTCTGCACTCAAGACCGTCGATTGCGCCTATCAGAACCTTGAAAGCGTGGAACTGGGCATCACCACGATCGATCAATATGTCGATGCGCTGGGCGGCATCAGCCGCGCCGTCACGCGCGCCAAGGGCGGCGAGGCAGCCCCTGTCTATATCGGCGACCAGACGCAAGGATCGGGCAAGGTGCGCTCGTTGCAGGAGCAAGTCGCGCTCGAAACACGGACGCGAATCCTCAATCCCGTCTGGACCGAGGGTCTGCTCAAGCACGGCTATGAAGGCGTCCGCACGATCGAAGGCCATGTCACCACGACGATGGGCTGGTCTGCCACGACGGGCGAGGTTGATCCCTGGGTCTATCAGCGGATCAGCGAAACCTATGTGCTCGACGCCGAAATGCGCGAGCGGATTGCCGCACTCAACCCGCGCGCCTCGGCGCGGGTCGCCAATCGCCTGATCGAGGCGGTCGAACGCAATTACTGGTCACCTGACGAAGCTACGCTCGCTGCACTCCATGCCGCCAGCGACGAACTCGAGGATCGTCTCGAGGGCGTCGTGGCAGTCGCGGCATAAAGGAAAAACACATGGCCCTTCTCGACCCACCTGCACGCGGCGCTGACGGCGAAGGCTCAGTCCAGGTCCGCATGGATCCCGCCGACCGGATCGGCAATGCCAAGGTTTTTGCGATCTACGGCAAGGGCGGGATCGGCAAGTCGACCACCTCGTCCAACCTGTCGGCCGCGCTGTCACTGCTCGGCAAGCGGGTGCTGCAGATCGGTTGCGACCCCAAGCATGACAGCACCTTCACGCTGACAAAGAAGCTGATGCCGACCGTCATTGACGTGCTCGAAACCGTCAATTTCCACGCCGAGGAACTCCGTCCCGAGGACTATATGTTCGAAGGCTTCAACGGCGTGATGTGCGTCGAAGCCGGTGGCCCGCCTGCCGGTACCGGCTGCGGCGGTTATGTCGTCGGCCAGACGGTGAAGCTGCTCAAGCAGCATCATTTGCTGGAAGAAACCGATGTCGTGATCTTCGACGTGCT
>CAZXBM010000036.1:0-35565 GCA_964638495.1 uncultured Stakelama sp. | reverse complement strand
GCTCGGCGACAAAGGCATCGCGGATCTGGCGGCCAATCTCGGTGCGGATCGGGATGTTCTGGAGATTGGGGTCGGTGGAGGAGAGCCGCCCGGTCTGCGCGCCGGTCAGCGAATAGCTGGTATGAACGCGCCCGGTCTCGGGATTGATCTGCGCCTGCAGCGCATCGGTATAGGTCGATTTCAGCTTGGACAGCTGCCGCCAGTCGAGCACGCGCGCGGCGATCTCCTTACCCGGCGAGTCCTTGTCAGCGGCGATGCGTTCCAGCTCGGTAACGTCGGTCGAATAGACGCCCGATTTGCCCTTGCGGCCGCCCTTGATGCCCATCCGCTCGAACAGCACGTCGCCCAGCTGCTTGGGGCTGCCAATCGCGAAAGGCCCGCCCGCCAGCGCATGGATGGTGGTCTCCAGTGTCGCCATCTGCCCGGCAAATTCGCCGGACAATTGTGCCAGCCGGTCGCGATCGACCTTGATGCCGTGGCGCTCCATCTGCGCGATGACGGGCGCGAGCGGGCGATCGACCATTTCATAGACGCGGGTCGCGCCTTCGGCCGCCAGTCGCGGCTTGAAGCGCCGCCACAGCCTGAGCGTCACATCGGCATCCTCGGCGGCGTAGCGCGTGGCGGTTTTCAGATCGATCTCGGCGAATCCGCGCGCGGCCTTGCCCGTGCCGACCACGTCCTTGAACGCAATGCAGCTGTGCGACAGATGCGTCGCGGCAAGCTCGTCCATCCCGTGCCCGTGCAGCCCGGCGTCGAGATCGAAGCTCATCAGGATCGTGTCGTCATGCGGGGCGATATCGATGCCGAGCCGCCCAAGAATGATCATGTCATATTTCAGGTTATGGCCGATCTTGAGCACCGCCGGGTCTTCCAGCAGTGGCTTCAGCCGGGCGATTACGGTCGCCTGATCGAGCTGGTCGGGCTTTTCCGCAAACATGTCGGTGCCGCCATGCGCGACTGGAATGTAGCAGGCGAGATTGGGGCGGAGCGCGAGGCTCACGCCGACTAGTCCGGCTTGCGTCGCATCCAGCCCCGTCGTCTCGGTATCGACCGCGACCCAGCCTTGGTGCCGCGCATCCGCGATCCAGCGATCGAGCGCCGCGATATCGATCACCGTTTCATACTCGTCATGCTTGCACGGCGGGTCTTCTTCCTGATCGAGCGTGCGCGCCGCCGCGACTGGCGCATCGGCAACGGCGGAAAGCTTGGCGAGCAGTGACTTGAAGCCGTGATGATCGAGAAACGCGCGTAAGGGCGCGTCGGGGATGCCCTTCAGCTCCAGATCCTCGAGCGGCTCGGGCAGCGGTACATCGGATTTGAGCGTGACCAGTATCTTGGAGAGTCGGGCATTGTCGGCCTGCTCGATCAGATTGTCGCGCAGCTTGCCGGCCTTCATCGCGGGGGCGGCGGCGAGCACGCCTTCAAGATCGCCATGTTCCTGGATCAGCTTGGCCGCCGTCTTGGGGCCAACGCCCGTCACGCCCGGCACATTGTCGACGCTGTCGCCCATCAGCGCGAGCACGTCGCCAAGCTGCGCGGGCGCCACGCCGAACTTCTCCAGCACATGCTCCGGCCCCAGTCGCCGGTTGTTCATCGTGTCGTACAGGTCGAGCCCCGGCTCGATCAGCTGCATCAAATCCTTGTCGCTGGAAACGATCGTCACCGCCCAGCCCTGCGCCAGCGCGGCCTTTGAATAGCACGCGATGATATCGTCTGCCTCCAGCCCCTCGATCTCGATGCAGGGCAGGCTGAAGGCGCGCGTGGCATCGCGGATCATCGGGAATTGCGGGACGAGGTCCTCGGGCGCAGGCGGGCGATGCGCCTTGTATTGATCGTAGAGGTCGTTGCGAAAGGTGTGGCTCGATTTGTCGAGAATCACCGCCATATGCGTGGGGCCATCTGCCTTGTGGAGCTCGTCGGCTAGCTTCCACAGCATTGTCGTATAGCCATAGACCGCGCCAACGGGCTCGCCATGCTTGTTGGTCAGTGGTGGCAGCCGGTGATAAGCGCGGAAGATGTAGCCGGAGCCGTCGACAAGATAGAGATGAGGCATGGTGGAGGGATAGCCGAACCGGCGCGCCGAACAAAGTATTTCGGCTCAGGCCTTGGCAGGATAACCCGTCGGGTCAGCGGGCGTCGTGAAAAATGATGCCCAGCGTCAAACGCTCACCGGACCGCACCGTGGAAACGCCGTGCCGCATCGTCACCCGGTAATCCCCCCGGGTGCCAATTGCTGGCCGGTGATTGACTGCAAAGACGACAGCGTCTCCCTGCGCAAGCGGTACAACGTCAACGCGCGACTGGCGGCGTGGCCGTTGTTCGGTCACCACGAACGCCCCGCCGCAGAAATCACTCTCCGGTCGCGACAACAGGATGGCAACCTGCAACGGGAAGCAATGCGCCCCATACACATCCTGATGCAGGCAATTATAGTCGCCCGGGCGATAGCGAAGTAGCAGCGGCGTTGGCCGATGCTGGTCGTCGGCATGGCAACGCGCCAAAAATGCGTCATGCGTTGTCGGAAAGCGCACGTCGCTGCCCAGCCGTTCCTGCCAGTGATTGGCAAGCATCGATAGCCGCGGGTAGAGCAGTGCCCGCAAATGCGCCACGAGCGGCGGCAGTGGATAATTGAAATAGCCATAGGTGCCGCTGCCAAAGCCGTGCCTGGCCATGACGATGCGACTACGGAACCGGCTATCGTCATCAAACAGGGCGGCGGTGTCGCGCGCCGCCTGCTGGTCGATCAGCGCTGGCAGGACGCCCCATCCTTGCGCGTCCAGTGCCTGCTCGCACGCTTGCCAGTCTTGCTGCGCAATGCGCGCATCGATGCTCTCTTTGTCCATCGGCAAGCCATAGCCACGCCCCAAGGCGCAGGCATCCCGCCGCTTGCGCTCGAATCTAGATCAGCTGCGATGATTGGCCACGATGCTCGCCACCACGCCCTGCATCAGCTGCTGGCGCTCGGCAATCGGGCGCGGCGTGTTGCCGATCATCACGGCAATGGCATAGCTTTGGCCATCGGGCGCGGTCAGAATGCCGACATCGTTATAGCCGGCCGTTCGCCCCGCCAGGTCCTGCCCAGTCCCGGTCTTGTGGCCAAAGGTCCAGCCCGGCGGCACCGCGCCGCGCAGCCGCTGTCGGCCGGTCTTGGACGATGTCATTGTGTCGATCAGGTAGCGGGTCGAATCGGGTGAGAGCAGCGCGCCCTTTTTCAGCATCGCCAACGCACCGGCAATCGCCACCGGTGCCGCGCCGTCTGGCGGATTGTTGACGTAATTTTCAAACGCCTGCAGCCGCGTTGCCAGCGGCAAGCGGGCGCGCGCGCGCGTAAAGGCGCTGCCCAGCGCAAATTCGGGCTTCCATTCCAGCCCGGCGGTCTGGCTCTGCAGCGCCCGCTCGCCAGGGCCAAAGCTGATCGCGCCCAGCCCCTTGCGGCGAATGAAGCTACGTACCGTCTCTGGCCCGCCGATAAAGCGCAGCAGCCGGTCATTGGCGGTGTTGTCGCTGGTCGTAAGCGCCCGCTGCAGCAACTCGCCCACTGTCGTCTTGTAGCCATCGCCTTTTACCATCGCGGCAATGGGCTGGTGAAACAGCGTCAGGTCCTCGCGCGTGACTGTTACAGGATCATCAAGCTTCAGCCGCCCCGTGTCGCGATAGTCGAGCGCGGCCATCGCCACCCACAATTTGCTCACGCTTTGCTGGGGTAGTTTGACGTCGCCATTGTTGTCGATCGCCCACCCCTTATCGATGTGGCGCACGGCGATGCCGACATTGCCGTCGAACGCGGCGCGCAGCGATCCGATGCTCGCGACCAGCGCCTCGGGTGCGACAACCCGCGGCTGCGGTCGCGTCGCGGGAACGGTGCTGGTAACGCGGTATGGAAAGGGCGGAGGCAGCGCGCCGGCGATATGCGGCGCAGGGGCCGATTGACACCCCGCCAGCGCCATCATCACAATTGCTGCATAAAAAGGCTGGCGCTGCTCGGTGGTCAAGATTTTCCCATGGTGAAACAAGCCGTTCAGCCCCCCGATCGCTTGGTGCAACCATGCGTTGATCAATCAGAACAAGGTAGAGTCGATCAGCACTCCTGCGACGAATGCCCATTTTTGCACGATGAGATGTGAAAATCCTCTCAAGATCGACCAGTGTAGAAACCGAAGGGCCGGGTTTTGTCGCCGTCGGTAGCCGCAAATTCTATGGCACGAGCACCGTATCGATCGCGTCTGGCAGCAATCCGGGGTAATCGAGCGTGTAATGCAGTCCGCGGCTTTCCTTGCGGTGCAGGGCTGATCGGACGATCAGGTCCGCCGTCTGCAGCAGGTTGCGCAGCTCGATCAGGTCGGGCGTCACCCGGAAATGCCCATAATAGTCGTTGACCTCCTCGGTCAGCAGGCGGATGCGGTGCTGTGCGCGCTCCAGCCGCTTGGTGGTGCGCACGATGCCGACATAATTCCACATGAAGCGTCGGATTTCGGTCCAGTTCTGCTTGATGACGACTTCTTCGTCCGAATCCTCAACCCTGCTTTCGTCCCAGGGGCGGATCGCGGGCGGCGGTGGCAGATCGTCCCAATGCGCGATGATGTGCTTGGCGCAGGCCTCGCCGAACACGAAACATTCGAGCAGTGAGTTTGACGCGAGCCGGTTCGCACCGTGCAGCCCGCTCTCGGTGCACTCGCCAGCGGCATACAGTCCCGGCAGGTCAGTCCGACCGTCGAGATCGACGACGATCCCGCCACAGGTATAATGTTGCGCGGGCACCACGGGGATCGGATCGGTCGTCATGTCGATGCCCAGCCCCAACAGCTTTTCATGAATGTTGGGGAAATGCTCGCGGATGAAGTCCGGGCCCTTGTGGCTGATGTCGAGATGGACGTAATCGAGACCCAGCCGCTTGATCTCATGGTCGATTGCGCGCGCCACCACGTCGCGCGGGGCCAGCTCCAGCCGGGGATCGAAATCGGGCATGAAGCGATAGCCGGTGTCGGGGATCAGCAGATGCCCGCCCTCGCCGCGCACGGCTTCCGTGATCAGGAAATTCTTGACGTCAAGATTGTACAGGCAGGTCGGGTGGAACTGCATCATCTCCATGTTCGACACGCGGCAGCCCGCCCGCCACGCCATGGCGATGCCATCGCCGGTCGCCCCGCGCGGTGCGGTGGAGAACAGATAGGTCCGCCCCGCGCCGCCGGTCGCCAAAATGGTCGCGCGCGCGGTGAATAGCTCGACCCGACCGGTGGTACGGTTGACGGCATAGACGCCCCAGACATGGCCGGAGCCGGAATAGCGCTGCTCATGCCGCCCGGTCGCCAGGTCGATCGCGACCATATCGGGTACCAGCGTGATATTGGGGTGGATTTCCGCTGCGTGCTGCAGCGCTTCCTGCACCGCCCAACCGGTCGCGTCGTCGACATGGACGATGCGCCGGTGGCTATGCCCGCCCTCGCGCGTCAGATGGGGGAGGTTGCCCTCCATGTTGAACGGCACGCCCAGCTCCGCCAGCCGCGCGATGGCGGCGGGCGCGCTTTCGACGACGAGCTCGACGGTTGCGCGGTCGTTCAGCCCCGCGCCTGCCACCATCGTATCGTCGATATGACTCTCAAAGGTGTCGCCCGGCTCCAGCACCGCAGCGATTCCGCCCTGCGCCCACGCCGTCGAGCCCTCGTTGAGTCGGCCCTTGGCGAGTACGGTCACCTTGAATTGGTCCGCAAGGTTCAGCGCCGCGGTAAGCCCGGCCGCGCCAGAGCCGATGATAAGGATGTCGGTGACGGCGCAGGCGGCTGAATGGTTCACCGGCTCACTCTTATGCGCTGCAATGGGTGCCGTCCAACTCTTCGTGACCGATGCGGAGGGCGCGCAGGGTTGCCCAATGGACGGAACGTAACCGGTGCCGCCGGTCAAGCTTGCTAAAGACCTCCCCACATACCGGAAGCACTAGCCGAGAGTCAGCGTACTATAAACGACGGTACCCGAGTCTCATTTTGTTACATCTCAGCCAGTTCTTGGACGATTTGGGCGTGTAGATCTGCTTTCGCCGCGAATTGATGACGCTTAAAGGCCCGCTGGCGATACGAAGATGTTGAGTCGAAAGGGAAAATGATGGCGAAAATGGATAAAGTCGCGCTGGCATCGCTCGCAGCCCTTGCCAGTGCTGCAGCGTCACCTGCGTCGGCGACAAACCTCGTCGTCAACGGCAGCTTTGAAAATGGCTTGACCGGGTGGTCGCTGACGAATGTCGGTGGGGGCACCGCGCCTGTGGTCCTCAACTACGGCAATAATGGTGGCTACCCCAACGGTGCCTTTGGCGAAGCGGTGCTCCCGAACACCGTTTTGAGCGCCAGCCCTGATGCGGTCGGCCAAAGCGTCGCGTATTTCTCGTCGGACACAGCCAATCCGGATTCGCTGACACAGATGATCGACTTGATCGCTGGTCAAACCTACCGGATCGGCTTTGACTATTATGCGCCGCAAAATGGGATCAACAACCCACGGGATGCGTCGTTATCCCTGTTGGTCGGCAATAGCGTGCTCTCCGGCGCAGGCTTCAACGCGGGCTCGCCAACCGGCATCTCAGGTCAGACTTGGGTCAACTATTCCACCACCTTCGTGCCCGATAGCAGCGGCCCGCAGGCGTTGACCATCCAGTTCCGCGGCGGCGGTGTGACGGCGGCAGATTTCGCGATTGACCGTGTCTATGCGTCGGCCGTTCCGGAACCGAAAAGCTGGGCGATGATGATCGCCGGTGTTGGCCTGGTCGGCATGGGCCTGCGCCGTCGTGCCAAGGTTCGGTTCGCCACCGTCTGATCTTCGGTGCAAATTGCTGAAAAGGGCCGCAGGACTCAATCCTGCGGCCCTTTTTCTACGTGATTAGTTCGCCGCCCGGATCATGTTGAGGAACACCTCCGCCGGGGCCGATATGTCAACAATGCCATAACCAGCCCGTTGCGGTGCGCGGCCGCGCAGATTAGCGTCTATCCCATGCCGATCCTTGCTCTTGCTGCTGTGCTTGCCGCGACCATGCCGGCTTTGCCGCCGCGCGCCGTCCGCCAGATGATCCGTGAGGCCAAGACGCTCGTAGCACGCGATGGTGAGGGTATTTGGCCCGGCTTCCAGGCAATTCCTTTCCATATGATCCTCGTCACGGCGGAAACGGATTACCTGTTCTGTCAGGGGCCCACCGTCAGTTTTCGCGCAGCGGGTACAGACCCAATCAGCGGTTGCCCGGTTCAAGCGCGCAAGCGCGAACTCGAGGTCGATCTATCGGCGAGCTTTGATGTTGCAGACGAGCCGTCAATGATCGTGATGGGCATGCCAAAGGCGCTTGGGCTTGGCCGAACGGACTGGATCTTGACCCTCGCTCATGAGGCTTTCCATCAATATCAAAGCCGCATCCCGGGCTATGCCACCCAGGTAGACGCACTTGGCTTGCGCGCAGGCAACGCCAGCGCCACTTGGATGCTCGACTATCCCTTTCCTTATGCCGATCCGGTCGTCGGTGCAGCGGTGGTCGAGATGACACGGGCCGGGACCGCTTTTCTGGAGGCGACGTCGCCGGACGCGCGCCAGGCGGCGATCGCGGATTATGTGAAGGCGCGTCGCCGGGCCATGCGGGCCGTCACGGCGGAGCAATGGCGCTATTATGAATTTCAGATCGGGCAGGAGGGCGTTGCGCGCTGGACCGAACTGGCGCTCGCAGTTGCCGCGTCCCGCCAAGATCGCTCGATGACAAAGGCTGCGGCTGATCGCCGATTGTCGCTCATCGCCAGCTTTCGGTCGATTGGTACGCAGGGCATTGGCGTGTGGAAACGCGGTGCCTTCTACCCGCTCGGTGCGGTCGAGGTGGAAATGCTCGATGGCCTCGGCGCGCATTGGCGTGCAGTCTATCGTGATGCGCCGTTCAGCGTAGGCACCCAGCTGGAACGCGCCTGCACATGGCAAGCCTGTGTCAGTTAGGCCGCGTTGTTCGCCCGCGTCAGGTTCAGGAACACATCCTCAAGATCGGCTTCCTTGGTCGACACATCGACAATCCCATAGCCATCGGCCTGGATCGCGGCGAGCACCTGTCCGGCGTTGACCTGATCCTTGCGATAGGTGATCTCCAGCACGCGGTCGGCGCGGACCTCGATTTTCTCGAAGCTGCCGTGATCGGGCGGTGCGGTCACGTCGCGATCGACCGTCACCGACACCACTTTTTCCTGTGCCATGCCAACGAGCGCGCGGGTCGGCTCATTGGCGATCAGCTTGCCGTGGTTGATGATCGCGATCCGGTCGCAAAGCTGCTCGGCTTCTTCCAGATAATGCGTCGTCAGCACCACCGTCACGCCGCCCGCGTTCAATTCGCGGACATAGGCCCAGAGCTGCTGGCGAAGCTCGATATCGACGCCGGCGGTCGGCTCGTCGAGCACCAGCACCGGCGGGGTGTGGACCATCGCCTTGGCCACCATCAGTCGCCGCTTCATGCCCCCGGAAAGCGTGCGGGCATAGGCCTTGGCCTTGTCTTCCAGGTGCACCGCGCGCAGCAGCTCCATCGATCGTCGCTTCGCCTTGGGCACGCCGTAGAGCCCGGCCTGAATCTCCAGCGTTTCGACAGGCGTGAAGAACGGATCGAACAGGATTTCCTGGTTGACGATGCCAATCGACGCCTTGGCATTGCGCGGGTGCTTGTCGATGTCGAAGCCCCAGATCGATGCGCTGCCGCTGGTCTTGTTGACGAGCCCGGCCAGGATATTGATCAGCGTCGATTTGCCCGCGCCATTGGGGCCGAGCAGCCCGAAGATCTGGCCCCTAGGCACATCGAACGACACGTCATCAAGCGCGCGCTTGCCGCCCTTATAGGTCTTGGACAGGCGATCGATCGAGATGGCGGCTTCAAGGGCGGCGTCGGTCATGCCAAGCCGCTTAGGCCACGAAGCCGGGGTCGCCAAATATTTTCGATGGGCAGTTGGGGGAAAGGCGTGCGCACGCTTACGCCCGAACCAGCGCCGAGGGCCAGCCAACTCGGATGAGCAGGCCATCGGGTCCGGCAATGCCTACCTCGTACAGACCCCATTCGCGGTGCCGCAGCACGCCGCCCGGGCGGATGATGAGATCGTCGACCCGTGCGGCGATGGCATCGACGTCAGGCGTTCGGATGAACACACCAAACGGATTATGCTCGGCGGGAACACGCCAGTCGCCCGATCCCGCCTGGATCAGATGCACTTCGCACCCCCATCCGGACATGATGATATAATCGTCCGATCCACCGCTTCGCGCGAAGCCCAGTCGTTCCCAAAAGGGGATGGCATTCGACAGGTCGTTGCTTGGCACGATGGCGAACGCGCCGACGGAAGGGATGGCAGACACCGAATGCTCCTACACCAAAAATGCGTCCATTATTCGTGCGTTAGCGTCGTCCGATTGCGGGTCAGCCAAGCCGCGCCGGCATCGTCGAGGAAATCGACTTCCTTCAGCGTCACCATCGTTGCGCCATCACGCGTCGTCGTCTCGCGGATGCGGGCCGGGCGGTTGTCGTCCGTTCCATCGCGCGTCTCCACCAGCGTCCAGCGGTCGAGCGCATCGGCGCGGGTCAGGCGCAGCGCCGTTTTGATCAGGTCGGCGGTGCGCCCCTTGCGGAAGGTCGCAGTCTGCTCGGTGGCAGTGGCAGGATCGAGCAAGCCAATCGAGGTAATCGTCACGATCCCCGTCTTGGGGCCATCGTCGAAATCGGCATGGCGAATCAGCGTCAGCCCATCGCGCATCAATTCGATCGACACCTGAACTGGCAGGCCAAACCATTTGTCCGCCTGGTAGTCGCGATATTCAAGCTGCCCCTTCCATTGGCCTACCATTGCGGCCCGGATCGTGGTCGGGGTGATGGCGGCTGGCGTTGTCTGGGCAAAGGCGGGCAGCGTGCCTAGCAGCATGGTCGCGATGAAGCTGCCGATCGATCGCTGCATTGTCGCTCTCCCTGAAGCCGTCCTGGCACCTTCGCGACGGTCGCTTGCGGTGCCTTGTGGCCATTGCTATCGCGCTAGGCATGATCCCGCCACCTGAAACCACGCTGGTCAGCGCGCCCCGAGTCGCTTGCGACGGAGCCCATGCCGGTATTCCCGCCGCGCTCGGCCACCCCCGTGTCTTTCTCGAGATCGACGAAAGCGGCTATGTCGATTGTGGCTATTGCGACCGGCGCTTCGTGCTCATCGGTGGCCCGGCCGACGGGGCGGATCAGTCGACGCTGCACGATCACGGCGATGGCGCGGGCAAGTGAGGCGGCGAGGCCTCGCATCGCTCATCGCCGCCGTTATCATCTCGGCCAGCCCCGCTACGGCATTTGAGGAATCGGCAATGGACCACGCCACCGGCACGTTCGAGGTAAAGATCACCCCCGAAGCGCAGGGCAATGCACCCGCTGGTGGCATGCCGACGAGTCGCATGGGCATCGCCAAGACATTCACCGGCGGCATGGTCGGTACTGCCGAGGGCACGATGCTGGCGGCAGGCACTCCTGCGCCCGGTCAAGCGGCAGGCTATGTCGCGATCGATCAGTTTTCTGGCACGGTGGACGGCCATGCAGGCGGTTTTCTCCTGCTCCACCGTGGCACCATGACCAAGGCCGGCGGCGGCGATTTGTCGGTGGCGATTGCCCCCGATAGCGGCACCGGCGCGCTCTCCGGCATCACCGGGGCGCTGACCATCGAGATCAAGGACGGCAAACATTTCTACGATCTCGCCTATACCTTGCCGGTCAAGCCGTAAGAATCGGGCATTTACGCAGCGCTGCGCCGTCCCTATCTCCAGCAGATGACCAGCCCAACAGACCCCCGCGCCTTTCTATACGCCGCCGGCCAGCTTGATCCTGCCGAGGCACAGAGGCTCACCGCCGCCGCGCTCGCGCAGGCCGATGATGGCGAGCTTTATCTGCAATATCGCAAGTCAGAGGCATTCGGCTTTGACGATGGTCGGCTCAAGACTGCGAGCTACGACACCCAAAGCGGCTTTGGCCTACGCGCCGTCTCGGGTGAGATGACCGCCTTTGCCCATGCCAACGAGGTGAGCGCCGCCGCCATCGGCCGTGCCGCAGCGACGATGGCGCTTATCGATCCGTCCGCCTCGGCCAAGGCACCACCACCACGCGCGACCAACCGCCACCTCTATACCGATGCCGATCCGCTCGACCTGGTGCCCTTTGCCGACAAGGTGAACCTGTGCCAGACGATCGACGCCGCCGCCCGCGCGCGCGATCCGCGCGTGGCGCAGGTGTCGGTGTCGCTGTCGGGCAGCTGGAGCGTGGTCGAGATCGTCCGGCCCGATGGCTTCGTCGCCACCGATATCCGCCCGCTGGTGCGGTTGAACGTCTCGATCGTGGTCGAACAGAACGGACGGCGTGAAACTGGCAGCTTCGGTCTCGGCGGGCGCTATCTCTATGACAAGCTGATGGGCCCCGAGACCTGGAATCGCGCGATCGACGAGGCGCTGGCGCAGGCGTTGGTCAATCTCGACTCGGTCGATGCACCGGCGGGCGAGATGACCGTGCTGCTCGGCCCCGGCTGGCCCGGCATCCTGCTGCACGAGGCGATCGGCCACGGGCTTGAAGGCGACTTCAACCGCAAGGGCACCAGCGCCTTTTCAGGCCGCATCGGCGAGCGCGTCGCCGCCCCCGGCGTGACGGTGGTGGACGATGGCTCGCTGCATGACCGCCGCGGTTCGCTGTCGATCGATGACGAGGGCACGCCGACACAGGAGAATATCCTGATCGAGGACGGCATCTTGAAGGGCTATATCCAGGACCGGCTCAACGCGCGGCTGATGGGCGTCGCCCCCACCGGCAATGGCCGCCGCGAAAGTTTCCAGCACGCCCCCATGCCCCGCATGACCAACACTTTTATGCGCGGTGGCAGCGATAATCCCGCCGAGCTGCTGTCGCGCGTGAAGAAGGGCATCTTCGCCAAGTCGTTCGGCGGCGGGCAGGTCGATATCGTCTCGGGCAAATTCGTCTTCACCTGCACCGAGGCCTATCTGGTCGAAAACGGCAAGCTCGGCGCATCCATCAAGGGCGCAACGCTGATCGGTGACGGCCCGAGCGTCCTCACCCGCGTGATCGGCATCGGCGATGACATGGCGCTCGATGAAGGCGTCGGCATGTGCGGCAAGGGCGGGCAGAGCGTGCCGGCGGGCGTGGGGCAACCCACGCTGCTGGTCGATGGGCTGACGGTGGGCGGCACGGCGGTTTAACGAGCGGCCATGTCCGTAACCGCGAATCGCCGTCTCGCAAACCGACTGAACGTCGATGCCCAGTTCAGCAGCAAGCGATAGAGTGAGCGCCTTGCCCTCGAACGAGACCGGTAGACGAGGTGGAGTGGCGAACGACATGCGAAAAGGCTAAGCTTGGCGGCATTCGTGTATCAAGCGAGATCAGCATGTCCGAATTCTTCACCGCGATCGAAGACAAGCACCGCGCCTTCATCGCGAAACAGCCCGTTTTCTTCGTCGCCACCGCCGCAGATGGCGCGCGGATCAACCTGAGCCCCAAGGGGATGGATGTCTTCCGCGTGCTTGGGCCCAACCGGGTCGCCTATCTCGATCTCGGCGGATCGGGCAACGAGACGCAGGCGCATTTGACGGCGGATGGCCGCATCACCATCATGTTCTGCGCGTTTGACAGCCCCGCGCTGATCCTGCGGCTCTACGGCACGGGCCGTTATCACGTCATCGGCGATCCCGGCTTTGACGCCTTGGCCGCGCATTTCCCGCCGCTCCCCGGTAGCCGCCAGGTCTTCGACATCGCGGTCGATAGCCTGCAAACCAGTTGCGGTTGGGCGGTGCCCCGAATGACCTTGGAGAAGGAGCGCGATACGCTGGTGCGCTTCCACGCGCAGCAGGATCCCGCCGAGCGACTCGCGCAGATCGCCGAGCGTAACAAGAGCATCGACGGGCTGCCCGTGCGGGTCCAGACCGTCATGCTTGATGCGGCGAGCTGAGGCGTGGCACTCGTCGAGCTCGGCCGATTCGACCGCAACGAGGCCCATATCCTGATCGGGCGACTCGAATCCGAGGATATCCCCGCCATCGCCTTTGACGGGAACGCCAGCATCGCTGACGGTTCCTCCTTCTTCATCCCCGTCCGCGTAATGGTGGACGAGGAAGATTTCAGCAGTGCTCGCGCGATCGTCGATCTAGTGGCACGCTAATTGCCCATTTTTTGGGCAACTGTTCGCAACTGCACAAAAATTTGACTCAAGGTTGCCGTTTCTGGGTGCCACGAGCCGCCAGATCGGCGCGATTCCGGGTCTGGCACGCGCTTTGCTTAGTGTTCCTTCGCAGACGCACAAATTGCTGGGGGGCACCCGTTTGAAACTCGTCATCGCCATTATCAAACCATTCAAGCTCGATGAGGTCCGTGAGGCGCTCACCGATATCGGCGTTGCCGGCATGACCGTTTCAGAGGTCAAGGGCTTCGGTCGGCAAAAGGGCCAGACCGAGATTTATCGCGGTGCCGAATACACCACCAACATGGTGCCCAAGATCAAGATCGAGGTCGTCTGTGCGACTGATCTCGCGCCGCGCGTCGTTGAGACGATCCAGGCGGCGGCCAATACCGGTGCCATCGGCGACGGCAAGATTTTCGTGCTCGATGTTGGCCAGGCCGTGCGGATCCGCACCGGCGAAACCGACATGACGGCGCTTTGAAGGGGGCAATGATGAAGCTTTCGATGAAACTCGTCGGGGCAGGCGCCATCGGCGCGACCCTGTTGGCAGCACTGCCCGCCTGGGCGCAGGAGGCCGCCGCTGCTGCACCGGCCGCACCATTCGTGCCGACCGCCGCGATGGTCAACAAGGGCGACACGACGTGGATGCTGATTTCGTCGGTGCTGGTGCTGATGATGTCGGTGCCGGGCCTGGCGCTTTTTTATGGTGGCCTGGTGCGCACCAAGAATATGCTGTCGGTGCTCATGCAGGTGTTGATGATCGTGTCGGTCGCCAGCCTGGTGTGGGTGTGCTGGGGCTATTCGATGGCCTTCACGGCCGGGTCGGGTGCCACCGCACCCTTCGTCGGCGGCTTTTCCAAGGTCATGCTGATGGGGGTCGATGCGACGACCCTCGCCGCGACTTTCTCGAATGGCGTCTATCTCCCCGAATTTGCCTTCGTCATTTTCCAGATGACTTTTGCCTGCATCACCCCCGCGCTCATCGTCGGTGCCTTTGCTGAACGCGTGAAGTTCACCCCGCTGATCATCTTCGTGGTGGCGTGGTTGACGATCGTTTATTTCCCGATCGCGCACATGGTATGGTATTGGGCTGGCCCCGATTTCCTCCCCGCCAACCCGACCGATACCGGCTATCTATGGGGCAAGGGCGCGCTCGATTTTGCAGGCGGCACCGTGGTCCACATCAACGCGGGCATCGCTGGCCTTGTCGGTTGCCTGATCATCGGCCCCCGGCTTGGCTTCAACAAGGAGCCGATGCCACCGCATTCACTGACGATGACGATGATCGGTGCCTCACTGCTGTGGGTCGGCTGGTTCGGCTTCAACGCCGGCTCCAACCTTGAGGCCAATGGCGTGACAACGGTCGCCTTCATCAACACCTATGTCGCAACGGCAGCCGCCGCCATCGCCTGGGCCGTGATCGAGCAGATCGTCCACAAAAAGCCCTCGCTGCTGGGGGCGGCTACGGGTGCGGTCGCTGGCCTCGTCGCGATCACGCCGGCATCGGGCTATGCCGCACCGATGACGTCGATCGTGCTCGGCTTCGTTGCCTCCATCGTCTGCTTCTTCTTCGTAACGACGGTGAAGCGCGCGCTGAAATATGATGACTCGCTTGATGTGTTCGGCGTCCACTGCGTCGGCGGGATCGTCGGCGCGCTGGGTACCGCCATCTGCGCGGCACCGTCGCTCGGCGGGCAGGGCTATTTCGATTACACCGTGTCGCCTGCCGGCTTCTTCCCGGAGAAGTACGACATCATGGCGCAGCTGCTGGTGCAGGTGCAGGCCGTTGGCATTACGCTGATCTGGTCGGGCGGCGTTTCGGCGGTGCTGTTCCTTGCGCTCAAATACACCATTGGCCTGCGCCCGACGGCTGAAGTGGAGGCTGACGGCCTCGACATCAGCGAGCATGGCGAACGCGCCTATAACTACTGACAAGATCGGGGTGCGACCAAGCCGAAAGGCAAAACCGCACCCCCACCCAGGTTCCTCCTGCGAACATCCTAAGGCCGGGGCGGCAACGCTCCGGCCCTTTTTTTCAGGGGCTGCCTATTGCAGGCACGAAGGATCGCGCATCGCCTGCCAACACCATTAAAAGGCGGCCCATTCCTCAAGCTTGGCAGGCTCGGCTGCCGCCAAGGCAGCGACTGGCTTGGCGGGGGTTTGGCGCGGCGCCATCGCTTGGTTGCGCTTCCCACTGGCCACAACAGGAGTCGCCTTGGTTGTAGCCGGGCGGAAGCCAGCAGAGTCGTTGGTTTTGAACATCGCGGCCTGCGCCGCAAGCGCGTTGACCTCGGCCGTCAAATTGCGCGCAGCGGCCGAGGTTTCTTCAACCATTGCGGCATTTTGCTGGGTCGCTTTGTCCATTGCGCTGATGGCGGCGGTAATTTCGGTAACGGCGGAAGATTGCGCGGTTGCGTCATTTGCCATCGTGCCAAGCAGCTTATGGACCTCGCTGACATCGCCTGAAATCGTGGCGAGCGCGCCATCGACTTTTTGCACCGCCTGCACCGCTGTGACGATGTCGCTCTGGGTCAGTGTGAGCTGATCCCGCGCGCGCTTGGCCTCCTCTTCGGCGCGCATGGCGAGCGCGGAAACGAGATCAGCAACAACAGCAAAACCGCGACCCGCATCGCCCGCGCGCCCGGCTTCCACCGCCGCATTCATCGCCAGCACGCGCGTCTGGAAGGCGATCTTGTCGAGGCCTTCGATCACGCTGTCGATGCCCTTTGCGCTGTCACTCACGCGCCCCATCGCCGCCACCGCGTCCTCGGCTGTCGCACGGCCACCATCGACCGTTGCAATCGCTTGGTCGGCGCGCGACACCGTCTGCGACGACGACATCGCCGTTGCCTTGAGCCGCGTGTCGATTTGGACAAGGGCAGTGCTGGTTTCTTCCAGGCTGGCGGCATTACCTTCGGTGCGCCGCGCCAAATCTTCCGACGCCTGAGCGATTTCCTGAGAGCCCGAACGAATGCCGTCCGCCGTCTGTGTCACGCCGCTGATCAAGCGAAGGAGCGACCCCGATGCATCGTTGAAATCAGCCATCAGCTTGGCGAACGGCCCGTCAAGCGCGGCGGTGATGCGGGCCGTCATGTCGCCATCAGCGAGCCGGGTCAAACCTTCGCCCAGGCTGTTGACGATCGTTTCGACTTGCTCCTGCTGTGCATTCTCTGCCGCGCGGCTCGCTGCCTGGGCCGCTTTCAACTTGGTGCGGAACGACATCATCGCCTTGGCGAGCTTGCCAAGCTCGTTGTTCGCATCCGCCGCCGGGATGCGGATGGTGTCATCGCCTTCGTCAAGGCGTTCCATGATGTCAGCCATCTGGCTCACCGGCTTGACGCTGTTGATCGACCACCAGGCGATCAACCCACCCAGCGCTACCGCTACCGAGCACCAGATGGTGATCAACCACCCGAATGATTGCGTTTCCTGGCGAGTCTCTTTGCCGATCGTCTGATTGGCGGCTTCTTGATAGTCGATAAATTGATTGATGCGCGCCAACCAGGTCACGAACTGGGGCGCTGCTTCGCGCATGAGCAGCGATCTTGCTTCGTCATTGTTACCCGCCTGTTCCCATTGGATCACCTTTTGGATGATCGGCATCGTCTGGGCCTCGGTTTCCTTGATGCTCGCCAGGATCTGGATTTCCTGGTCGTTTGGATGCTTGTCAGGCGCCAGCATCGCATCGAGCGGTCCGGCCGACGCCGCATATTTTTGCGCAAGCGCGTCGATCACGTCGGCGGCCTTGGCGCCATCTTCGCGCGTTGACGCCAGGATCACGTCGCGCAGCGCTATCGCGCGGTCATGCACGCTGCCACGAAAGTTGATGGCATAACGCTGCTTCACGCTATTGTTGTCGTTGATCGTCGTCAGGTTTCGATCAACCGAAGCCACCCGGCCATGGGCGAAGGCCGCAAGCCCAATCATCAACAGGATCGTGATGGCAAAGGCACACATGAGGCGTGTCCCGATTTTCAGGTCCTTCAGCATCAACCCTCCTGCTGCATCAGTTGTCGGTTGGCCGCGTTGGAGCCGCGCCACACCCGGTGTGCTCGCGCGCCCGGTGCCGGTTTCGTCGAGATACCTCGACATTATAGGAATCAATTGCAGGATAAGGAGCTCTACGCGGATTGGTACGCACCAGTTGATCGCGTTGAGCGCCATACGCGTTGACGTTGGCGATGACGATGATCGCCGCCCCGCGGCCGCGGGCGAGCTGGTTCGGCTTGAACGCCGGCATTGCGTGCACGGCGCTCGGTGGCGCTGTGCGCCCGCGCGCCTATTTGCGGGCGATCATCGTGTAGATCGGCAGCGACCGGTCCCCATAGTCGAACCGGTTCCACGTCAGCGTCACGTGCCGATAGCCAAGGATGCCCAGATACTCCTGCACGAGCAGTGGCGGTAACCTGAACCATCCATCGGTAATGCCGTCGGGCATGGCGCTGCGCGGCATGAAACGGGCGTTTCGCTTGAAGCCGCTCATGAACCGACCATAGGGAGAGATATCGGCAACGATGATCGTCTCGGGCGAGAGGCGCGCGGCGTTTTCCAGCGCCAGAAACGGGTCTCTCAAATGCAGCAGGATGCTGCCAAACACGGCCACATCGATCCGGCCGATCGATGCCGGCATGGCATAGACGACGCCGTTGACCATTTTCGCCGCGGACCCATAGGCCGCATGGGCCAGCCAATAGCCATTGTTGATCTTGCGAATGTGGCGGCGGCGTTCACTGCGGCTCGCGTCATTGTCGTTCTGCGCAAAGGGAACGATATCCCAATCGAACTGATCCGACAGGTCGAAGGAAACCACCTCCGCGCCCTGTCGCTCGATATGGAAGCTCAAAATGCCGGTGGCCGCGCCCACATCGAGCACGCGCTTGCCGGCAAAATCGAAGTTGCCCAGATAGGTGTCGATCCTGCCGCGCAGATCCCACTCTCCCTGGATCGTGCCGTAGCCCGGGACATCCATGGTGTGATAGAAATAGCAGTCGTCGATGGTGCTGACGACGCGGGGGAGCGCATAGGGTGAGGGCGAGAGTGCGGGTGAGGGTGCGGCCAGCGCATCGCCTTGATCAGGATCAGTAATTGCCATCGCCCTTTGTGTCGCTACGCCGTCATCGCGGCCCGTAGCAAATCAATGGCGGCGCGCCCACCATGTTTCATCGCAGATCTGGCGTGGCTCGATGTCAGGCGTTTGACCGTCATTATCGGCATCTCCCAGCGTTGACGCCGTTCAGTCGCTGGTTGACGTGTCGGCCGGCCTTGCATCGTCGGGGTCGCCCTCGCTCGGCTCGGCATGTGGCGGCTCGCCAACCGGTTGCTTCACCCCGCGCCGCGCGAGTAGGGTCGCGCCCAGCAGGAAGCCGCCTGGCACCAGCAGCACGGCGGCGGCAAGGCCGATCCGGTTCCAGTCTTTCCTGTCCATCCTCGCGCCTTACCGCGTCACCCAAGGTCCGCCAGCACGAAATCGGCGCAGCGCTCGCCGATCATGATCGAGGGCGCGTTCGTGTTGCCGCTGACCAGCTTTGGCATCACCGAGGCATCGGCCACATACAGCCCCTCCACGCCGCGCACACGCAGGTGGGGGTCGCACACCGCGCCCTCATCCGATCCCATCCTTGCTGTGCCGACCGGGTGGTAGATGGTATCGGCGCGTGCGCGGATCAGCCGGTCGAGCGCGTCGTCGTCGTCGAGGTTGATGGGGTTGCGGTCGCGCGCGTCATATTTCGTCATCGGCGGCGTTTCGAGGATGCGGTACATCGCCTTCACCCCCTTTTTCATCAGCGCGATGTCACGTGGATCGGTGAGGAAGGCGGGATCGATCAGCGGTGCCGCCTGCGGATCGATCGACGCGAGCCGGACGGTTCCCTTGCTTTCGGGGCGCAGCACGCAGACATGGCCGGAAAAGCCATGCGCCTTCACCTTTGACCGGCCATGATCCTCAAGTGCTGCGATCACGAAATGCAGCTGTACATCGGGGCAGGGCGCATCGGGGTTCATAGTCAGGAACGCGCCGCTTTCGGCATAGGGAGAAGTCATCGCCCCTTCGCGCTTGCGGAACCACTGGATCAGCGCGCGCGCTGAATTGAGCGTGCCGGTCAGCGTCTGCCCTAGAAACTGGGTGTTCTTGGTTTCATAGGACGCGACATAATCGAGGTGATCCTGCAGATTCTCGCCAACCTCCGGCCGGTCGATCCGCACCGCAATGCCGTGTTCACGTAGATGGGCGGCAGGGCCGATGCCGGATAGCATCAGCAGTTGTGGCGTGCCGAACACCCCGCTGGCCAACACCACGGCATGCTTGGCGCGGATCTCGCGCGCCTCACCGTCCTGCGTATAGGCAACGCCCCAGGCGCGCCCTTCATCGAACAACACACGCTCGGCAGTCACCCCGGTCATGATCGTCAGATTGGCGCGGTCGCGTGCTGGTTCCAGATAGGCGCGTGCCGCGCTCCAGCGCTCCCCGCCTTTCTGCGTGACCTGGTACATGCCAATGCCATCCTGCCGCGCGCCGTTGAAATCATCGTTGCGCGGGATCTGCAGCGATGCGCCGGCTTCGATGAAATCGAACGATCCGGGGTTGGGCGAGGTCTGGTTGCTGACATGGAGCGGGCCATCGCCGCCGTGGAATGCATCGGCGCCGCGCACGTTATTCTCGGAGCGCTTGAAATAGGGAAGCACCTCGGCATGCGACCAGCCCGCGCAGCCCATTGCCGCCCAATTATCGTAATCCCAGGCGTTGCCGCGAATATAGATCATCGCATTGATGGCAGACGAACCGCCCAGCCCCTTGCCGCGCGGCTGATAACCGCGGCGACCGTTCAGCCCCACCTGTGGCACGGTCTCGAACTGCCAGTTGGTCTTGTCGGTCTGGAATGGGATGAAGCCTGGAATGCGCGTGCGAAAGCCGGTATTCCTGCCGCCGGCCTCGAGCAGCACGACCCTGTACTTGCCGTTCTCGCTTAAGCGGCTGGCGACGGCGCTCCCGCCTGATCCACCCCCGACGACGACGATATCGGCTTCTTCCAAGTTGCTTCCCCTCGCACCACCCGGTCGCGCTGTTCGCGGTCGAGCCATTGTTGTTTGATCGATTCGGATGTTTCCCGGCTGCCGTCATGGCTCCACCCCGGTGGCATCATCACGTAGCCCAGTTTGGCGCGCAGGCCCGGTGCTGCCCACACATCCTTCGCAATACCGATCCATTCGTGGAATGCCGCCCAGGCGATGTTGAAGCTGCCAAGCTGCTTGACGATGCCATAATGCGGCCGGTCATCGTCGCGCTCGGCCACGAAGCTGCCGAACATCTTGTCCCACACGATGAACACGCCCGCATAGTTGCTGTCGAGATAGCGCGGGTTGATGGCGTGGTGCGCCCGGTGGTGCGAGGGCGTGTTCATCACCGCCTCAAACCAGCGCGGCATGCGATTGATCACTTCGGTGTGGATCCAGAATTGATAGATCAGGTTGATACCCGCCACGAAGAAGATCATCGCCGGTGGAAAGCCGATCAAGAACAGCGGCAGCCGGAAGAGAAAGCTCAGCGAGAAAAACCCCGTCCAGGTCTGCCGAAGTGCTGTCGACAGGTTATAATGCTGGCTCGAATGGTGGATGACATGGCTCGCCCAGAACCAGCGCACGCGGTGCGCGCTGCGGTGGAAGGCGTAATAAGCCAGATCATCGATCACGAAGGCGATGACGAACCAATACCACCCCCAGCCGATATCGAAGAGGCGATACTGCCACGCCCAGACGGCGATCGCATAAGCCGCGCCGCCGACGATCGCGCCTGCAATCGTGCTGCCCAGGCCAAGCGACAGCGACGTCAGCGTGTCGCGCGGCTCATAGCGGCTCTTGTCGCGCGCCCAGGCCACCAGCATTTCCGCCAGCACCAGCAGGATGAAGGCGGGCACCGCATATTGGACGGGATCGGGCAAGTCCATGGACGCTTGCTTACACCAGTGTCAGTGGGGCCGCCAGTGCGCGCGCACCATCGGGAAAGACGTTCATGAGCGTGACCGCACCGAATAATTTTTCGCCCGTGTCGATCGTCACGCCTTCCACCGCGTCACGAATGGCGAGCGGCGGCACCAGCCGACGCGCGGCGACCTTTGCGCCGTGGCGCTTCAGCACGGCAACAGTCCCGTTGCCCGCGACCAACGCAGCGTTTCCATCCTTACTGACGATGGCCCGGCGCGCCTCGAACCCGGCGAGCATTTCCTCGGCGATGCGGCAGGCGTCGTCCGCACTGGCGATCTTCCCCTCGCCCAGCCGCAACAGCCGCGCTACCAGCGCAAGCCCCAGGACACCGACGACGGAGATGATCAGCTGCGTCAGGCTCATTGTGCACCTGCCAGCGCATCAAGCGTAGGGCGAATCCCCGACAGGTCATAGCCCGCCTTGTTGGCCTTTTCCTCCAGCGTGTCGGGATCGGCGCCCCCCTTGGCCATCGCCAGCGCCCACAAATTGCAACTGCGCGTGCCTGACCGGCAATAGGCCAGCACTGGCCCGCCCGCCTCGGCCAATGCCGCCGCCATCGCATCCAGCTGCGGGTGCGAGAAACCAGCATGGGTGACGGGGATGGCGACATATTGCAGCCCCAGCGTCTCGGCGACAAGGCGGATCGCATCGCCACTCGGCTGATCCATCTCCTCGTCATCGGGGCGGTTGTTGACGATCATCGTGAAGCCTGCGCGCGCAATCTCGGTCACATCGGCGGGGGAAATCTGCGGGGCGACCGCGATGCTATCGTCAATGGGGCGGATCATGCAGACTCCCGGATCACGGCCAGAAAGGCATCACCGTAAGCCTCCATCTTGCGCGCGCCAATCCCCGTAATCTGCCCCAACGCGATACGTGACGATGGCTTGAGCACCGCCATCTCGCGCAGCACTGAATCGTGGAAGATCACATAGGGCGGCACCTTGGCCTCGGTGGCGAGCTCGCGCCTTTTGGTGCGCAGCGCCTCGAACAGCGGATCGTTCGGCATGTCGGCGACCGCTGCGCGCCGCCGGCCGCCCGGCTTCTTGATCGGCGGCGCGACGATCTGCACCGCCGCCTCACCCTTCAGCACCGCCCGCGCGTCCCCGCCCAGGCTCAGCCCGCCATGCTCGGTCGTCGTCAGCAGTCCGCGCGCCTGCAACGCCCGCGACAAGGGCCGGAGCAACGCGGCTTCGGCCCCCGAAACGATACCAAACACGCTCAGCCGGTCATGCCCCATCTTCTCGACCCGCTCGTCGGTCGCCCCGGTCAGCACTTTCTCCAGATGCCCCACGCCAAAACTCTGCCCGGTCCGGTACACTGCAGACAGGAATTTGCGCGCCAGCTCGGTCGCATCGATCAGCGCTGGCTTCGACAGGCAATTGTCGCAATTACCGCAGTCGGCCGGCGGATCTTCGCCGAAATGGCGCAGCAGCATTGCGCGCCGGCAGGTCCCCGTCTCGACCAGCGCCGACAGTGCCTGCAGTTGCGCGCGCGACACTGCCTGCCGCTCGGGCTCGACCTCGGCGATGCGCTGCTGCGCGCGGGCGAAATCCTCTGCCCCCCAAAACAGGTGCGCGACGCTCGGGTCGCCGTCACGCCCGGCGCGGCCCGTTTCCTGATAATAGGCCTCGATCGATTTGGGCAGCCCGGCATGCGCGACAAAGCGGACATCAGGCTTGTCGATGCCCATGCCGAACGCAATCGTCGCACAGATCACCATATCCTCGCTGCCGACAAACGCCGCCTGATTGCGCGCGCGCACCGCCGGATCGAGCCCGGCATGATAGGCGCGGGTGGGGCGCCCGGTGCTCGCCAACTGCTCGGCGAGCCGCTCGGTAGCAGCGCGGGTCTGCGCATAAACGATTCCCGGCCCCGGTGTCTCGCGGATCACCTCGATAATCTGGCGCGCGGTGTTGTCGCGCGGGGAGATCATGTAGCGGATATTGGGCCGGTCGAACCCGGCGATGATCAGCCCGCCCTTGGGGATACCCAGCTGCTCGAGAATATCGGCGCGGGTATGCGCGTCGGCGGTCGCGGTCAGCGCCAGCCGGGGAACGCTGCCGAATTCGTCGAGCAACGGCCGCAACAGGCGGTAATCGGGCCGGAAATCATGCCCCCATTCGGAAACGCAATGCGCCTCGTCGATCGCGAACAGCGCGAGCGGTGCCTGGCGCAGCAGATTGCGGAACGACTCGTTCGATGCCCGCTCGGGCGCGACATAGAGCAGGTCGAGCTCCCCCCGCCGAAAGCGCGCCACGGTTTCCGCCTGGTTGGTATCGACTGACGTCAAGGTGGCGGCGCGAATGCCGATCGCGTCCGCCGCGCGCAACTGATCATGCATCAGCGCGATCAGCGGCGACACCACCACGCAGGTCCCCTCCAGCACCACCGAGGGCAACTGATAGCAGAGCGACTTGCCCGCCCCGGTGGGCATCACCGCGAGCGTATTCTCCCCCGCCATCACCCGCGCGACGACATCGCCCTGCACCCCGCGAAAGCCAGGAAAGCCAAAGGTCCGATGTAGCGTGTCGAGCGTTGAGGGCATAAGGGCTGCGCTACCTGTGAAGCGCCCATCACTGCAAGGGACCATCAGCCATGACCGACACTATATCCCGATCCGGCCGCCTCCACGGCAAGATTGCGCTTGTCACGGGTGCCGCGCGCGGCATTGGCGCGGCCATCGTGCGCGCCTTTGTGGCGGAGGGCGCGACCGTGTGGATCACCGATATCGATGGCGATGCCGGTGCCGAACTCGCCAATGATATCGGTGGCGCCACCCGTTTCCTGCCGCTCGATGTCGGCGAGGAAGGCGATTGGGAAGACGTCATGACGGCACTGCTCACGCGCGACGGTCGGCTCGATATTCTCGTTAACAATGCCGGCATTACCGGTTTTGAGGACAGCACCGGCCCGCATGATCCCGAACACGCCTCGCTCGCTGAATGGCACAAGGTCCACCGGATCAATCTGGATGGCACGTTTCTGGGCTGTCGCTATGCCATCCGGGCAATGCGCGATCATGGCACGGGTGCCATCATCAACATGTCGTCGCGCTCGGGGCTGGTCGGCATTCCCGGGGCGGCGGCCTATGCGTCGTCAAAGGCGGCGGTGCGCAACCACACCAAGTCGGTCGCCCTGTGGTGTGCGCAGCAGGGAATGAAGGTCCGGTGCAACTCGATCCACCCCGCCGCCATCCTCACCGGCATTTGGGAACCGATGCTCGGCGATGGCCCCGATCGCGCCGAACGCATGGCAGCGCTCACCCGCGATGCGCCGCTCAAGCGCTTTGGAACGCCCGGAGAAGTTGCCAGCATGGCGGTCTTCCTTGCATCGGACGAGGCCACCTATGTCACCGGCAGCGAATTCGATATCGATGGTGGCCTGCTGGCGGGATCGGCGGCCTCGCCGGGATGAGCCGCGCCTTGCTTTGGCCATCCGTTCAGGCTGTGATGCGCGCAGAGCCTTGAACCATTGGGGAAAAGAACCGTGACCTACCGATTGCGCAGCGCCGCCGCGATTTGCCTGGCCGTTTCGTTGGTGCTGCCGCCAAATCCGGGCGCGCGGGCGGCAAGGCCCGGGCCTGCACCGTTCATTGTTACCGGCGATGGCGTCATGGCTGCCAGAATCGGCGGGTTAGCGGCAAGGATCCGCCTCACGCCCTGGGCACCATCGGCACCCGTCCTCAATCCCGATATGGCCGCGCGCATTGGCCTGAAAGGGGGCTGGTTCGGCGTCGTGCTCAAGGTCGGCCCGGTCAAGGTGGCGGGCAAGACGAGCGTCACCCGGCTGGGCTTTGCCGGGCTCGATTTCAGACGCCGCGTCGTCTGGTTCGATCGCCGGTACGATGCGGGTGCCGATGCGGCGATCGGTCCCGGCGGCATCTCGGCCGACGTGATCCGCTTCGATTTGCGGCCGGAGCGTGCGGGTGAGCGGCGCGTCATGATGCCGCTTGTCCAAAATCTGTTCCAGCCGACCTATAGCCGGGTCATTGTCGGTGGGCGGCCGATCAATATCCTGTTCGATCCGCAGCACGTCCGCACCTTGGCAACGGCGGGTGCGGGCGCGGCGATCGCTGCGGCCAATGGTGGCAAGCTATTGAGCGGGCAGGGCAAGGCGGAAATCGCGTTCGGCATCGATCGCCCGGTGCGTACATTGCAACTGGCGACACCGCTGGCGATCGGCCCGCTGCGGATCGATGCCCTCTCGGTCCGGATCGCCGATGGCGGATCGGTTTCGGGCATTCCCGATGCCGATGCCGATCCCGACGAGATCGTCGTGACCGCCGGCAAAAAGGGCAAGACCCGCGACGTGCTGATCATCGGGCGCGACCAGCTCGATGGCTGCTCGTCGATCGTCTTTGACAAGCGCGCCAAGACGATCACGCTCAGCTGCGCGTAATTACTCCGCCGCGATCGCGCCCTCTTCCTCGGCGCGTTCCTGGGCCTGGCGGTTCCACATATCGGCATAGAGGCCGTTTTTGCGCAGCAGCGCCTGGTGCGATCCGCGCTCGACGATGTCGCCGGCGTCCAGCACCACGATCTCGTCGGCGTTGACCACGGTGGAGAGGCGATGCGCGATGACGATCGTCGTGCGCCCGCGCCCGATCGCCTCCAGTGTGTCCTGAATGTCGCTTTCGGTGCGGCTGTCGAGCGCGCTGGTCGCTTCGTCGAGGATCAGGATCGGCGGGTTCTTGAGCAAGGTCCGCGCGATTGCCACGCGCTGCTTCTCACCGCCCGACAATTTCAGCCCGCGCTCGCCCACCCGGGCGTTGTAATGGCCCGGTTGCCGCGCGATGAAATCGGCGATCTGCGCGCCACGCGCCGCCTCCTCGATCTCGGTCTGGCTCGCGCCCGCCCGGCCATAGCCGATATTGTAACCGATCGTGTCGTTGAACAGCACCGTATCCTGCGGCACGATGCCGATGGCGGCGCGTAAAGACGTCTGCGTCACCCGGGCGATGTCCTGCCCGTCAATGGTGATCCGCCCCTCGGTCAGATCATAGAATCGGTACATCAGCCGCGCGAGCGTCGATTTGCCCGCGCCCGATGGCCCCACCACTGCAAGCGTATGCCCGGCCGGAATGTCGAGATCGACGCCCTTCAGGATGCGGCGCGCCGGATCATAATCGAACACGACATTTTCAAAGCGCACATGGCCTGTGCCCACCACCAGATCGGGCGCGCCGGGGATATCAGTCACTTCGGCGGGCGCGTCGATCAGGTCGAACATCGCCGCCATGTCGATCACGCCCTGCCGGATCGTGCGATAGACCATGCCGAGCAGATCGAGCGGGCGGAAGAGTTGCGCGAGCAGCGTCGACACCAGCACCACGTTACCCGCGTTGAACTGGCCCTGGCTCCAGCCCCACACGACAAGCCCCATGCCGCCCGCCATCATCACATTGGTGATCAGCGACTGGCCGATGTTGAGCCAGGCGAGCGAATTCTGGTTGCGCACAGCGGCCGTCGCATAGGCCGACATCGCGCCATCATAGCGCGTCGCCTCACGCTCCTCGGCACCAAAATATTTGACCGTTTCGAAATTGAGCAGTGAATCAACGGCATGCGCGACGGCACCCGTGTCCAGATCGTTCATCTGCGCGCGCAAGGCGTTGCGCCAGTCAGTCACGATGCGCGTGAAGGTGATGTAGACAGCGACCATCGCCACCGTGCCCAGCACCAGCCACAGCCCGAATTTGGAATAGAATATCTGCAGCACCAGCGCGAGCTCGAGGATCGTCGGCGCGATGTTGAACAGCAGGAAATACAGCATCGTATCGATGCTCTTGGTGCCGCGCTCGACCACCTTGGTCACGGCCCCCGTCCGCCGCTCGAGATGAAAACGCAGCGATAGCTGGTGCAGATGCCGGAACACGGTCGCCGCCAGTCGCCGGGTTGCGTCCTGCCCCACCCGCTCGAACACCGCATTGCGCAGATTGTCGAACAGCACCGAGCCGAAGCGGGCGGCAGCATAGCCCACCACCAGCGCTAGGATCAGCGTCGTCGCGCCACGGTCGCCCGCCGCCATGTCGTTGACCACGCCCTGCAGCGCGAACGGCGCGCCATAGACCTGCACGAGCTTTGAGGCGACGACGAGCAGCAGCGCGGCCACGATCCGCAGGCGCAGCGCGGGCTGATCCTTTGGCCACAGATACGGCAGGAAACGGCCGAGCATCGGCCACAAGGGCGGTTCGGGGCGGTCGGTGGCGGAGGACAGATCAGGCGGCATGAAGGCCCCATGTAGGGAAGCTTGCCAATAAGGGAAAGCATGGCCGTAAGGCGTTAGACGGAATCCGTTGATCTGTCCGATCCCGGCATCAGTGCCGCCTGCCGGTCAACCGTTTATACCATTGCTGCACGCCGCCGGCCCGGCCACGGACAACTGGCTGATCGGCCGGTACTCCCCCTCATATCGCTTCCCCGGCGAAGGCCGGGGCCCAGTTGCGAAGGTCCATGTGGCAAGGCACGGCGGGGCGTCGCGGCTGCCTCGATACTGGGCCCCGGCCTTCCCCGGCGAAGCAGCCTGGCAGGACGATAAGGGGCGCCGATCAACCGCGCGGTCGTGTCCACAGATCTGGCGAGCGTGGGCTCCGCGGAAAGAGCTTCCCGCGCCGGGCCGCCTGCCCACGCGCGGTCCACATGAAAGCCAGCTTTTGCCCGGTCGAGGTCGTCACCCTTTTGTCCCACGCCGCCTCGCCTCGGCGCGCGACCGTCCGCCCAATCTCACCATAGATCGCCGCCGCCGCCAGCACCGCCCAGGCGGAGCGAAAGCCGAGCGCCGGGGTGCCGTAACGGGCGCTCTCCTCAAACGCCGCCGCCCGGTCCGCCAGCCGCGTCGCCAGCACCGCTAGTCGCTGGCGGAAGGGCGGCTTCATATGCTGGCCCGGCGGGATATCCATTTCCGCCAGCCAGTCGACCGGCAGGTAGCAGCGCCCGACGCGATCATCCTCCTCGATATCGCGGGCGATATTGGCGAGCTGAAATGCCATGCCGAGATCACAGGCGCGGTCGAGCGTCGCCTCGTCGCCCGGATCGACCCCCATCACCACCGCCATCATGCAGCCGACAACGCCTGCGACATGGTAGCAATAGCGCATCAGATCGTCTTCGCTGCGCGGCCGCCAGTCATCCGCATCGAGCGCGAAGCCGGCAATATGATCACGGATGAATGGGTGTGGCAGGCCGGTCTCGCTCGCCACGAAGCGCAGCGCATCGAAGGCGGGATCGCCCACCCATTCACCGCTGAGCGCCGTATCGGTCTGCGCGGTCAGCAGCGCCAGCCTTGCCTGCGGGTCCGCCACCAATGTCATGCCGTGGCCATGGTCCTGCCCATCGGCCAGGTCGTCACAGGCCCGGCACCACGCATAAAGCAGCCAAGCCCGCTCGCGGGTAACCCGGTCAAATAATCGGCTGGCGGCGGCAAAGCTCTTCGATCCGCGCGCAATCGATTCGTGAGCCGTGGCGACGATTGCGGCGCGCGAGGGAAGGCCGTCGGCAGTCATTACCGGATTATACAGCTGCCCCAGCCCCACCCCAGTTCGTCATTGCGAGCATAGCGAAGCAATCCAGCTTCACCGCCCGCGGCTCGGCTGGATTGCGTCGCTGCGCTCGCAATGACGGGTATTGTGCGGCGGGAGTTGCGCTCGCGGCAATCACAGGTCTTTGCTGCCGATCTGCGCGATCGTCGTCGCGGGCACATGCGCGGCCATCTTCGCCAGCAGCCCGTCCAGGCCCTCATCGACGATCATCAGCCCTTGGTGCTGCGGGCGAATGAAACCCACTTCGCCCATCTTGGCAGCAAAGGCGATCAGCCCGTCATAAAAGCCAGCGGTATTGAGCACGCCGACCGGCTTGGCGTGATAGCCCAGCTGCGCCCAGCTCAGCGCCTCCCATAATTCGTCCATCGTGCCGGTGCCGCCGGGCAACGTCACGAAGCCGTCGGAGAGGTCGGTAAAGGCCTGTTTGCGCTCATGCATCGTGTTCACGATATGCAGCTCGCTCAGCCCTCGATGCGCGACTTCGGCATCGACCAGCGCCTGCGGGATGATGCCGATCACCTCGCCGCCCACCGCCAGCGCCGAATCGGCAATCGCGCCCATCAGCCCCAGCCGGCCGCCGCCATAGACGAGGCCGATGCCGCGCTCGGCCAGCGTGCGGCCCACCCCGCGCGCGGAGTCCATGTAAACTGGGTCGGCGGGGGTGGCGGAGCCACAATAGATAGCAAGGCGTTTCAATTGTCTGTCTTCAGTTCTACGCTGATGCTCTGCTCCCGAAAAAGATAAAGCAAATCCATCACAAGACCCTCTATCTCCTCCAATTTTTCTCTCACATTGATAGAAGCAATAACTGACGCCTCGATAGTCGTTAGTTCAGTGCCTGTATCGACCTCGTAATCCACGTTACCGGTAGGCTCATGTATCGAAAACTTCACCATCTCTAGCTCCTACTTTAACGCCCTTCTTCCAGCATCAGCCGCGCCGTCGCCTTCGCGCTGCCGACCACGCCCGGAATCCCCGCACCCGGATGCGTGCCCGCGCCCACGAAATACAGGTTCGGGATCTGGTCGTCGCGGTTGTGGACGCGGAAGAAAGCGGACTGCAGCAGGATTGGCTCCAGGCTGAAGGCGCTGCCCAGATGCGCGTTCAGATCGGCGGTGAAATCGCTCGGCGCATAATGGAACTTGGTCGTGATCCGATCATGGATGTCAGGGATCAGCCGCTTGCCGACCTCATCGAGGATGCGCTTTTCCAAAATCGGCCCAATCTCGTTCCAGTCGACCGGGAACTTGCCCTGATGCGGCACCGGGCACAACGCATAAAAGGTCGAATGCCCCTCGGGTGCCATGCTGGGATCGGTCACGGTCGGGTGATGGAGATAGAGCGAGAAATCCTCGGCCAGCACGCCGTGATCGTAAATGTCGGACAGCAGCCCTTTGTAGCGCGGCCCGAACAAAATCATGTGGTGCGGAATGCCGGGAAACGTCCCCTTCAGCCCGAAATGGACGACGAACAAAGACGGTGAATAGCGCTTGCGTTCCAGCCGCTTGCGGGTGCGCTGGGCACTGCGCGAGGTCTTCAGCAGGTCGCGGTAGCTGTGCATCACATCGGCATTGCTCGCCACCGCATCGGCATCCTGGTGCCAACCGCTCTCGGTGGTGACGCCCGTCGCCAAGTCGCCCAGCGTATCGATGCTCGCCACTGGATCGCCCAGCCGCACCACGCCGCCGATCCGCTCGAACTGCGTGACCATGCCGGCGATCAGCTTGTTGGTGCCGCCCATCGCGAACCACACGCCGCCATCCTTTTCCAGCTTGTGGATGAGGGCATAGATGCTGCTCGTCGTCATCGGGTTGCCGCCAACGAGCAGCGTGTGGAACGACAGCGCCTCGCGCAGCTTGGGGCTCTTCACAAAGCTGGAGACGACTGAATAGACGCTGCGCCACGCCTGATATTTCATCAGGCTGGGTGCTGCCTTGATCATCGACGCAAAGTCGAGGAACGCGGCATGGCCAAGCTTCACATAGCCTTCTTCATACACGCCGGCTGAATATTCCAGAAAGCGGCGATAGCCATCGACATCGGCGGGATCGAGCTTGGCGATTTCGGCGGCCAATTGCACGTCGTCGTTCGAATAATCGAAATTGGTGCCATCGGGCCAGTTGAGCCGGTAAAAGGGCATCACGGGTGCCAGCGTCACATCGTCCGCCATGTCGCGGCCGGAAAGCGACCACAGCTCGCGCAGGCAATCGGGATCGGTGATGACGGTGGGCCCTGCGTCAAACACATGCCCCTCCTTTTCCCACACATAAGCGCGGCCACCCGGCTTGTCGCGCGCCTCGACGATGGTGGTCTGCACGCCCGCCGATTGCAGGCGGATGGCAAGGGCAAGGCCGCCGAAACCGGCGCCGATGACGATCGCTGTTTTCATGCGCGTCGTTCGCTTTCCAAAAGAGAAGAAGGCAGCTTCCCCGGCGCAGGCCGGGGTCCAGTCGCGAAACGCCCGGCAATTACCGCAGCGCTCCACGGCGCAGGCCTGCCTTGCTGGGCCCCGGCCTTCGCCGGGGAAGCGCGAAAGGCAATCGCAGGGCAAGCGGTCTTCATGCGGGCTTGCTCCTCAGCGCCTTGATGGCATTGGCGATCGTCACCGGGGGTTTCCCGGTCAGGATCCGCGCCTGATCGAACATGGTGGTCTGTCCCGCATAGAAGCGCCCGATAAGGGCGGGGTTGAGGCGATAGAAGCGCTCGAGGATGCGATATCGTTCTTCGGGCTCGCCGGCGCGATACAGCATTTTGTCCAGCATGCGGTAAAAGCCGCGCCTGCGCCACGTCTTGCCCGCAAAGCCGTGCAGCAGTTCATGCAGCCCCGCGCCGGACAGGTCGCTCGTCCGCGCGATCAGGGCGGCGGTGCGCACCGCGTCGGGCAGTGAATAGCCGGTGGTCGGGTGGAACAGGCCTGCCCGCATCCCCGCCTTGGCCACCTTGCTGCCGCCGCTCAGCCAATAGCCTTCGAAATCGCCGCCAAGCGCCACCGGCAGCGCGCCGCTCTCCTCGCGGATGATGTCGCCGGTCTGCCAGCCCTTGGCCTTGGCATAGTCGGCAATCCGGTCAGCGATCGGATCGACATTACTGCCGCCCGGCACCGATCGGTGGAGATCGGGCGTGTCGCTGTAATAGGTGTCCTCAATAAACAGGCGTGTCGCCGAAAAGGGCAGCGAATAGACGAATCGATAGCCGTCGATTTGCTCGACGGTCGCGTCCATCACGATTGGCCGCTCCAGGTCATGCGGTTCGCTCAGCGCAAATTCGCGACCGACAAATTTTTGCCAGCCTACATCGAGCTTGGAGAAATCGCTCCCCCCACGCGCATCGATCACGCCCTTCGCCTCGATGCGGTCGCCATCAGCGAGCACGACCGCGCGAGCGCTGGTGCCCAGAACCTTGCGGCCCAGCATCAGCGCACCGGGCGGCATCACTGATCGCACCAGCGCATCGAGCCGTTCGGACTCGATCGAATAATAGCTGGCCTTGATCGCCCGGCCATGCGCGGGAAAGGCAATGTCGTAAGACGTCCATCCATAGCAGACCAGCGGCGCGACGATCCACCGATCGGCATCGGCCACGTCGCTGGCGAAGAACGACCAAAGGTGGTTGCCGCCAATGCTGTTCGATCCCTCGATCAGCCGGACATCAAGGTCAGGTCGCTTTTTCTTCAGCGCAAGCGTGATCAGCCCGCCGGCCAGTCCCCCGCCGACGACAGCGAGATCGCAATTGATCGTCGTAGCCATGCCGTCGCCTAACCGATTTTTGCTCGCCCGCGAAACCCCGACATGCTTTTTTGCCCAAAGCGCGCCAATCGGCTAGGGGGCGGGGATGAGTATTGCGCTTGCCATCGTCCTTTCCGCGCTGTCGATGACGCTGATCGTCGGTGTGCGGTATTTGATTGTCAGTGGTGCTTTTGCGGGCGCGACGCGGCTGCGGCATCCCGGATTATATATCGGGCTGGATCAGCAGATTCGTCGCGAAATCGGCTGGAGCCTCGCCAGTGCTGCGATTTACGGTGTGCCGGCGGGCATTGTCGCCTGGGGCTGGCAGAATCGCGGCTGGACGCAGATTTATTCGACTGTCGGCGATTTTCCGATGTGGTACTGGCCGCTGTCGGTGCTGCTGTATCTTTTTGCCCATGATAGCTGGTTCTATTGGACGCATCGCTGGATGCACCGGCCCCGCCCGTTCAGGCTTGCGCATGCCGTCCATCATGCCAGCCGCCCGCCTACTGCCTGGGCGGCGATGGCCTTTCACCCCATCGAGGCCCTGACGGGCGCTGTGGTAATTCCGCTACTCGTGCTGCTTATTCCTATCCATATTGGGGCACTCGGATTGGTTTTGACGGTAATGACGGTTATGGGTGTTACCAATCACATGGGCTGGGAGGTTTTCCCGCGGTTCATCTGGGGCGGGCCATTGGGTAACTGGCTGATCACCGCCAGCCATCATCAGCGCCATCACTCTGACTACAGGTGCAACTATGGGCTCTATTTTCGCTTCTGGGACCATGTCTGCGGCACCGATCGCGGCATTGGCGGCTTTGCCGACCGGCCCGGCGCGGCTAATCGCGCGTCGGTGCGGCGCAGCGCTGCTGTGTCTCGGCCTGCTTCCGGGGGCGGCGCCCACCACGACGCTTGACGTCTCGATCGACAAGCTGCGCTCCACCCGTGGGGAGCTGCGCTTTTGCCTGACGGCGGATCCCAAGAATTTCCCCGGCTGTGTCGATGATGCCCATGCCGTAACCCGCTCGGTGCCAGCCGCAAGCCGCCATGTCCGGTTCGATGGTCTTCCCGCAGGCAGCTATGCGATTGCCGTCATTCATGACGCCAACGGCAACAACAAGCTCGATACGGTGCTCGGCATTCCGCGCGAGGGCTTCGGCTTTTCGCGCAATCCCGCGATTGCGTTTGGCCCGCCGCGCTTTGCCGCCGCGCGGTTTGATATCGGCGACCAGCCCGTCGAGCAGCAGATCGGCATGCGGTATCTGCTCTAAGCGGAGCGCTTTGCTCTTTTGGGAAACAATCGGCTTGCACGACGTTGCGTCGAAACTACCCTTGTGGGTGCTTTCCGGGAGATGGACGTGATGTTGACCATGCGCTTGCCGTTGCTGGCTGTCGTCGGCCTTGTTGTCGCCACGCCTGCCTTGGCCCAGCAGGCAAAGGACGACGCCCCACCCCCCGCAATCAGCCAGGCAGATCTTGATCGCGATTACATCACGATTGGCGGGGGTGTCGGCTATTTCCCCAGTTATGAAGGGTCAAACGACTATATTGCCATCCCGATCGGGGCTGTGCGGGGGCGCTACAAGGGTTTCAATTTCGCCAGCCGTGGTCTGGAACTATCGGCTGATCTCATCCGCGATCACGCATCCTCCGGGGTGAATCTGGAGCTTGGCCCCGTTGTCGCGCTCAATCTTAACCGCACCAACCGTATCGTCGATCCGCGAGTGCGGGCCCTGGGCGAGCTGGGTACCTCGTTCGAGGTGGGCGGCTATGCCGGCATTTCAAAGACCGGCGTCATCACCAGCGCCTATGACACGATTGGCGTGCGCGTCGGCTATGTGCGTGATGTCACCAGCGTGCACGACAGCTATGTCATCACGCCGTCGATCACTTATGGCACCCCGCTCAGCAGGCGCGCCTATGTCGCGTTGGTCGGCGCGGCGGAGATTGTGGGGGATCGCTACGCCCGCACCTATTTCTCGGTCGATGCACCAGGCAGCGCGCGCAGCGGCTTGCCCGTCTTTGCCAATCCGCGCGGCGGGCTGAAGAATTACACCGGCAGCATCCTCGCCAATTATGCGCTGACGGGCGATCTCACCCACGGCCTCGGCCTGTTTGCGCTTGGCTCCTATAGTCGGCTGCAGGGGGATTTCGCCCGCTCACCGCTCACTAGCGTCGCGGGTAGCCCGAACCAATGGTATGGCGCGATCGGCATCGGCTATACATTCTGATCTCAGCGCACTAGATTGCTGGCATTCCCCGGGGGGACGCTATTGCGGCGTCTGAGAGGCGATCACGAGATCGCGACCCGCCGAACCTGATCCGGCTGACACCGGCGGAGGGAGGGAGATGGCTTCGCACCCCGAAACCGTCCTCGCTCCGCATATTTGGAGCTTGAAGACGATGGCAGATATCCCCGCCCGCACCGAAATCGGCGTAACCACCGGCCCCATTCGCGGCAGCCGCAAAGTCCATGTCGGCCCGCTGAACGTCGCCATGCGTGAGATCATGCTCGAGCCTTCGTGCGGCGAGCCACCGCTTCGCGTCTATGACACCAGCGGCCCCTATTCGGACCCCAACGCCCAAATCGACATCTCGGCCGGCCTCCCCAATCTGCGCCGCGACTGGATTCTCGCGCGCGGCGATGTCGAATCCTATGACGGCCGCGACATCCTCCCAGAGGATAACGGCCTCACCGGCCCTGATCGCTCCGCCGGTGTCCCGCAATTCCCCAATGTCGTGAAGCGCCCCCTCCGGGCGAAGCCCGGTGCCAACGTCAGCCAGATGCATTATGCCCGCAGGGGGATCATCACGCCCGAGATGGAATATGTCGCCATCCGCGAAAATATCGGCCGCGATGCCGCGCGCGAAGCGCTGATCCGCGACGGCGAAAGCTTCGGCGCCAGCATCCCCGATCATGTCACGCCAGAATTCGTGCGCGATGAAGTGGCAAGGGGCCGCGCCATCATCCCTAGCAACATCAACCACCCCGAATCCGAGCCGATGGCGATCGGCCGCAACTTCCTCGTCAAGATCAACGCCAATATCGGCAACTCCGCCGTCGCCAGCGACGTCGCGAACGAAGTCGACAAGATGGTCTGGTCGATCCGCTGGGGCGCGGACACGGTGATGGACC
>CAZXBM010000035.1:0-35820 GCA_964638495.1 uncultured Stakelama sp. | reverse complement strand
TCTTCGAACTGACGCTCGCGCTCGGCATCGCGGACCTTCTGGAAGATCACCTGCTTGGCGGCTTGCGCGGCGATGCGGCCGAACTCGATCGGCGGCAGCGGATCGACGATGTAATCGCCGACGACGGCACCCGCCTGAAGCTTCTGCGCTTCCTTCAGGTTGACTTGCTTGAAATAGTCATCGACCGCCTCGACCACTTCGACGACGCGCCAAAGCCGCAGATCGCCCGACTGCGGATCGAGCTTGGCGCGGATGTCGTTCTCGGCACCATAGCGGGCACGGGCGGCGCGCTGGATCGCGTCCTCCATCGCCTCGATCACGATCGCGCGATCGATCAGCTTTTCCTTGGCGACGGCATCCGCAATCGCGATCAGTTCGGCTTTGTTGGCGGAAACGGCGGAGCCGCCGGGGGCAGTGGCCATGAGTGTCAGTCCTGTTCTTGCGTGTCTGTGTCGGCCAGATCAGCCGTATTTTCAATAACTTCGTCTTCGAATTCGTCGGCACCGGCGGTAGAAAGCGGCGCGGTGGCGGCGAGCAGCCGATCGGTGAAGAGCAATTTGGCATCGGCGACCTGATCGAAGCCGATCGTCATCGCCTTGTGCTTTTTCACATCGATGGTGATTCGGTCGCCCTCGACGCCGACGAGATCGCCCGTCAGTTGCTTGCGGCCATCCACTGGCTCGACGAGGTGGATTCGCGCCTCATGGCCTTTCCACACATCGAAATCGGCAAGCCGCGTCAGCGGTCGGTCGATGCCGGGCGAGCTGACCTCGAGCCGGTACGCTTCCTTGATCGGATCGCGCCCGGCCTCTTCCAGTGCATCGAGCACGTCGGAAATGCGACGCGACAGATCGGCGCAGTCGTCAATATTGAGCTGGCGGGTGTCGGGGCGCTCGGCCATCACCTGCAGCGTCAGATCGCCCGCGCCGCCGAACAGCTTGACGCGTACCAGATCAAAACCCAGCGCACGCGCCTCGGGCTCGATCAGTTGCGTCAATTGATGCGACAATATTTGGGCGACATCCGCCAAACGGGCTCTCCATGCATAACCAACCGCGCCGCCGGGCCCGTGGGGTCCGACCTCTGCAGCGTTACCGATGTAGAGAAAGCGCGAGTGGCGATATAGGCGGAACCGGCTATGCTGGCAAGCATCGAAGCGAGCACCGGCGCGTTGGCCAGGTGACGACCCTGATGGAGATGATGATGCGCCCCCTTTCCCTGTTCCCCGCCGCGCTGTTGGTAACCGCCTGTGCGGGCAGCGCCACGCCTTATGCGCCCGCCACGCCCTCGGCCAAGTCCTTCACCGAAACGGTGATCGCCGATTTCGATTCGCCCTGGGCAATGACCTTTTTGCCCGATGGGCGGATGCTGGTGACCGAGAAGGACGGACGGCTGTTGCTCGTCTCTGGCGATGGCACCGAACGCACGGTGGTGGGCGGCACCTTGCCCGTCGATAGCGCAGGGCAAGGGGGGTTGATGGATGTCGTGCTCGCACCGGGCTTTGCCAGCAACAGCCAAGTCTATTTCAGTTTTTCCGAAAGCGGGCCGGGCGGCAAGGGCGTGGTGCTGGCGCGCGGGACGCTGGCGATCGAGCAGGTGCAGTGCGTGCGCGCACCGTGCCCGCCGGTGGCGCGGCTGAACCAGGTGGAAGTGCTGCACCGGGCCAGCCCCTATGTGCCCGGCAACGGCCATTATTCGGGCCGGATCGCGTTTTCGCCCGACGGCCAATATCTGTTCTACGCCAATGGCGAGCGGCAGAAATTCGATCCCGCGCAAGACCCAAAGGCGTCGCTCGGCAAGGTGCTGCGGCTGATGCTGGACGGCAAACCGGCGGCGGGCAATCCGCTGGCGGCGAAAGGCTTCGATCCGGCGGTGTGGTCCTATGGCCATCGCAACCTGCTGGGGCTCGCCTTCGATGCAGACGGGCGGCTGTGGGAGCAGGAAATGGGCCCCAAGGGTGGCGACGAACTCAACCTGATCGAGCCGACCAAGAATTATGGCTGGCCCAAGGTGTCGTACGGCAGCCATTATGACGGCCGCGACATTCCCGATCATGCGCCGGGCGACGGGTTCGAAGCGCCGAAGGTGTTTTGGAACCCCGTGATCTCGCCGGGCGGGCTGATGATCTATTCGGGCAAGATGTTTCCGGCCTGGCGCGGCGATGCCTTTATCGGCGGCCTGTCATCGCAGGCGCTGGTCCGGGTCGATCTGAACGGCGCGAATGCAGCGAAGGGCGACCAATGGGACATGGGCGCGCGCATCCGCGAGGTTGAACAAGGGCCAGACGGCGCGATCTATGTGCTGGAAGATGGCGATGACGGATCGCAGGGGCGGCTGATCAAGCTGACGCCGAAGGGGTAATGCCCCGCCACTTTCCCTTGGTGCGGCTGGTGAGGTGGAACAGGCCGCACCGGTCACACCGATAGGGGAGCAGCGGCAGGCCAGCCTCGCGCGCCGCCATCTCGGCCGATTCGACAGACAGATGGCGGCGTTTGCGGCGGCAGGTGCTCAGCTTGGTCCGCAACGCCGGACCCTCAATACATGTGCTGCCCGCCGTTGATCGACAGGGTGGAGCCGGTGACGAACCCGCCATCGTCGGAACAGAGGAACGCCACGCCGCGCGCGATTTCCATCGCCTGGCCGAGCCGGCCGACGGGTATTTTGGCGACGATCTTTTCAAGCACATCGGCAGGCACGGCAGACACCATGTCGGTATCGATATAGCCCGGCGCGATCGCGTTGACCGTCACGCCGGCCCGCGCGCCTTCCTGCGCCAACGCCTTGGTGAAGCCGTGGATGCCCGATTTCGCGGCGGCATAGTTCACCTGTCCATATTGCCCGGCCTGGCCGTTGATCGAGCCGATATTGACGATGCGGCCCCATTTGCGCTCGCGCATGCCGGGGAACACCGCTTTGGCCATGTTGAAGCAGCCGCCCAGATTGGTGTCGATCACCTCTTTCCACGCCTGGTAGGTCAACTTCATGATCGTGCCGTCGCGGGTGATGCCGGCATTGTTGACGAGCACATCGACCGGGCCGAGCGCGGCTTCGACCTCGGCACAGCCGGCCTGGCATGCGTCATAATCGGCGACGTCCCATTTGAAGGCGGCGATCCCGGTGCGGTCTGAAAACTCCTGGGCGCGCGCATCATTGCCGCAATAATTGGCAGCGACCGTCATGCCCATGTCCTTGAGGGCAAGGCTGATCGCCTCGCCGATTCCGCGCGTTCCACCGGTTACGATCGCGACGCGTGCCATGTCTCTCTCTCCTAGATTCTTCTTTTCTGATCCAGCCTAGGCTTAGACCTGCCAGCCTTCAAGCTCACGCGCGATGAGGGCGCGCAGCATGCCTATCCCGTGCGTGCTATCGTTGAGGCACGGAATAAAGGCGAAATCGGTGCCGCCTGATTCCTCAAAGCTTTCACGGCCGCGAATCGCCAGTTCTTCAAGCGTTTCAAGGCAATCAGCGGAAAAGCCCGGCGCGATGATCGCGATTTTCTTGATGCCACGCCCCGGCAGCGCCTCCAGCGTGTCGTCCGTCGCGGGCTCCAGCCATTTCGCGCGGCCAAAGCGCGACTGAAACGTCACGATCACGTCGCGCCCCAGCGCCTCGCCGAGCAGCCGCCCGGTCTTCTGGCAATGGCAGTGATAGGGATCGCCCATCTCCAGCGTGCGCACCGGCATGCCGTGAAAGCTCACCACCAGCGCATCGGGCACGAAATCAAGCGCAGCGAGGCCCTCGTCGATCGATTGCCGGAGCGCGGCGATATACAGCGCATCATCAAAATAGGGGGGCAGCGTCCGTAAAGCCGGCTGCCAGCGCATCTTGATGAGCGTTTCAAACGCCTTGTCGTTCGCGGTCGCCGTCGTCGCGCCGCAATATTGCGGATAGAGCGGCGCGAGCAGGATGCGGTCACAGCCCGCGTCCTTCATCGCCCGAAGCCGATCGGGGATGGATGGCTTGCCGTAGCGCATTGCCCAATCGACCATCACATGCGCGCCGAACGCCCCCTGCAGCGCCTGCGACTGCGCCTTGGTGATGCTGGCGAGCGGTGAGCCGTCTGGCCCCCAGACCTGCGCATAGGCCTCGGCGGATTTTTGTGGGCGGGTGTTGAGGATGATGCCGCGCAGAATCGGCTGCCACAGCAAGGCCGGAATCTCAACAACCCGCCGGTCCGACAGGAATTCGGCGAGGTAGCGCTTTACCGATTGCGTATCGGGCCCATCGGGCGTGCCCAGATTGGTCAGCAGCACGCCAAGCTTGCGGGGTGCAATCGGTGGATGATCGGCAGGAAGGGTCATTCGTGGTTTGCGGTAAACGGCAAGCGCCGCAAACGGAAGCCCGCGCTTGCCTGAAGCGCATTGGCAATGGCGGGCGCGACGGGCGGCACCGCGAGTTCGGCCACGCCGCCCGGCTCTGCCTCGCTGCGGATCAGCTCGACCGTGATGTCGGGCGTATCGGCAAGCCGGGGCAGGCCGAGATCGTCAAAAGAGCGCGCGCTCGCCACATTTTCTGAAAAGCCAGTCGACCCGCCAAGCGCCGCCGCCATGCCAAACACCAGCCCGCCTTCGATCTGCTGCAGGACGATATCGGGATTGATCTGTCGTCCGCAATCAACGGCGGCGACGATGCGATCGACCACGGGGCGCTGGCCATCCTCGAAATGCGCCTCGGCCAGCACCGCGATATGGCTGCCGCGAAAGCTGTGGCAGGCGATGCCCTGCGCGCTGCCGGGCACCCCGCCCTCCCAGCCGCCCAGCGCAGCGGCGGTCGACAGGCAGCGCACCAGCCGCGGCTCGGCGGTGATCGACACGCGGAACGACAGCGGCTCGGTGCGCGCGACATGGGCGAGCTCGTCGAGGAAGCATTCGGTGAAAAAGGCCGTGTAGCTATGCGCGCCCGACCGCCAATGCCCGGTGGGCACGCCGATATCGGCGGGATGGTGATCGATCGCATAGGTCGGGAACCGGTAAAAGGGCAGCGCGCCCGCGACCGCATAAGGGTCTCCACTCCCCGTCAACGCAAGCGCGGTACTCACCGCCGAATCGCCCGACATCAGCCGATCAGCGAGGATGCGCCCGGTTGCCGGTGCGGCGATCTTGCTGAGCCAGCCGAGAATCGACCCATTGGGGCCAAGCCGCGCCGACAGCCGCCCAATCGCGGGCGGGCGGTAGCGATCATGCAGCAGATCCTCATAGCGCGACCAGACCAGCTGGACCGGGCGCTTCAGCCGCTGCGCAAGGAGCGCGGCCTGCGCTGCGACGAGATGCTCAAGATTGGCACCAAAGGAGCCGCCGATCAGCATGGGGTGGACGATCACCGCGCTTTCGGCGATGCCGATGGCCGCCGCCGCCGCGCTGCGCGCCAGCCCCGGTGCCTGGGTGGGCAGCCATAATTCAAGCGTGCCACCGCTCAGCCGCGCCGTCGCCGTCATCGTTTCAAGCGGCGCGTGGACGCCCAGCCCGACGCGGTACTCCGCCGTGACGACCTGCGCGCCCTTGAACACCGACGACAAATTACCCTGCGCCACCATCCGCTGGCCGGGCCCGGCGAGCGCGGCATCGAGCGCGGCATCAATGCTATCGCTGTTGATGAGCGGGCTCGTTGTCTCAAAGCGCGGCACCAGCGCATCGAGCGCGCGGTTTGCCGCCCACCAGTTATTGGCGACGACCGCGACCCAATCTGGCGTCTCGACAATGTCGATCACCCCGCGAATGCGCGCTGCCGCCGCCCGGTTGATCTTGACCAGCCGACTGTCGCCGACCGGGCCCTGGCGGATCGAGGCGAACACCATATCGGGCAACCGAACATCGCCAGCGAAATTGGCGCTGCCATCGACCTTGGCCGGCGCATCGAGCCGCGGCAAAGATTTGCCCGACAGCCGACCGCTATCGCCCTGGCGCAGCGGCAGCGCTTGCGGCAGGCTTTCCCGCACCGCCTCGACCGCCAACTCGCCGAAGCGCAGCCGCTGCTTGGCGTGGATGACAAAGCCGTCGGCCGTACTGCACGATTCCCAGGCGACACCCCAGCGCCGCGCCGCCGCCTTGCACAACAGCACGCGCGCGGCGGCACCGGCATGGCGCAAAGGCCCCTCAAACTGGCGGATCGAACTCGACCCCGCCGTCAGCACCAGGGCGGTGCGGGCGGCGTGGCTGTGCCGAAGTGCGTCCGGCACATGGGCAAACACGCCCTCGAACAGCTCGGCGGCGCCAAGATCATTGGCATAAAGCGGATTGAGCGGTGCTGGCTCGACCGCCACCGTGCGCCAATCCGCGCCGAGCTCGTCGGCGACGATCTGGGGCATGGTGGTATAGACGCCCTGGCCGTGCTCGGCCTGGGGCACGGCGACCGTCACATGCCCGTCTTCGCCGATCTTCAGCCACGCGCCGAAAATCGTCTCGCCGGGCGCGGCGGTCAGATTTGGCAGATAGGTGCGCGGCCATAACGCCCAGGCAACGAGGAGCCCTGCCCCTGCGCCGCCGCCGATCAGCAGCGTTCGCCGGTCAATCCTGTCGCTGATCCCGCCCAAAGCCATCGCCCCGCTCTATCGTGGCGAATCGGTGCGCGCCAGATCAGGCGTCAGCAGATTCGGTCGCGTAAAGCTGGCGATAGCTGGTGCGGAGCGAAACCTTGTCGATTTTCTCGGTGCCGAGCCGGGGCAGGGGATTTTGCGTGATCCAGATTCGCTTTGGCACTTTGAACGCGGCGATTCGCGATGTGAGGAACTCGCACAAGGTTTCCGCATCGACGATTTCGCCCTCGCGGATATGGACGACGGCACCGGGCACCTCGCCCAGCCGCTCATCGGGCAGGCCGAACACGGCGACCTCTGCGACATGGGGATGATCGTACAGCGCGGATTCGACCTCCTGGCACGAGATATTCTCGCCGCCGCGGATGATGATGTCCTTCTTGCGATCGACGATGAAGAGATAGCCGTCTTCGTCGAGATAGCCGATGTCGCCGGTCAGGAAATAGCGGTCCGCCGTGAATGCCTCGCGCGTGGCATCGGGCCGGTTCCAATAGGCCTTGAAGTTGCAGATGGAGCGGATGCCGACCTCGCCGCGTTCCCCTTGCGCGACGGGACGACCCGATCCGTCGAGAATGGCGACATCAACCAGCGGTGCGGACGCGCGCCCGGTGGAGGTGGGCTTGGCCAGATAATTGCTGCGAAAATTGCCGCAGCCAACGCCGTTGGTCTCGGTCAGGCCATAGCCAAGCAAAGGGGACCCCCCGCCCATCTCCTCCTGAATGCGGCGGACATGCTCGACCGGGCGCGGCGCACCGCCTGCGGCGAAATCAGTGACGGTCGACAGATCATAGTCGCTGCGCCGCGGGTGGCTGAGGATCTCAAAGCTCATCAGCGGCACGCCGACGAAATAGGTGATCTGCTCCCGCGCGATCAGCCGCATTGCCTCCTCGGCATCCCATTTCGGCATGAGCACCAGTTTGCGGCCCATCGCAAAGCTCTGCAGGAACACGGGGACCTCGGCGGTGACATGGAACAGCGGGACATTGAGCAACGTGGCATGCTGGAGCGTGACGGGTCTGCCATCCTCGGTCGAAATGCCCAGCATCATCAAGGCGGTTGCCAGATAATTGAACACTGCCTGGGTGACCGCGCGGTGATCAGACAGCGCGCCCTTGGACTGGCCTGTCGACCCGCTGGTGAAGAGGATCGTCGCATCATCATCGCCGCGCAGCATCGGCAGCGCCGTCGCCTCGCTGCCGCCGCGCGACAGCAGTGGCTGCAGCGCCTGACCAAGCGGGAGCCGGTCATCGATCGCGATCACCGTTGCGCCAAGGCCCGTCGCTTCCTCAAGGCGCTGCGCGCGCGGCGCATCGGCGAAGACGAGCGTGCATTCGACATCGTCGATCGCTTCGGCGAGTTCAGCGGTCTGCCACCAGCCGTTGAGCAATGTAACAACGCCGCCGGCCATGACGATGCCCATATAGAGCGCGATCCAGGACGGTGAATTGCGCATCGCAATTCCCACGCGATCGCCCTGCTTTACCCCGCACCCGTCGATCAGCGCGCGCGCCACCTGCTGCGCGAGCGCATAGGTCTCCGCAAAGGTCAGTCGCTCATCGCCTGCGACCAGAAAGGTCTTGTCGGCATGCAGCAGGCAGAAGTGCGCGAAATAATAGGTCAAAGCGGGCGGCGCGACGGCAATTGCCGGATAGCTTTGCCCGCCAAGGTCGACCGGCATCACCGGCATCTGGCCACCCGGTGCCGTCAGCGCGGCGATGCCATCATCAATTCGACGATCCAGCACGCTCGGCATATCTCTCTCCCTATTGGTCTTGTCGCCAAGGCCCCTTATGGAAGCTGCGCAGCCTGGGGAAAAGCCTTGATCCTGTCTACCGTCGCACAACATGCTCATTTTCGCTTCGAAGAGCTTGGCCTGAACCCCACGATCTTCACGATCGGCTGGTTCAGCCTGAAATGGTATTCGATCGCCTATATCGCCGGGATCATCGTCGGCTGGTGGTATTTGCTCAAACTCGTCGCGCAGCCGGGCGCCCCGATGGCGCGGCGCCATGCCGATGATCTGATCTTCTACGCGACGCTTGGCATCATCCTGGGCGGGCGACTCGGCTATGTGCTGTTTTACGCGCCCGACATGCTGCTGAACCCGTTGCAGATCCTGCGGCTATGGGATGGCGGCATGTCGTTCCATGGCGGCGTGATCGGCACCTCGATTGGCCTGATCGTGTTTTCGCGCCTGCAGGGGCTGCACTGGCTGCGGGTGCATGATTATGTTGCCTGTACCGTGCCGTTCGGGCTGTTTTTCGGTCGGCTCGCCAATTTTGTGAACGGCGAGCTTTATGGCAAGCCAAGCGACGCCGCGTGGGCGATTATCTTCCCGCGCACCGGCGATGATGTCGCCCGCCACCCGAGCCAGCTCTACGAAGCCGGGCTTGAAGGCGTGGCGCTGTTTGCGGTGCTGTGGTTCTTCTTCTGGCGAACCAAGGCGCGCTATGATCCGGGCAAGCTCGTCGGCATTTTCCTCGCTGGTTATGGCATTGCGCGCTTCATCGTTGAATTCTTCCGCGAGCCCGACGAGCAACTGCGCGCGTTTGCCGCACAGACGGGGCTGCACATGGGCCAGTGGCTGTGCGTGCCGATGATCCTGGGCGGGGCCTATCTGATCGCGTCATCAAAGGGCCGGCGCGCGCGGGTGGAGCCTTTTGCAGGCGGCGAAAGCGTCGCCTGAGGTGGCTGATACGGTAGCGGAAGGGTCGCTGCCCGAGCGGCTGGCGCGCGCCATCACGCTGGCCGGGCCGATCTCGGTCGCGCATTATATGGCGGCGGCGAACGCGCATTATTATGGCACGCGCGATCCGTTGGGCCTGGATTTCACCACTGCGCCCGAAATTAGCCAGATGTTTGGCGAGCTGATCGGCCTGTGGCTGGCGGACCTGTGGGACCGGGCGGGACGCGCGCCGGTCGCTTATGTCGAGCTGGGGCCGGGCCGGGGAACGCTTGCCGCCGATGCACTGCGGGCGATGGCGAAAGCGGGCTTGTCGCCGCCGGTGCATTTTGTCGAGACAAGCCCGACGCTGCGCGCAGCGCAGGCCGAACGGGTGCCGGGCGCGGTGTGGCACGACGATGTATCGACGCTGCCCGGCGACGTGGCGCTGCTGATTGTCGCGAACGAGTTCTTCGACGCGCTGCCGATCCGCCAGTTGGTGCGCGGGAGCAGCGGCTGGCACGAGCGGCTGGTGGCGTGCCAAGATACGCTGTTCCTGCCGATTGCGGGCAAGGCGGTGCCCGACAGCATCCTGCCGCCCGATCTAGTCGGTGCGCCGCCGGGATCGATCATCGAGACATCGCCTGCCAGCGTCGCGATCATGCGCGAGCTTGGGGGGCGGATCGCACGGCAGGGCGGCGCGATGCTGGCGATTGATTATGGCTATGAAGGGCCCGCCATTGGCGACACCCTGCAGGCGATGCAGGGCGGGCGCCACACCAATCCGTTCGACGCACCCGGCGAGCATGACCTGACGGCGCATGTCGATTTCGCGACGCTTGCCGCCGCTGCGCAATCGGCGGGTGCCGTGCCGCACGGCCCGGTCGATCAGGGCCCGCTGCTGGTGACGCTTGGCATCGATGCGCGCGCGGTGGCGCTTGGGGCCCGCGTGCAGGCCGACCGCGACCGGCTTGTCGCGCCCGACCAGATGGGTGCATTGTTCAAGGCACTCGCCCTCACCGCGCCGACATGGCCGCAACCCGCAGGATTTGCATGACCGAGACCGCGCTCACCCACCGCAACGCCACGCTTGAGGATGCGCCCGCCCTGTCGGCGCTTGGCAAGGAGAGCTTCACCGAGACCTTCGGCCATCTCTATTCGCCCGAAAATCTCGCCGCTTTCTGCGAGAACCATAAGGTTGAGCGGTGGCAGGCACAGCTGGCCGACCCGCGCTATGCCGTGCGCGTGATTACCGACGGCGACAGGCTGATCGCCTATGCCAAGCTCGCGCCGCCCACCCTGCCCTTCGAGCCGCGCGGCGTGCCGATCGAGCTCAGCCAATTCTATATCCTGAAGCCCTGGCATGGCGCGGGCCTTGCCCCGCTGCTGATGGACTGGGTGCTGGGGGAAGCGCGGGCGCGCGGGGCGGACGAGCTGTATCTCTCGGTTTTTTCGGACAACCACCGCGCCCGGCGCTTCTATGATCGTTACGGCTTTGAATTCGTCCAGTATTATGCCTTCATGGTCGGCACACAGGCAGACGAAGACCATATCTTGCGGCTGGCGCTTTGAGCGACGTTGAGGTCAATCGCGCCGGTGCGCTTGGGGGCGTGGCGCATGGCTTTCTTGGGCGGCGCGGCGGCGTGTCGATTGGCGCGATGGCCTCGCTCGACATGGGGCGGCGCGACCAGGCCGCCACGCCCGCGCTGATCGAGAATCAGCGCCGCGCGATCGCCGCCGTCGCGCCCGGCAGCGCGCTGGTGACGCTGTACCAGGTCCATTCGGCAGAGGTCGTGGTCGTGGCCGCGCCCTTTGACGACGATGCCCGTCCGCGCGCCGATGCGATGGTGACCGACCGGCCGGGGCTACTGCTCGGCATCCTCACCGCTGATTGCGCGCCGGTGCTGTTCGCGGATCGCGTGGCAGGCGTGATCGGCGCGGCGCATGCCGGGTGGAAGGGCGCGATCAGCGGCGTGACCGATGCGACGATCGCCGCGATGGAAGCGCTGGGCGCGCACCGGGACCGGATCGTCGCCGCGATTGGCCCGTGCATCGCGCGCGCCAGCTATGAGGTGGACGATGCCTTCGCCCAGCGCTTCGAGGTGGACGACCCGGCCAATGAGCGCTTCTTTACACCCGGCACGCCCGGCCACCACCAGTTCGACCTGGAAGCCTATGTCGCGCACCGCGTTGCCGCCGCCGGGGTCACGACGGTCGAGATGTTGGGGCTGGATACCTATGCCGACCCCGAGCGTTTCTTCAGCTATCGCCGTGCCACCCACCGCGGCGAGCCCGATTACGGCAGGCAGATATCCCTGATCGGCCTGACGACGCGCTGAGGGCCTATCGCGCACGGACTGGTATCGGTAGAGACTAACCGGATCGATCCTCCCCCCAAGGAGTTGCGCCATGACCGATGAAACCGAAGTCGAGCTGACCGGCGTCGCCCCGCGCCGCCACCCCAAGCCCAAGATCGACAAGGTCGGCGGGCGCAAGCTCAAGCCTTCGACGCTGATGATGGGGCATGGCTTTGATCCGAAGCTGTCGGAGGGGTCGCTCAAGCCACCCATCTTCCTCACCTCCACCTTCGTTTTCCCGAGCGCCGCCGCGGGCAAGCGGCATTTTGAGGGCGTCACCGGCAAGCGCCCGGGTGGTGCGGACGGCCTTGTCTATTCGCGCTTCAACGGGCCCAATCAGGAGATCCTCGAGGACCGACTCGGCGTGTGGGAAGATGCCGAGGACGCGCTGACCTTTTCCAGCGGCATGTCCGCCATCGCCACCTTGTTCCTCTCAATGGTCCGCGCGGGCGACACGATCATCCATTCGGGCCCGCTTTATGCCGCGACCGAGACGCTGATTGCGCGCATCCTGGGGCGCTTTGGCGTCCACTTTGTCGATTTTCCAGCCGGTGCCACGCGCGCGGAAATCGATGCGGTGATGGCCAAGGCCAATGGCATGGGCCGCGTCGCGCTGATTTATCTGGAGAGCCCGGCCAACCCGACCAATGCGCTGGTCGATGTGCAGGCGGTGGCCGCCAGCCGCGACGCGATCTTCGGCGATTCGGCTGACAAGCCGCCGATCGCGATCGACAATACGTTCCTGGGGCCGCTGTGGTTCCAGCCGCTCAAGCACGGCGCGGACATCATTGTTTATTCGCTGACCAAATATGTCGGTGGCCATTCCGATCTGGTCGCGGGCGCGGTGCTGGGCAGCAAGAAGCATGTCGATACCATCCGGCTGATGCGCAACACCATTGGCACCATCACCGACCCCAACACCGCGTGGATGCTGTTGCGCAGCCTGGAGACGCTGGAACTGCGCATGACCCGTGCAGGCGAGAATGCGCTGAAAGTCTGCACCTATCTGCGCCAGCACCCCAAGGTCGAGCGCGTCGGCTATCTCGGCTTCCTCGCCGACACGCCGGGCGACGAGCGCCAAGCCGACATCTACCAGCGGCACGACATGGGTGCGGGCAGCACCTTCTCGCTGTTCCTGAAGGGCGGCGAGGCAGAAAGCTTCGCCTTTCTCGACGCGCTGCGCATCGCCAAGCTCGCGGTGTCGCTCGGCGGCACCGAGACGCTTGCCAGCCACCCGGCGGGGATGACGCATCTGTCGGTGCCCGAAGCACGCAAGGCGGCGTTGGGGATTACGGACAATCTGGTGCGCATTTCCATCGGCGTTGAGGATGCGGATGATTTGATCGCCGATTTCGAACAGGCGCTGGAGGCGGTTTGAGCAATTTCGCCCTCTCCCTGAAGGGAGAGGGTTGCGCAGACTTGGGCCGCGCTTCTTCAGCGCGGTCCTAGTCGGAGCTGGGTGAGGGGGTCGCCCACTCGTTGGCGCAGACACCCTCATCCAACCTGCGCTAGGCAGCAAGCTGCCAAGCTGCGGTATCCTTCTCCCGATGGGAGAAGGGCGCCCCCCTTCACCGCCCGCTCGTCACCCCCGCCTGCAGCGCCAGCAACTCGGCCACCAGTTTTGCATCATCCGCCGGGTCGATGCCTGCCTTGAACACGGTGCGCATCTTGTCGATCTCGGCCTGCCATTTCTTGGCGTCGAGGGGGGGTTGGGCGAGGATCATCTCGCCCGAGTGGCAGGCGGTGCAGTTGAGCGAGACCGCCTCGGCGTTCGGCGGCAGCACGGCGGGTTCGGCGGGGAGCGCGATGGTCGTGGTGTTGAGCGCGAAATCGGCGGGCAGGCCCGTATCGCGCTCGGCGCTCTGTGCGCAACCGGCCAGCAGCCCGAGCGCCGCCAAGGGCACCAGCCGCCTCATGCCGCTTGCACCGTGATCGTCTCGATCGCATTCAGCATATAGCCCCCCGGGTTCCAGATCGGATCGGCGCGCTGGGTATCACCCGCCGCGTTGGTCGCGCGCACGGCGACCCGGTGCGTGCCCGGCCTGAGCGCGGGGAGCGATGCCTCCCAGCGGCGGAAGCTGTATTTGCCGTGATCGGTGCCCAGCGTCGCCGCCTGCCACGCGCCGCCATCGACCGACAGCTCGACCCGCGCGACCGCACTCGCCCCGCCCATCGCGATCCCGCGCAAGGGGAGCGGCGCGCCGGCCTTCACCGCCCCGCCCGGCGGATTGGTGATGAAGCTGCGCGGCACCATCTTGTTGATCGGTACCTTGGGGAATTCCTTCACATCGGGCGTAATGCTCGCGCGCGGCGTGGCGGGGATCTGATAGGCCTTGGCCATCCAGAAATTGTCGTCGGGCGCGCTCAGCACCTCGATATGGTCGAGCGCCTTGATCCAATAGGTCGAATACCAGCCGGGCACCACCAGCCGGATCGGGAAGCCATTCAGCACCGGCAGCGCGGCACCGTTCATGGCAAAGGCGATCATCACCTCGCCGTCGCGGGCATGGTCCACATCAAGCGACTTGGCGAACCACGGCGCGTCGCCCGGCGGCCGGTCGAGCCCCGCAAAGCGCACCGCCGTGGCCCCTGCCTTCATCCCCGCCCGGTCGAGCACGTCCTTCAGCCGCACGCCCGTCCAGCGCGCATTGCCCATCGCGCCGTGCCCCCATTGCGCACCCGGCACGCGTGGCGAAAAATACGCGCGCGAATTCCCCGAGCATTGGTTGATCGCGGTCAGCTCGACGCGCGGCAGCTTGAGCAGATCGGCGATCGAAAAGGCTAGGCGGCCGTTCACCGCGCCATCGACCTTGAGGCGGAAGGCATTGGTATCCACCGAGAGCGGGATATCGTCATAATGCCAGCGCACGAAGAAGCGGTCATTGGGGGTGATGACGCCCTGATCGAACACCTCGAACGGCGTTTCCAAGAGCGGCGCGCGGCTACGCTGGAGCAGCATCGCGCCCTTTTGGGGGAAATTGCGCACCAGCGGCAGCGAGCCCGAATTGGGGCGGGGTTGCGCCCAGGCGGGCAGCGCCAGCCCAGCACCGGCGACGCCCAGCGCCGCCAGCGCCTCGCGGCGGGCCCAATCAGCCATTGGTGGCGGCCGCCATCGGGGCGAAGCGGGCGACTTGCTGCCCCACCATCACCAGTTGATCGAGCACGGCGGGCTCGCTCGCGCCGCCGGCATCGTCGAACTTGGTAACTTGCGTGTTGATCGCCGCCGCAAACGGCGTCGGCCAGCCGCGCAATGCGTGGACGATCGAACGCAGCGCGGCGATGGTGCTGCCCGTCGCCTGCCAGCCATAAGCGGTGGCGATCAGCCCGACCGGCATGTCGGCGAGATAGGGCCGCGCATCGCCCGCTGTTTCCTCGAGCAGATCGAGCGCATTTTTCACCACGCCCGAAATGCTGCCATGATAGCCGGGGCTCGCAATGATCAGCGCGGATGCCTGCCGCACGGTATCGACGAACTCGCGCTCAACGACGGTCCGGCTGGTCGCCTTGGGATCGTAGAGCGGCAGGCGGGCCATGTCCGCGCCGCCGAACATGCGGGTGCGAAACCCTTCGCGCCCGGCGCTGTCGAGCGCGATCTTCAGCGCGCGCTCGGTGGAGGAAACCCCGCCGATCGTGCCGCCAATGCCGACAACCAGGGGCAGATCGGCGGGGGCAATATCGGCCATCAGGGCATTCCTTTTTAGGTCAGTAGCGCGTGATCAATGTTCGGCAGCACGTGGCGCGCGAACAAATCCGCCTCGGCGGCATGGGGATAGCCCGAGAGGATGAAGGCCTCAATGCCCATCGCGCGGTAATCGTTGAGCTTGGCGAGCACCTGATCGGGATTGCCGACGATTGCCGCACCACAGCCCGATCGCGCGCGGCCGACGCCGGTCCACAAATTGGCCTCGGCATAGCCATCGTCACCGGCATTGTCGCGCAAGGCGGCCTGCGCTGCCACCCCTGCCGATTGCGAATCGAGCGACTTCGCGCGGATCGCCGCGCCTTGCGCATCGTCGAGCTTGGAGAGCAGCCGATCGGCGGCGGCGCGTGCCGCTTCTTCCGTTTCGCGGACGATGACATGCGCGCGGTAGCCGAAGCGGAGCGTGCGGCCATGCGCTGCGGCGCGCTTGCGCATGTCGGCGATGATCTCGGCCACCGCCTCGCGCTTGTCGGGCCACATCAGATAGACGTCGCAGCCCTTGGCCGCCGCCTCGCGCGCATCGGGGGAGAGGCCACCGAAATAGAGCTGCGGTGCCTTACCGCTGAGCGTGCCGATGCGGGGTGGATCGAGCTTCAGCTGCCAGAATTCGCCCTGATGATCGAGCGGCTCGCCGTTGAGCAGCGTCTTGAGGATATGCATTGCCTCAACGGTGCGGGCATAGCGCGGGGCGGAGGCGAGCGTTTCGCCGGGCATTTCGGACGAGATGATGTTCACCTTGAGGCGGCCATTGCCTGACGCATCGGCACCCAGCATCCGGTCGATCGTGGCGATCTGGCGCACGAGTTGCGGCGGCCAGCTCTCACCGATCCGCACCGCCATCAGCAGCGCCATCCGCTTGAGCATCGGCGCGATCGCGGCGGCAAAGGCGGTGGTGTCGATCCCGAGCGCATAGCCCGATGGCAGCAGAATATTGTCGAAGCCGCCGGTTTCGGCCTGCATGACGATATCACGGCAATGCGCCCAGCTCGATTTGAGCATCGGATCGGGCGCGCCCAGAAATTCATAATCATCGTCGCACAACGCGGAGAACCAGCTGATCTCGCAGGGGCCCAAGGAGGCAATGGGCGTCCCACTCATGGCAGCTTTTCCCCGCGCGCGGCGACCAGCACGTCATACCAGGATTGCCGGGTCCATTGGCATTTATAGGCATCGGGAATCTCGGCAATCCGTGCCACATTCTGCGTGCCGACGATGGGAATGATGCGCGCCGGATGCGCCGTAATCCAGCCATAGGCCGCCGCGGCGCGGGAAACGCCGGCGGCTTGCGCCACCACATCGAGTGCTGCCGCCACGGCCTGGGATCGCGCATCCTGCGGATCGCCAATCCGCCCGCCACCGAGCGGCGACCAGGCGAGCACTGCCATGTCGGTTTCCATCGCCAGATCGAGCAGCCCGTTTTCGATGGGGCCCAGTTCCAGCGGTGAAAATTCCGGCTGCGTCGTCGCAAGCGGCACGCTCAGGAACGCGGCGAGCGCGCGGTGTTGCGCGAGCGTGTGGTTGGAGACGCCCAGTGCGCGCACCTTGCCCGATGTGACCATGTCCTCAAGCGATCGCGCCACTTCCTGTGGATGCGCCAGAATATCGGGCCGGTGGATCTGGTAGAGATCGACCGACTCGACCCGCATCCGCTTCAGCGAGTTATCCAGCGCGTCTGCCAGATAATTTGGCGAGGAATCATAGGGCACCGGCGGTGTGATCCCGCCCTTGGTGGCGAGCACCATTCGCTCGCGAAGCCCGGGCGCCTCGGCGAAAATCTCGCCCAGCGCCAGTTCAGCATCGCCGAAGCCGCCGCTGCCGTCAAAGCCATAAATATCAGCCGTGTCGAACAGCGTGACGCCCGCTGCAAACGCCGCCTCGATCAGCGCGCGCCCGCCCGCCACACCGGCGTGGCCAAATCGCCACATGCCCCACGCAATCGGGGAGACCATGATTCCGCTCTTGCCCAAGGGCCGCGATTCGGGTGTATATGTGATTTCAGACATCGTTGTCATACATAGAGGCATGCCGGTTGGTAGAGCAAGTGCGATATGGCCTGATCGGCACCGGGATGATGGGTGTCGAGCATCTGAACAACCTCGCCATCACCCCGGGCGCGGTGGTGACGGCGCTTGCCGATCCGACCGCGACGTCGCTTGGCTGGGCCAGGGACGCGTTGGGGACGCGGGCAGACGGGGTGGAGTCGTTTGACAGCGCCCAGGCACTCGCCGCGAGCGGGCTGTGCGATGCCGTGATCGTCGCCAGCCCCAACAACACCCACCGCAGCGTGCTGGAGCCACTGTTCGATGCGGGGCTGCGCATATTGTGCGAAAAGCCGATCGCGACCACGATCGACGACGCGCGCTGGATCGCCGAGCGCGCCGCCGCCAGCGAGCGCGTATTCTGGACGGCGATGGAATATCGCTACATGCCCCCGGCGGCCGAGTTCATCGCAGAGATTCATGGCGGGCGGATCGGCGCGCTTCGGATGCTCTCGATCCGCGAACACCGCTTCCCCTTCCTGCCCAAGGTCGGCGACTGGAACCGCTTTGCCCGCAACACCGGTGGCACGATGGTGGAAAAATGCTGCCATTTCTTCGATCTGATGCGCCTCATCGTCCAGGCTGAGCCGGTCCGCGTCTATTGCTCGGGGGCGATGGACGTGAACCATCTCGATGAAGCCTATGCCGGTGAGCGGCCCGACATCATCGACAACAGCTACACGACGGTGGATTTCGCGAACGGTGTCCGGGCGATGCTCGACCTGTCGATGTTCGCAGACGGGGCCGAGAACCAGGAAGAGATCACCGCGGTTGGCGACAAGGCGCGGCTCGACGTGCTGATCCCTGAAGGGGCGATCGTCTATTCGCCGCGCGTCGGCTTCCGCAATGCCAAGCAGGTGGAGCGGCGCGTGGTCGAGGTCGATCAGGCGGCGCTCGATGCGGGCAGCCACCACGGCTCGACCTTTTACGAACACCAGCGCTTTATCGCCGCCGTGCGGGGCGAAGGCCCGGTGGAGGTGACCGCGCATGACGGGCTGATGGCGGTCGCCATCGGTGCGGCGGCGGAACTGAGCGCCCAAGAAAAGCGGGTGGTGACGATGGCCGAAATGGGGATCTGATCCGCACAAGCTTTTCTACGTCGACGACAAGAACGTGGCGCTTGCCACCAAAAACAAAAACATACCAAAACGATATGAATTAAGGGAGGATCACGATGAAGCAGATATTGAAGACGGGCGCGGCAACGCTTGCGATCATGCTGGGCACGCCCGCACTGGCGCAGACCACACCGGCAGCCACCAGCCCGACCGCCGCGACGCCGGAAGTCGCAGAGACCACCGAGACAGCGCCAGGCGACATCATCGTCACCGCGCAGAAGCGCAGCGAGCGCCTGCAGGATGTGCCGGTCGCGGTTACCGTTCTTAGCGGCGATGCCATTGATTCGCAGGGGCGTACCAGCCTTGAGGGCGCGCAATATTCAGTACCGTCGCTCAATTTCGTGAAGGCGGGCACCGCGCTTAACCAGGCGCTGTTCCTGCGCGGCATCGGTACTACATCCTTCTCGATCGCGGTCGAGCCGACGGTGTCGACCGTGCTTGACGGCGTCGTGTTGAGCCGCGCGGCAGAAGCCTTTACCGATCTCGTCGATATCGATCGGCTAGAAGTGTTGCGCGGGCCGCAGGGCACGCTGTTCGGCAAGAATGCGAGCGCGGGCGTCATCAACATCATCTCGCGGCGGCCGGGCAACAAGGTCGGCGGTTATGTCGATGGCACCGTCTTCTTCGCCAATGGCTTCGAATATCGTGGTCGTGGCGCGATCGATCTGCCGCTGTCGTCCACCATCCGCACCCGAACGACCGCCTTTTACGACAATTATGACGGCAACATCTTCAACGCCGCCCCCAATGTGAACCGCCGGGTCAATGGCTATGAGCATTGGGGCGTGCGGAGCATCGTCGCCGCCGATATCGGCGACACTGTCGCGCTCACCATTATCGGCGATTATCACCATAATGACGATGATTGCTGCGCCGACGTGATCGGCGGACCGCCGCGGCTTGGCACGGGTGCGATCAACACCACCAATCTCGCCACGATCCAGACCGTGCTGCCGACGCTTAATGGCGATCGCACCCGCCGCATCACGCAAAATCTGGTGACTCGCACGATTGAGACGGGCTGGGGCTTTTCGGGCCAGGCGGACATTACACTAGGCACGCAGACCGTGACCTCGATCACCGCTTACCGCGATTTTGCCAACAACGAGATCCGCGACGGTGACTTCTATCCACAAGCCTTTATCGGCGCGCCACAATCGCACGATACCGGCCCGCAGACGGGCAACACCTTCACGCAGGAATTGCGCCTGACCTCGCCCGGCAAGGAACTGATCGATTATGTGATCGGCGGTTTTTACTCGCGCACCTAAACGCGCCGCATCTTCCAGCGCGATAACACCATCTGCGCTGCCGCCGCTGGCGCGGTGCTGCCCGCAGGCCAGCTCACACCGTGCACCAGCCCGCTGGCTGCGCCCAGCGTCACCGCGTTTGGCCGGGCGGATTTCGGCGCGATTGCCAAGAACCTTGCCGTCTTTGCACAAGGCACGCTCAACGTGTCGGATCGCTTCCGCTTCATCGGCGGCGTGCGCTACACGCATGATCAGCTCGACACCTTCTTCACGCGCGTCACGAGCCCGGGCAACCTCGCCTCGCAGCCGCCGCTCGACCAGGGCGTGTTCAATTCACGGACCTCGCCCGCCTCGAACGGCAGCCCGGCGGCGGCAAACGGCATTCCCTTCACGCAGAAGGCAACGAACGACAATTTCTCGGGCAAGGCCGGGCTGCAGTTCGATTTCTCGCGCAATTCGACGGGCTATGTCAGCTACACACGCGGTTACAAGGGCCCGGCGTTCAACCTGTTCTTCAACCTGCAGCCGACAGGTGCGCGGATCATCGAGCCGGAAACGTCGAACTCTTATGAAGTCGGGCTCAAGAACACATTGTTCGGCGGCAAGCTCACGCTCAACCTCGCGGGCTATTATGCGGTCTATGACAATTTCCAGGCCAACAACCCGGATACGCTGACGATCAACGGCGTCACGACCACCATCGCCCGCTTCACTAATGCCGGCCGGGTCTCGACCCGCGGTGCCGAGCTCGACGTCACCTTCCGCCCGATCGCTGATCTCAACATCACCGGCGGCGCGGCCTATACCGATGCGCATGTCGACCGGTTCAATCCGCCGCCAGTGCGCGCACCGAACGACATCGTCCCCTCGGGCACGCCGCTCGCGTTTGCACCCAAGTGGAAGTTCGATGTGAGCGCCAATTACCGAATCCGCACCAACGGCCCGGTCGATTTCGCGCTGGGCGCACAGACCTCCTACCAGTCGAGCCAGATCTCGCTGTTCGTGGCTGATCCCGTCCAGCGTGCAGCGGGGACAATCGGTGCCTATTCGCTCACCAACCTGTCGGTGGCGATTCTCGACAGCGCAGATCGCTACCGGCTGACTTTCCAGGTGCGCAATCTGTTCGATCAGAGCTTCTCGGCTGCGATCGCCTCAGGTGGGCCGCAAGGCTCATTCCGCTACCAAATCCCGCGCGATGCCGATCGTTATTTCGGCGTTACGGGCCGCGTGAACTTCTGACGCGACCGCTCCGATCAACAAAAAAGCCCGGCGGGAGCAATCCCGCCGGGCTCTTTTGTGCCGTGGCAACAGCAGATTGCCCTGTAATTTATCACTATCAGTCATTGCGAGCGTGGCGAAGCGATCCAGCCTCAACATTTGCGGCACGCTGGATTGCTTCGCTGCGCTCGCAATGACGGCGGTTACTGTATTCCTTTGCCTCAGTGCGCCATCAGCCCATCACCGCGCTCGCTCTCGTCGACCGGCTCGATCCGCGGCACCAGCAAATGGATGCAGAGCAGCGCGAGTAGGTAGCTGCCCGAACAGATCGCCAGCAACGGGCCATAGCCCCAGCCGCGCGACAGCGAATAGGCGGCAAGCTGGATCAGCCCGATCGACCACATATTGCCGCAAAAGGCCGCCATGCCGATGGCAGAGCCAACGACGCGTGCCGGGAACACATCAGTCGCAAAGCCGAACAGGTTGGTCGAGAACCCCTGATGCGCGAACAGCCCCAGCCCCAGCAACAGCGCCGCGCTCCACGGGCTGGTGACGAACAGCACCAGGCTGACGGGCAGGATCAGCACGGCATAGAGCAGCAATGTCGTCTTGCGGGCGCGGTTGACGCTCCACCCCATCGCCATCATCCGCGTCGGCAGCCAGCCGCCGGTGAGCGCGCCGAGCGCTGCAAAGACATAGACGAGCGCGACCGGCAGCCCCACCGTCCCTTGCGGCAAGCCGAACAGCCGGTGGAACAGATCGGGCAGCCAGCTCAGCATGAAGAACCACACCTGATCCGAGAGTATCTTGGCGAGCGCGAGCGCCAGCGTCTTGCGGTCGCGCAGCAACGTCGTCCAGGCGATCGGCGCTGGCTGCTCGCCGTCGACCGCAACGGGCTTCACCTTTATCGCAAACCACGCCGCCACCCACACCAGCCCCAGTCCTCCGGCAATGAGAAATGCCGCGCGCCAGCCGAAAGCCACCGCGAGCGCCGGGATCGCCAACGGCGTCACGATCGCCCCGATATTGGGCGCGGTATTGCCCACACCGAGCGCGATCGATCGCTCCTTTTGGGTAAAATAGGTCGCGGCTGACTTTACGGCGGCAGGCGTGCCGATCGATTCAGCGGCACCCAGCACCATGCGCGCCGCGACGAACCCGATAACGCCCGTTGCAAAGGCGTGCGCCATGCCGGCGAGGCTCCACACCGCCACGCCAATCGCAAAGCCCAGCCGCAAGCCGACCCGGTCAATGAACCACCCCGTTCCCAGAAAAGCGACCGCCGCTGAAAACTGGAAGGCCGAGACCATGTTGGCATAATCCTGGTTGGACCAGTGATATTCTGCCTCGAGCGTGGGCTTCAGCAACGCCAGTATCTGCCGATCGACATAATTGAGCATGATGGCGAAGAACACCATCGCGACGATTACCCAGCGCGTAGCACCCGTCGCGCCCTTGTTGCTCGTCATGCTCGCTCTCCCCAGTCTCTTTCAGATAACGTTGTCATATGCAGTGCGCTTCGCCTAGATATAAATGCCGAAGCGTCACCCCGGAACAAGTCCGGCATGACGCGCGCTGATCGTTTGGGGGCGTATGACATCACTCAACAAGCGGCCGTTGCCGATGGCAGCCGATCTGTATGGCGATATCGAGCCATCTCCCCCATCCACGTGGCGCGGGCTGTTTCCGGGGCTGGCTGTCGTCGCGGCTGGGACGGCATCGGCCGGGTTCATTGCCGACCATTATGGCGCGCCGCTCACGCTGATGGCGCTGCTGATTGGCCTGGCGCTCAATTTCCTGAATGCCGATGCGCGGCTGCATGACGGGCTTGCCTTTGCCTCGCGCTCGCTGCTGCGCTGGGGCATTGTGCTGGTGGGTGTGCGCGTTACCTTTGGGCAGATCATGTCGCTTGGCCCAGTCGCGCTGCTGTGCGTGGTGACGATCGTCGCGCTGGTGATTGGCAGCGGCGTGCTGGCAGCGCGGCGATGGGGCTTTGACAACGCCTTTGGCGTGCTGGCGGGTGGCGCGGTGGCGATCTGCGGTGCCTCCGCCGCGCTCGCGCTTGCTACGACGCTGGGCGAGCGGCGGGCGAGCCAGGCGCAGCTGACCATCGTCCTTGTCGGCATCTCAGCAATGAGCGCAGCCGCGATGGTGACCTATCCGATCCTGGCGCATGCAATGATGCTGAGCGACCTGAAGGCCGGATTCATGCTGGGTGCCTCGATCCACGATGTCGCGCAGACGCTGGGCGCGGGCTATGCCTTTTCCCCCGGCGCGGGCGACATTGCCGCGATCGTCAAGCTGACGCGCGTCGCCCTGCTCGCCCCTGCGCTGGCGGTGGTTGCGCTGTATTTTCCCCCAGAGGGCGGCAAGGCCAAGGGGCCCGGCGTGCCGTGGTTCGTGGTCGGCTTTTTCGCGGTGGCGGGCGTGCATTCGCTGGGTGTGATCCCGCCGATTGTCGCGACGGGTGCTGAGACGCTTGCTACTGCGGCGCTTGCGGCAGCGGTAACGGCGACCGCGATCCGATCGCCCATGCGGCAATTGCTGGAGGCCGGGCCGAAACCGCTGCTGGTGATTGGCGTGGCGACGCTGGTGGCGCTGCTGCTGGCGGGATTGGTGGCGGTGTTCGTGATTGGGTGACGGTGACGTGGGTGCGGCCATCACCTGCTTGTGGGCGGGGATACGGGAAAGATTTGGCAGCTTCCGCCCCCCTTGCAGACATATCGAACGCATGCGACCATCCTTCGATGGAACACGATGCGGCACAAATCGATGTTGTGCACTGCCCCGACGAGGGCAAGCGGTGGGCGCTAATGCGTCGCCCCGATGGGTTGCATAGGTATTCCGAATATAGCCTTGAAAATGCTATATATTGGGTTGATGAGGACGGCGGTGAGCGCGATGTAGCCGCGCCCGAACGATGGACACGAACCTATCAATCCGGGCTGTTTGCCAGCGAAGGTGATGCGCGATCAGACGCGCTTGACCACCTTCCATGGCTCTTTGCAGCCATCACTTCGTCGAACGACTGAACGGCGGCTAACCACCCAAAATTAGTCGTTCTCACAGCTATTTCGCCGTCCCACCGGCCCCGTCGATTCCCGCACCACCAGCGCGTGCGCAATCTCGCGCCGTTCGGGTTCGCCTTCGGTCTCGCCCAGCAGCAGATCAGCCGCGGCGTGCGCCATGTCGCGCGTGGGCTGGCGGATCGTTGTCAGGGGGGGCCAGACATAGCCGGCAAGCGCGGTATCGTCGAACCCGGCGACCGACAGGTCCTCCGGCACGCGCAGCCCCTGACGGTGCGCGACGGTGAGCACGCCGGCGGCCATATCATCACTCGCCGCGAAGATCGCGGTGGGTGGATGGGGCAGCGCCAGCAGCACCGCCGCCTCGCGCGCGCCCGAGGCGAAATCATAATTGCCGCTGCGGATGAGCGACGGATCGACGGCGATGCCGGCACCGCGCAGGCCATCCAGATAGCCCTCGGTGCGCTGCGCACTCGTCGCGAAGCCCGGATCGCCGGCGATAAAGCCGATGCGAGAATGGCCGAGCCCCAGCAAATGCGCCGTCATCGTCGCCGACGCCGCGCGATTGTCGATAAAGGTCGATGGGCTGAGCCCGAGCTGGGTGCCGGGCGACACGCGCACGAACTTGACGCCGCGCCGCGCCAGCAGTTCGAGCACTTGCGGATGGTCGCTCACGGGCGGCGTCAGGATGAGCCCGTCGATCTGCGTTGCCTCGACCAGGCTTTCGATCTCGTCGAGCAAGTGCGGCGAGCCGCGATCATAGGGCTGCGCGATCATCCGCACCCCGGCGCGTTCGCAGCGATCGCGAATGCCCGACTGCATCTCATAGACATAATAGGGGCTGGGATTGTCGCAGATGAGTGCAATCTGGAACGAGCGGCGTCCGGCCAGCGAGCGCGCTGCGACATTAGGGCGGAAGTGGAGCCGCGCCACCACTTCTGCCACCTTGGCGCGGGTGGCGGCGCCGACATATTTCTCGTCGTTCAGCACGCGCGACACAGTCTTGATCGAGACGCCCGCCTCGCGGGAGACATCCTTGATAGTGACGCGCACTGTTTTGCCCCAACCTGCCCCTGTTCCGCGAACCCGGCGGACCTGCTAGGCGATGTGCATGAGCCGCCCGCCTTCGTCCAGCCCACGCGTTGCGTCGCCTCCGGCACCGTGCTTGCCTCAGCCGTGTTATCACGGTAATACAGCGGTTGGCCAATTGCCCGGCCGGGTGGGGTGTCGATATGCGTTCAGGCCGTGATGACCGCTCCATGCCGCGCCGCTGGCGGGCAGATACCGAGCCGCCGCTCGAACTGACGGGTGGCCTGCGCCCGCCAAATGACGCTGGCCCGCGCCGCGCCACCGCTGACGAGGCAGATCAGGACGGCGACGAATGGGACGGCGAAGACTGGGACGGCGAAGACTGGGATGACGACGATTGGGACGACCATCGCGATGGCCATCCCGGGGACAATCCCGACGATGATGGCTCGACCGACAGACCCGCGCCGCGCCGCACGAGCCGATTGCGCTGGGCGATACGGGCGATGGCCGCCTGTGTCGTCCTGTTCATCGTTGCGGTCGGCTGGTTGGCGCTGACGGCACCGCTCTCTAAATCGCTGCTGCCGCCGACCCCGCCGAGCATCACGCTGCTTGCCTCCAACGGCACGCCGATTGCCCGGCGCGGCGCGGTGATTGGCAAGGCGGTCGACGCGGCAACGCTGCCCGAGCATGTCACCAACGCCTTCATCGCGATCGAGGATCGTCGATTCCGCCGACATTGGGGCATCGACCCCTGGGGGATTTCGCGCGCGATGCTGCATAATGTCGCGGCGGGCGGCCTGCGCGAGGGCGGCAGCACGATTACGCAGCAGCTGGCCAAGAACGCCTTTCTCGATTCGGATCGCACGGCGGGGCGCAAGATTCGCGAGGCGATGATCGCGCTATGGCTGGAGGCGTGGCTCAGCAAGAACGATATCCTGTCGCGCTATCTCTCCAACGTGTATTTCGGCGACAACGCGTACGGCCTGAGCGCAGCGGCCAAGCATTATTTCAGCACCACGCCAGACCGGCTGACGATTGCGCAGGCGGCGATGCTGGCCGGGCTGGTGAAAGCCCCGTCGCGGCTCGCACCGACCGGCAATCTGGCAGGTGCGCGCGCGCGGCAGGCGTTGGTGGTGGCAGCGATGGTACGCGGCGGTTTCCTGGACAAAGCAGAGGCAGCGGACGTCGGCCCCGCCCGCCTGCGACCCGACAAGGTGCGCGACCTGCCCGACGGCACCTATTTCGCCGATTGGGTGCTGCCCGCCGCGCGCGACCAGGCGGGTGCCATCGTCAGCGGTGCGCGCGTGACGACGACGCTGGATGCAGCGATGCAAAAGGCGGCCGAGCGCGCCGTGCGCCGGGCGGGCCTCAACAAGGCGCAGGTGGCGATTGTCGCGATGCGGCCCGATGGGCGGATCGTGGCGATGGTGGGTGGCAAATCCTATGCCAACAGCCCGTTCAACCGCGCGACACAGGCACGCCGCCAGGCAGGCTCCGCCTTCAAGCTGTTTGTCTATCTCGCGGCATTGCGCAGCGGGATGACGCCCGATTCGATGGTCGAGGATTCGCCCGTGACCATCGGCGACTGGAGCCCCAAGAACAGCGACGGCCGCTATCTGGGCATGATCACGCTGCGCGAGGCCTTTGCCCGATCAAGCAACGTGGCCGCGGCCCGGCTGACGCAAAAGCTGGGCGTCGGTGCCGTCATCAAGGCGGCGCGTGACCTGGGCATTTCAACACCGCTACCCAACGAGGCGACGATCGCGCTGGGCACGGCGAATAGTTCGCTGCTTGAGCTTACTGCTGCCTATGCTGCCATTGCCGCGCATGGCTATCCGGTGCGCCCGCACGGCGTGACGCAATCGGAAGAAAAGAGCTGGCTCGCAGCGCTTGGCGACCGCTCGGCATCGCTGGGCGACCGGATACAGGAGGATATGCTCGATCTGCTCCACGCCTCGATCACCACGGGCACGGGGCGGCAAGCCGCGCTCTCGATCGACGGCTATGGCAAGACCGGCACCAGCCAGGATAATCGCGACGCGCTGTTCCTGGGCTTTGCCGAGGATCTGGTGGTGGGCGTGTGGGTGGGCAATGACGATAACTCGCCCAATCCCGGCCTGTCGGGCGGTGGCATCCCGGCGCGTATCTGGCGCGATTTCATGCAAAGCGCGCTCGATATCGCCCCGATCGTCCGTGCGTCGGTGGAGGTCGATCCCGATGCCATCGACAGCGGCAACGACATCGACCAGCCCGACATTGATCCTGAGATAAACTTCAACGGGGACGTATCGGGCTTCGGGCTCAACCTGCGCTTCGGGCGTGACGGGAGCATCGAGATCAACCGCAAGGAGCAGCCCGAGCCCGCCGACGCGCCCCCGCCCGAGCCGCGTGAACGCCCACAAACGCGCGATGATCGCCAATAGCCGATGTATTGGTTGACGCGCGAGAGCTGCTCCCGTTTAGACTCGCCGTCATGCGCTTCTTTTCAGACAATGCCGCCCCGGCCTGTCCGCAGGTGATTGCGGCGATCAGCGCGGCCAATGTTGTCGACACAGCTTATGACGGCGATGCCTGGAGCAAGGCGCTCGATGCGCGGCTGTCCGCTTTGTTCGAAACAGCCGTAGAGGCGATCTGGCTGCCGTCTGGCACTGCCGCCAATTGCCTGGCGCTGGCGGCAATGTGCCCGCCTTATGGCGGCGTGATCTGCCACCGCGACGCGCATATCCAGAATGACGAGTGCGGCGCGCCCGAATTCTTCACGCACGGTGCCAAATTGCTGCTCGCGGACGGTGACGGGGCGAAGCTGACGCCCGCCAGCATCACCGCCGTGATCGATGCGATCGCCAATGACGTCCACCGCGTCCAGCCCCACGCCATCTCCATCACCAACGCCACCGAATATGGCCGCGTCTATTCCCCCGACGACGTGGCGGCGATCGGCGCGCTCGCCAAGGCGCGCGGGCTGGGGCTGCACATGGACGGCGCGCGCTTCGCCAATGCGGTCGCACATCTGGGCTGCTCGCCTGCCGACCTGACCTGGCGCGCGGGCGTGGAGGCGCTCAGCTTTGGGTTCATCAAGAATGGCGGGATGACGGCGGAACTGCTGGTGTTCTTCAAGCCGGGCATGATTGAAGCCACGCTCAGGCGTCGCAAGCGCGCGGGCATGCTGCTGTCGAAGGGGCGCTATCTCGCCGCCCAAATCCTCGCCATGCTCGATGACGATGTCTGGCTCACCAATGCGCGCAGCGCCAATGCCGGGGCGCAGCTGATCGCGGGGGCGGCGGGCGACCGGCTGATCCATCCGGTCGAAGCCAATGAGGTTTTCCTGCGCGCCACGCCCCAAGAGGCGGCGGCGCTGCGGGCCAAGGGCTTTGATTTTTATGACTGGGCGGCAGGTGAGATTCGCCTCGTCACCGCGTGGCAGCAACAAGCGGCTGACATCCAGCCGCTCGCCGACGCGATCCGCGCGCTGTGACGGCGGCTGCGATCCAATCGACCCGGCTGCGCATTCTGGTGCCGTTCGCCATCGTGACGCTGATCTGGGGATCGACCTGGATCGTCATCCGCGACCAGCTTGGCACGGTGCCGCCCAGCTGGTCGGTGACCTATCGATTCACCCTCGCCGGCCTCGTCATGCTCGGCTATGCGGCCTATAAGCGCGAGCGGATTGCGCTCGATGCGCGCGGCTGGATGTTCGCGGCGCTGCTCGGGCTGCTGCAATTCTGCCTGAATTTCAATTTCGTCTACCGCGCGGAACAGCACATCACCTCTGGCCTGGTCGCGGTCGTCTTCGCGCTGCTGCTGGTCCCCAATGCGGTGTTAGGGCGCATCTTTCTCGGCCAGCAGCTCGGACGGCAGTTGCTGCTCGGCTCGGCCGTGGCGATGATGGGCGTCACGATGCTCTTTATCCATGAGGCGCGCGCCGATCCCAACGGGTCGGGAGAAACGCTGGTGGGGGTCGGCATCACCCTGGCTGGCGTCCTTTCAGCCTCGGTGGCGAATGTGATGCAGGGCACCGCCACCGCGCGGCGCTACCCGATGGCGCCGACGCTCGGCATCGCGATGCTGATCGGCGCCTTGGTGTCGGCGGTTATCGCCTGGAGCCAGACCGGGCCGCCCGTCATCGAGCTGCGTGCGGCCTATCTTATCGGCATTCTTTATCTCGGCGTCGTCGCATCCGCCCTCGCCTTCACGCTGTATTTCGGCGTGCTGCGCATCATCGGCACGGCCAAGGCGGCCTATTCGGGCGTGATCATTCCGGTGATCGCCATGATGTTGTCGACGCTGTTCGAGGGCTATCGCTGGTCGGTGCTGGCGAGTATCGGCGCAGCCTGCGCGATGGCGGGGCTGGTCATTGCGCTCAAAGCAAGCAGGCCCAGCCGATAGTCGCGATAACGCGGCTGCCAGCCGAGCACGCGCTTTGCCTTGCCGTTCGCGACGCGCCGGTTCTCGGCATAAAAGCCGCGCGCCATAGGCGACAGGCCAGCCTCGTCCATCGACATCAGGGGCAGCGGGGCGCGCCCAAGCACTGCACAGGCGAACTCGATCACTTGGTTTTGGCTGCACGGCAGGTCGTCGCCCAGATTATAGGCCCCCGGTGGCCCAGCGAGCCCCGCGATGACACCGCCTGCAATATCATCGACATGGACCCGGCTGAACACCTGGCCGGGCAGGTCGATACGGTGCGCCCGCCCCTCGATCACCCGGTCGAGCGCGGATCGCCCGGGGCCATAGATGCCGGGCAGACGAAACACATGCGCACCGCGCGCGAGCCAAGCCGCATCGGCCTCAGCCCTGGCATTGCGCCTGCCAGTACCGGTGGGCGCGCTCTCGTCCACCCATGCACCGCCGGTATCGCCATAGACACCTGTTGAGGAGAGATAGCCGGTCCATTGGCTGCGCATTGCCTCGCCATAGCGGGTAAGGACCGGATCAACGCCATCAGCAGGTGGCACCGATATCAGGATATGCGTTGCGGTCGCGATTGCCGTGCGCACGCTAGTGTCGTCGTCAAAGGCAATCGTCCCGTCACGCCCGTTTCGGCTGGTGCCGTCCACCTGCCAGCCGCGCCCGCGCAGCACCGATGCGATCCGCCCGGCACTATAGCCCAGCCCGAAGATCAGCATCCGGCTCAAGGCATCATCCGGACGCGGGCTATTGTGACGAGTATGGCTTTGGGCATAGATATTTCGACTTCCCGGTGGTCGAGGTGTACGATTTCAGTGGCACACCCGGCCGCCCAACCCTATCTGGCCACCATGCTTGATGTAAATGCCGCGCTCGCCCAGCCTCAGGTCACCCGCCGCGATGCCTATCGCGCGCCCGAATGGCTTGTGCCGCAGATTGCGCTCGATTTCGATCTCGATCCCGCCAAGACGCGTGTTCGCGCGCGGCTCGATGTGGTGCGCAATGCAGGCGATGCCGGGCCGCTCGCGCTGGATGGCGGCGGGCAGGTGCCGCTATCGGTGCTGGTCGATGGCATGCCCGTCAACGACTGGACGCTGGAGAACGACATCCTGCGCATTCCGCTGAGTGGCGATGCGCATGTGGTGGAAACCGAGGTGGAGATCGCCCCCGAGCGCAACACCCAGTTGATGGGTCTCTATGCAAGCGGCGGGCTGCTGTGCACACAGTGCGAGGCCGAAGGGTTTCGCCGCATCACCTTCTTCCCCGATCGGCCCGACGTGCTCAGCCGCTATCAGGTGAGGATGACGGCGGACAAAGCGAAATACCCCGTGCTGCTCGCCAATGGCGACCCCATTGCAAGCGGCGACGCCGACGCCAGCGATTCCGGGGAGGGACGCCACTGGGCCGAGTGGCACGACCCCTTCCCCAAGCCCTGCTATCTGTTTGCGATGGTGGCGGGCAATCTGGTCGCCAATCGCGCGACCTTCACGACCATGTCGGGCCGCAAGGTCGAGCTCGGCATCTGGGTGCGGGCGAGCGATCTCGCCAAGACGGGGCACGCCCTTGCCGCGCTCCAGACCGCGATGACGTGGGACGAGCGGGTCTATGGCCGCGAATATGATCTCGATGTGTTCAACATCGTCGCGGTCGATGATTTCAACTTCGGCGCGATGGAGAATAAGGGGCTCAACGTCTTCAATTCGCGCTACATTCTGGCTGACCCAGAGACCGCGACGGATTATGATTTCGATGGTGTGTCTGCGGTCGTGGCGCATGAATATTTCCACAACTGGTCGGGCAATCGCGTGACGTGCCGGGACTGGTTCCAGCTTTCGCTGAAGGAAGGCTTCACCGTCTTTCGCGACCAGAGTTTCTCGGCCGATCAAGGCTCGGCCGCGGTCAAGCGGATCGAGGACGTCCGTGGTCTGCGCGCGGCGCAGTTCCCCGAAGACGCTGGCCCGCTCGCGCACCCGGTGCGCCCCGAAAGCTATATCGAAATCTCCAATTTCTACACCGCCACCATTTATAACAAGGGTGCCGAAGTCATCCGCATGATGGCGACGATCCTGGGCGCGGAACGCTTCCGCGCTGGCGCCGACCTCTATTTTGAGCGGTTCGACGGCACGGCTGCTACCTGCGAGGATTTCGTGGCGTGCATGGAGGAAGGCGGCGGCGTCGATTTCACGCAGTTCCGCTACTGGTACAGCCAGGCGGGCACGCCGCGCATCACAGCGACACTGACGCATGATGCCGATGAAAACCGCGCCGTGCTGAAGCTGAGCCAGATGCTGCCGCCGACGCCGGGTCAATCGGCTAAACTGCCAATGGTTCTGCCGCTGCGGATAAAATTATTTGGCACCGCCAGCGGCGCGCCGTTGGTCGACGAGCAGCTGGTGATGCTGACCACCGCGCAGAGCGATGTGACCTTTGAGGGCATAACCGAGCCCCCGCTGCTGTCGATCAACCGTCAGTTCTCGGCCCCCGTCATTGTCGATACCAACCGATCGTCGGCCGATCTTGCGCTGCTGTCGGCCTGTGACGACGATCCGTTTGCCCGCTATGAGGCAATGCAGCAGCTGATGCTCGACACCATCGTCGCCAGCGTGATGCAGGGGCACGGCGATCATGCCGCGATTATCGCTGCGATTCGCCGCACGCTTGATGATCCAGCGCTCGATCCCGCCTTTGTTGCCGAGGCGGTGCTGCTGCCGTCCGACAGTTTTATCGGCGACCAGCTCGCCATCGTCGATCCCGAAGCGATTTTCCGCGCACGCGATGCATTGCGGCGCGATATCGGGCGCACGTTGGAAGACAAGTGGCGCCAGGCTTATGCCCGCGCGGTGGCCACCGGTCCGTTTGAATATTCGCCGGTTGCCAAGGGTTTGCGCCGGCTGAAATCAGTGTCGCTGGGCTATATCGCGGCGAGTGGCGCGGCCGATGCCGATGCAATCGCCTTCCGCCAGTTCGAGGCGGCGGACAATATGACCGACCGCCAGGGCGCACTGACGACGCTCATCAACGGCAGTGCGGACAGCCGGGTGGCGGCGCTCGATATTTTCTACAACCGCTATTCTGACAATCCGCTGGTGCTGGACAAGTGGTTCTCGACTCAGGCGCTATCCTCGCGCGAAGACACGCCGGACAGTGTTTTCGAGCTTGCGCGGCACCGCGATTTCACGCTCGCCAACCCCAATCGCGCCCGGGCCCTGGTTGGAGCCTTCAGTGTCAACCAACGCGCCTTCCATGCCGCCGACGGGCGCGGCTATCGCTTCGTTGCCGATCAGCTGATCGCGCTCGACCGGCTCAACCCGCAGACTGCTGCCAAGCTCGTTCCCCCGCTTGGGCGCTGGAAGCGCTTCAGCCCCGAGCGCGCCGCACTGATGCGCACCGAGCTTGAGCGGATCCTCGCGGCACCCGGCGTGTCGCGCGACATGTTCGAACAGGCATCGCGCAGCCTGGCGGGCTAAAACAGCCGCCCGCCATTGGGCACTGGCTTGCTCGGCTGCACCAGCACGACTTTGCCGTCGGCATCGGGAAAGCCCATCGTCAGCACTTCCGACATGACGGGGCCGATCTGGCGCGGCGGGAAATTGACGACGGCGGCAACCTGCATGCCGACGAGATCCTCCAGCGCATAATGCTCGGTGATCTGTGCCGAGGATCGCTTGATGCCGATGACCGGACCAAAATCGATCAGCAGCTTGTAGGCGGGCTTGCGCGCCTGCGGGAAGGGCAGCGCCTCTACGATGGTGCCGACGCGGATGTCGACGCTGAGGAAATCATCGAAGCTGATCGTCGGGCAGGCCGCCGCCGAAGGATCATGGGTCGCGTGCATCAGAAATCGAAATCCACATCGTCATAATGCGCTGGTGGGGCAATGCCCTCCATCCGCTCAGACAGCAGCGGGCGAAAGCTTGGCCGGCTCTTGAACCCGCGATACCAGCGCGCGGTTTGCTCATGCCCCTTCCAGTCGATGCCGCCCAGATAATCGGCGACCGAGATTTGCGCGGCCGCCGCCAAATCCGCCAGGCCCATCGTCGCGCCGCCCAGCCAGGTGCGGTGATCGAGCAGGAAATCGGTATAGTCGAGATGGCCGACAGCCGCCTTCATCGCCTCCCGCAGCGCCTTGGCATCGGGCGCCGCGCGGTGAACAATCCTCTTTTCCATCCGCTCCTGCAGCAGCAAGGCGGTGATGTCGCGATAGAATTGGGTGTCGAACCAGGCCACTAGCCGCCGCGTCTCGGCACGGTTGGCAGCGGTGCCGTTGATCATCGCAGCCTTGTCGACGGTTTCTTCGAAAAATTCGCAGATCGCCATCGAATCGATCAGCACCACGCCCTTATTGGGCTCGACCATGACGGGGGTTTGCCCGGTGGGATTCATATCCAGAAATTCATCACGCCGCGCCCAGGGCGATTCGCGCACCAGATCATAGCCGATGCCCTTTTCCCCGAGCAAAAGCCGGACCTTGCGCGAAAAGGGGCAAAGCGGAAATTGGTAAAGCTGCCACATGGGCTGATGTCTTAGCGGCAACCCATGCTTCGTAAAGCCGTCACTCGACAAGCGCCTGCGTTATTCAGCCGCCACGAGCTCTGCGGTATCGTCCAGCGCGTAAGTGAGACGCGACACCATCTCCTTGGGAACGACTTGCCAGAACTGGCCGACGACCCGGTCCCAGTCATTGAGCAGCGATGCCGACCATTTGCTGTCGGTCGCATCATGGTGCGCGCGCACCAAGGCGAGCAGGACCGATTCCCAATGGCGCGAGGCGATCTGTTGCCAGATGATGCTTTCCGGGTTGGCGCGCGCCGGGAAGCGGCGATCGGGATCATAGATGAACGCCATGCCGCCGCTCATGCCAGCGCCGAAATTGTCGCCCACCTCGCCCAGCACGACGGCGATGCCGCCGGTCATATATTCGCAGCCATTCGCGCCACAGCCTTCGACCACGACGTTCGCGCCCGAATTGCGCACCGCAAAGCGCTCGCCGGCCTGGCCTGCTGCATAAAGCTGGCCCGACGTGGCACCATAGAGCACGGTGTTGCCGATGATCGTGTTGTGCTGACTGACCAGGCTTGAGCTCACCACCGGCCGCACCGCGATGATGCCGCCCGACAGCCCCTTGCCGACATAATCATTGGCATCGCCGAACACTTCGAGCGTGATACCCTTGCACAGAAACGCCCCAAGCGACTGGCCCGCAGAACCACGCAAGCGCACATGGACATGGCCGTCCGCCAGCTTCGACATGCCGAAGGTGCGCGTCACCTCGCTCGACAGCCGCGTGCCGACCGCGCGGTGGGTGTTGCGCACCGAATAGGTGAGCTGCATCTTTTCCCCGCGCGAAAACACAGCGGCTGCATCGCGGATCATCTGCGCATCGAGGCTGTCCGGCACCTCATTGCGCCAGGTGGTGAGGCTGAAGCGGCGCTGGTTGTCGTCAGCATCCACCTTGGCCAGAATGGGGTTCAGGTCGAGATCGTCGAGATGCTCGGCGCCACGGCTGACCTGACGGAGCAGCTCGGTGCGGCCGATCACTTCGTCCAGGCTGCGGCAGCCGAGCTTGGCGAGAATGTCACGCACTTCCTCGGCGATGAAGGTCATCAGGTTGATGACCTTTTCCGGGCTGCCCCCGAATTTGCGGCGCAAATCCTCGTCCTGCGTGCACACGCCGACGGGGCAGGTGTTGGAATGGCATTGGCGGACCATGATGCAGCCCATCGCGACGAGTGAGAGCGTGCCAATGCCGAATTCTTCCGCGCCCAGAATGGCGGCGATGACGATATCGCGCCCGGTGCGCAGGCCCCCGTCGGTGCGCAGCTTGATGCGGTGGCGCAGGCCATTGAGCGTCAACACCTGATTGACTTCGGACAGGCCCATTTCCCACGGCGTACCGGCATATTTGATGCTCGTTTGGGGGCTAGCCCCGGTCCCGCCGACATTGCCCGAGACGAGAATGACATCGGCGTGCGCCTTCGCCACGCCTGCCGCGACGGTACCGATGCCCGCCGAGGAAACGAGTTTCACGCACACCCGCGCGACCGGATTGATCTGCTTGAGGTCGTAGATCAGCTGCGCGAGATCCTCGATCGAATAAATGTCATGGTGCGGCGGCGGGCTGATGAGCGACACGCCGGGCGTCGCGTGGCGCAGCTTGGCGATGAACTCGGTGACCTTGAAGCCGGGCAGTTGCCCGCCCTCGCCGGGCTTTGCGCCTTGCGCAACCTTGATCTCGATCTCGTCGCACGCGTTGAGATACTCCGCCGTCACGCCGAAGCGGCCGCTGGCGATCTGCTTGATCACCGAATTGGCGTTGTCGCCATTTTCGCGCGGAGAATAGCGCTCCGAGTCCTCGCCGCCTTCGCCCGACACGGCCTTCGCGCCGATCCGGTTCATGGCGATGGCGAGCGTCTCATGCGCTTCCGGGCTGAGCGCGCCGAGCGACATGCCGGGGGTGACGAAACGCTTGCGGATTTCGG
>CAZXBM010000034.1:0-36497 GCA_964638495.1 uncultured Stakelama sp. | reverse complement strand
GGCGGGCCGCTTCGGGGGCGTCGGCGACAATAGCGGGGGTGGCAATACGGGTCATGTCTTCGTCCTTCCTGGTGCGACCAAGCTGGTCGGTGACCCGGAAATAGGCGTTTTGATTTTCACCCAGCAGACGGTAGTTTCGAGACCGAACCTTTCAAAATTTGGAATGATCCTGGCGCGCACGTCGTCGCCAGCGTCCCGGTGCCGTGCGCATGACTTGCCAGCCCGCGTATCGAGTTCAGCTACATTCGGCAGCAGCCGGGCTGCGGGCCTTACGCCTTCGTTGCTATCCGGCCTTGTTTATGTGCCGCTCGCCCCGCTCGCGCAGCCATGTTGCGATTCCCGGCATCGTGGCGATCATGCGCCACTCCGCGTCGGTGGCACGGCGGGTGTAGACAATCTCGACCAGCCGCTGGAAGGGGAAGGATGGGTTGGGTCGATGGACCAGCGCGATCGAATCGCCCGCGGCAATCACCCCTTCTTCGATTACCCGGTAATACCAGCCGGCCCGTCCGTTGCGGATCATCTGGCGGGGCACCTGTTCGTCCTCGAACCGCAGGGCGAGCTTGAAGCAGGGTTGGCGGGGCTGGCACACTTGGAGCCGGGCCGTGCCGATGGCATGGACATCGCCCACGCACATCTCCGCCTCGGTCATGCCGCTGATCGTAAGGTTTTCGCCAAAGATGCCGGGCACCAGTAGAGCGGCATGATGCGGAAAATCGAGCACCCATTCAGGGTAATGCGCACTGGCATAGCCATAGACGGCCTTGTCCGGGCCGCCATGGACGGTCAAATCGGCCTGGGCATCGCCTTCCAGACTGAGCGTGCCGACCCTGACCGGCCCCGACACCGGCTGCTTCGCGATCGCGCTCGTCACGCCAGAGTCGCCCATAAACTGAACGCGCCCGATCTGCAGCGACTGGACGATGGCTGTTTGGGTCTGCTCGCCCATCGTCAAAGCCCCATCTCGCTCAGCCCGGGATGATCGGCTGGCCGTGGGCCCAGTGGCCAGTGAAACAGGCGCTGCGCTTCGTCGATGGCGACATCGTTCAGGCTGGCGTGGCGTTCGGCCATGTAGCCATCAGCATCGAACAGCCAATTCTCGTTACCATGGCTGCGCCACCAACAACCCTCGGCATCCTGGCTTTCATAGACATAGCGGACCGCGATCCGGTTGTCGGTGAATGCCCATAACTCCTTGATCAGCCGATAATCGAGCTCGCGTTCCCATTTTCGGGTCAGGAATGCTTCGATTGCGGCGCGGCCAGAGAAAAACTCATCCCGGTTCCGCCAGCGGCTATCCGGCGTGTAGGCGAGCGCCACCTTGGCAGCATTGCGACCATTCCAGCCATCTTCGGCAGCGCGTACCTTGGCGATGGCGGACGCCTCGGTGAAGGGGGGCAGGGGTGGTCGACTCATCGATGGCCTTTCGAATCAGCGGAGAAGAATGAATGCCGTATCGTCGATACCTGTTTCCAGCGAAAAGGGCCGGAATATGCAAGAGGATGATGCGCTAGCATCGCCGTGGGGCGGCCTACGCGGCGGCTTTGTTTTAACTTAGACGCGGGGCGGCTGTCAGAGGTGGCTCGGTTCATTTGAACAGCTCGGCGTGATTGCTAAGTGGAGCGTCTGCCGGTTTCATGGCGCTGCGAGAATCGGCTGGTTGAAATAAGCCTGATCGGGCGTCTTGCGGTCAAGCGATGAGTGCGGGCGTTGACCGTTGTAAAATGTCAGGTACCGGCCGATCGACGCGCGGGCCTCGCTGACCGAGCCATAGGCTCGCAGGTAGACCTCCTCGTTTTTCAATGATCGCCACAGGCGTTCGACGAACACGTTGTCCCGCCACGCGCCTTTGCCGTCCATGCTGATCGCGATCTTCTCGCGGTGCAGAACGCTGGTGAAGGCGAGGCTGGTGAACTGGCTGCCCTGATCGGTATTGAAGATCTCCGGCGCTTCGAAGCGCGTCAGCGCTTCCTCCAAAGCCTCTATGCAAAAATCGGTCTCCAGCGTGATTGACAGCCGCCATGCCAACACTCGCCGACTGAACCAGTCGACGATGGCGATGAGATAGACAAACCCCCGCGCCATCGGGATGTAGGTTATGTCGGTTGCCCAGACTTGATTGGGCCTCGTCACCGCCAGCTTGCCGAACAGATAGGGGTAAATCTTGTGCCCCTGCGCCGGCTTCGAGGTGTTGGGCCGCCGGTAGATCGCCTCGATCGCCATCTTCTTCATCAGAGTCGAGACGTGCAACCGGCCGACCTTGATGCCTTCGGCGGCAAGCAAGTCGCGCAACATCCGGCTGACCGCGAACGGGAAATCCATGTGCAACGCGTCGATCCGCCGCATGATCGCGAGATCGGCAGCCGAGGTCGGCCGGGGCAGATAATAGACGCTGCCACGGCTGATCCCCAGCTCCCGCGCTTGCCGCGTCACCGACAACGCATGGGAACGGTCAATCATCGTTTTGCGTTCGGCAACAGTCCCGCCCCGTTACGATCTTGGGCCGAGCGCCCCGGACAAAAAATCGTTCACCAGCGTCAACTCGCCGATCTTGGCGTGCAACGTCTTCACGTCGATCGCCGGCTCGGCCGGCTCGCTATGGCCCTCCGACCCGAAAACCCCTGCCGCCCCTTCAAGCAGCTGGCCCCGCCATGTCGTGATCTGGTTCGGGTGAACGTCGAACTGTTGCGCCAGCTCGGCCAGCGTTTTCTCGCCCTTCACCGCAGCCAAAGCCACCTTCGCCTTGAATGCCGGGCTGTGGTTCCGGCATGTTCGCTTCGTCATACGATCTCCTGTGCGGCAGCCATGCTGGCCGCGTTCAGGCAGAAGCGCCACTCAGCACCCTGTCCAGTTTTGCCGAGCCACCTCTATCGAGAGCGGCGTCGCCGATCCGGACGATCCAGATCTGAAGGACCGCATCGCCAGCCTAAAGGCCATCCGAGACCAGTCGCGTGTCGATGCCGACCGCGCATCGGCAATGCTTGAAAGCGCGGGCCAGAAAGCGATCACCGCGCCAATGCTCGCCAGGTTCGCGCACACCGCTCGCCAGCGGATGCGTCGGCCCGGCGGTGGCTACCGCCGCCACCATCTTCGAGCGCTCGCCCGCCGTGTCGAGGTGAACGATGGCGAGGTTCGGATCATGGGATCGAAGTCCGATCTGCTGCGAACGCTTGCCGCCGCAGGCGAGGCGGGAACGCTGCCGGGCGCAGTGCCCAGCTTTGTTTCGAATTGGCGGAGACGGAGGGATTCGAACCCTCGGTACCAGTAAACCCGGTACGGCGGTTTAGCAAACCGCTGGTTTCAGCCACTCACCCACGTCTCCGGCGTGCAGCAAGCGGCGGCTATAGAACGGGCTGTGCCATCGCACAACCGTCGTTGCGATAAAGACGTGCTGCAGCCTGGCGTGAATCAGACTCATGTCATCGCCTGTTCATTGCCGGCTCATCTGCGCGCGCGTTAAGCTACCGCTGGGATCACGAGGAGGGTATCAGATCGTGCGAAGTCTGCGGTTGATCTTAAGCTTCGCGCTGGTGCTGGGCAGCCTCGCGCCGGTTCACGCGGCGCAGGTTCGCACGATTGATCCCAATCAGGCAATCGACGGAGATTTGTCCAGCCGTCCACCGCCGCCGCCTGCACGAGTTGATCAGTCGGCCGATGACGCCCGGCTCGGTGAACCGGTGCCGTCAGAGCCTGTCGCGGCTGGGCCGAGCGGGGCGACGATATCGGCACCTGGAGCGTCCGCCGCCAATTCGACCGCGACCGCCACTGATCGTACCTACAAGCGCGAGGACCTGTTTGGCGCAGGAGAGCGAGTATTCGGCAAAGGGGCTCAAGGCCTGGCCGGCATTCTGGAGAAAATTCTGAAAGATCAGGGCGAACCCAATGCCTATGTCGCCGGGCGAGAGGCGTCGGGTGCCGTCGTTGTCGGCCTGCGCTATGGGTCGGGAACGCTGTCGCACAAGATCGAGGGCGATATGCCGATCTTCTGGACAGGGCCGTCGGTCGGTTTTGATCTGGGCGGCAATGCCGCAAAGGTCTTCGTCCTGGTATATAATCTCTACGACAGCGCCGACATCTTCCGGCGCTATCCGGAAGGAGAGGGACATCTCTATTTTGTCGGCGGGTTTTCAGCGACATATCTGCGGCGCGGCAACGTCGTTCTGATTCCAATCAGGTTGGGGGTCGGCGTGCGCGCCGGGGTCAATGTCGGGTATATGAAGTTCCGCCGCAAGCAACACTGGCTGCCGTTTTAAGGGGGCAACTGTCCGTCGGTTTTGCCTGGCGCGCCCGATTGAACAGGTGTCTCGTCGAATTGGCCTTTCCATTGCGCCGCGCCCGCCTATTTTGCGGGCATGCAGGATCATTCAACCGGGACCCGCCTTGCCGACCGCGCCCTGATCAGCCTGGGCGGTGAAGATGTAGCGGGCTTTCTTCAGGGGCTGATTACCCAGGACACGACCGACATTGCTCGGTCCGGTCCGCGCTGGGGCGGTCTGCTGACGCCGCAAGGCAAGGCATTGTTTGATTTTTTCATCTGGCCACAGGGCGCTTCGGTGCTGATCGATTGCGAGGCGGGTCAGGCAGAGGCATTGGCCCGGCGGCTTGCTGTCTATCGCCTCCGGCGCCCCATCACCATCGAGCCTGTGGCTGGGTCAGTTCATTGGTCGATGTCCGCTGCGCCTGCATCTGCCACCCCCGATCCGCGGCATGCAGCGCTTGGTTATCGGTGGCTGGGGGCTGCTCCGGGGGCCACCGCCGCCATTGGCTGGCATGCGCATCGGCTCAGCCTCGGCATTACCGAAGGGGTCGGCGAGCTTGGCAGCGGTGAGACGCTGTGGCTGGAGTGCAACGCCCGCGAACTTGGAGGCGTGAGCTTCACCAAGGGCTGCTATGTCGGCCAGGAGAACACCGCCCGGATGCATCACCGGGCAAAGGTCAACCGGCGGCTCGTGGTTGCACCGTTAGCACCTGCGGGCGACCGAACCCGAGCGCTCTACCCTGACCTACAATTGATGGTTGAATTGCGTCGTGTCGATGCACTTGGGGATGCGTTGATCCCGGTCTGGCTGCAGGCCGCATTATCGGGCGATACGGCCGGCGACTGATCGGCTGCGGCGGCACACACGGCAGGGTCGGGCAAATCGACGGTTGGTCGAGCGTTCCTGCAATCATTTACGACAACAAAAAGGGAGGCCGGCTCGCGCCGACCTCCCAGATTGTTCGGATCAAGGCTGGGCTTAGTTGCCCGAACCTGGACCGTAGGTAACTTCCACGCGGCGGTTCTGCAGTTCGCGAACGCCATCGGCGGTCTCGACGAGCGGGCGGCCTTCGCCGAACGCCTGGGTCGTGATGACGCCTTCGGGAATGGCATGTGACGACATATAGGCCTTCACCGAGTCAGCGCGACGCTGCGACAGACCGACGTTGTACGCCGGCGTACCGGAACGATCGGCGTGACCAGCGAGCATGACCTGCGCATTGCCGCAATTCTGATAAGCGGTGATCGCGTTATCAAGAATGCCCGCTGCTTCCGGCGTGATGTCCGACTTATCCCATTCGAAGAACACGATGAACGGACCAGGCGCGCAAACCACTTCCACCGGTGGTGGTGGCGGCGGCGGAGGAGGAGGCGGTGGGGGAGGCGGCGGTGGTGGTGGCGGCGGTGGCGGTGGTGCTGCCGTTTCGCCGAAGTTGTACGTCAGGCCAGCAAGAATGCTGTGCGTGCGATACGTGCCCTCAAAGTTGCGACCCCGAACATCGACGAACCGCAGGTTCGACGCGTTGAAGAAGCGATACTTCAGCGACGCATCGATATGGCTGGTCAGCGACTTGCGAATACCGGCCAGGCCCTGATAGGCGAAAACCGTATCGGAATCATCGAGGAACGCACCGCGCGGGTTGATCGAATATCCCTCAGCCTTAACGCGAGCGATACCCACACCGCCGCCGATGAAGCCCTGAACCTGATCTTCGTCACCAAAGTCCAGCAAGCCGTTCAGCATGAAGCTCAGCGCGGACGTCGCACCGCCAACACGATTGTAGACACCACCGGGTACGTTGCCGAGCGTGCCGGGAACGTTGAATGCGGCGGTCGGCAGTGAAGAGGAGTAGGTGTCGACATTCGCACGGCGATAGCCGACTTCTGCTTCAACACGGAACGGACCAAAATCATAACCCACGTTGCCGTCGACGTCGAATCCATAGGTGCTATCGACCGTGGCAGCGCGCGGCACCGCGCCGATGTCGTAACTGATATCTTCGACGAGCAACCCACCTGCATCGACGCCAACATACCAAGCTTTGTCCTTGGCCAATGCAGGCGTTGCGAGTGCGGTGGAGGCAAGTGCCAGTGAAACGGCTAGCTTCCGCATCATATTCCCCTTTCTTGAGTGTCACTACGGACAGCCCGAACTCCCTACCCAATGGATAGTTTCGGTGCAAGCGCGCAAATGCTGGCGACTGTTGCTCAAAGGGCACATATTTCTGCGGTCGAGGTCAGCGCGCAATCAACCCATGCGCTTCCATGGCACCGATTAGGGCCGCCAATACAGCCCTAGCCTCCGTATCGATTGACGTACCGCCCGACGGGGCGGCCACCGCCGGTTGTTGGGCCCCCACCACCTGGCGGCCGCCAATCACGAGTCGTCCGCACCTTTGGTCTCCTATCGTCCATCCGCCGTTTGAAAACAGTGCATTGGTTCCATCCGTAATGCTCCAGGCCGTCATGCCCTCACGCGGCGACACGAACCGCCAGCCGCCAGCCGTCCATCCTGCCAGATGAAGACCGTGCCCGGCCCACGCGCCACCCGGCGTGGCGCCCAGGATCCAGCAATCGCCGACCGCCGGGCTCGTCGGCGGCACCGTCGCCCCCACGCTGATCACCCCGGCCTGAAGCGCCAGGTCGATCACCGCCAAGGCCTCATTGTGGAACAATTCCTTCTGCGCCTGGCCGGGTACCAGCATTGGCAGCGCCAGCCGGGGAGTTGAATCGTCGCTCATCGCCGTCTCCTTGGGTCAATCGATCATGATCGTTGCGGGCGGTGATTCGCCGCCATTGCCGAGCTGGCGCACTGACAGCACGGTGCCCGCTGCCACGTCCGTCAGCCGCTGCTCGCTCGCGGTGACAAGCATCGTTCGGGCGGTGCCACCGGGCGGCATGATCGTCAGCCGATAGGATTCGCTTTCCTCGCTCAGCGGGGCATCGCCACCATCGGCCCAGCGCCATCCGCTGCGGCTGCGGCGGGTCCAGCGCAAGCGTACGTTACCCGCCTCGTGGATCGCCATCAGGTGGACCGGCGACGGCGGTGAGATCGATGCGCCGTCCACCAGCACGTCGCTGCTTGCCGGCCCCGCCACATCGCCGACGCCCGATGCCAACACGCTTACAACCGTCCCGATGGCTGATACCGGCACTAAGACTGTGGCCAGCGCTTCTCGCTCGATCAGCACGAACCGGTCGCCGGCCGCTTGCGCGCCCGCTGCGGCTTCTGTTCCGCGCCGGCCGCGCAGCAATCGCGACAGTCGCCACCTGTCTGCGGTGAGCTGGGTCGCGCGGCCAAACTGGATGAGCTCGTCGCCGAGCAGCGCCAGATTAGCCCCGGCATCAAGCGCGGTATCGTCCGCGCTTGCCAGCGTCATCGCCGGGTTTGCCAGCGTCACCTCGATGGCGGTCGCGAGATCGCGCAGGGTCGAGGGGGCTGCGCGCACCGGTGCAGCCAATGTGCCGATCACCGCTGGCAGCGCGGTTGCGCCAGCGTTGATCCAGCGCGCGCCACCATCGCTGCTGTACAGCAGGGCTGCGCGTCGCCAGCCCGGGCTAGATCCTGCGGCCACAATAAACAGGCGCGGCATCGTCAGTAAGCTGTCGTCGAGTCCGGGCGCTTCAAAGACATCGACGATCGTTGGTCCGTGAACCGAATCGGGATTGGCCAGGACGCGGCCAGAGCTTGCCGCCAGAGCGGTCGCCGCGTTGGAGCCTGCCAGGCGGACGAGCCCGAGCGTCAGCACCATTGCTTCCAGCGACCAGTCAGTCACGCGCCAAGGCCCGCTGCCGTCGTCGATGGCGATCGTGTCCCCGGGGCCAACCCCAAGCGAGCGCCAGCCCAACCTGATTTGGCGCCGCTCCCGTCCAGCCTCGGCGCGCGTGAGCGCTGCCGCGCCGATCGCCTTGGCGCGCCCTGCATCGATCGCCGCCGGCAGTTCGATCCGTTCGTCACGGTTGCCCGCTCCCGGTCGCCGTGCCCGCTGCAGGCCCGTCTGATAATCGCGTGCCGGATCATAATGGGTCACCGTCATGCTGCGCGGGACGCTATCGATCGGCGCCAACGATCGCGTCCGCTGGCTGCCGCGTGATCCAGCCGGGGCAGCGCCCCCATCGTCGACGAGCGTTGCGCTCCCTGGCCCATCGATCATCGCCAGCCTTGGACCGCGCGGGGCGAACCACGCCCCACCCGCAATCGCCAGCGTCTCCAGTACGCCGCGCACACTGTCCCCATAGGCGGAAAAACCGGTGACCGGCATCGTCACGCCTCGGCCGTCCACGGCCCCGTCGGACACCGCCTCGGCGATCGAGCCGATCGGCACGGGATCCGCCTCGGCAATCACTTCGAACGTTAGTGAGGGAATGCGGTTGCCATAATCGGCAAGCTCGAGGTGATCGAACACGACATAGGCCTGGCCACGGTGTGCAGGGGCCATGGCAATGCCTTCAGCAGCAGCGATCAACGGATCCGGGCGTTGTGCCTCATCACCCGGATGCACGCGAAAGCCGGTGGCACTTTTGAAATCCCCGCCCGCCCCGCGCAGCAGTTTGCCGTCGGCCCATATCCGACCGATCCCCGTGATCGCCCGGCCCGACAGCAGCACCGCAAAGGAGGCGGCATAGCTGTAATTGGTCGTACTCGGCTGGCCCTTGCCGCTGCTGCTCTTGGCCTTGCTCTCGATCAGGTCGGTCGACCAGATCACCGTGCCCGCCACCCGCATCGTGCCGAACAGCTTGGCAATCGGCGTGCCATAAGATGATGTCTGCACGGCCAGTTCGGTCAGCCTTGGCCCTTGCCGCCCTTTGGGCTTGAAGATGACGTTGCGGTCGATCGCCTGTCCCGCAATCGCGCCGATCGCCCCGCCAATCGGCCCGCCCAGCACGGTCCCTACCGCCGTCAATACCAGCGTCGCCATTGCTCACCCTTTCTCATTCGCCATGCGCCACCGCCCAAGCACCGGCCAGGGCAGCGCGCCGGGGCGCTCCACCACCCGGCCCAGCGCCGCATCGGCATGGATGACGCTCGCGCCGGTATCGATGGCGAGGTGCAACTGCCCGGGGCCGCTGGTGCATAACACCAGGTCGCCGACCCGCTGCTGATCGTGGCGGAACAGCCCAGCAGCGTCGATCAGCGCTGCCACCCGCGCACTATCCCCGCGGCGCAACGCATAATCCGCTGGCACGACCGCCTCAAAGCCGCCCGCCCGAAACGCCAGCGCGACCAGCCCCACGCAATCAAGGCCAAAGGCCGGATGCCGTGCAACAGCAACTGCGCCGCCACCGTCTCCAGCAACGCCTGCCCCGCTGATCGCGCCGATACCAGCGCGATCAGCGCCGGGTCTGATGCATTGAGCGGCGCGCCACCCAGCCCCTGCGCCACCAGCCGCACCGATCGCTGCGCAATCGCGTTGCGCAAATACCCATCGCGGATCTGCGCCTCATAGGAAGCCGGCCACTCGCCCGTCGCCGCCCCCCCATAACGCTGCTCATAACGCGACAAGGCTGGGCGCAATTCCTCACGCCCGGCTGCTTTCCAGCCGAAGATTTTCATGCTTTGCTCCCGCTATGGAGATTTGTTGGTCTGCCCGGCCGTATTTATGATTCGGCTGGACGTTGCCGCGGCGATGGCGCTTGTTCTGATAACTGGCGGCGGCGTGTTCTTATCCGTTCCAAGGCACATCAAGATCACCGACGTCCGGGTCACTGATGATCTGTCGCCCCAGGATTCAATGTCGTCCGGGCCCGCGTTCAAAATCAGCTTCTCGCTGTCGGCAGCCGATGCAGCGATCATCACCGGCTGGGAGGCATTTCCAGCACTCGAAATCCACTCATGCCGCCGCCGCGAGCATTCTTACCCAGCGGACCTTTACCAGAAGGGAAAAAGCTGGAACTTCCCGGATCTCCGCTTGGCCATCCGGAAGGCACCGACAACGTCGATGGCAGCCTATCTTCCAAAGACCATTCAGGCACGCTCGCATTTCGATTGTGTTCAGCTTCGTGCGCAAGGGTATTTCGGGCCGCTGGTTACATCGAACGTGGTCAGACTGCCTCGGGATTACAGGTTCTTGATGCCCAACCAGATCACATGCCGCGCGCCCTTGCCGCTGGCCCGCGCCCGCACGATCACTTCTTCGACCGCGAACCCCGCATCGCGCATCCGCCGCGCGAACACGTCGTCGCTCGCGGCTGACCACACTGCCAGCACCCCGCCCGGCGACAGCGCATCCTTCGCCGCCGTCAGCCCGGCCAGCGTATAGAGCCCGTCATTGCCATTGCGCGTCAGCCCGTCGGGGCCATTGTCGACATCGAGCAAAATCGCCTCGAATCGCGCCCGGCCTGCCCGGATAACGGCGCCGACATCACCCTCGACAACCGCCACGCGGCGATCATCCAGGCACCCGCCGGCGAATTCCGCCATCGGCCCCTTCGCCCAAGCGATCACGGCGGGCACCAGCTCCGCCACCGTCACCCTGGCGCCCGGTCCCAGCCGGCCGAGCAACGTCCGCAGCGTAAAGCCCATGCCATAACCGCCCACCAGCACCCGGGCATCGTCGCCCACCCGGTCGCACGCCAGATTGGCGAGCGCTTCCTCGGAGCCGCTCATCCGGCTCGACATCAATTCCTCTCGGCCCAGCATGATGAACCAGTCGGTGCCACGCCGCACCAGCCGCATCTCGCCGCCGCCGGGCACCTGTGTCGTATCGATCGTTTCGCGCGGGATCATCAGCAGCCCTTAGCCGCCGCTCCGCCACTTGTCGCCACCGCTTGAGCGGCCCGCCAAGCAACCTATACTCCCAAACATGCCACTCACGCTCGCCTCGTCCCCTATCGTCACCGCCGCGCTCTGCATCCTGTTCGGCGTGCCGGTCGTGCTGTTCCTGTGGTTCGCCGCCGATGAAGACAGCGCCAGTCGCCATCTCGGCTGGCTCGGCCGCTACATGCTCGTCCTCATCCCTGCTTATGCAACCGCCATCGGCGTCGTCGGCTGGCTGTTCCGCGATCCGCATACGCTGATGCTCGGCGGAATCGTCGCCGCCTTCACGCTCAAGCCCGTCTACGACGCCTGGCGCCGCCGCAGGCGCGGCTAAAGCATCCGTAACGCCGCCTCGCCGCGCTTGCCAAGCATCAGTTCGGTCAGCGCCCACACCAGCGCATCGGCGCGGTCGGGGGATCGGCCCGCCCCTTCATAGCCGCCCCCCGCGATCAGCCCGCACAATTCATCCTCCAGCGCGGGAAACGCCCCCAGATGCCGCACGACGCCGCGTTCATACAGCGTCGCGACCGGCTCCGCCCGCGCGCTCTTGCCGACAGACGCATGCACCAGCGACACCGGCAGCCTCGCTTCCGCCGCGCGCAACACGCTTGCCACCATCTGCCCGCCATTATTGGCCTCGGCGATCACCCGGTCGGCCCCGTGCCGTGCCGCGCACCCCGCCACCGCGCGCGCCCAGCCTTCGGGGGAGGTCGCCGCCACGCTGGCATCCTCGAGCACATAGCCATTGCCGTCACGCCCCATTGCCACCGCCACAATGCCGCACGCATCGCCCACCCCCCGCGCGCTGCCGGCGGGCGGATCGACCCCCACCACCACGCGCACCAGCGGCGGCACCTCGCGCACCCGGCACGCCTCAAGCGCGCCCCGAGTCCACAGCGCACCCGCCATCTCGTCGATCAGCTCGCCATCAAGCTCCTGCCGTCCCAGCCGGGTGCCCGCATAATTCGCCGCCATCGCCGCCAGGAAACCGTCCGCCAGATGCGCGCGGTTGTCGGCGCTGCGCCCGCTCGTCACCGCGACCCCTTGCGCCTTCACTAGCCGCCGTACCAGCGGCACCGGGCGCGGGGTCGTCGTCGCGATCACCCTTGGCCAGCGCCCCGCGCGCATCGTCAGCTCCAGATTGTCCCACGCCGCCTCGCCATGCGGCCATTTCGCGATCTCGTCGGCCCAGGCGATGTGGTGCGCAGGGCCCCGCAATCCTTCGGGCTCGCTCGCCGCATAGACATAGGCTTCCGCGCCCGATGGCCAGCGCAGCTTGCCGAGCGAGGGTTCCCAGCGCGGGCGCTTGTGCGGCGGCGCAATCGCGAGCAGCCCGCTCTCGCCCTCCACCATCACCCGCCGCACCTCGCTCATCGTCGCGCCGACCAGCGCAATCTTCAGGCGCGGCGTCGCCTCGGCATGCGCGCGTACCCACTCCGCCCCCACCCGCGTCTTGCCAAAGCCGCGCCCCGCCATCACCAGCCACACCCGCCACGGCGGCGGCGGCGGGCGCTGGCCGGGTCGTTCCCAGAACCACCATTGATAGGGCAGCGCGCGCGCCATTGCGGGCGATACACTCGCCAGCCAGCTCGCCCGTTGCGCGGGTGCCCAGCCGGCGACGATCTCGGCGAATGATCGCCCGCTACGCTCAGGCGTCATTGCCGCCTGCATCGCCATCCGCCTCTGCCGCCGCGAGCCGATCGCGCATCATGTCCAGCGTCGCCTCAAGCTCGGCGCGCGCCTCATCCTGGTCGTCCGGTGACGCCCCCGCATCGGCGCGTTGTCCGGCGCGCAAGTCGCGCACTGTCTGGCGGTGCAGCGACAGCAGCGACACAATCGTGCGTTCGCTCAGCCGCAGCCGCGGCAGCGCGGCGGGCGCATCGTCATCGGGCTTGAGCTCGGCAATCGCTTGCGAAAGCAACAATTGTTCAAGCGTTGCATAGCCTTCGCACAACGCGTCGTTCCATGCCGCGCGAAAGGCGGGCACCAGCGAGCGCCGCTTATATGCCGCCGCCGGGGTCATGTCGGCGGCGCGGCACGCCGCACTCACATTGGCGGTTTGGCGCAGCGTGGCCATGAAGGTTGCGGTGCGGGCATTGCTCCAGCTCTTGCGCGGCCCGGAGGCTGCATCCAGTTTGGCCTCGCTCTGCTTCCTGGCCATGCCACTCCCTATTTGCCGTCCACCAAGAAAAAAGGGCCGCGGCAATGCCCCGACCCCGTCCGTCGAGCCGACCGGCCCGATTCGCAATTCTTCAGCGTTCCTGTTATGTACCGAAACAGCGTGACGATGTCAAGTAAAATTATCCTATTTGGTTAAATACAGGGAGCCGCGACCTGCGCCCAAGCCGCGATCTCATCATCGAACCGGCGGCCGATCTGCAGCGCCGAAGCCACCCCAGTTGAATCCACCAATACGGATCCCGCCCATTCATAGGTCGCATTGCCAGACAGCGAGACGCTGGCATCGGCGTTGACCAGCGCCATCACCTTGCCGCCCCGGTTGAACACCGTCATCTCGCGCGCAACGGGCAAGCGCTTCGTCAGACACGCGGCATAGGCAGACGCCGCCATCGCCGATCCGCAGCTGTCGGTTAGCCCCACGCCGCGCTCGAAGGTGCGCACGAACAGGTCGGGGCCCCGCTGCTCGATGAAAGACACATTGGCCCGGTTCGGTAACCAGTCGGGTGCCGCCTCGCACGTCTCCCCCGCCGCCACTAACGGCGCCTCGTCGATCACGTCCGTGAACCGCACCAGATGCGGATTGGGAATCGCCACCGCCGTCCACTGCGCCAAGGGATCGAGCGCGCCAACAATGCCCTCGATAATCGGGTCGCCCGCCCCCGTCAGCGGCCAGCGCGTGACATCTGTCGTCGCGGGCCCCGCCGTCTCGCGGATCGTCACCACGCCCGGCGCCATGTCGTCCGCCCGCACCACATCGGCGCTCGACGTTTTCAGCCGCACCCGTGCCGCATCGATCCCCAGCGCCTCGAACCCCGCCCGCGCCACGCAGCGCAGCCCGTTCAGGCAGGTCTCGGCCTCCGATCCATCCGAATTGAACATCCGCATGCCGAAGGCGTGCTCGGCGTCGCCCGCTGTCAGCAGCAGCAGCCCGTCACCGCCAACGGGCCCCGTCCGGTCGGCCAGCGCCCGCGCCACCCGCGCCCAACCGGCATCGTCGAGGGGCAGCCCCCGCGCATCGATCAAGGGAAAATCATTGCCCGATCCATGGCATTTGATGATGTCGAACCGCATTCTAGCCCCTTAAACCGTCACTTGCTCGCCCAGTTCCAGCACCTTTCCCGGCGGGATGCGCAGGAAATCGGTCGGATCGCTGGCATTGCGCTGCAGGAACATGAAGATGCTGTCCTGCCACAAGGGCATGCCATGATCGGCTGATGCTTTCAGCGTGTTCCGGCCGATGAAATAGCTGGTTTTCATCCGGTCGGTGCCCAACGCCAAGGCCAGGTCTTCCGGCACATCGGGCGTTTCCATAAAGCCATAAGCCAGTACCACGCTGGAGAAGTTATCGTCGATCCGCTGCACCTTGGCGCGCTCTTCGGTGGGCACGCTCGGCCGGTCGGCGGTGCGCACGCTGACGATCAGGTTGCGCTCATGCAGCACCTTGTTGTGCTTCAGATTGTGGAGCAGCGCGCCCGGCGTATTGGCCGGGTTGGCGGTCAGGAACACCGCGGTCCCCTCCACGCGCTCGGGCGGGCGCTTGGCGAGTGCTGCGGCCAAGTCAGCAAGCGGAATGCTCTGCCGCGCCTCGAACGTGCCGACAATCTTGCGCCCGCGCCGCCATGTCACGATCAGCAGGCCAATCGCCGCGGCTACCACCAGCGGCACCCAGCCACCCTCGATCACGCGCAGGATATTGGCACCAAAGAAGATCAGGTCGAGCGTCAGGAACGGCACGATCACCGCCAGTGTGCGCAGTCGGCCCCAATGCCAGTGATGGCGCACAACGATATAGGCAAGGCAGGTGGTAACGACCATCGTGCCCGTCACCGCGATGCCATAGGCCGCCGCCATGGCGGATGAGCTGCGAAACTGCACCACCAGCATGATCACGCCGATCAGCAGCAGCCAGTTGATCGACGGCAGATAGATCTGGCCCGAATGGTCGGCCGATGTCTGGCGGATGCGCAGGCGCGGCAACAACCCCAGCTGGATCGCCTGCTGGGTCAGCGAATAGGCTCCGGTAATCACCGCCTGGCTGGCGATGATCGTCGCCAGCCCGGCCAGCAGCACCAGCGGGATGCGCACCGCTTCCGGCGCCATCAGGAAAAACCAGTCCTGATTGGCAAAGGGCTTGCCGCTGGCGGCGGCTACTTCAAGCGCATTGAGCGCAAACGCCCCTTGCCCCAGATAATTGAGTGTCAGCGCCGGGAAAACCAGCGCGAACCAGCCAAGCTGGATCGGGAACCGCCCGAAATGCCCCATATCGGCGGTCAGCGCCTCGGCTCCCGTCACGGTCAGGAACACAGCCCCCAGCACGAACATGCCCGTCACGCCGTGCGTGCCCAAAAATGCTGCGCCGTAGTAAGGGTTGAAGACGCGCACGATCGTCGGCTCGTCAATCACATGATAAACGCCCAGCGCACCAATCGCCAGAAACCACAGGATGCAGACGGGCCCGAACAGCTTGGAAACGCTCGCGGTGCCCCGGCTCTGGATTATGAACAGGCCAACCAGAATGGCAATCGTCAGCCCGACAATCTCGGGCTCGCCAAACACCGCCGCGCCGCCGGGAATGGTGCGCAATCCCTCAACGGCTGATAGCACCGACAGCGCCGGGGTGATGATCGCGTCGCCATAGAACAGCGCCGCGCCGATCCCGCCGAGCAGCAGGGCGATTTTGGCACGCTGCCCGGTCGATCGCCGCGCCAGCGCCGTCAGCGCCAGCACGCCGCCTTCGCCTTGATTGTCGGCGCGCATCAGCAGCAGCACATATTTCAGCGATACCACCAAAATCAGCGCCCAGATCGCCAGCGACAACACGCCGAGAATTTCGCTCTCGTCGATGCCTCCGCCCATCGATTGAGCCAGCGCCTCGCGAAATGCATAAAGCGGGCTCGTACCAATATCGCCGAACACGACGCCGATCGCACCGATGGCAAGGATCAGCGTGCCCTGGCGGGTGATCGGCGCTTCCTCGGATGCGACATGATCAGCGGACATAATGTTGGGTGCTCATGGAAAGACGGCGCGCTTTACGCTTGTTGCAGTTCCGCGCAACAGAATTGTTGCACGCGCGAACGCGGCCATTGCCCGCTGCGCACAATAGCGCCATAGCAGCCAAATGGTTCCCTTTTCGTTCGCCGGGCAGATGATGGCCGCGTTGCCACAGGGCGCGCTCTACTGGCCGGCGCGCCGGGCGCTGCTCGTGGCTGATCTGCATTTTGAAAAAGCCAGCTGGTATGCAGCCGGGGGCCAGATGCTTCCACCTTATGACAGCATGGCAACACTGGCCGATCTCGGGCGCATCGTCGCCGCACTCGCGCCGGCCGAAATCTGGTGCCTGGGGGATAGTTTCCACGACAGCGCCGGCATCGGTCGCCTGCCTGGAGCGGCAAGCGAGGCGCTGCGCGCCCTCACGGGTCAGGTGCGCTGGACCTGGATCACCGGCAATCACGATCCGGCACTGGTCGGCAGTTGCGGTGGCAGCGTGATGGCAGAAGCGGTTGTCGACGGCATCGTGTTGCGCCACGAGGCCGACCCGGCCGAGCACCGTCCGGAACTGTCGGGCCATTTCCACCCCAAGCTGCGGGTGCGGCTGCGCGGGCGGCACGTGTCGCGCCGCTGCTTCGTCGCCAGTGATCGCAAGATCATCCTGCCGGCCTTCGGGTCGCTCACCGGCGGGCTTGATGCCGCCCATCCTGAAATCGCCCGTGCCATCGGCTGCCAGGCCGAAGCGCTCATTCCGGTGGATAACCGGCTGCTGCGCTTCGCCCTAGCGGCGTGATGTTGGCAGTTTAGCGGGCGATCGCGGGGAAGGCCGCTTTGAACGCCGCGACCTTGGGCTTGTCGAAGCGCACGATATAGGGATGGAACGGGTTTTTGCGGAAGAAATCCTGATGATAGGATTCAGCCGCATAGAATTTGCCCGCCTCAACCCGCGTCACGATCGGCGCGCCAAAGACACGCGCCTTTTGCAGCTGCGCGATATACGCCGCTGCAACCTGCTTTTGCGCGGGCGTCTGCGGGAAGATCGCCGATCGATAGCTCGTGCCGCTGTCCGGCCCCTGACGGTTAAGCTCGGTCGGGTTGTGCGCGACGGAGAAATAGACGCGCAGCAGCGTCGCATAGCTCACCTTGGCCGGGTCATAAACGACGCGGACGACCTCGGCATGGCCGGTCGTTTCGCTGCTCACCTGGTCATAGGTCGCGCTATCGGCGGTGCCACCGGCATAGCCGCTGGTTACCGATTGCACGCCCTTGATGTCTTCGAACACGGCTTCCATGCCCCAGAAGCATCCGCCCGCAAAAACGGCGGTCTGCAGTCCGGTGGTGCGGGGCACGTCCTTCAGCGCGGCGGGGATATTGACGGCGCGCTCGGCATTGGCGGCGCCCCCGGTCACGGCGATAAGGGCAAGGCCGGCAAAACCGGCGGCAGCAACGATCATTCGGGTCATGATATTCCTCGTGGTTGTCACACCCGAGATACGGCGGCGATCAGTGGGTGGTTACACAAGCGCCTGAAAAGAATCGCGTAATCACACTCAGCCGATGAACGGTGCGACTTCTGCCACGTGTTGCGTCAGCGTGCGCGTTGCATCAGCCGGCTGGAACGCCACGATGCCCACCGTGCCCAGCACGAACCCACCGACAAACTGCCACAGCAGCGATGATTTCACGAACTTCGTCATAAGCCTGATCCTATGTGCAGCCCCGCGGCGCTGGCCGTGCGGCGTCTGTGTCAGCCAGATCGGTGCGGGCACCCATCCGTTCAACCCAAGAATAACTTCACCCGGGTATACCCCGCCTCATGCCGGGGCTCGGATGAACATACGCTTTCGATTGTGATCAGGTTACGTTGGCGCACGCCGTTTGGATGCGTTCGCACGCTTCGCGCAGCAAATTTTCCGATGTGGCATAGCTGATCCGCATCGCCGGCGAGAGGCCAAAGGCCGCGCCCTGCACCGCTGCCACCCGTGCATCGTCGAGCAGATACGCCACCATCGCCTCGTCGGTATCGATGATCTTGCCCTTGGGCGTCCGCTTGCCGATCAGCGCGGAGAATTCGGGGTACACGTAAAACGCCCCCTCGGGCCGTGGGCAGGTGATGCCGTTGGTCTGGTTGAGCATCGACACCACCAGGTCGCGCCGCGCCTGAAAGGCAAGCGCACGGTCCTTCAGGAAACTCTGGTCGCCATTCAGCGCCGCCACGGCGGCTGCCTGCGCGATCGAGCACGGGTTGCTCGTCGATTGCGACTGCAGCTTGCCCATCGCCTTGATCAGCCAGGCCGGCCCACCGGCATAGCCGATCCGCCACCCCGTCATCGCATAGGCCTTGGAGCAGCCATTCACCGTCAGCGTGCGCTCGTAAAGTTCAGGGCACACCTGCGCCATCGTCGCGAATTCGAAGCCGTCATACAGGATATGCTCATACATATCGTCGGCAAACACCCACACATGCGGGTGCCGTACCAGCACATCGCCCAGCGCGCGCAGTTCGGCAGCGCTATAGGCCGCACCCGTCGGGTTGGACGGCGAATTGAGGATCACCCATTTGGTGCGCGGCGTAATCGCCGCCTCAAGCTGCTCGGGGCTGATCTTGTACCCCTGCTCGGCCCCCGCCGCCACGATCACCGGCACGCCGCCTGCGAATAGCACAACATCGGGATAGCTCACCCAATAGGGCGCGGGAATGATCACCTCGTCACCCGCATCCACCGTCGCGACAATCGCGTTGAACAGCGTGTGCTTGCCGCCGACATTCACCGTCACCTGGTTGGTCGCATAATCAAGGCCATTGTCGCGCTTGAACTTCGCCACGATCGCCGCCTTCAGCTCGGCGGTGCCATCGACCACGGTATATTTGGTCTTGCCGTCGCGGATCGCCTGGATCGCGGCTTCCTTGACGAAATCGGGCGTATCGAAATCGGGCTCGCCCGCGCCCAGCCCAATCACGTCGACGCCCTGCTGCTTCAGCTCAAACACGCGCGCGGTAATCGCAAGCGTAGGCGAAGGGCTGATCCGGTCGAGCGCGGCGGAGGGGTGCATGGCGAAAAACCCGTCTGGTGGAAGGCGACACGGCCTATAGGCGCGGGGCTTGCGCGCGCGCAACCGAAAGGGTGAGGGTGAAACGAGCGGATATAGCACCGGGTTGATCGCCTGAAACAATCTCAGTCCCCCCGGTCGTCATTGCGAGCGCAGCGAAGCAATCCAGCCGCGCGCGAGACCCTGGATTGCTTCGCTGCGCTCGCAATGACGAATAAGTTCCTATCAATGGGCGTCTGGTATTTGCCGCACCACCGCCTCGCGCCCCACTGTCCGATGCGGCATAGGGCAGGGCGATGGCCCACAAAAAGCTCACCCTCCCGACCAAAGTCTGCGCCGCCTGCGCCCGCCCCTTCGCCTGGCGCAAGAAATGGGCGCGCGACTGGGACAGCGTCAAATATTGCTCGGATCGCTGCCGGGGGAAGGGGGCGGGGGGTGGCGAGTAGCGGCGTGCGATCGGCGCTGTGCTGCCGGTTTCTACCGAGACACCGCCCCCAGCGACCGCCGCCACCACCCCACCACCGCCGTCCCTCACTACCGCCGTCACCCCGGGCTCGACCCGGGGTCCCGCTTCTTCTTCTGATCAACGCCGATTGTGCGGCACGACAGCAACGCCCAGCCGTTCACCCTCCTGCAACGCGCCTTACGCCTGCCGAAAAGGAAAAGCGGGACCCCGGGTCAAGCCCGGGGCAATGATTCGGGGGCGAGAATGGCGGCTATCGCCCAAACCCGGCCATTCGGCCACCGGGGCCAAAGGACGTCTCCGCGCTTTCGCACTAATTATGATTGGAAGGGGTCTCATTGATCGCTGAAGGCTTGTGTCGCGCTCAAGGCGCTAGCGGAAATCGCGCTTGAAGAAAGCCTCTTGGTCACGCCTGATCTGGTTGGCATCAGGGTTCCAACCGAAGCAGTCGAAAACCTCAAGAAGTATGCTGTTCGCGATCTCGACTGTTCCCCTCGCCATTTCCGTCGAGCTGACGCGTTTACTTACTGTCAAGTCTTGACTGCTGTTCACCAGCGCGTCGAAGAACGGCACTCGACCCGGACCTGCGCTCAGCTGATAGCCTGCAGCATTTCGCAAGGAGACGGTGAACACGTAACCACCGCCGAACGGCACGTTTTTCGCCAGTCGTTGTGCAAACTCAATATATTCGGAGACACAGTAAATAGTGTCTACAGCCTGCACGATGCTTTGCCCTCCCTGCTGGCCGAACATGCCTATTTCACCATGTAAAAGGTTGTAGGAGAGAAACTGCCCGGATCGATACATTCTCCAGAACTCTCGGAAGCCTTCCCAGTCGGTCCAACTCTCGTAAAAGTCTTCTCCCCGGCCGATACCCCCGCGATTATCAGGTCGCTGACTCTCAACGTGAGGATAATCCCACCCGCGCAATGAAACCTTGCTTGCAGTGATAAGGCTCAAGCATGTGCCAAACGCTAGTTGGTCGTCGAGCGGGATCACAGGACGAATTAGCACGCGCCAGTAAGCCATCTCCTGGATACGTTCGAGCAAACCCTCCCTCATTACAGACCTCTCAGCTGAGCGTCGTAATCAGGTTCTGGCTGCGCCCGTGGAACGAAGCCAATGCGATCGAGCCTTAAAATACTTAGGGCGGCGGCACGCTCTACAAGGTCGCGCATTTCCGAGCTATTAGACATTGGCGCACTTGCAGGCCTTCGCGTTCGACTGCGGAAGTATATAACTCCAGCCTGTACGTCAGCCCCATCTCGATGGCATATGACAGGTATGTCTTCGAAGGGGCTAACATCGATAATGACGTACCGCAGTCCTTGAGCATCCTCCACCGCCTCAGAACGAAACGAAACTCTTGGATCGGCGAAAGGAGCAATCGCGTCGCGCATTGTGTCATTGTGGAAAGACGCTTCTTGCTCCGGCGTGAGACCCTGCCGGGCAAAGGTGCCGTCTTCGACTCCGACAACGATGCGGCCGCCATCGATAACGTTAGCAAGGGCCAAAATATCCTTCACGAACAGGTTACGATTCCAGCTTACTGCAGCTTTGAACTCTAGCGTATCCGTTTCTTCTGCCCCGACGAGGAGCGCCTCTACCTCTTTGATGTCCAAGCGCTTTACCTCATTCGAATCCAAAATTCACGGCCGACCAAGAGACATTAAGCTGTCGAGGCGAACTGACAAGCCGTAGATGGAGGGCTGTATCATCGACACGCCGCACGTCCGCTTTCCACCAACTCCGCACAGCACCGAACCCAACCCTATCCCCCCACCACCCTTGCCGCCATCAACCCCCGCAGCGCATTCCCCACAAAGAACCCGCCCGCCAGATCATCCACCCGCAGCGCGCCCTCCACCGCCCGCCCCTCATCGATCATCGCGCCGCGCAGCACGCCCGGCAGCAGGCCCAGCGCCAGCGGCGGCGTCACCAGCGCGTCGCCGCGCGGCACGAAGAGCGAGGTGAAGCTGCCCTCGGTCAGCAGCCCGTCGGGCGTCGTGAACAGCACCTCAAAACACCCGCTCGCCGCCCGTGCCTCGTCATAAAACCCCCGGTCGCTGGTCTTGTGGCGCAGCCTGAAATCCATCGCCTCCACCGGCAGCGGCACCACCTGCACCTCGACCGGCCCGGTCACCATCTCGGGCATCGGTGCAGATTCGATGGCGATCGATCCGCTCGGTGCCACCAGCAGCCGCACCCGGCTCGGCACGCCGAGGCGGAAGGTCGCGGCCTGCAATTCGTTGCGCGCGGCGTGCCGGTCAAAGGCAAAGCCGAAATAGTCGGCGCTCGCCTTGATCCGCGCGAGGTGCCGGTCGAGCAGTGCCACCCCCGTCTGCGGGTGAAAGGCCATGGTCTCAATCAGGTCGAACCGGCGCTGGCCTTGCGTCAGGAACGCCGTCTTGGCGCGCGTCTCGTCCCATTCCGCCGCCGCATTCGAATCGGCCACGATGCCGCCGCCGCTGCCCAGCACTGCCTGGTCGGCATCGCCGCGCAGCACCAGCGTGCGAATCGCGACGTTGAACATCGCCCCGCAGCCCGACTGACCTTGCCGCGCATCGATCCGCCCGATCGCCCCGGTATACGGCCCCCGCGCGCGTCCCTCGATGGCGCTCACTGCCTCCATCGCGCGGATCTTGGGCGCGCCGGTAATCGATCCGCACGGGAACAAAGCCGCCAGCACGTCGATCGCGTCCTTGCCCGGCGCGAGCGTGGCGGTCACGGTCGAGACCATCTGGTGGACGGTCGGGTAGCTTTCGATGGCGAACAGCCCGCTCACCGCGACGCTGCCTGGTTTGGCGATGCGCGACAGGTCGTTGCGCGTCAGATCGACGATCATCAGGTTTTCCGCGCGCTGCTTGGGGTCGCTGGCGAGCGAGTCGATCGCGGCGCGGTCGGCCTGCGGGTCGTCGCCCCGCCGCGCGGTCCCCTTCATTGGCCGGCAGGTCAGCGTCTCGCCGTCGAGCGCAAAGAACAGTTCGGGCGATAGCGAGAGCAGCCGGTCGCGCCCGGTGTCGATCACCGCGCCATAGCCCGCCCGGGCGCGCTCGCGCAGTTGGGCATAGGCGGCAAGCGGGTGGCCGGCGATCCGTACGATCGATGGAAAGGTGAGGTTGGCCTGGTAGAGGTCACCCGCCTGGATCAGCGCCAGCACCTCGGCCAGTTGCGCGTCATAGGTGGTACGGTCGATCAGCGGCGCGGGCGTGCCGATCCAGGCCCCCGCCGGGTCGGGCAGCATCGCCGCTAGCGCGTCGGGTGCAATTTCGGTAAAATCCTCGAACAGCCCGAACCATAACAGCGGGCCGCTTGGCTCGTGCGGCTGGCCCAATTTGGATTCGAACGCCGCGCCCGCTTCATAAGCGATATAGCCCGCGGCATGCAGCCCCCGCGCGGAAGCGGCGCGGATGGCGTCGAGCGCAGGGCGCACCTCGGCCAGCGCGTGCGCCTCGATCACCTCGATCGGGCGCTGATACAGCCGTGCCGCCGCGCCCCCCTCGCGGGCATCGTCGAGCAAAACATAAGGGGCGGTGAAATCTGACATTGCGTGCCTGGTCAAATGCATCGCGCGCTCGGGCGGGGCAAGCTTGTTTGCCGGTGCGCGCTACCGTATCTTCACGGATGATGACCCCAACCGTACCCGCAACCCCTCCGCCCATCCCCCCACTGCGCGCCGCCATCGTGCCCGTCACCCCGCTCCAGCAAAATTGCACCTTGCTCTGGTGTACCGCCACGATGCGCGGGGCCTTTGTCGATCCCGGCGGCGATCTGCCCAAGCTTACCGCGGCGGCTGCGCATCACGGCGTCACGGTGGAGAAGATCATCCTCACCCACGGCCATATCGATCATTGCGGCGAGGCGGGCACGCTCGCCAAGCAGCTCGGTGTTGGAATTGAAGGCCCCCACGAGGCGGACCGCTTCTGGATCGCCCGGTTGGATGAGGATGGCCGCGCTTATGGTGTCAACGGCCGTGTCTTCGAACCCGATCGCTGGCTGGTCGATGGCGATCAGGTGAGCGTCGGCAATCTCGTGCTCGATGTTTATCACTGCCCCGGCCACACCCCGGGCCATGTCGTGTTCCACCACCGCGAATCGAAGCTGGCGCTGGTCGGCGATGTATTGTTCCAGGGCTCGATTGGCCGCACGGATTTCCCGATGGGCAATCACCAGGATCTGCTCGACGCAATCACCACCAAGCTGTGGCCGCTCGGTGGCGACACCGCCTTCGTGCCCGGTCACGGGCCGATGAGCAACTTCGCCCATGAGCGCCGCCACAATCCGTTCGTCAGCGATGCGGCTCTGGCAGGCTGATCGTTCAGCCCCTTGGCGACTGGAGGGTAATAGGCTCCACCGTCGGCGACTCGGCGGGGGTCAGATAGGGGATGAGAAGGGCAAAGATGCCCAGCCCCAGCATCGTCACCAGCGAGATGATCGTGCCGATCATGCGCCCCAGCGGCAGCCCGTCCATCCCCAGCGCATGGCCGATACGGCCCAGCAGGAACAGCGCCATCACCACCCACAGCCAGGTCGACGTGCCCTGGCTCAATTCGATCGCGCCGATGAGAATCAGGACGATGGGCGTATATTCGATGAAGTTCGCCTGCGCCCGCATCCGCGCGACCAGTGGCATGTCGCCGCCATCGCCGATGCTGACCTTGGCCGCGCGCCTGACATTGCCGATGCGCATCGCGAGCCAGGTGTTGATGATTGCCGCACCCCCGGCGGCGGCAAGCGTGATCGGCAATACAGACGACATTGAATTTCCTAACGCAATTCGGGCTCCGCGGGCTTTGGCAGCCTCAATGCGTGCTGGCAATGCGGCCAATGCTTGCAAGCTGTGGCGAAATCGGTATAGCGCCACCCTTCGCGATGCGTCTGGCCGCTGGTGGCTTCCGCGGCCCACGGGCCGTTGGTTGTGTGTTTCAACGGCCCGGCTTATTGCCCCGTTCACGATTTTCATAGCTAAGGTGCCGAAATGGCCGTCCCCAAAAGAAAGACTTCGCCGTCCAAGCGCGGCATGCGCCGCAGCCACGATTCGATCGCGGTAGAGGCGTATCAGGAATGCCCCAATTGCGGCGAGCTGAAGCGCCCGCACAATCTTTGCCCGTCTTGCGGTCATTATAACGGCCGTGAAGTCGTATCGGTCGAAGGCTGAACCAAGCGCCGACCGGGGGGAATTCGCACGTGCCGAGTAACGCCCCTATCGCCATTGACGCAATGGGTGGCGACGAGGGGCTGGCAACCATGCTCGCTGGCGTGGCGCTCGCCCGGCAACGGACGACCACGCTCAATTTCATCCTCGTGGGTGACGAGCAGGCGATTCGCGACGGGCTGAAGGCGCATCCTCAGCTCGCGGCACATGTCGAAATTGTCCATGCGCCCGACGTGGTCACGGCAAGTGAGAAGCCGAGCCAGGCGCTGCGCCGTGCCAAGACGACCTCGATGGGTGTCGCAATCGACCTGGTCAAGCGGGGCAGGGCCGGCGTCGCCGTCTCTGCGGGCAATACGGGCGCACTGATGGCGATGGCCAAGGTCGCGCTGCGCACGCTGCCGGGCATCGACCGTCCAGCGCTGGCCGCGCTGATGCCGACGCTGGGCAAGAACGATGCGGTCATGCTCGATCTTGGTGCCAACACCGAGTGCGACGCCCGCAACCTGGTGCAGTTCGCGATCATGGGTGCCGCCTATGCGCGCACGACATTCGATCTTGCCGCTCCCCGCGTCGCACTGCTCAACATCGGCACCGAGGACATGAAGGGCACCGATAGCATTCGTGATGCAGCGACGATGCTGAAGGCCGCCCCCCATTTGCCGATGAAATTTGTCGGCTTTGTTGAGGGCAACCGTCTGTCGCAGGGTGATCTCGACGTGATCGTGTGTGACGGCTTCACCGGCAATATCGCGCTCAAGACGGCAGAGGGCACCGCCAAGTTCGTCGGCGATTTGCTCAAGCGCGCGTTTCGCAGCTCGGTGCGCTCCAAGATCGGCTTTCTCATCTCGCGCCCGGCCACCAAGCTGCTGCGCGATCATCTTGATCCCAATAACCACAATGGCGGCGTCTTTCTTGGTCTCAATGGGCTCGTCGTGAAGAGCCATGGCGGTGCCAATGCGATTGGCGTGGCCCATGCCATCGAGGTGGCCGCCAAGATGATGCGCGATGACCTGACCAGGCGGATCAGCGACGATATGCGCAATGTCGAGGCAGACGCTGCTGGCGTGCCCAGCCCCGCGGTGCCCGGCCCCGTGGTACTGGGCGCATGATCAGGTCGGTGATCACCGGAACTGGATCGGCCTTGCCAGCACGGCGCGTGTCAAATGCCGAGCTGGCTGAAACCGTCGATACCTCCGACGAGTGGATCGTCGAGCGTACCGGGATCAGGTTTCGTCATATCGCCGGCGAGGGCGAGACGACCGCGAGCCTGGCCGCGGACGCGTGCCGCGCGGCACTGGCGGCGGCAGGCAGGCACGCCAACGACATCGATCTGATCGTGCTGGCGACCGCGACGCCGGACCAGACCTTCCCCTCATCCGCCACCAAGGTGCAGGCGATGCTGGGCATCGACGATTGCGTCGCGTTTGACGTGGCCGCGGTATGCTCTGGTTTCCTCTACGCGCTGCAAGTTGCCGACAGCATGATTCGCAGCGGTGCTGCGCGCCGTGCGCTGGTGATCGGCGCAGAAACCTTTAGCCGAATCCTTGATTGGGACGATCGGACCACCTGTGTGCTGTTCGGTGATGGTGCGGGCGCGATTGTGCTGGAGGGCGAGGACGCTGGTGATCGCGGCATCCTGGCCTGCCGGTTGCATGCCGATGGTCGGCATAATCAGCTGCTGTATGTGGATGGCGGTCCATCGACGACGGGGACGGTTGGCAAGGTAAGGATGAAAGGCCGGGAAGTATTTCGTCACGCGGTCGTCAATCTCGCATCGGTAATGGAAGAGGTACTGGTAGCGGAAGGACTTGGTTCGGCAGACGTCGATTGGGTCGTGCCGCATCAGGCAAACGCACGCATACTCGATGCGACCGCCAGAAAGCTGGGCCTTGCCGCTGAAAAGGTCATTATGACAGTCGATCAGCACGCCAATACGTCTGCTGCGTCGGTGCCGCTTGCCCTCGATGTCGCCGTACGCGATGGTCGAATCCAGCGCGGCGATTTGATTGTGCTGGAGGCAATGGGCGGCGGTTTTACCTGGGGTGCAGCGCTCGTCCGTTATTGATCTACATCATTGTATTGCAAACCCCTTTCGATATGGCTGATTGCTTGATAAGCATAATCTTAGCTGGGCAAACGGGGAGGGGCGCATGGCGACTGCAGGAACGTTGACACGGGCAGATTTGGCGGATGCATTGCACCGTGAGGTGGGGCTTTCGCGGATGGATTCGGCCAAGTTGGTCGAGCAGATTTTGCACCATATGTGCGAGTCGCTGGCCGCCGGTGAAAATGTCAAAATCTCGGGCTTCGGCACGTTTGTGCTGCGCAGCAAGGGCGAGCGAATCGGCCGCAATCCCAAGACCGGTGTCGAAGTACCGATCGCACCGCGCCGCGTGCTGACGTTTCGCGCCAGCCAGATGATGCGGGAACGCATCGTCGGGGCAGGCTGAGCGCCACGTGGCGGTGCCGCTCGAAAAGGCGGCCGGCGCTTTCCGGACGATCGGCGAATTATCGCAGGAAACCGGCCTGCCGCGCCATATTCTTCGCTATTGGGAGACTCGGTTCCCGCAGCTACGCCCGCTCCAGCGAGCGGGCAAGCGACGCTATTACCGGGCCGAAGATGTCGCGCTCGTGCGGCGCATCAATACGCTGCTGAATCATGAAGGCTATACGATCCGTGGCGTCCAGGCGCTGCTGTCAGCAGAGCGCAAGGTGCCTCGGGATGGCCGATCGCTCGGGCCTATCCGCGCGGTGCGTGATCAGTTGGCGCGAGCGCTGACGCAGGATGGTGTCGGTTAGGGCGCCGTGATTTGATTCTCGTTCACCCGTTACTGCCGCGCTATTCGGGCGCGATGCCATGCGCAAGCAACTGGGCGATCGCATCGGCGACGGTTTCCGGGGAAAGATCCTCCGCCCACACGCCATAGCGCAGGCCCAGAAAGACGTTCATGCCCATGATTGCCCAGGCGTGGATTTCGGAAATATCCCGGCGTACTTCACCGCGCTCGGCCGCTGCCTTTAACCGCTGGGTGATGCGGTCGGCGGTCGTCGCATAATGGGCGTGGAAGCTCGCGGGATCGACGAATTCCGATTCATCGATGATGCGGTAGATTTCCTTGTGACCGCGCACGAATGCGATGAAGCCGAGCAGGCCTGCGCGTTCGGCCGCGATCTGGTCCGGCGCGGCGCGGATATGCGGTGTGACATGGTCTCGCACCTGATCTGACATGTCGCGCACCAGCGCACGAAACACCGCGTCCTTGCTGTCGAAATAGGTGTAGAAGCTACCCAGTGCCACGCCCGCGCGGCGGGTGATGCCGCTGATCGATGTTTCATGGAAACCACGTTCGCCAAACTCGATGGCGGCGGCGTCCAGAATCGCGCGCAAGGTGCGCCTGCCCCGATCGGTGCGGGGGGCTTTCCCAGCGCTCGCGGCTGATACTGTTGCCGAATCGGCACGCTCGTTTGCCATTTTTCTCCTCCCCCACGCCCACCAAGTTGAAACCTGGTTCATGTTTCAGTATAGCGTCCTTCAACGGCGTTCAACCCGCAAGAGGGGCGCGCCACTTTCGGAGGGGAGCACACCATCATGTCACGCCATCTATCCGCCCGCACCTTGTTGCAGCTTGGGGTTGCGCTCAGCGCGCTGGCCGCATCCCCCGCCTTCTCCCAGACCGCCGACGCTCCGGTGCCGACAACGACGCAGGCCGATCGCCCCGCCGAGAATGATGGCGACCTCGTGGTCATCGCGCGCCGCCGCGAGGAACGGCTCCTCGATGTGCCGATCGCGGTATCGGCATTGTCGCAGGCTGATCTTGCCAGGCTTCAGGCAGTCGATCTGTCGGGTATTCAGGGTGCCATCCCCAACGTCAATCTGGTGCAGGGGCGTGGTTCGTCGACCAGCGCCAACTTCTTCATTCGCGGCATCGGCCAGCCCGATGCGCTGCAGACCTTTGATCCGGCGGTTGGCGTTTATGTGGACGGTGTCTATCTCAGCCGCATCCAGGGTGCGCTGCTCAACCTGTTCGATGTCCAGCGTGTAGAGGTGCTGCGCGGGCCGCAGGGGACGCTTTACGGCAAGAATACGATTGGCGGCGCGGTGAATATCGTCACCAAAAAGCCCGATCTGAACGATTTCCATGCCAGCGCCGATGCGACCTATGGCGCTTATAATCAGGTGCTGCTCAACGGTTATGCAACCGTGCCGATCATCGCCGATACGCTCGCGCTGTCGGTGGCGGGCACCTATGATCGCCGTGACGGCCTTGTCACTGATCCGCTGACAAGCCGCACGTTCAACGATCGCAATCTGTGGGCCGGGCGCGGCACTTTGCGCTTTAAACCCGCCGATGGCTTCGAATTTTCGCTTTCCGGCGATTATACGAAGCAGCGCAACGCAGCGACGCTCGGCTATGCGACTGCGCCGTTAACGCAGGTGAGCCTGTTTCCGGCGGGTGCCCGGGTTCTGGTGCCGGCAAATCCTTATGGCCCCTATAATTTCCGTGCCTCGACCAGCCTTGCCCCGGGGCAAGGGCAGGCGCTCGATCATTGGGGCGTGGGCTTCACCGCCAATATCGACTTGACCGATACGTTGCAGTTCGTCTCGATCACGGGCTATCGCAAGCTTGATCCCAATTTCTTCATCGATATCGACGCGAGCCAGTTCCGGCTTGGCGACGTTTTTGTCGGGGTGGACCAGAAACAGTTCAGCCAGGAAGTTCAGCTTAAATATAATGGTGAAAGGCTGAAGGGCGTCGTTGGCCTTTATTATCTCAATGAGAGCGTGAGCTCGCACCAGGAAGCCTTTGGTAATGACATTTTCACATTTCTCGGCGGACCAGTTACTTTCACGCGGCTGATCGATGATGCCCAGAATACCAAAAGCTATGCTGCGTTCGGCCAGTTCACCTATGATTTCACGGATCGTTTCGCCTTTACTGGCGGGTTGCGCTACACGCGCGAAGATCGCCGCTACAACCGCTTTACGACGACGATCTCGTCGCTGGCCGGGCTCAACAATCTCCAGTTCCGTTTTCCCGACAATCTGCCCGCGCCGCTCAACGTGGACAATGTCGCCAGCTTCGACGCCTGGACGCCCAGCTTTACGCTGAGCTTCAAGCCGGAGCGCGACACGCTTTTCTATGCCAGTGCCAATCGCGGGTTCAAATCCGGCGGGTTCAATGGCCGCGCGAACAGCGTCAACGATCTGACATTGGTGGTGAACGGCGCTCCCACAATCGTCAATCGTTTCCGTCCCGAAACGGTGTGGACCTATGAAGTCGGCAGCAAGGCGAGCCTCGCAAACGGCAGGGTCAAGCTGTCGACGGCAGCCTTTTATTCGGATTACAGCGATTTCCAGGCGCGCGTTGGCGGCGGCGTGGTCGGGGCGGCCAATACGGGGGTTTTCCCCGTCATCAACGCCGGCAAGCTGCGAATTTGGGGCTTTGAAGTGGAGGCCGTGGTGAAGCCATGGCGCGCCTTCACGCTTACCGGCTCGCTTGGCTATCTCAACGCCAAATATCAGCGATTCGACGATGGCCGGCGCGTGCCGCAATCGTCCTTCTCGTGCAACCCGACGGGCAATGCCATTACCTGCCGTCCGGCCTTTGCGCCGCCGATTTCAGCACGGCTTGCAGGCGACTATGTTGTGCCCATCGGGTCAAATGCGCTGACATTGGGCCTCGAAGGGCGCTTTATCGACAAACAGTTCCTGTCAGTCGATAATCGCCCCGGCCTTACCGAGCCGGGCTATGCGATTGGTAACGCCTATGCGCAGTTCGATCTTGAGCACAATTTCTATCTGCGTGCCGCGGTGAAGAACTTCTCGGACGCGCGCTATCGCACCGATGGTCAGGAATTTTCGAGCGTCGCCAATATCCAGACGGTCTATTATGGCGATCCCCGGACTTGGACGATCGGCGCGGGCTTCAAATTTTGATGGCATGAGCGGCGCAGGGGGCAGCCCCTGCGCCGCGTTACCTTTCGCGCGTGGCCGCGAATTTCACCTTGGGATAGCGGTCGACGATATAGCCGACCTCCCAGTTGCTCTTGGCGAGGAATACCGGGTTGCCGTCGCGGTCCTTGGCCATCGCGCCGCGATTGAGATCGATAAAGTGCTTCAGATCGGCGGGATCGGTGGCTGAAATCCAGCGCGCGGTTTCGAACGGGGCCATCTCCAGCCCGGCGTCTACCTTATACTCCGCCTCCAGCCGCGAGAGCAGCACCTCGAGCTGTAGCTGGCCGACCACACCGATGATCCAGTTCGAGCCGATCTCGGGATAGAAGACTTGCGTCACCCCTTCCTCGGCCATGTCGTCGAGCGCCTTGCGCAGCTGCTTGGTCTTGGTCGGATCCTTGAGCGCCACGCGCCGCAGGATTTCGGGCGCGAAATTGGGCAGTCCGGTGAAGCGCACATCGGCGCGCTCGGACAGCGTATCGCCCACCCGCAGCGTCCCGTGATTGGGGATACCGATGATGTCGCCCGGAAACGCCTCGTCCGCCAGCTCGCGGTTCTGCGCGAAGAACAGGATCGGCGAATGGATCGCGATCGGCTTGCCATGCCCCGTGGGGGTCAGCTTCATGCCGCGCTTGAAGGTACCCGAGCAGAGCCGCATGAAAGCGATGCGGTCGCGGTGCTGCGGGTCCATATTGGCCTGCACCTTGAAGACGAAGCCCGTTACATCGGCGCGTTCCGGCGAGACGGGCGCAGGCTCGGCGGGTTGCGGGCGCGGGCCCGGTGCGTGGCGGGCGAGCGCGTCGATCAGCTCGCCGACGCCGAAATCCTTGAGCGCCGAGCCGAAATAGACGGGCGTCTGGTCGCCGTGGCGATAGGCGACCGGATCAAATGCGCCATAGCCGCCCAGCGCCAGCTCGGCATCCTCGCGCAGCTTGGCGAGGCCCGTCGCTGACAGCACGCTGCCAAGCGCCGGGTCGTCGAGCCCGGTGAAACTCGCCGCCTTGCCCAGATATTCGCGGCTGCCGCCTTCGGGCTGCATCAGCCGGTTGGCGTGGAGATCGTAAATCCCCTCAAACTCGCCGCCCATGCCGACGGGCCAGCTCATCGGCGTGACATCAAGCGCGAGCATCTCGGCAATCTCGTCGAGCAGGTCGAAGGCATTGCGCCCCTCGCGATCGACCTTGTTGACGAAGGTGATGATCGGCACCGAGCGCAACCGGCACACCTCGAACAGTTTGCGCGTCTGCGCCTCGATGCCGCGCGCCGCATCAATCACCATCACTGCCGAATCGACGGCGGTCAGCGTGCGATAGGTATCCTCGGAGAAGTCCTCATGCCCCGGCGTATCGAGCAGGTTGAAGGTGATGCCGTCCTTTTCGAAGGTCATCACCGATGACGTGACCGAAATGCCGCGCTGCTGCTCGATCTTCATCCAGTCGGATCGCGCGCGACGATTTTGCCCCCGCGCCTTCACCTCACCGGCGAGGTGGATGGCGCCGCCGAAATAGAGCAGTTTTTCAGTGAGGGTGGTCTTGCCGGCATCGGGGTGCGAGATGATCGCGAAGGTGCGGCGGTCGGAATGGGTGGTCATGCCTTCCCCCTAGCCGTTCGCGACAAGCGAAGTCGAGACGCACGGTGCAGGTAACGCGCGTGGTGTCAGTCCGACGCCAGTGTCACCCGCATCTCGCATTGCCAGCTATCGCCCGGTGCGATCTCGAATACGCCGGGCTTTTCGCGAAAATCGCCGACGAAGCCGACGGGATCGGCAATGCCGTGCCACGGCTCGATACACACATATTGCGCGCCCGGCTTGGTCCAGATGCCCAGCCGCTCAGTGTCGGGGAACGCTATATCGAGCCTTGGCCCTTCCGGCGGGCCATAGCGCAGCGACCGCGACGTGACCGGGTCCCAGATCAGCGCGTCGTCTTCGAACAGCGCATCGGCGAGGCGGAGCGTCCGGCCATCGACCGGTGTCAGGCGGTCAGCGGCGATCAGCCCTGCCTCGTCGAGCGCCTTCAACTGGCCGGGCTCGTCCTGCTCGAACAGGATGCGGTGGTCGGCGCGCGGTGCCCCATAGGGCAAAGGCCAGGCAAAGGCGGGGTGCCAGCCAAAGCTCACCGGCATCGGCCTATCGTCGCCATTGCCGATCCTGGCCGTCATCGTCAGCGTCGCGGCATCGATCGCAAAGCCGATTTCCAGCAGGAAATGAAAAGGAAACTGCGCCATCGTTTCGCTGTTGTCGGTCATCCGGAACAGCGCGCTGCTATCCTCCACCTCAACCGGGTCGAAAATCGATCGGCGGCCAAAGCCGTGCTTTTCCATCCGATAGGACTCGCCATCGATCCACAGTAGATCGTCGTTCAGCCGGCCGACGATGGGAAACAGGATCGGCGCGCGTCCCTTCCAGAATGCCGGGTCGGCATCGGTCATCAGCTCCCGCCCATTGGCGTCGCACAGCGAAGAGAGCTCCGCGCCGAGCGGATTGATCGTCGCGCTCAGCTGGCCGGATCGGATGCGAACCCACTCATCCACGCAACGTCGCTCCCAGCTTGGCCGCCGCAGCGACGATCTTGTCAGCAATCGCCTTCAGCGCCTCGTCGGTGAAGCTCTTGTCGCCGGGTTGCAGCGTCACTTCGATGGCCAGGCTCTTCATCCCCGGCTCAACGCCCGAACCCGTGAACAGATCGAACAGCCGCGCGGCGGTGATCGTCGCCTTGTCGGCACCCTTCACCGCGCGCACCAGCGCATCGGCGGCCAGCGCATCGGGCACCAGGAAGGCGAAGTCGCGCGTCACTGATTGCAGCGCGGGCGGCGCAAAGGCCGGGCGCATGAAGCCCGCCGAGCGCTTGGCGGGGATCGCATCGAGATACAGCTCCACTGCCGCGACTGGCCCGTCAAGATCGAACGCCTTGAGTGTTAGCGGGTGGAGCATGCCGAACGCCGCGAGCACCGTCTTCGGCCCCAGCCGCAGCGTGCCCGACTGGCCCGGGTGCCAAGCCTCGCCTGCTTCACCGAATACCTGCAGATTATCGACCGGCGCGCCCGCCTCGGCCAGCAGCGCCAGCGCTTCGGCCTTGGCATCGTACGCGTCGAAGCTTGCCGCCTTGCCCTGCTGCCAGCTGCGCCCGCGCTTCTCGCCCGCCAGCACCACGCCCAGCGTCACGCGCTCGGCATCGGCGAGATAGCGACGACCGATCTCGAACAGCCGGACACTCGCTGCCCCGCGCTTCAGGTTGCGCTCGGCCGAGGCGAGCAGGCCGGGCAGCAGCGAAGGCCGCATCACCTTCAGCTCCTCGCTGATCGGGTTGGCGATGCGCCACTCGAAATTGCCGGGAGCGCGGAACACGGCGGCCTGTGCCTCCGAGAGGAAGCTCCACGTCACCGCCTCGTTCAGGCCACGCGCGGCAGCGGCCCGGCGAACGCGCCGTTCCAGCTTTTGTTCGGGCGTCGCTGTCGGCCGGGCGACGCCGGGCGCGCGCGGCAGCGGCACCGCCGGCACCTTGTCGATGCCTTCGATGCGGATCACCTCCTCGACCAGATCGGCCGGCCCGTCGACGTCGCGCCGCCAGCTCGGCGGGGTGATCTGCCAGTCGTCGGTGACGCCAAAGCCGAGGCTGTCAAGGATCGCGCGCTGGCGCGCCGGGTCGATCGCCAGCCCACCCAGCGTTTCCGCGCGCGCCGGATCATAGGCGATGATGCGCGTGGCCAATGGCGGCGTACCGGCGCGCGTAACGCCGCTCGGGGTGCCGCCGCAATGCTCGGTGACGAGCCAGGTCGCGATCGCCAGCCCCTCGTCGAGAAAGGCCGGGTCGACGCCGCGCTCGAAGCGGGTGCGCGCGTCGCTCGTCAACAGCAGCTTCTGCCCCGTGCGCGCGATATGCTCGGGCGTGAAATAGGCGCATTCGATGAGGACGTCGGTCGTCGTCTCGGAAACCCCCGTCTCCTCGCCGCCCATGATGCCGCCAATGTCATGCACCTTCTCGTCATCGGCAATGACCGTCATCGTCTCGTCGAGCGCATAAGTCTTGCCGTTGAGCGCGACGACGCTCTCGCCGCTTCGCGCCTTGCGGGCGACCAGGCCGCCCACAAGCTTGGCCTGATCATAGACGTGCAGCGGGCGGCCAAGATCGAACATCACGAAATTGGTGATGTCGACCAGCACAGAGATGGGTTTCTGGCCGATCGCCTTCAGTTTTTGCTGCATCCATGCAGGGGCCGCGCCATTGGTCACGCCCGACACCGCCTGCGCGTAAAAGGCCGGGCAACCGTCCGCGTCCTCGGTGCGCACGTTGGGTCCCGGGCCGTTACCCAAAACTGGCTCGCCTATGCGGTACACATCGGCCAATGGCCGAAGCGTGCCCATCCCCGCCGCCGCCAGATCGCGCGCGATGCCGCGCACGCCCATGCAATCCTGCTTATTCGGTGTGACCGAGACGGCGATGACAGGATCGGTCAGCCCGGCATAGTCGGGATAGCTCGTGCCAACTGGCGCATCCGCTGGCAGCTCGATAATGCCGTCATGATCGTCGCCGAGTTCCAGTTCGCGGGTCGAGCACATCATCCCGTTCGAGACGACACCCCTGATCTCGGCAACCTTCAGCACCATGCCGTTGGCGGGCACGGTCGCGCCCGGCGCGCCAAACACACCAACCAGCCCGGCGCGGGCATTGTGCGCACCGCACACCACCTGCATCGGCCCATCACCCGCATCGACCGAGAGGACCTGCAGCTTGTCCGCCTGCGGGTGGCGTTCGGCGCTGAGCACCTTCGCCACGCGGAACGCGGCGAGTTTTTCGCCCGGGTTCTCGACCCCTTCGACTTCAAGCCCAACGCGCGTCAGCGCCAGGACGATCTCGTCAAGGTTTGCGCTGGTTTCCAGATGCTCCTTGAGCCAGCTCAGTGTGAACTTCATGCGCCTACTCCCACTGACCCAACTCCCCCTGACAATGTCGGGACGTCGAGGCAGGAGAAGCCATAATGCTTCATCCAGCGAATATCGCCGTCGAAGAAGGGGCGCAGATCGTCCATGCCATATTTGAGCATCGCCAGCCGGTCGACACCGACGCCAAAAGCGAAGCCCTGCCACTCATCCGGATCGAGCCCGCAATTGGCAATCACGCGCGGATGGACCATGCCCGAGCCAAGCAGCTCCATCCAGCCGCCGTCGGCCGCATCGCCGCTGCCGCCCAGCACGCGCTTGCCGTTCTGCACGGTGAAGCCGACATCGACCTCGGCCGATGGCTCGGTGAAAGGGAAATAGCTCGGCCGCAGCCGCAGCACAATATCGTCGCGTTCGAAAAACGCCTTGAGAAAGGTCTCCAGCGTCCATTTGAGATGGCCGAGCGTGATGCCCTTGTCGATCACCAGCCCTTCGACCTGGTGGAACATCGGCGTGTGCGTCGCGTCCCAGTCCGATCGATAGACTCGCCCCGGTGCGATGATGCGGATGGGCGGCGCTTGCGTCATCATCGTGCGCACCTGCACGGGGCTGGTGTGCGTTCTGAGAACCATCGGCTGCTCATGCTCGCCCGCGAGATAAAAGGTATCGTGCATCGCCCGCGCCGGGTGCGTCTCGGGAATGTTGAGCGCGGTGAAGTTGCGCCAGTCGTCCTCGATTTCGGGCCCGGTTGCGACCGCGAAGCCCAGATCGGCGAAGATCTCGGCGAGTTCGTCCATCACCTGGCT
>CAZXBM010000033.1:0-36910 GCA_964638495.1 uncultured Stakelama sp. | reverse complement strand
GCGACGCCCGGGCCATCACCCCGCCATCTCAAGGAATCCACCAATGCCCAAGACCTATCTCATCACCGGCGCGAGCGAAGGCATTGGCCTTGAAGTTGCCCGCCTTGCCGCCGCCTCGGGTGCCGCTGTCCTGATGGTCGCGCGCGATGCCGCCAAGCTGGAAGCCGCCGCGAATAGTCTGCCCGGCGCGATCCGGCCGCAAACAGCGGCAGTCGACCTGGCCGATGCCCAGGCGCTCGATACGTTCATCGCCGAGCTTGAAGCATGCGGCTATATGCCCGACGTCCTCGTCAACAATGCCGGCCACGGTGCCTCGGGCGCGTTTGTCGATGCCGATTGGGCCAAGATCGACGCGATGCTGCGGCTCAACATGAATGCGCTTGCCCGGCTCAGCCACTGGGCGGCACGCGGCATGAAGGCGCGCAAGAGCGGATCGATCGTCAACCTTTCTGCCGCCGTCGCCACCCGGCCGACGCCCTATTTCGCCGCTTATGCCGCATCAAAGGCGTTCGTCACCAACCTCAGCATCGCGATGAACAGCGAGCTGCGCGCGCACGGCGTGTCGGTCTCGGCGATCCATCCGCCTGCCGTCCGCACCAGCTTCGGCACCGCGGGCAAGGCCGATCTGAAGACCACGCTCGTCCACAAATTGTTCCCGACCGTGGGGCCGGTAACCGTGGCGCGCGCGGTGATGAGCGCCGTTCGCCGTCGCCGTCGCTCAGTCATCATCGGGCCGGTCGCAGGGATCGTCATGGGCACCGCTCCGATCCTGCCGCGCGGCTTCGACCTCGCCTTCATGACCCTCTTGTTCAAGGGCAAGCGCGCCGCTGTATGAGCCTTGCCGGAAAGGAAATCGCCATGACCACGACAACTGACCTAATCCGCACTTGCTATGGAAGACATTGCTGAGGCGATCGCGTTCATGCTGTCACCCGGCGCACGCTGGATGACGGGCACAACGATGCGCATCGACGCCGCGCGCCTCCAAACAGAGGCAATGATTGTCGCACTTCGGGCCGAATGCGCCCGACATGCAACGATCGACGTCAGATGGCGCCGGCCTTCATCTGCTTCATTGGACAATCAGCCGCCCACGCCGTCATCGCCGCGCGGATTTCGTGCCGGTCGGCGGGTTCGCGCCCCTTCCCGCCGCGTAAGGCGGAACTTGCCGGCCCGCCACGCATTGGTGGGGCGGGCAGCTCTCGAGCATATCCATCTGCCGACACCCCAATTGACCGAAATCAAGGCACCCTGGGCTCAGTTCGCCAATGGCGACAGGGTCCACAGGGAAGGGACCAGGGATGGATTCGATAGTTGCACGGTCAGGGTTATGGATAACCCTGGCTTTTTTCACCGCCGGTTGCGCACTGGTCGCCGCCGATTGGGGCTTTGCCGTCCATATGAGCATTGCCGCGATCGCGGCGCTGATCACCGCCTTTGTAACGATGCACGGTGCCGGGGAGAGCGCCCCACGCACGGTTGATGCCAGTCGTTATTATGACGAGGTGATCCGCTGGGGTGTGATTGCCACTGCCTTTTGGGGCGTGGTGGGCTTTGCCGCCGGGCTGTTCATCGCCTTGCAGCTGACCTTTCCGCTGCTTAATTTCTCCACCGAATTCACGACATTCGGGCGGCTGCGACCGCTCCACACCTCAGCGGTGATCTTCGCGTTCGGCGGCAATGCACTGCTGTGTTCCAGCTTCTACATCGTCCAGCGCACCTGCCGCGCGCGGCTGTTCATGCCGGGCCTCGCCCGCTTCGTGTTCTGGGGGTACCAGCTGTTCATCGTGCTGGCCGCGACCGGCTATCTGATGGGCGTTACCGAGGGCCGCGAATATGCCGAGCCCGAATGGTATGTAGATCTCTGGCTGACGCTTGTCTGGGTCAGCTATCTCGTTGTCTTTGCAGGCACCATCCTGAAGCGGTCGGAACCGCATATCTATGTCGCCAACTGGTTCTTCCTGGCGTTCATCATCACCATCGCGATGCTGCATCTGGTCAACAACCTGTCGATGCCGGTGTCGTTCCTCGGCTCCAAATCCTATTCGGCCTTTGCCGGCGTGCAGGATGCGCTGACCCAGTGGTGGTATGGCCATAACGCGGTCGGCTTTTTCCTGACCGCCGGGTTCCTGGGCATGATGTATTATTTCGTGCCCAAACAGGCCGAGCGGCCGATCTACAGCTATCGCCTGTCGATCGTTCACTTCTGGTCGCTGATCTTCCTCTATATCTGGGCGGGTCCGCACCACTTGCATTACACCGCGCTGCCCGATTGGGCGCAGACATTGGGCATGGTCTTTTCGATCATGCTGTGGATGCCGAGCTGGGGCGGCATGATCAACGGGCTGATGACGCTCAACGGCGCGTGGGACAAGATCCGCACCGATCCCATCATCCGCATGATGGTCGCCAGCTTGGCCTTTTACGGCATGAGCACCTTTGAAGGGCCGATGATGTCGGTCAAGGCGGTCAATTCGTTGTCGCATTATACCAACTGGACGATCGGCCATGTCCATTCGGGCGCGCTTGGCTGGAATGGGATGATCACCTTTTCGGCGCTCTATTTCATGACGCCGCGGCTTTGGGGCCGTACCCGGCTCTATTCGCTCAGGATGGTCAACTGGCACTTCTGGCTCGCGACGCTGGGGATCGTGCTCTACACCGCCTCGATGTGGGTGGCGGGCATCACCCAGGGGCTGCTGTGGCGCGAATATGGGGCAGACGGCTACCTCGTCTATTCCTTCGCTGAAGTCGTCCAGGCGCTGCATCCCTATTACCTGATCCGCGCCGCTGGCGGGCTGCTCTACCTGAGCGGCGGGGTGGTGATGATCGTCAACCTGTGGATGACGATCGCTGGCAAGCTGCGCGACGAAGCGCCCCTCACCGAAACACCGTTCGATGCGAGCCGGGATCATCCGCTCGTTCCGTTCGCCGCCAGATAAGGGACCAGACCCATGGCAATCTCATTATTCGAGCGTCACAAGGTCATTGAGCGGAACGTTACGTTGCTGGCGGTGCTCGCGCTGGTCACCGTCGCGATTGGCGGCATTGTCGAGATCGCGCCGTTGTTTTGGATCCAGTCGACCGTCGTCAAGGTCGACGGGGTCCGGCCCTATACCCCGCTCGAGCTGGCGGGGCGCGACATCTATGTGCGCGAGGGATGCTATGGCTGCCACAGCCAGATGATCCGCCCGTTTCGCGACGAAACCGAGCGCTATGGCCATTACAGCCTGGCGGCGGAGAGCATGTATGATCACCCGTTCCAATGGGGGTCGGAGCGCACCGGGCCCGATCTGGCGCGCACTGGCGGGCGTTATTCGGACGGATGGCATCTCCAGCACCTGACCGATCCGCGCTCGGTGGTCCCTGAATCGATCATGCCGCCTTATGCCTTCCTGGCGACGCGCGACCTCGACGGGAAGACGATGGCGGCGCATCTGGTCGCGCTGCGCCGGGTCGGCGTTCCCTATAGCGACGAGCAGATCAAGCAGGCCGCTGCCGATTTCGACGCCCAGGCGACGGGTGAGGGCGATACCGCCGCGTTCGTCAACCGCTATCCCAAGGCACAGGCACGCGACTATGACGGCGATCCCAGGCGCGTGACCGAGATGGATGCGTTGATCGCCTATCTGCAGGGGCTGGGCAATCAGGTCGATTTCAAGGCCGCCGAAGCACAGGAGCAGGCCAAATGATGTATGAAACGCTGCGCCAACTTGCCGACAGCTGGGGGTTGGTCGCCACGGTTGCGCTGTTCCTGATTTTGGTCGGCTGGACCTTTCTACCCCGCGCCCGCGACGCGCACGCGCGTGCCGCCGTGATGATCCTAGAAGATGAGGAGCAGCCCCATGGCTGACGATAAGCAGCGTATCGACGCTGCCACCGGCACCGGCTTTGTCGGGCATGAATGGGACGGGATCGAGGAACTCGATACGCCCATGCCACGCTGGTGGCTGTTCATCCTTTACGCGACGATCGTTTTCGCGATCATCTGCGTGATCCTCTATCCCGCAATCCCGATGGCGACGAGCGCGACGCCGGGCGTGCTCGGCTGGACCAGCCGGGGCGAGTTCCGCAAGGAACTGGCGGCTGAACAGGCGCGCATGGGGCCGATGCTGGCCAGGATTGAAAGCACGCCGATCGCGCAGATTACGGCACATCCCGATCTGCTGCGCGCCGCTGAAGAAGGCGGTCGCGCCGCGTTTAAAATCAATTGTGTGCAGTGCCATGGATCGGGTGCGGCGGGCAGCAAGGGCTATCCCAATCTCAACGATGACGACTGGCTGTGGGGCGGCGATCTCGCCACGCTGGAGCAGACGCTCATCCATGGCATCCGTCACCCCGGCGACGATGCGACGCGCCTATCGCAAATGCCCGCCTTTGGCCGGGACGGCATTTTGACCGCGCCGCAGATCGATCAGCTCGTCTCCTATGTCCGCGCCGCCTCTCGCCAGGAACCAATGAGCGCCAGCGCGCGGGCGGGCGGGGCACTGTTCGCAGTGAATTGTGCCGTCTGTCACGGTGACAATGCCAAGGGAAACCGCACCCTCGGCGCCCCCAATCTGAGCGATGCGATCTGGCTCTATGGCGGTGACCGCGCAACGCTGACCGAGACGATCAGCAATGCGCGCTACGGTATCATGCCGGCATGGAACACCCGGCTCGATCCGGTGACGATCAAGATGCTCGCAGCCTATGTCCATTCATTGGGCGGTGGCGAAGCCAATCCCGCGCCGCCGCCACCGCCGCCCATCCAGCAGACGGCCGCCAATGTCGGACCCTAAAGACCTGCTCGAGCAGCAGCGCTTTTTCGAGGCGCGCCGCAAGGTCTTTCCCAAGGCGGTCAACGGTCAATTCCGGCGGCTCAAATGGGGGATCATGGCGGTAACGCTGGCGATCTATTATCTGACGCCGTGGATCCGCTGGGACCGTGGCCCCTATGCGCCGCATCAGGCCGCGCTGGTCGACATCGCGCATCGCCGCTTCTACCTGTTTTCGATCGAGATCTGGCCCAACGAATTCTATTACGTCACCGGCATGCTGGTGATGGCGGGGATCGGGCTGTTTCTCGTCACTTCGGCCGTCGGACGCGCGTGGTGTGGCTATGCCTGCCCGCAAACGGTGTGGACCGATCTGTTCGTTCATGTCGAGCGGATGATCGAAGGCGATCGCAATGCCCAGTTCCGGCTCGAAAAAGCGCCCTGGGGCCCGGCCAAGATCGGCAAGCGGGTGGCCAAGCACGCCATCTGGCTGATGATAGCGGTGGCGACGGGCGGCGCCTGGATTTTCTATTTCGCCGATGCGCCAACGCTGGCCTATCAATTCGTGACCGGCACCGCGCCCTTTGTGGCCTATGCAACCGTCGGTATCCTGACCTTCACTACCTATACTCTCGGCGGACTGATGCGCGAGCAGGTGTGCATTTACATGTGCCCATGGCCGCGCATCCAGGCCGCGCTGATGGACGAGCAGTCGCTCGGTGTCACCTACAAGGCCTGGCGCGGCGAGCCACGCACGCACGGGCTGAAGCGCACGCATGACCTGGCCGAACTTGCGGCCAATCCTGAAGCGCGGGTCGGCGATTGCATCGACTGCAACGCCTGCGTCGCGGTCTGCCCCACCGGGATCGACATTCGCGAAGGGCCGCAGATCGGCTGCATTACGTGTGGCCTGTGCATCGATGCCTGTGATGAGATCATGGACAAGGTCGGCCGTCCGCCGCGCCTGATCGGCTATACCAGCGATGCCGATGAACGGATTGCCCGGGCGGGCGGCACCCCCAAGCCGCCGATGAAGCGCGTGCTGCGCCCACGCACTATTATCTATACGATGATCTGGGGCGGCATCGGCCTTGGCATGTTGTTCGTGCTGGGCAACCGTGCGCGGCTCGATCTGTCGGTCGCGCAGAGCCGCAACCCGGAATGGGTGCGCTTGTCGGACGGCACGATCCGCAACAGCTACACCGTCAAGCTGCGCAACATGGAAAACCGCCCGCGCGACTTTGCCGTGTCGCTGGCCGGGCTGCCGCAAGGCGTGATCTGGACCGAGCAGGGTAATCGCGACACCGCGACTCGATCGATCCGCGTCCATGTCGACGCCGATCAGGTGCGCGCAGTGCAATTGTTCGTCGCCGCCCCGGCCCAGCACGAGGAGCATACCGACATTGCGATCCGCCTGAACGCGCTCGATGCCGAAGGGGGCAGCGTGATCGGCGACACGCGCTTCGGCAGCCCCGAGACCGAGGAGCATGACGAATGACCCGGCGTTTCACTGGCTGGCACATGCTAACGATCATGATCGGCTTTTTCGGGCTGATCCTCGCCGTCAATGTCATGATGGCGCGTTATGCCCTCGGCACGTTTGGCGGCGTGGTCGTCGATAACAGCTATGTCGCCAGCCAGCGCTATAATGGCTGGCTGAAGGCAGCGGCGGTGCAAAAGGCGCTCGGCTGGCATGCGACGCCCACCATGGATGCGCATGGCCTGCTTCACATCAGCGCCACCGATGCCGCCGGCAAGCCGCTCGCTGCCCGCGTCATCGTGGTGGCGCGCCATCCGCTGGGCCGCGTCCCCGATCAACGGATCATGCTCCACCAGACCACAGTCGATCATGTCGCCGAGCGCGCCCTGCCGCGCGGGCGATGGCTGCTCCATATCGCGCTGATTGGTGGCGGGCACGAGGCGCATTTCGAAGACGAGGTACAGGCATGACCGTCGTCTCGCCCATCGTGGCCGATCGCGCGGCGAGCGAGACGAGCTTCATCGTCGAGGGCATGCACTGCGCTGCGTGCATCGCCCGGATCGAGGGCGCGCTCGGCAAGCTTGACGGTGTCGCGCTCGCGCGCGTCAATTTCGGGGCGAAGCGCGTGCGTGTGGTCCATTTGCCCGAGGTGACCGACGCGGCAATCGACGCGACCATTACGGCTCTTGGCTTCAAGACCCACCTCGCTGGTGCGCAGGATACACAACCAGGCCGCGAGGAGAGCCGCCGGTTGACCAAGGCGCTCGCCGTCGCCGGTTTCGCCGCGATGAACGTCATGCTGCTCTCGGTCTCGGTCTGGTCCGGGGCGGATGGATCGACGCGTGATCTGTTCCACTGGCTGTCGGCGCTGATCGCGATCCCGGCGGTCGTCTATGCGGGCCGTCCTTTTTTCTCGAGCGCATGGCGCGCGCTCAAGCACGGCCACACCAATATGGACGTGCCGATTTCGATCGGCGTCGTGCTGACGACCGCAATGAGCCTATACGAGACCGCGATCGGGGGCGAGCACGCCTATTTCGACGGCGCGCTGATGCTGCTGTTCTTCCTGCTCGCCGGGCGGTTGCTCGACAGCATGATGCGTGCCCGCGCCGAGGACGGTGTCGCCGCGCTGCTCCGTCGTTTGCCGGGCCAGGCACTGGTACTGCGCCCCGATGGCACCACCGAGATGCGGCTGGCGAGCGAGATTGCGCCCGGCATGCGCGTGCTGGTCGCCGCCGGCGAGCGCATCGGCGTCGACGGGACGATCGAAGCAGGCGAGGCGCATGTCGATCGCGCGCTGGTATCGGGGGAAAGCATGCCTGAACACATGGTGCCAGGTAACAAGGTGCTGGCCGGCACGATCTGCCTCGATGCGCCGCTCACCATCCGTGTGACCGCTGTCGGCATGGACACCGTCATCGCCGATATCGCCCGACTGATGGAGAATGCCGGGCAGGGCAAGTCGCGCTACGTCCGCATCGCCGATCGCGCCGCGCGGCTCTATGCGCCCGCCGTCCACAGCCTGGCGCTGCTGACGCTTGTCGGTTGGCTGGTCGCAGGTGCCGGGCTGCACGCGGCGGTGACGACGGCGGTTGCGGTGCTGATCATCACCTGCCCCTGCGCGCTGGGCTTGGCGGTGCCGATTGCACAAGTAGTGGCGGCCGGATCGCTGATGCGCGCGGGCGTGCTGATCAAGGAAGGCTCTGCGCTCGAACGGCTGGCCGAAGCGGATATAGTGCTGTTCGACAAGACCGGCACGGTGACGCTGGCCACGCTGGAGCCGATATCTGGCATGCCAGATGATCCGGCCGAGCGCGCCGCGCTGATGGCGCTTGCCCAGGCGAGCCGGCACCCGCTGTCGGTGGCGGTGCAGGCGGCGCTCGCGGGTCTGTCGGCTGCCCCGGCAAGCGCTTTGATCGAACATGCCGGGCTCGGTGTCGAAGCGATGATCGACGGCGAGCAGGCACGGCTTGGCCGTGCCGATTGGGTCGGTGCCGATGCCAAGGGCGCCCAGGTCGCGACCGCCTTTCGCTGGGGCGATCGCCCGCCCCACATCATCGCCTTTGCCGATACGATGCGCGCCGATGCACCAGCGGTGATGGCGCGGCTCTTGGCGATGGGTTTTGCCCCGCAATTGCTGTCGGGCGACCGGGCCGAGCCGGTTGCGGCGCTGGCCCGGCAATTGGGGATCATGGGGGTGGCGACGCTGTCGCCCGCCGACAAATTTGCCTTTATCGAACGTCAGGAAACACTCGGGAAGCGGGTGCTGATGGTCGGCGATGGCCTCAATGACGGTCCCGCATTGAAGCGCGCGCATGTCGCGATGGCCCCCGCCACGGCAAGCGATGTCGGCCAGCTCGCCGCGGATCTCGTCTTTTTCGGTGACAAGCTAGGCGCGGTGCCGATCGCGATTGTCGCCGCGCGGCGGACGATGGCGGTGGTGCGGCAGAATTTCGCGCTGGCGATCGGGTATAACGTCCTGGCGGTGCCCATTGCGATGGCCGGTCTGGTCACCCCGCTGATCGCGGCGCTGGCGATGTCGGGCTCGTCGCTGGTGGTGGTCGCCAACGCGCTCCGTCTGCGCGGGGCCGCGAAGTGACGATCCTCGCGATTCTACTGCCCGTCGCGCTTGGGCTCGGGCTGCTGGGGCTGGCGGCGTTCTTCTGGGCGGCGCGGTCTGGCCAGTTCGAGGATTTGGATGGGGCTGCGCTCCGGATTTTGAATGATGATGAGGATGGGGAGTAGGCGAAGGGCGGCAGCTTGTGGGTGGTTTGCGGTCTGGCCGCTTTCGGGACCTCGCCTTGAAAAAGCCGACACCGAATGTGCGTCAAGGCGCATCAGATTTTTGCGGCGGCGGGTCACGAGGTTTGCAGCCGTTTTTTGGTTGATGCAAAACTTGTGAGTTTTGCATCAGATGGCAGTTTATGGACGTTCATCCACCTCCGCTTCGAACGCCGACGAGCAGAGCTTTGGTTGCTTCACATAAATCGCCCGATAATGCAGTACCCGGCATCGTTCGATAAGTGTGCCTACCATCTTTTGCGGCCTTGTCTTGTTCAAGCGCAATAGTCACCTGGCTAGTTCCAATGCTTCCGCGTTCATACCAAATAATCCAGTAATCTCTGACGTTATATGCTCGGATAAATCGGTATGTGGGGATCTTACCATCCACAACATCTGTACTGTTGTATGGACCGTCCGCTTCGGCAATTCCCCCGCCAGACTTGAAATATCGATAAAGCTCAGAAGCAGCTTCTTTAGGAAGGTTGGCGATAGAAAGGGACATTCCTGCATCCCTGCCAAGGTCACACGCCGGCAAAACAGGCATATCAGGGTGATTCCTCTCTTTCCAAGTTTCGGGCGGTAAAGGGCTAGCCTGCAACATCGCCATGCCGAGAAGTAAAACCATCTCCAGATCCTCCTATCTCGCCATACTAAGCAGCTGCATATGTCTTCTTAAAGGCGGTTGTGATCCCGGCCCAACAATCACGGTACGGACATTGGCAGCCCCAGCCGGATGCAAAAGTTTTGATTTTTGCATCACTGCAATGGCAGGTTTTGGGATTGAAAAGATCGGTTTGGAATGACCGAGTTTGGGGCGATTGCCGTCATCTTTCCCCTAATCGTCTCCCCAAACTTGTTCCGGGGCCTACCGCTCCCCAAGCCATGTCGCTCGTCATTGCTCGGTGGCCCCCGGAACAAGTCCGGGGTGACGACATGATCGGGGTGTCAAATGGCTCCAATGGGAGCGAAGCTTGCCATTTGGTGCGACCCTAACCATCAGCCCCACAAAAAGGGGCGGGCATCGCTGCTCGCCCCTTGGTGCCTCGATCCGGCTCGTAGCTAAAGCCGAATGCCAAACCCCACACCAACCACGATTGGGCTGATCCGCGTCTTCACCGTCTGCGTGCCGAGCGCTGTGGTGGTGAGGGTCGCGCGTGGGCTCATGTCGATATATTTGGCGTCAAGGTTGAGGAAGAACTTCTTGTTCAAATCGATGTCGATACCGCCCTGCAGCGCATAACCGATACTGTCATTGATGTGCACGCGCGTCGGGCCCACCGCCGCGACCAGCCCTGGTGTGGCCTTCTCGTTCCAGAATACGGTGTAGTTGATGCCCGCACCGACATAGGGCCGCACCTTGCCCTTGGAATTGAAGTGGTATTGCGCGGTCAGCGTGGGTGGCAGCACCCAGGTGTTGACGACATTGCCAATACCCGACGTCACGCCCGCCTTGCCATGCGCCGAGTGCCGGGTGGTGGCGGCGATCAGTTCAAAGCCGATATGGTCGGTCGCCATCCAGGTGATATCGACTTCGGGTGCGAACGAATCGCCGACGTTCAGCCGGTCATTAGGGAGGGTGGGGAGAATGCCGTCCGACGTGCCCGTGGGCTTCACCCAGATCCCACGGACGCGCAGCAGCACATCATGCGCCTTCAGCCCTTCGCCCTCCCGCGCCATGGCAGGAGTCGCGGCGAACCCGGCGCCGAGCACCGCGAGGGCGATCAATGATCCGGAGAATTTCATGGTGTGTTCCCTTGGTTGGTGATGTCGGCGGCTCTGCGCTCGCTGGACGCAAGGGTCTTTGATCCGCGTCAATTCGCGGGACTGCATCTGGTGCAATCACGCTTGCATGTGGCCTTACTATCCCGATCTGCTCGCCAAGCCGGTGCCGCGCTACACCAGCTTTCCTACCGCCGCCGAGTTCGACGATGCCGTCGGGCCCCCGAACATGGCACAGGCGCTGGCGACGGTGGGGGCTGACGAGCCGATCTCGCTTTACCTCCACATCCCCTATTGCAGCGAGCTATGCTGGTATTGCGGCTGCAACACCGGCGCGGCCAATCGCAGCCAGCGGGTGCAGGCCTATCTGCTGCGGTTGATCGAGGAGATCGAGCTGGTCGGCAAGACGCTGGCCGGGCGCGGGCGGGTGCGGCGGATCGCCTGGGGCGGGGGCAGCCCGAATGCGATCGCCCCAGATGATTTCGATACGCTGATGCAGCGCGTGTCACAGGCATTTCGGCTCGATGATCCGGTGATGTCAGTGGAAATTGATCCGCGCGGCTTCGATTGGCGCTGGGCGGCAGCGCTCGGCCGCCACGGCATCACGCGCGTCAGCCTGGGAGTGCAGACCTTCGACCCGGCTATCCAGGCGGCGATTGGCCGGGTGCAGCCGGTGGAGATGATCGCCTGCACCGTCGCGCAGCTGCGCGCCGCCGGGGTGTCATCGATCAATTTCGATCTGATGTACGGCTTGCCATTCCAGACCGTGGGCAAACTGGCAGCGACGATCGACACGGCGCTGGAATTGCGGCCCGATCGCCTGGCGGTTTTTGGCTATGCGCATGTCCCGCATTTGATTGCGCGCCAGCGGCAGATTGACGATTCAGCGCTGCCCGATCCCGGTGCCCGCTTTACCCAGGCGGACTTCGCCTATCAGCGGCTGACGCGCGACGGCTATCAGCCGGTTGGCTTCGATCATTTCGCGCTGCCCGGGGATGCGCTGGCGGTCGCAACCGCCAACGGCACGCTGCGCCGCAACTTCCAGGGCTTTACCGAAGACCCCGCCAATGTGTTGATCGGGCTGGGTGCCTCCGCCATCAGCCAGTTTCCCGGCTGGCTGCTCCAGAACGAGAAAAACGCCGGTCGGTACCATTTGCGCATCGCCAATGGTCTGTTCGCCACCGAACGCGGCTGGGTGCGATCGGGGCGCGACCAGATGATCGGCACCGCGATCGAACAGCTATTGTGCCAGGGATCAGCCGATCTGGCCGACCTGCCTGATCGTTTGCTGGTTGAGGACCGGCTGGCATGCTATGTTGCCGCAGGGCTCGCCGAATGGCAGCAGCCCCGCCTTATCATCCGACCAAAGGGACTGCCCTATGCGCGGACCATCGCCGCGGCGCTCGACCCGTATCGCCAGCATTCCGCGACCCGGTTCAGCAGCGCGATCTGACATGCGACGGGGCGGGACGCTAGCGTCACTAGCGGTCGTGGCGCTCGCGCTGACGAGCGTGCCGGGTGTCGGCACGGCAATGGCAGTGACGCCGGAGCCAATGCTTGTCGCCATTTGCGGTGACCCAACCCATATGATCGCGTTTCCACGCAAGAGCGATAGTCGGCCGGAAAAACCATGTTCTGCGGGCTGCCACGCGATGTGCACGCGGCGCGATATGGATGAAGGAGAGGAATAAGCCGCTTCATTGCTTGACCATTCACGTCGCGAGGCTGCTATGTGGCCACGCCGGTTGGCACTCCGCACCGGCGTTGGAAGGAAACTATGCTGTCGCCTCGCGTCTGTACCGAATGTACCGTTCGAGACCGGGCGCTGTGCGGTGCGCTGAATGACGACGAGCTCGTGGCGCTCAACAGCATTGGCCAGCGCCGCAAGGTCGCGCGCGGCGAGACGGTGATCTGGTCGGGCGACGAGAGCGTCATTTGCGCCAACCTGCTCGACGGGATCATGAAAGTCTCGGCATCGACCAGCGACGGTCGCGCGCAGACAGTCGGATTGCTATATCCAGCCGATTTTGTGGGCGGGCTTTTTGCCGATCAGGCGGGCTTTACCGTTACCGCATTGACTGACGCCGAACTGTGCGTGTTTCCGCGCGGGCAGTTTGAGGCAGTGCTGCACGATCATGTCCAGATGGAACGGCTCCTGCTCGAACGGACCTTCTCCGCGCTGGAGGAGGCACGGGGCCGGATGCTGACGCTGGCGCGCCGCACGGCCGAAGAGCGCGTTGCCAGCTTTCTGGCCGACATGGCCGATCGCGTGGGCAATGTCGGCTGCCGGGCAACGCATGACGGGCCAGTTACGTTCGACTTGCCGCTCACGCGCGGGGAAATGGCGGACTTGCTTGGCCTGACGATCGAGACCGTCAGCCGCCAGATGACCCGGCTGAAGGCCGCAGGCGTCATCGCGCTGCCCGGTTTGCGCGCGATCACGATCCGCGATCGCGCCGCACTCGATGCCCGCGCGGAAGCCGCTGCCTGAGACGCGGGCGCCGGGGCCGCGTCAGTTGCGCCGGCTCGGGGGGCTGGTCGAGCCGCTCAGGTCTGTGACGAAATCATACCGGTCGCCCCGATAGGCAGAGCGCGTGAACTCGACCAATTCGCCATCAATATTGCGGGTAAGCCGCTCGATCCGCAGGACTTCTGCCCCTTCGCGGATCGACAAGATGCCCGCCTCGGTCGGTGTTGCCAGCGACGCCCTGATCCGCTGCGTGCCGGAAACCGGGCGGTGGCCGCCAACCTCCAGCGCATCATAGAGCGAATCACCCAGTTTCGCGAGATCGGGCAGGCAGTGCGCCGGCACCACCGCATGCTCGATGGCCAAGGGTTCGCCCGCGGCCAGCCGCACGCGCCCCAGCCGCGCCACCTTGGTCGTCGGCGCGATGCCGAGTGCCGCCGCCTCTTCCTCGGTCGGCGAGGCATAGGTGCGCTGGATCCAGATCACGCCGGGATCTTCGCCACGCGCCCGCGCATCATGGCTGAAGCTGCTGAGCACGGCGCCCGGCGCCTCGATCCGGGTGGCAACGAAGGTGCCCGACCCCTGTTTGCGAAACAGGATGCCTTCCTCGATCAGCTTGTCGATGCCCTTGCGCACCGTGACGCGGGACATGCCCATCAATTCGCTCAGGTCACGTTCCGAGGGCAGCGCCCCGCCCTGGTCGATCGCGCCACTGGCAATGTGATCGCGCAAGTTATTGGCGAGCTGGAGGTAGAGCGGTGTGTTGTTGTTCTTGGCGGCCGCCAGCTTGTCGCGCATCATTGGCCGCCCCTTTGCGCCAGCGTGTCCATTGCCCGGCCAAGATTGCCATCGTGCCGCGCCAGCAGATCTGCCGAGTCCGATGCGCTCAACCCCCGGGCAAGTAGAATGGCGGTTTTGATCCTGTTGCCGCCCTCGGCCAGCGCTTGCGCTGCGGTCATCGCATCGACCCCGGCAAGCTCGCCAACCATGGCCTGCGCCCGCGCCAGCAGCTTGTCGTTTGAGACGCGCATTTCCACCATCTGGCCGCGATAAACCCGCCCGCACCGCATCATGGTTGCGGTAGAGAACAGGTTGAGCAACGCCTTTTGCGCCGTCCCCGCCTTCATTCGGGTCGATCCTGCAATTGCCTCGCTGCCGGTATCGGCAAGCAGGGCATGGTCGGCTGCAACAAGCAGCGGCGATCCAGGATTATTGGCGATACCGATCGTCAGCGCTCCCCTCGCTCGGGCGGTTTCCACCGCCGACACTGCATAGGGCGTGCGCCCGCTCGCGGCGATCCCGACAACAACGTCGCCGGTGCCGATTGCCGCCGAGATGATCTCTGCCCGGGCACCCGCCGCATCATCCTCTGCCGCTTCGGCGCTTTGGGCAAGCGCGTTCATGCCACCCGCGAGCAGGAAGACCAGCCGGTCGGACGGCCAGTCATAGGTCGGGCCAAGCTCGACCCCGTCCTGCACGGCGATCCGCCCCGACGTGCCGGCCCCTGCATAGACCAGCCGCCCGCCATCCTTGAGCACGGTCGCTGCCGCCTCGCTGGCGGCGGCGATCGCGGAGATCTGCGAGCTTATGCTGGCGATGGCCGCCATTTGCCCCTCGAGCATCGCCTCCACCGCCAGCGCCGTCGGCCAGCGATCAATCTCGGCATAACGGGGATCGACCGATTCGGTGGACATCATGACCTCGGAGCAGAAGCTGCGACCTGCGCTGGGCGTGGCGCTGCCGCCGGCGCGCCGAGCGCACAGACGATCGTCGCCACCGCCGTGCCGATGCACAATTGGTAGGGAAAGGAGATATGCTTCATCAGCGCCGGCAACCCCAGCTGATCGACCAGAAACGGCTGGAACAGCGCGATCGTTACAAAGCCGATGATCAACGAGGCGATGACCGAGCCGGTTGATCCACGATTGGTGAAGATCGCGGTGAAATAGACCCCGAGCAAGCCTGCATAGGCAAACACCATCACCTGCAGCGCAAATTCGAGCAACGGCGTATCCGAATAGCGCTGCCAGTAAAAGGAGAGCGCTGCCATCGCAAACATCGCCACGCCCACCACCGCCATGCCGACCCGGCCTGCCCGGACATAATGATGCTCCGGCATTGGCGTGCGCGCCTCGCGCCAGGGTCGATAGAAATCCTGGATCATCACCGACGACATTGCGTTGAGCGCCGAATTGGTCGTCGCCACCGCCGCCGCCGTCACCCCGATCGTCACCAGGCCGCGCAGGCCCGGCGGCACTTGTGTCAGGATGTAATGCATGAAGGTGTTGATCTTCTGGCCCTGGAACAGTGCTTCTGCCTTCAATGTGCTCCCGCCCATCAGATCGGGACGGTCATAAACAATGTGCAACAGCAGGCCGATCGAGACGAAAATCCAGACGACCGGTACGGTAGCGAAAACTGACATATACAGCCCGCGCGCACCGGTCTTCGCATCCTTGCAGGCAAGCAGCCGCTGCGTGGTATCCTGATCGAGCCCACTATTGCCGATATAGAGCAGGAACACCCCGGTCATGATCGCCAGCATCGAAAAGGGCTGCGACAGATCGGTTGAGAAATTGAAGACGCGCAGCTTGTTTACGCCCTGTGGCGTCGCTGCCAGCCCCTGAACGATCTCTGCGGTCGAGGCCGGGATCGACATCCAGAGCAGCACGAGCACCGCGATGGCCGCGCCAAGATAGATGATAAACTGGATCAGGTCGTTCCACAGCACCGATTTCAGCCCACCGACGAAGGTGAACGCAAAGCTGGCCGCCACGAGCGCGGCGGAGGCGAGCAGGATGCCGTCCGCGCTGACGTTGGCGAACATCACCATCGATATCGCGATGGCGGCCAGATACACGCGTGCACCGCCTGCAAGTACGCGGCCGACCAGAAACATGCCGCCCGCCCAGCGCACCGCCCCGCGACCATATCGCTGGTCGAGCAGTTCATACACCGTTGTCGCGCCAATCGCGTAGAAGCGCGGGATGAGGACGCGCGCCACGAAAATGGCACCCAGCAATCCGCCGATATTGCTGCTGAGATACGTATAATCGCCGCGATAGCCGTAATCCGGCCCGCCCAAAAAGGTGGCTGCCGATTGTGTCGCCGACAGCACCGATACCGCCGCCAGCCAGGCCGGCACCTGCCCGCTTGCGAGAAAATAATCGCGGGCATTTTCGGTATGCTTCGGCATGAAAAACCAGCCGCCACCGATCAGAACGCACACATAGGCAGCGATCACCAGCCAATCGAGCGCTGCAAAGGACGAAGTCATAACGGCATCCCGATCAAGACAATCAACGCGGTCGCGTGATGCGTTACCCAATCGCGGGGCCCAGGCGACCGCCCAGGCCCCGTATGTGGCTCAGCGGCGCAGCGTCAAGCTGGCACCAAACGTCCGGCCGATGACATTATAGGTCCCGGGATAGGTATTGAACGCCCCTGCATTGCGCGCAATCGGCGGCTGTTTGTCGAACAGATTTTCCACACCGATGTTCAGCGTGACGGCCTTGATCGGATGGATCGAGAAGTTGAGGTCGAAATAATCCTGCGCCGCCAACCGGTCAGTGCTGCCGGCCGCGCTGTCGCGCACAGAGCCAATGCGCTGCCAGCCAAACTGGACCAGCAATTGATCGGCATTCCAGGTAACGGCGGCCCGATGCTTGTAATCGGGCTGGACGAGCGACACTGCGTCGCTCGAGCAGGCAAAACCATAGGTGCCCTTGCAGTTTACCACTGGCAGCACCTCGTTACGCTGGATCGTATAATTGGTCACGATGGCAGCCGAGTAGGACCAGTTGATCGACCTGCCCGGCAGGCCCAATGGCAGGTCATGCGTATAGGAAAACGCAATATCGAACCCTTGCTGCTGGATGCGGGCAAGGTTGCGGTCGACCGGGAACGCATCGAGGATGCGGCCGGTGGTCGGGCTGCGCGTGACGGCCGCGCACAGCGGGTTGTTGGCAGTTGGGTTGGTAATGTAGCAACTCGTCAGCGCATCGATCGGCTGGATTTGCCCCACGGCATCGGTGATCGTGATGTCATAATAATCGACCGTCAGGCTCATCCGCGGAATGAAGTGCGGGGTGAACACGGTACCGACGGTGAACGTCGTCCCCCGTTCCGGCTTGATCGTCGGATTGCCACCAAAGAAATACCCGCCCACCAGGTTGGCGGCCGCCCTGGAATCATAGGACCCCGGCGCGGGCGCGCCAAAGCGCGTGCATTGAGCAGCGTTGCCCGTGCCCAGCGCGCAGGGGTCGCCGCCATAACGCGGCGCGAGACGGGGCACCGTGACCAGTGCACTGAACGGAATCGACGCAATCGAGCCGGCAAACTCGCCCAGGTTCGGCGCGCGGATAACCGTCTGGCGCGTGCCGCGGAAGCGGATGTCATCATTGACGATCCAGTTACCGCCCGCCTTCCAGGTCGAGAAGCTGCCGGCATTTGAATAATCGGAATAGCGATAGGCGCCTTCGATCGTGAACTTCTTGATCAGGAAGGTATCGTGGATGATCGGCACCAGAAGCTCGCCGAAAACCTCATTGGTGTTGAAGGTCGCGCGGAGCGGATTCTCGGTTCCCTGGCGATAGGTCAACCCCTGCGACAGCGCTGAATCGTTGGTGATGGTCCCGTTTTCCTTGCGATACTCATAGCCTGCCGAAAAACCGATCGGGCCCGCCGGCAGCGAAAAGGCATCGCTTGAGTCGCCAGAAAGCACGGCAGCGGCGACAATCTGCTCGCGTACGCGGTTGTTGCTCTGCACCGGCGATCCGAGCTGGGTCAGCCCGGTTGCGCCGGGGCCGAAGATGTTGACGCTGTTGACAAGCGCGGCAAAACGGCTTTGCCCGGTGGCAGTGTTGCGAATGCCGTCGCCAAAGATGGTCGTAATTTCGGCCACCCGGCCATATTGGCCATAGACGTCCCATTTGATGGCCGGCGTGATCGGTCCACGAAGGCCGAGCTGGCCCTGATAGGTGTTGCGCTCGGTATCGGCGGTGATGATACCGAGCTCTGCCAGGCTACGATCCACACGGACCTGCGCGACGCCACCGACAAAGGTCAGCTGGTTGCGGATCTGCGGGGTGAGAAAGGGGTTGGTTGCATTGATGCCCACCACTTCGTTGACGAAAATCGGCTGCGATCCGACCCGCGACGATCCGGTCGTGCGCACGTTCGAATACATGCCGCGACCATAAACCTCCACATTGTCGAGGAGGTCATATTTGTAGAGCAGCGTGGCATTGAAGCGGCGCAGTGGCTCAATGAAGGGGTATTGCGACGTAAAGTTGGAACGCTGCGGCGTCGTTGTAAAGGCACCGCTTTCATCGAAGGAGAAGGTCCTGCCACTGGCCACATCGGTGAAGTTACCGCCAGCGGGCGGAACGGTGCCGCTATTCAGCAAGGCATAGGGCCGGGCGCCGACAGTGAGGATGTTGCGCTGGGTGTAATCGACATAGCCGACGATGCTGCCGCGATCGCCGATTTTGCCGCCGACCGTCACGCTACCCGCAAATTGCGAACCGCCGCCACTGGCGGCGCGGTAATTACCGGTGGCCTCGAACCCTTGATATTCGTCGTTCAAGATAAAGTTGACGACACCGGCAACGGCATCCGCGCCGTACACCGCCGCCGCACCGCCCGTCAGCACATCGACTTGCTTGATGAGCGATGCCGGAATGGCATTGACGTCGACGGCATTGCGGAAGCTGAAGGGCGTTGCCCGCGTGCCGTTGATCAGCACGAGCGTGCGGTTCTGCCCCAGGTTGCGCAGATCAAGCGTTTGCGCGCCGAGCGCATCGCTGCCGGCCGCTGTATTATTCACGCCGCCTGCAAGCTGCGGCAATTTCACCGAAAAATCCTCGATCGTCACAGCGCGGTCGAGCAAAATCTGTTCCCGTGTCGTCGTAGCAACGGGGCTGGTGGAGGTAAGACCGGTACGGGCGATACGTGATCCTGTCACGACAATGTCGGTTGCGGCCGCTGCCCCGCTGGACACCGGCGCTGGGTCCGCCGTGCTGTCTTCGGCGGCGGGCACTGTCTGCGCCGAAGCGGCGGCGGGCATCATGGCCAAGGTTGCCGCCAGCGCGATCGCCGACGTGGTGCGGGTAAACAAGTGGTGCAGCATGATATCCCTCCCTTTATTGCCCTGTCCATGCCAGTGACAATACCATTACACTACCAAAGTGGGGTGTTTGTAAAGGGGAATAATACCAGCTTGGCATTCATTCGCCCGCTTAACACGAGCCATGCCACCGCAGATCGGGCTAGGAAATAAAAATCTTGCCTGGATTCATTATGTTATCGGGGTCAACAGCGTCCTTGATCCGCCGCATCAGGGCAACCGCCGCGTCGCCATGCTCGGCCAGCAGCGCCTCGCGCTTGCCCAGCCCGATCCCATGTTCGCCCGTACAGGTACCACCAACCGACAGCGCGAAATCGATCATCTGGCGGTTGACGTCAGCGGCGCGCTGCCACCCGGTGGGATCATCCCGATCCAGCACGAACAGCACATGAAAATTGCCGTCGCCGACATGCCCCAGCACAGGCGCGAGCAGGCCTGCCACGTCGATTGCACGATGGGTGCGCTCAATTGCCTCGGCAAGCTTTGAGATCGGCACGCAGATGTCGGTCGTCCAGACGACGGCACCGGCCCGCAATGCGCGCGCTGCTGGCAGCGCTTGGTGACGCGCCTTCCACAGCACCCGCTGCTCGGCCGGGTCCGATGCCATGCGCAGCGCGCCGGCGCCGAGTTCGGCACCCAATGCCTCGATCATGCGCTGCTGCTCGACGACCGCGCCGGGTGACCCGTGCAGTTCGACAAACAGGGTCGGCTGTTCGGGCAGGGCCAGCTTTGCATGCGCATTGCAGGCGCGGATCGCGGTTGAATCGAGCAATTCGATGCGCGCGACCGGGATACCGCACTGGATCGTCGCGATAACCGTCTGCACCGCGCCCGCGAGGGTGGCAAAGGGCCATGTACCGGCCAGGATCACTTCGGGAATGCCGTGCAGCCGCATCGTGGCCTCGACCACCAGCCCGAGCGTGCCCTCCGAGCCCGTGAACAGGTGCGTCAGATCATAACCCGCGGCCGATTTGCGCGCGCGCGATCCAGTCGGCACCAGCGTACCGTCGGGCAAGACGACTTTCAGGGCCAGCACATTGTCGCGAATCGTGCCGTAGCGCACGGCATTGGTGCCCGACGCCCGGGTTGAGATCATACCACCCAGCGTGGCGTTGGCCCCCGGATCGATTGGAAAGAACAGCCCGGTCGCCCGCAGGTCGGTATTGAGCTGCTCGCGCGTGACGCCCGGCTCGACCACACACAGCAGATCGTCGGGCACGATCTCGAGCACCCGGTTCATCAGCGAAAAATCAATGCAGATGGCGCCCGGCACGGCGCTGGCATTGCCCTCGAGCGACGTCCCGACCCCATAGGCCACGATCGGCACCTGCCCGGCATGGGCGGCGGCGGCCAGCTGCTGTACTTCGGCAATGCTCACCGGCTGAATGACCAAGTCGGGCACCAACGCGGCATGATGCCCCTCGGAGGTTGCGTACATCGCACGCCTCGATTCGCTATCGATCCAACGCTCCCCAAACGCACCGGCAACTGTGCGGCTGAGCGCCGCGATACCCTGATTGCGCGTCATGCCGCCGACCTGTCGACAGCGGAGAATTGGACGCCGCCCCGCGTCGGTGCTGGCACGCCGGTGGTATCCGGAAAGGTCAGCGGCAGGCCGCGTACCGATCGCGCGGCGAGAAACGCCATCGCCTCGGCTTCAATAAAGTCGCCCCGCAGGCCAATGTCATTGGCGGCATCGCATTGACCAAGCGTCGATCGCAGCGCCGCCATCAGCGCCGGGTTATGGCTGCCGCCGCCGCAAATGATCCAGCGGCGCGGCATTTTTGGGAGGATGCGCGCGCCCGCAGCAACGGCCGCTACCGTAAACGCCACCAGCGTGGCTGCGGCATCCGGCGGCGACAGCGACGCGACCGCTGCGACCGGAAAATCATATCGGTCGAGCGATTTGGGACCGGCCCGGCGGAAATAATCATTATCCATCAGCCGAGTGAGTATCGCATCGTCCACCACTCCCTGCAACGCCAGGTGCCCGCCATCGTCATAACGGCCAAGGCCACGGCTTTGCACCATTAGGTCAATCAGCCCGTTGCCGGGGCCGGTGTCAAACGCGATCATGCGCCCATCGCTGTCCAGCCAGCTGATATTGGCGACGCCACCAATGTTGAGAAAGGCAATCGGCCATTCGCTGCCGAGCCACCGCGCGAGCGCGAAATGATAGGCCGGGACAAGCGGCGCACCTTGGCCACCAGCGACAAGATCGGCCTGGCGCATCTCTCCGATCACGGGTGTTCCAGTTAAGCGAGCAAGTGCTGCGGCGTCGCCGAGTTGCACCGTCAGCGAACGATCGGGCCGATGCAAGATGGTCTGACCATGAAACCCGATCAGATCGATCGTGCCGGCACCCGCTTGCGCCAGCACCCCTGCGATCGCCCGCACATGTGTGTCGAGCACTACTGCTTCGACTTCGGCAATCGGCGGTGCCGAGAGATCGACATCGCCACGCGAAACGGCGATTTCGGTCGCGCGGCGCAGGACATCCCGCTCGACGGGCGTGAATGGCAACAGATGGGTCGGCCCGAACTGCGTCACCTGCTCGCCATCGGTATCGATAATTGCGGCATCGACGCCGTCGAGCGAGGTCCCGCTCATCAGTCCAAGCACACGCATCGTTGACAGCCTCCGGCCTGAACGGTTCGATAGCGGCCATCTTGGCAACATGGGCCATTTCATGCAACCACTTTAATACCAATATCGCGCATGTGAGATATTGGTATTGTATGGGCCGGTCGAATCTGCAAGGGAAGTCGCACGGTGCAAATGCAGACGGAGAGCCGGGGTTGGCACAACAACGCAGCCTGATGTTCAGCGAAGCGGCGGCCGCGCCGCGTATCGTCGATGCAGGCCTTCGTCATAATGAAACATGCATCGCGGATGCGGTGCGGCATCTGCGCAGGCTGGACCCACCCTTTGTGGCGACCCTGGCGCGCGGCAGTTCCGATCACGCCGCCAGCTTTGCCAAATTGCTTTTCGAAACACGGCTCGGCTTGCCGACCGTCAGCCACATGCCCTCAATCGGCACGCTCTATGACGCGACATCGCGCCACTTTGCCGGCGTGCCGCTGTTCGTCATCTCGCAGTCTGGCCGCAGCCCCGATCTGCTGCGTGCGGCATCCGCCGCCAAGGCAAAGGGCGCGACAATTATCGCCATCGTCAATGATGAGCATTCGCCGCTCGCAGACAGCGCCGACATCGTCCTGCCGATGCGTGCCGGCCCGGAGCACAGCGTGGCCGCGACCAAGAGCTTCATTTGCAGCCTTGCCGTCCTTGCGCAGTTAACTGCCGAATGGGCGGGTGACGAACCGCTGTCGTCGGCGCTGGCGGGGCTCGGCTCAACACTGGAGGCCGCCTGGCAACTCGATTGGTCAGCGGCGATACCGATAATCGCGCGTCAATCCAATCTGCTGGTGCTGGGGCGCGGGCTGACCTTGCCAATCGCCGCCGAGGCAGCGCTGAAACTGAAGGAGACGAGCGGACTACATGCCGAAGCGTTCAGCCATGCCGAGGTAGCACATGGCCCGATGACCCTGATCAAGGCGGGCGATCCCGTCCTCGTCTTCGCGCCGACCGATGTCGCGCGCGAGGGGCTGGCCGATCGCCTGTCGGCCTTTGCCGATCGCGGCGCGCAATTGATTGTGGCGGGCAGCGGCCTCAATGATGCGTCGGCGTCGGTCACGCTGCCGGTGATCACCGGCACCCATCCTGTTGCGGCATCGATCGCGATGATCCAGTCATTCTATCGGTTGGCAGAAGCCTTGTCGGTCGCGCGCGGCATGGATCCTGATCATCCGCCTTATCTGGCCAAGATCACCCAAACGGTATGACGGCCAAAACCGCCCTTATCGGCGCGCGGATCGCCCTGGAGCAGGAGGTCGTCACCGGCTGCGCAATCGTCATCGAGGATGATCGGATCGCCGCGATCTGCCCGGTAGAGGCGCTGCCGCCGGTGCAGGCGCGGATCGATCTTGGCGGCGGGGTAATCCTCCCGGGCTTTATCGATACGCAGGTCAATGGCGGCGGCGGCACCTTGTTCAACGACAGCCCGAGCGTCGCGGGCATCCGGGCAATCGCGCAAGCGCATCGGCGATTTGGCACGACCGGGCTGCTGCCGACGCTGATCAGCGACGATCTGAGCGTCGTTGCCACGGCGATGGACGCCATCGACGAGGCGATCGAGCAGGGGGTCCCGGGGGTGCTCGGCATCCATATCGAAGGCCCTTTCCTCAACATCGCCAAGCGCGGCATCCATGACGGCACCAAGCTGCAGCGGATGGGTGATGCGGCGTTCACGCTGCTCACGCGGCCGGGGCGCGGGGTGCGGCTGGTGACATTGGCCCCCGAGATGACACCGCCGGGCATGATCCGCGCGCTGGTCGATGCCGGTGTCATCGTCGCGGCCGGGCACAGCATGGCCGATTATGATCAGACCCGCGCCGCGCTGGCGGAGGGTCTTAGCGGCTTCACGCATCTGTTCAACGCGATGACGCCGCTTGCCAGCCGTGAGCCGGGGATGGTTGGCGCTGCCTTGGACGGCGGCAATAGCCATTTCGGGCTGATCGTCGATGGCCATCACGTCCACCCCGCGACGCTGCGCATCGCGCTGGCGAGCGTCGATCCGGCTCGCGCCGTGCTGGTCACTGACGCAATGCCCCCGGTCGGCACGGCGCTCGACCACTTCGCGCTAATGGGCACCGAGGTGCGGCTGGTTGAGGGTCAGCTCCGCTCGGCCGATGGGACGCTGGCGGGATCCGCGCTGACCATGGCGCAAGCGGTGCGCAATGCGCAGGACCTGCTTGGCATGACGCTCGTGCGTTCATCGGCAATGGCGAGCGGCAATCCGGCGAGATTCCTGGGGCTCGATGGCCGCACCGGCATTATCGCGCCGGGCCAGCGGGCCGATCTCGTCCATCTAGACGATGCGCGGGCTGTGACGGCGACATGGATCGGTGGCGTGATTGAGCTAGCCAGCGAATGACGCCCGAACTCGGCATTATCGAAGGGCGCTTCGGTCGGCCCTGGTCATGGGATGATCGCAAGGCCGTGGTCGCGATGCTGGCACCGGCGGGCTATCGATTTTATCATTATGGCCCCAAGAGCGACCGACATCTCCGGCGCGATTGGCGCACGCCGCATCCGCCGCAAGAATTGGCCGCGATCGCCGATTTTGCCGATTTCTGTCGCGGTCACGGCATGCGTTTCGGCGTGGCGCTCACGCCAAAGGATGCCCGCCATCCGTTCGATGCCGACACCCGGCAGGCGCTTGAGCAGCGTATTGCCGATCTCGCCCCGATCGGTCTCGATGATCTGGCCATCCTGTTCGATGATTTGCGCGGCGACCTGCCCGGCCACGCCACGCTGCAGGCAGACATGGTGCATGCGTGCGCCCATATGGCGCCGTCCAGCCGCTTGTTCTTCTGCCCGACCTATTATTCCGATGATGTCGTCCTTGATGCCGTGTTCGGTGCGCGTCCGGCCGATTATCTGCCGACGCTCGGCCGCCTGCTCGATCCGAGCGTGCGGATCTACTGGACCGGCGAGGAGGTCTGCTCGCGCGAGATCAGCCCGGCGCATCTGGCCCAAGTCGCAGAACTAATTGGTCGCCCGGTGTGCCTGTGGGACAATTACCCGGTCAATGACGGGGCGCGCATGTCCCGGTTTTTGCACCTGCGCGCCTTTACCGGCCGCCCCGCCCAGATAGCCGCACACATCAGCGGCCATGCGATCAATCCCGCGATTCAGCCGCAACTCAGCTGCATTCCGGCGCTGACATTGGCGCAGAGTTACCGCGACGCGGATGCCTATCAATATGCCGCCGCCTTCCAGCAGGCCGCCCGGCACGTCGCCGGCGAGCCGCTCGCCGCGATGTTACAGCGCGATCTGCTGGCACTGAACGACCACGGCCTTGAACGACTGGGCGACCGCCGCCTCGTTCTGCGCACGCGCTATGCGGCGATCGACCATCCGGTGGCGCGCGAAGTCGTCGGCTGGCTGGACGGCGATGACCTGATGACCGACACCGAAGTCCAGACGCAATGAGGCGGTTGGCAACTATTCGCCACGACGGCACCCGGAAGAGCGATTGGTTCGGCCTTTAAGTCACTCACCGACTAGGATTGACGCAGTAGCTCTGGCCCGCTCGGCGCTGCCACACGGTATCATCTGCGCGCGCGCCGATACTTTCAGCACGGGCGGGGGCCGGGGTGATCATATGCGCTTCGTCCTCGCCAGAGCATTTTGCGAATCGGCGAGGCCCCCATCTGGCGCGGTCGCGGGGGTTCACTTTGCCCCTAAGGGTATTTTCTCGAGGGGGAGTGGTGCGGCCGAGAAGACTCGAACTTCCACGGGCTTTCGCCCACAACGACCTCAACGTTGCGCGTCTACCAGTTCCGCCACGGCCGCACGTGAAACACCACCGGCCCAATTCAAATTGGGGGCCCGGCAGCTGGTAAGCGCAGCCCACTAGCAAAGCGCATGATGGCTGACAAGCGCGATATCACGCTCTTTCTGCGGCTCTTGGCCGAACCGCGCGATCCTTCAGCCGACCGGCCCGCGCTCAAAGGTGAAATCCAGCCGCTTGGAGTTTGGCGGCACGTCCGTCTGCGCGCTGTAGAAATCCACCGCCTCGCCGGGGGCGAGCGAGCGCTTTTCGGGCGTGATCGTCCAGCTGAACACGATGCGCGACTTGTTGGTCACATCATCGCGCAGTTCAGCGCGGATGTCGGGCACGGGCTGGCGCTTGGTGGATTTGTTGATGATGCGCCCGCTCACCGCGAACAGCTCGGTGCCCGTTGGCAGATCGCGCCGGTCGATTGGATATTGCTCGATCAGCAATGGTTCCCGCCGCGCGCCCTGATCGAGCCCCATCTGGGTCGCAAAACCAGGCGCGCCCGAATAGAGCATGGCGGCAACCGCAACGAGCATTACCAGCCCGGCGGCAACCGCCGCAATCGTCTGTCGCCGCGCCGGGTTGCGGCGCGGCCGAAATGGCGGCTGATGGGCAAATGGATCATAATCCCCGCCTGCTGCCACCGCTGGAGAAGAACCTGCGGATGGGGGTGCCGCGATGATCGGCGGGGGCGGTGCCGCAGCGGCAGCTTCTGCACGTGCCACCAGATCGAGCGCGGCAGGTGCCTGAAACCAGCTATGCTTGCAGCTGGCGCAGCGCACCGTTCGACCATCCACGCCGATGGCGGCGTCTGGCACCAGATAGCGGGTGCGGCATTCGGTGCATTCCAGGATCATGGGCGGTGTGTTTCGTGGTTGCAGGGTCGCCAGGTCTTTGCCGTCACCCGGCGGGACACATGCCCCCCGAGACAATGGGACTCTAAGCACGTTGCGGGGCCGGGTGGCAAGTAGGGGAAGTACGCTTGAGCCGCCCGTCCGGGCGTGCGATGGCGTGGCGAACCTGATTTGCAACGAACAAGAGCGGAACCGCGCCTGCATGGCGAACATCGTGCAATTCGACAATGTCGGTCTGCGATATGGCACCGGGCAGGAAACGCTGTCCGATGTCAGCTTCACCCTCTCGTCGGGTGCCTTTTATTTTCTCACTGGCGCGTCGGGCGCGGGCAAGACATCGCTGCTGAAACTGCTCTATCTGGCCCAGCGGCCCAGTCGCGGATCGATCCGTCTGTTTGGTGAAGATGCCGTCACGCTCCCGCGCAACCGATTGCCCGGCTTTCGCCGCCGGGTCGGCGTGGTGTTCCAGGATTTCAGGCTGCTGCCCCACCTCTCGGCATTCGATAACATCGCGCTGCCCTTGCGCGTCTCGGGCGTCCCTGAAAGTGATATCGACGCCCCGGTGCGCGAGATGCTCGCCTGGGTTGGGCTGTCTGACCGGGTCGATGCGAAGCCGCCGACGCTGTCGGGTGGCGAGCAGCAGCGCGTGGCCATCGCCCGCGCCGTTATCGGCCGGCCGGAAATTCTGGTTGCCGACGAGCCCACCGGCAATGTCGATGCTGACATGGCAGCGCGGTTGCTCCATCTGTTTGACAGCCTCAATCGGCTCGGTACGACGGTCGTTGTCGCGACGCACGATTTTCATTTGCTTGGTCGGATTCCAAACGCGCACATGATGCGGCTTGATCAGGGGCGGCTACTCGACCCTACCGGCTCGCTCCGTCACCCGCCGGGGGAGACGGGGTGAAGATCAAGGTCATCACCCCCGCCGCTGACCGTCGATTGCTCGATGAAAGCCGCCGAACGCGATCGATGTCGTGGATCATGGCAATCATGCTGTTCCTGACCGTGCTTGCCGCTGCTTTTGGGCTCGGCACACTGGCTGCCGCATCGCTGCTCGATAAGCAGATCGCCGGCCGGCTGACGGTGCAGATCGTCGAGGCCAATGAGCAGGTGCGTGAGCGGGAGGCAGCGACGGCGCTGGCAACAATCAGGGCGGTACCCGGCGTGATCCGGGCAGATGCTGTCGATCGCACGCAGATGGCCGCGCTGCTCCGCCCCTGGTTGGGAGAGGACGCGGGCGATCCCGATTTGCCCATCCCGGCGATGATCGATGTCCAGCTCGCGTCGGGCGGCGCGGCGATCGTCGGGCAGCTTTCCCGCGCGGTGCGTGCTGTAGTGCCGGCTGCGCGTATCGATCGGCATGAGCGCTGGATGTCGCCGGTCAGCAATTTCATGGGGCTGATGGTTGGGCTCGCCTTCGGCCTGGTGCTGTTGATGGCGGGCGCGACGGCGGCGGTGGTGCTGCTGGTCGGGCGCGCCGGGCTCGATACCCATCGCGAAACGATCCAGGTGCTCCACATGCTGGGGTCTACAGACATGCAGATCGCCCGGCTGTTCCAGCGTCGCATTGCCCTTGATACGCTCTATGGCGGGCTCGCCGGTGCGGTGCTGGCGATGCTGACCATCTCCTTTGTCGGCGGCCAGCTGGCGACGCTTGGCTCCGATCTGCTGGGCGGGATTGCGCTGTCGCCGCGCGATTGGGTGCTGCTGGCGGGTTTGCCGGTGTTGTTCGCGTTGCTGGCGACGATTGCCGCGCGCTTTGCCGTGCTCGGCGCGCTCAGGCGAATCTTATGATCCGGCGGATATTGGGGCTGTCCGCCATTGCCTGGCTGCTTGGCTTTGCATGGTTCATGCTCACGCTGCCGGGGCCGGTCGAGGGCGTGCAGACCGACGGCATCGTCGTGCCAACGGGCGGACCCGGGCGGATTGATCGAGGGATTGCGCTGCTGAAGGCGCGAGCGGCCAAGCGCATGCTCGTCACAGGCGTGGCGCCCGGTGTCAGGCCGATTGATCTCGCCATCGCCTATCGTACCGCACCGGGGTGGTTCGCCTGCTGCATCGATTTGGGCAACGAGGCGGTCGACACCCGCTCTAATGCAGAGGAAACCAGCGATTGGGTACGCCGGCATGGCTATAAATCGGTGCGGCTGGTGACGTCCGACTGGCATGTCCGCCGCGCACAAATGGAACTCACCTATGCGCTTGGCCCAAGCGTTACCGTGGTGGGCGAAGGCGTTCCCGGCATGCCGCGCGTCCTGCTGCTGTTGGCCGAATACAACAAGTTTCTGGTGCGCCGCATCGCGCTGTGGTTGGGGGTTGGATCATGATCGCCCACTTGCGCACCGCCCTTTTCAAGCTGGCCTTTTATGTCGGCTCAATCCCAATCGTGCTCGCCACCCCCGTGTCAGCGCTGTTCGGTCACCAGCTGCTGGTGGCCAATGTCCATCTCTGGTCGCGCTTTCACCGTTTCGTCGCACGCTGGACCCTTGGCATCACCAGCCATTATGTCGGTGGTGCGTCGGCAGAGCCCACCTTGTATGCCGCCAAGCACCACGCGATGTTCGAAACGCTCGAGCTGTGCCTGACGCTCGGCAACCCGGTGTTCGTCATCAAGCGGGAGCTCACCTCCATCCCCGTCTGGGGCTGGGCGATGCAGCAATATGGCGCGATCGTAGTCGATCGCGATGCCTCATCGGCGGCTTTGCGCCAGATGATGCGCGAAGCCAGGGTCGCGCTCGATCAGGGGCGCTCCGTCATCATTTTTCCGGAAGGAACGCGCGTGGCAGCGGGCGAAAAACCGCGCCTCAAATCGGGCTTTGCCGGCTTGTACCGGGTCCTCGGCCTGCCCGTGGTGCCCATCGCGATCAACTCGGGTAATCTCTGGACGAAAAAGGGGCCGAAGCAGCCTGGCGTCATCACCTTTTTGTTTGGCGAACGTATTCCCCCGAAATTATCGCGCGAAGAGATTGAATCGCGCGTTCATAGCGCGATCAACGTGCTGGAATAGCAAAGGTCCGACCGCAGATAACGGGTATCAAACCGCCTCGATCGGATCCGCCTTGATTGCCCGCACCGTGCATGGCATCCAAACCCCGATCGCTGAGGAGCATCCGGATATGCGCAAAAATCCCAGAGCCCGTATGTTGCCGCTGGTCATCATGCCGGCGATCATGCCTGCGTTGCTGCTGCCGATGATGGCAAACACGCAGTTGCCCGATTATGCGAAGGGCGGCACCCTGGGCTTCTTCTTGGGATTGTCGCTCGTCGGGCTGTTCTGGATGGTAAAGCGCAACGGCAAAGGTGAGTCGTCACGGTTCAGAGCGTAAACGAACGGACTGTCACGATCACACGGGATAGCCGCAAGCGCCGTCCCGCATCATTTTCTGCCCGGCTTTATTCGTGCGCGCGCCCAAAGTCGGGCGCGGCATCGTCCTGGCCCTGTTCGATGATGCTGCGCCGCACCGCACGCGTGCGGGTGAACAGATCGAACAGCTCATCCCCCTTGCCCCAGCGGATGGCGCGCTGGAGCTGCGACAGGTCCTCCGAGAAGCGCTGGAGCATTTCCAATACCGCCTCACGGTTCGACAAAAACACATCGCGCCACATTGTCGGATCGGACGCGGCGATGCGGGTGAAATCCCGGAACCCGCCCGCCGAATATTTGATCACTTCCGATTGCGTTACTTCTTCAAGGTCGGAAGCCGTGCCGACGATGGTATAGGCAATCAAGTGCGGCAAATGGCTGGTCACTGCGAGCACGCGATCGTGATGATCAGGCGCCATCACCTCGGTATTCGCCCCAAGCTTCCGCCAAAATTCGCTCACCCGCTCGGTCGCACCCTCGGGCATGCCGTCGACCGGGGTGACGATACACCACCGCCCCTGGAAGAGCGTGGCAAAACCCGCCTCGGGGCCGGATCGCTCGGTACCTGCCACGGGATGCGCCGGAACGATCGTCGCCCCCGGCAAACCCTCGACCAGCACCCGTGCGACCTCTTCCTTGCAGCTGCCAACATCGCTCACCACGGCGTCTGCGGGCAAATCGGCCCTGATCGCGTCGGCCACCGCCGCCATGGCACCAATCGGCACGCAGAGGATCACCAGATCGGCATCGATCACGGCCGTGCCCGCCGTATCGGCAATATCGTCGCACAGCTGCAGCTGGTCGGCGGTCGCGCGCACCTCGGCAGCGGTGTCGTACCCAGTCAGCCGCACTGTCGGCATGTTGGCGCGCACCGCATGCGCAATCGAGGAGCCGATCAGACCCAGCCCGATAATCGTCACCCGTGCAAACGGCAGCATCAGCCGTGCGGCTCGATAATGTCGCGAAGTGCCGCCGCCAGCCCGCGTGTCTCAGCCTCGGTGCCGATCGTGATCCGCAGGCCATGCGGCAGGCCCTGGCCCGGCAGCCAGCGTACGATATAGCCGCGCGCCATCAGGCCGTTATAGGCCGCCTCTGCCGATACCGCGCCCTCGAACAGGACGAGCAGGAAATTGGCTTTGGACGGCACCGCGCGCAGCCCATGATTGCCCATCGAGGCGATCTCGTCCGCCAGCCAGCCCCGCCATTTGGCATTGTGCAGGCGCGCCGATGTGACGAACTCGGTATCGCCCAATGCGGCGACGGCCGCCATTTGCCCCGCTGTCGTGACGTTGAACGGCGCGCGGATGCGGTGCATCGCATTGATCACCGCTGCTGATCCATAGCCCCAGCCGATCCGCTCCGCCGCCAGCCCGTGGATCTTTGAAAATGTCCGGGTGGTGAGGACATTGCTCTCCGTCATCGCCAGCGCAAGACCTGCGTCGTCCTCCTCGGCCTCCAGATATTCGGCATAGGCCTGGTCGATCACCAGCAACACGCGCTTGGGCAACGCCGCATGCAGCCGCGCGATCTCTGCGCGCGGCGTAAAGGTGCCCGTCGGGTTATTGGGATTGGCGAGAAAGATGATGCTGGTTTTATCCGTCACGCAGGCAAGGATCGCGTCGACATCGGTCGCATAGTCCTTGTCGGGCGCAACCACCGGGGTTGCCCCCACCCGCCGCGTCGCGATCTCGTATACCGCAAAGCCGTAATTGACGAAGATCACCTCATCGCCCGGCCCGGCAAAGGCGCCGGCGGCCATGTGCAGCACCTCGTCCGATCCGGTACCATAAATGACGCGCTGCGGATCAAGGCCGTATGTCTCGGCCAGCGCCGTTCGCAGGATCGTGGCGCCCGGATCGGGGTAGCGCGCGAGTGAGCGATCAGCAGCCTCGAAGGCGGCGCGCGCGTGCTCGCTGGAACCCAGCGGATTTTCGTTCGCGGACAGTTTGACGAGGACCCGCCCGTCATCGGCGGTTGAGCGACCGGGGACATAAGGCGCGATGGCCATGACCCAGTCTTTAGCAATAGGGGCGTTGGGGGCAGGATCAGACATGGCCCGCGCATAGCGCTTCGCCGCGTGCTTTGAAACCCGCGCCATTCGCGGCCTTCCCATTGACAGGGCGAGCGGCCCGGCCCTAGCGCCCGGTTCATGTCTGGCGACGCTCGTTTCGGCCTCGGTTGCACCGTCACCCTGCCCGGGCCCTTGCGGCTTGATGGCGGCGCGATGCTGTCGCCGGTGGACATCGCCTATGAAACCTATGGCGATCTGGCAGCCGATGGCGGCAACGCGATCCTTATCTGCCACGCGCTGACGATGGATCAGCATGTCGCCTCGGTTCATCCGCGCACGGGCAAACCGGGCTGGTGGCTGCAGATGGTCGGGCCGGGCAAGCCGATCGACACCGACCGCTTCTTTGTTGTGTGCGCCAATGTGCTGGGCAGTTGCCTGGGGTCGTCGGGGCCGGCCAGCATCAATCCGGCGACGGGCAACCCATGGGCCATGTCCTTTCCCGTCATTACCATCCGCGACATGGTGCGTGCACAGGCGATGCTGCTCGATTATCTCGGCGTCGGCGTGCTCCGCGCGGTTGTTGGCGGGTCGATGGGGGGCATGCAGGCGCTCAGCTGGCCCGCGACTTTCCCTGATCGCGTGCGCGCATCGGTCGTCATTGCTTCCACCGCGCGCCACACCGCGCAGAACATCGCGTTTCACGAGGTCGGACGGCAAGCGGTGATGGCCGATCCGCGCTGGCAGGGCGGCGATTATTATGCGAGCGGCGAACCGCCCGTGGCGGGGCTCGCCGTTGCGCGGATGGCCGCGCACATCACCTATCTGTCCGAGGCCGGGCTGACCGAGAAGTTCGGCCGGCGGCTGCAGGCACGCGAGGCCAAGAGCTTTGGCTTTGATGCCGATTTCCAGGTTGAAAGCTATCTGCGCCACCAGGGCATCAGCTTTGTCGATCGGTTCGATGCCAACTCCTATCTCTACATCACGCGAGCGATGGATTATTTCGATCTGGCCGAGGAGCATGGCGGCATGCTCGCCAACGCTTTCCGCGCGACCAGCGCGCGCTTTTGCCTCGTCAGTTTCGATACCGACTGGCTCTATCCGACATCCGAATCGCGCAGCATTGTCCACGCGCTCAACGCAAGCGGCGCGGCGGCGAGCTTTATCGAACTGTCGAGCCCCTATGGCCATGATGCCTTCCTGCTCGAAAACCCGGAACTGAACCGCGTGGTAGACGGCTTCCTGAGCGCTGTTGCATGAGCGACATCATCCTCTCCGATGATCCGGCGCTGCTCGCCGTCGACCAGATTCATGCCTGGCTGGCATCGAGCTACTGGTCGCCCGGCATTGCCCGATCGCTCGTCGAACGCGCCATCGCCGGATCGCATTGCCTGGGGGCGTATTGCGACGGCACGCAGATCGGCTTTGCGCGCATGATCACCGATCACGCCACTTTTGCCTGGCTCGCCGATGTGTGGGTGGATGAGGGTGCGCGCGGCAAGGGGATCGGCAGGCAGATGGTTGCGTGGTTTCTCGACCATCCCGATTTTGCGGGCCTGCGCCGGATCGGCCTGGTGACGCGTGATGCGCACGGCGTCTATGCAGCGCTCGGCTTTCACCCGCTGCTCCGCGCCGATCGCTATATGGAGCGGCTCGCACCTGACTTTGCTACCATGCTGCGAGTGGACGAATGATGGCGCTCCGGCCCGATCTGGCGATCATCGCCGCGCATGTTGCGCCGGGATCGCGCATCCTCGATATCGGCTGCGGCGACGGCGCGTTGATGGCTGCGCTGCGCGATACGCAGGGGGTGGATGCGCGTGGGCTGGAAATCGACGCCGGCAATGTTGCCGCCGCCGTCGCGCGCGGGCTATCGGTCGTGCAGGGCGATGCTGACCGCGACCTGGCCGATTATCCCGATGCGAGCTTCGATTACGCGATCCTCAGCCAGACGCTGCAGACCGCCCGCGCGCCCGATGTCGTGCTCGATCATCTGCTCAGGATCGGGCGGCAGGCCTTTGTCTCGTTCCCCAATTTCGCGCATTGGCGCGTGCGGGCGTCACTCCTCTGGGGCGGCCGGATGCCGGTTACAAAGCTGCTGCCCGAGCGCTGGTATGACACACCCAATATCCACCATGTGACGGTCGACGATTTCCGCACGTTCGTAAAGGAACGCGGGATCAAGGTGGAGGGCGCGTGGTTCCTGTCGGACGGGAAGCTTACCACGTCAGCGGCGGCGAACTTCCTCGCCGAGCATGCGGTGTTCCTGCTGCGGCGATAGCCGGAGTCTTTCCCATCGGGGCACTGCGCGCGCAAGAATAAGAAGGTTGATTCGCGCAGAGGCGCAGAGGGCGCGGAGGTGTTGCGCTGCGGGGCGAACGAACTGCCTTGCGTCGGCATGATCTTGGGCTTTGCCCAATGCGTTCAGAATTCTGATGCGCAAAGCCAGCCCTGAAAAACCCTCTGCGTCCTCCGCGCCTCTGCGCGAACAATCTCCACGCCAGCAGATTTGCGCCCCGCCCAGAAACGGGCAAGGCACCTTTCAAATCAGAACGGCACGTCGTCGTCGAGATCGTCCGGGAAGCCGCCGCCGCTGTTGCCGCCGCCAAAGCCGCCGCCGCCACCGCCGCGACTGCCACCGCCCCGAGCCGGCGCACTGCCACCGCCGAAATCGTCACGACCGCCATCCCAGTCGCCACCGCCGCCGCCACTGCCGCCACCGCTACCCGGTGCCCCGTCGAGCATCGTCAGCACGCTGTTGAAGCCTTGCAGCACGATTTCGGTCGAGTAACGATCATTGCCGCTCGCATCCTGCCATTTGCGGGTCTTGAGCGCGCCTTCGATATACACCTTGCTGCCCTTGCGCAGATAGCGCTCAGCGACATTGGCAAGGCCTTCATTGAAGATCGCCACCGAATGCCATTCGGTCGATTCCTTGCGCTCGCCGCTATTCTTGTCCTTCCACGTATCCGACGTGGCGATACGCAGGTTCACCACCTTGCCACCATTCTGGAAGGTCTTGCTTTCGGGGTCGCGGCCCAGATTGCCGACGATGATCACCTTGTTGACGCTGCCCGCCATATTCTCTTCCTAAAGCCCGAGTGCGATTGCGCCCCAATAGGTCGCGCCTGCCGCGATGTAGGCCAGCACGAAGAGATAGCCAACCATGAAGGCAGGCCAGCGCCACGAATTGGTCTCTCGCCGGGTGACGGCAATCGTGGAAATGCACTGCGGCGCGAAAACGAACCACATCAAGAAGGCAAGCGCCGTCGGCAGCGACCAACGCGAACGCAAGTTCGCTGCCAGCGCCTTTTGCCCCGTTTCGGCATCGGGGTTATCAATCGCATAGACGGTACCGAGCGCCGCCACTGCAACCTCGCGCGCCGCCATTGCCGGGATCAGCGCCAGCGCGATGTCGCGATCAAAGCCGATCGGCTTGAGCACCACCGCAAGGCCGTTGGCGACCCGCCCGGCGACAGAATAATTGACCGGCGAGACTGGGCTGCCAGCGGGCGGCTTGGGGAAGCTCAGCAGCAGCCACAAAGCGACCGTCGAATAGAGGATGATCGTGCCGGCGCGGCGCAGGAAGATGACGACTCGGCTCCACAGCCCCTGCGCGATATCGCGTGCGCGGGGCATCTGGTATTTGGGCATTTCCATCATGAAGCCGGAGGATGCACCCTTGGTAACGGTGTTGCGCAGCACCAATGCCGCCACGAATGCCCCCACCACGCCCATGATGTAGAGCCCGAACATCACCACGCCCTGCAGGCCGACGAACGGCAGCACCGGCGTGTTGGGGATGAGCGCGCTGATGATGAGGGTGTAGACCGGCAACCGCGCCGAACACGTCATCAGCGGGGCGATCAGGATCGTCGTCAGCCGGTCTTTCTCATCCTCAATCGTGCGCGTCGCCATGATGCCAGGCACGGCGCAGGCAAAGCTCGACAGCAGCGGGATGAACGCGCGGCCCGATAGGCCAACGCTCGCCATCACCCGGTCCATCAGAAAGGCGGCGCGGACCATATAGCCGCTCGCCTCGAGCAGCAGAATGAAGAAGAACAGGATCATGATCTGCGGCAGGAAGACCAGCACCGCGCCAACGCCCGCAATCGCCCCATCGACGATCAGCGACTGGATGAACCCTTCGCCAAAGCGCGCGGTAATCGCCGTGCCCAGCGCACTGAATCCGGCATCGATCGCGTCCGCCGGCACCTGCGCCCAGCTGAACACCGCCTGGAACATCAAGAACAATATCGTGGCGAGCAGGATCATGCCCCACACCGGATGCAGCGCCACTTCGTCAAGCGCATGGGTCCAGCGGCGCGTGGGGGTTTCGGAAATCGTTGCGGCGACCGCAATCGTCCGCGCGCGGCGCTGCAGGGTGGCGATATCTTCCTGCACGCTGCCATCGCTGGCGCGCAACCGGGTGAGTGGGCCGTGGCCAATCACGTCGGCGATCTTGGCCTTCAGCTCTTCCAACCCGCGCCGGCGCACCGCCACGGTCGATACCACCGGTACCCCTAGCTCGCGCGACAGCGCATCGGCATCGAGCACCAGCCCGTCGCGTTCGGCCAGATCGATCATGTTGAGGGCCACCACTACCGGGAGGCCCAGCGCGATCAGTTGCAATGTGAAGCGCAGATGATTGTCGAGATTGGCAGCATCGACGACGACGATCAGTGCATCGGGCAGGCGCTCGCCCGCCTGCGCGCCGGTCACAACGTCGCGGGTGACGCGCTCGTCCGGACTGCCGGGATCGAGGCTGTATGCGCCCGGCAGGTCGACCAGTTCGACCGGGCGGCCATCGGCCAGCGCGAGCCGCCCGGAATGCCGCTCCACTGTAACGCCGGGATAATTGCCGACCTTTTGTCGCGCGCCGGTCAGCGCGTTGAACAGGGCGCTTTTGCCGGCATTGGGATTGCCGACCAGCGCGACCAGCGG
>CAZXBM010000032.1:0-37760 GCA_964638495.1 uncultured Stakelama sp. | reverse complement strand
GGTGTCGCCCATTTCGCCTTCGATTTCCGCACGCGGCACCAAGGCTGCGACAGAATCGACGACCAGAACATCGATGGCATTGGACCGCACCAGCGTATCGACAATCTCGAGCGCCTGCTCGCCGGTGTCGGGCTGCGACACGATCAGCTCGTCGATGTTGACGCCCAGCTTCTTGGCATACACCGGGTCGAGCGCATGCTCGGCATCCACAAACGCCGCCGTACCGCCATTCTTCTGCGCCTCGGCAATCACGTGGAGCGCCAGCGTCGTCTTGCCCGAGCTTTCAGGCCCGTAAATCTCAATCACTCGCCCGCGCGGCAGCCCGCCGACCCCAAGCGCGATATCAAGCCCGAGCGATCCCGTCGAAATCGCCTCGACCTGCATCGTCTCCTTCGAGCCGAGCCGCATCGCCGAGCCCTTGCCAAAGGCCCGATCGATCTGCGCGAGTGCCGCATCAAGCGCCTTTTGCCGCTCGGCGGCCGCCTTGTCCGTAGATACCGCCATTTTGCTGTCGATGACCTTCAATTGAGCTGCCACTGGAAGCCTCCGTCGCTAGACCGAACATGCCGGTTGGGCAATGCATAGCAGTCTCGTACCGCAAATGTTCTCATCGAACAAGAGGGGAACGGAACTTTTTCGCGCAGCGCTCAATTCAGGCGCACAGAACGGTTCCCGGCGCTGTCAGCAACCGGCCCTGCGATCAAAAAAGAGCAGCCAGCGCCTTTTCGATGCCATCCATCGTGAACGGTTTGGCCAGCACGGGGCGGTCGCAAAAGCGCGGGTCGATCATATCGTCGCTGCCGCCGCTTGCGAACAGAAACGGAATGCCGGCGGCGGCAAGCGCATCGGCGATCGCCCAGCTCTTCTCCCCGTTCCGCAGATTAACGTCGAGGATGGCAGCGTCGACGCCACCGGCGTTGACGGCCGCCAGCCCATCGCTGATGCAATCCACCGGGCCAATGGCCCGCTTGCCGAGCATCTCGAGGAAATCCTCCAGCATCATGCCGATCAGGGGTTCATCTTCGACGATCAATATGGATTGGATAGTCATGACAGGCGCTTAGAGCGGAGAACGGCAGCACCGCCAAGCGTCATTTCGCTGCAAGCACATCGCGCGCCGCTTCTGCCAGTTGCTGCACGGAGAACGGCTTGGCGATAAAGGCCACATTATCCAGGTCGATCGATTTGCGCAGCTGCTCCTCCGCATAGCCCGACATGAACAGGATCGGCAGATCGGGATACCGTTCGCGTGCGTGGCGCACCATGGTCGGCCCGTCCATCATCGGCATCACCACATCGGAAATGAGCAGGTCGGGCCTTGGATGTTCGGCCAGCAGCTCGAGTGCGGCCTCGCCATGTTCGGCGGTCAGCACGGTATAGCCCTGCCGGGTCAGCGCACGCTCGGCAACGGCGCGCACCATGTCTTCATCCTCCACTAGCAAAATGGTGCCGCTCCCCCATAAATCGCCCTGTTTGGGTTTGGGGGCGGCCACCTGCTTGGCGGGGGCGGTCGCGGTGTGGACGGGGAGATAGATGGTAAAGGTTGCCCCCTTGCCGGGGCGGGAATCGGCAAAGATATAGCCGCCCGATTGCTTGACGATGCCGTAAACGGTGGAAAGCCCCAGCCCCGTCCCCTTCCCCACTTCCTTGGTGGTGAAGAACGGCTCGAAAATCTTGGCCAGAATGTCGGGCGGAATGCCGGTGCCGGTGTCTGAAATCTTCAGCGCGGTATAATCGGCGATGGGGAGAATGTCTGATCCCATCTTGCGGACATCGGCCGACGTCACCGCCATGGTCTCAATCGTCAGCGTGCCGCCCCGGTGCGGGTCCTTGGCCAGCATCGCGTCGCGTGCGTTAACGGCCAGGTTCATCACCACCTGTTCCAATTGCCCCGGGTCGGCCCGCACCGCGCCCAGATTGCGGCCATGCTTCACCGTCAGCGTCACCGTCTCGCCAATCAGGCGCTTGAGCAGGTTAGACACTTCGGAGATGACATCGGGCAGTTGCAGCACTTGCGGGCGCAAGGTCTGCTGGCGCGAAAAAGCGAGGAGTTGCCGGGTCAGCGATGCGGCGCGGTTGGAATTGGCGCGGATCTGCTGGATATCGTCATAGTCGCTGTCGCCGGGCGAATGCCGCATCAGCATCAGGTCGCAGTGGCCGATAATGGCGGTCAATATGTTGTTGAAATCATGCGCCACACCACCGGCGAGCTGCCCAACGGCCTGCATCTTGGTCGCCTGCGCCACCTCCCGCTTCAGCCGGGTTTCCTCGCCATTGTCCTTCAGGCTCAGCAGCACGGCGGCATCCCCCAGCCCGCGCGCGCCGGCAATTGAAAGCGCAACCGGCTCTTCGGGCCGGTCCTTCAGCCGCACTGCCATGTCGGTGCTGTGCGTTGCGCCACTGGCGAACCGGCGGACGGCATCGGCAACGGCGGCCTTGTCTTCGCGCACGACAAGATCGCCGGGGTAAAGCGGGGGTGCTGCCACATCCACATCGGCCGCCCGCACAAAGGCGTCGTTCATCTGCACGAACCGCCCCTCGCGGTCGACCAGGGCAATGCCAAAGGGCATCAGCGCCACCAGGCTCGCCACATGCGCGGCACCGCCCAGCGCATGACCAGAACCGGTACCAGACCCCGTGCCAACGCCGGCCACGTCATCCTCATCGAGCAGCACCACCAGTGTCGGGGCGTTGGCCCCATCGATGAAGGGGATCTGCAACACGCGCAGCGGCCCGCCTGCGGCCCCTTCCCGCTCGAAACGGATCATGCCCTTGCCGTCGGTGATCAGGAATCGGGCGAAATCGCTTCCCTGAACAATACTTTCCTCATGCCCCATCGCGCGCAGGCGGAAGACGCGATTGGCGGATCGCACGCGGCCGTCCGCCGACATCAACACTGCCATCACACCAGCCGCCGCCAAGCGGTTCCCCATCGCGCCGCTGATCGTTGATTCAACCGTGGCGGCCAGATCGACACTCTCCGCACCTGAAAAGCGCCACAGCAGCATATCCTCGGCAGCGCCTGCCCGGTGGATCTGGCCGGTCAGCATGCCGATCGTGGCCGATAGCCGCCCGCTCGACGCGCTGCCATCGCGCCAGGCCGCCCGGCCAGCCGCGCTCAGTGCGGTAACCCCGGCGTCACCGATTGGGAGGTTTGGCGGGGTCGGATAGCCACCGAACAGCGCTCGATAGCGATCATTGGCGCACACCAGCCGCCCGGCGCGATCGGTGATGGCGACGGCATCGCTGCTCGCGTCGGCCAGCGCCCGCGCGACTGACCAGTCAGTGTCAGGCTCTATTAATTCGGCCGGGCGCCGCATCGCCCGAAACGCCATCGCAATCGTCGCCATGCCGATTGTCGCGCCAAAGAAACCGGCGGACAGCGCCGGGCTGCCGATCAGCACAAGCACCGTGAGCGCGGCGGCAGCTGACCCGGCAATTGCGACGAACAGCGCCAGGCGCGTCGAGGAAACAAAGGTCGCGGGCGGGGTTGGAAGCGAGGCCATGCCCCCTCTTTGGCCCCGCCCGCGCACCCGTCAAGCGGCTACCAGATGCGAACGCGCTGTTCCGGCGTCAGAACCAGCTTTTCGCCCGGCTTGGGATTGAAGGCCGCATACCAGGCATCGATGTTGCGCACGATCCAGGCGCGCTGCTCGCCCGGCGCATGCGGATCGGTCAGCAGCCGGTTGCGCAGGTCGGCCTCACGGTGTTTGCGCCGCCACACCTGTGCAAAGCCCAGATAAAAGCGCTGGTCACCGGTAAACCCGCCAATCACCGGTGCTGGCTTGCCGCCCAATGATGCGTGATAGGCATCGAGCGCGGCGGCAAGGCCTGCAAGGTCAGCCGTGTTCTCGCCCAGCGTCAGCGCGCCTTTCACATGCATGCCGGGCAGCGGCTCATAGGCATCAAATTCAGCGACGAGCTTGTCGGTGCGGGCCTTGAACGCGGCGATATCGGCATCGGTCCACCACTGGGTCAGCCTGCCCTTGGCATCGAACTTTGCGCCCTGATCGTCGAAATGATGGCTCATTTCATGGCCGATCACTGCACCGATCGCCCCGTAATTCACGGCAGGGTCGGCGTTGGGATCGAAGAAGGGCGGCTGCAGGATCGCCGCGGGGAAGGTGATCGCCACCAGCGTCGGGTTGGCCTGCGCGTTCACCGTCATCGGTGCCAAGCCCCACTCCCAGCGATATATCGGCTTGCCGAGCTTGCTGCGGTTATAGTCGTCGGCCCATCTGTTCGCGCGCAGCTTGTTGCCAAAGGCATCCCCCGGCACGATCTGCAGCGACGAATAGTCGCGCCACTGGCTGGGATAGCCGATGCGCGGGACAAAGGCGGCAAGCTTGGCATGCGCCTTCACCTTGGTCTCGGGCGCCATCCATTCGAGCTTGTCGAGCCGCACGTTCATTGCCGCGATGATGTTGCTGACAAGCGTGTCCATCGCCGCCTTGGTTGCGGGCGGAAAATAGCGCGCAACATAGATTTTGGAGACGTCATCGGTGATCGCCCCCGATGTCCAATTCACTGCACGCTTCCACCGGACTTGCTGCTCGGGCGTGCCGCCCAGCACCGTGCCGTACATGTCAAAACTGGCTTTATCGAATGACTTAGGCAGCACATCGGCAAAGCTGTCGAGCGAACGGATTTCAAGCTGGTCCTTCAGCACCTCAAGCGGCGTCGCCGCGATCACCGCCGCCATCTTGGCAATCGCGGTCGGCTGACCAACGATTACGGTGTCAACCGGTGTACCAACGGCCTTGAAGTATGTCGCGAAATCAAATCCCGGCGCCATCGTCACCAGATCGGCCACGGCCATCTTGTTATAGGTCTTATCGGCATCCCGGCTCTCGATCCGCGTCCAGTGCGCCCGGGCAACCTCGGTCTCGAAGTCGACCACCGCCTTGGCCCGCGCCTCGGCGTTGGCCTCCCCCGCCAGCGTGAACATGCGCGCGACATAGGCCCGATAGGCAGTGCGGGCGGCGACCAGCTTCGGGTCGGCGCTCAGATAATAATCGCGGTCGGGTAGCCCCAGGCCGGACTGGCGCAGGCTCACCGTATAGACATCCGGGTTCTTCGCGTCCTGGCTCACGCCGCTGCCGAACGGAATGCCAACGCCATTGAGGTCAGCCTCTGCCGCCAGCGCGGCATAGCCGTCCTTCGACTGAAGCGATTTGATGCGCTGGAGCCAAGGCGCGATCGGTGCCAGCCCCTTCGCTTCGATGGCGGCAGTATCGAGATAGGCGGCATAGGCCTGGCCGATCCTGGACCCCGGCTGCTTCATCGCCTCCTCCAGCAACCCCTTGGTCCGCATCTGCGACAGATCCTGCAGCACATCGAACGAGCTGTAGCTGGCCTTGTCCGCTGGGATTGCGGTGTTCTTCAGCCAGGTGCCGTTGGCATATTCAAAGAAGTTATCGCCGGGTGCGACGCCTGTATCCATCCCGGGCACGTCGAAGCCAAAGCTGCCGATTTCGGCCTTTGCGGTCGCCTTGCCCTTGGGGGCCGCGTTCCCCGGTTTCGCGGGGTGGCTGACGGCGACTGACGCCAGACCGCTCGCCAAGGCAAGAGCAGAGGCGATGGCAAGGATCTTAGTGCTACGCATGGTTATTCCTCTCCGAGAGCGATGAAATTCGGGGCGCGCTGGCCCAATGGAAATCGGGCGACCAAAAGAGCCGCCCGATTAAATTACCAAATTCGGATGCGATCGGCCGGGGCCAGATAAGCCTTGTCACCCGGCTTGGCACCAAATGCAGCGTACCAGGCATCCAAGTTCCTGACCGTCGCCGTCCGTTGCTCGCCGGGCGAGTGCGGATCGGACAGGAGCTGAGAGCGGAGCGCCGGCTCGCGGTACTTGATCCGCCACACCTGCGCCCAGCCGAGATAGAAACGCTGATCCCCGGTCAATCCACCAATCACGGGTGCCGGCTTGCCACCAAGCGAGCGATGATAGGCATCGAGCGAGATCGTCAATCCGGCCAAATCGGCGATGTTTTCCCCCAGCGTCAGCCCGCCCTGCACGTGCTGGCCCGGGACAGGCTCATAGGCATCATATTGTTTGACGAGCTTGTCGGTGAAAACAGTGAAGCGCTTCACATCCTCATCGGTCCACCAATCGGCAAGCTTGCCGCTCGGATCATATTTGCGGCCCTGATCATCGAAGTGATGGCTGATCTCATGCCCGATAACCGCGCCGATACCGCCATAGTTGACCGCCGGATCAGCCTTGGCGTCGAAGAACGGTGGCTGCAGGATTGCCGCTGGAAACACAATTTCGTTCATCGGCGGGTTGGCATACGCATTGATCGTCATCGGGGTCATGAACCACTCGGTCCGGTCAATCGGCTGGCCGAGCTTGGCAAGATCGCGTTGATACTCGGCCGCATTGGCCGAGGCGACATTGGCCACGAGATTGCTCCGCGTTACGCGAACGGCCGAATAATCGCGCCACTGAGAAGGATAGCCGATTTTCGGCGTGAAGGCAGCAAGCTTGGCATGGGCCTTTGCCTTGGTTGAGGCGGCCATCCACTCGAGCTTGTCGATCCGCGCACTCATGGCGGCGATAATGTTCTTCACCAGATTATCGGCGGCAGCTTTTGATTCCGGTGGAAAATAGCGCGCGACATATTCCCTGCCGATTTCCTCGCCGAGCCCGTCGCTAACGAGCGCCACACCCCGTTTCCACCGATCCCGCTGCTGCGGCTGGCCAGAAAGGGCCGTGCCATAAAAAGCGAATACCGTGTCGTCATAGGCCTTCGAGAGATAGGGCCCCATCGCGCGCGCCAGGCGCAGCATGGCATAGTCCTTGAGCACCGGCAGCGGCGTCTCAGCGAATGCCTTGGCCTCGCCGATGATGGCGCTTGGCTGGCGGATCAGGAACGTCTGCTGTGCGCCGACACCCAGCGCAGCGCGCGTCTCCGCCCAGGGATATCCGGGTGCCTTGACCCCGAATTCGTCGGCCGACCATTTGTTATAGGTCTTGTCTGCATCGCGCGATTCAATCGACGTCCAATGCGCTGTCGCCAGTGTTTTTTCGAATGCAAAGACGGCGGCCGCCCGCTGCAGAGCGTCTGGTTCGCCCAGCAGCGCCAGCATTTTGCCGAGATACGCCTGATAGGCCGTGCGCGTTGCCGCGAGCTTGGGATCATCCTTGAGGTAGAAATCCCGGTTGGGCAATCCGAGGCCGGACTGCCGCATGTTGACGATGTATTGATCAGGCGCCTTCTGGTCTTGGCCCACGCCAACACCGAACAGACCACCGACGCCCTGCCGCTGCAGCGTCGACATTGCGACAGCCAGTGCCGTCTTGTCCGGCGCGCCCTTGATCATTGCAATCATCGGCTGAATTGGTGCCCCGCCCTTTGCCTCAATCCCGGCCTCGTCGAGAAAGCTGGCGTAAAAGTCGCCGATCCGGCTGCCCGGCGTTTTGACGGCATCATCAAGGATCGCGCGGGTCTGCTCGAGCGAGCGATCCTGCAGCTTGTTGAACATGCCATAGGATGAACGGTCAGCCGGGATCTCCACCATGCTATACCAATTGCCGCCGGCAAATGCGGCAAAATCATCGCCCGGTGCAACACTACGGTCCATGCCCGCGACATCGAAACCAAAGGTGCCGATCTCCGGCGCATCAGCTGGTGGGGCGGCAGCGACGGGCATCGGCGCGCTATCATCCCGGGCAATCGCTGTAGTTGCGGCGAGCCCGGCTGCGGTGAGGAGTAAAGTAAAGCGGAGGGTCTGGCGCATTGAACATCCCGTGATTGCGAGGATGCACTGTGTTCTATCCGAATGAGACGCTCAGTCAAACAAGTAAGCGGCGAAATTATATGAGAATTTTAGCCGCGATCGCGCATGATTCTACCTTGTTCACGCTTCCAGTCGCGCTCTTTGATCGTCTCGCGCTTGTCATGTGCCTTTTTGCCCTTAGCCAGTGCCAATTCGACCTTGGCGCGACCCTTTGAATTAAAATAGATCATGAGCGGGACAAGCGTCATGCCATCGCGCGCCATTGCGCCATGCATCTTGTTGATCTCGCGCTCATGTAGCAGCAATTTGCGCGGACGCTTGGGCTCGTGATTGAAGCGGTTGCCGTGGCTGAATTCGGGCACGTTGGAATTGACCAGCCAGACCTGCCCTTCCTTCACCTCGGCATAGCTTTCGGCGATCGAGCCGGTGCCAGCCCGCAACGCCTTCACCTCGGTACCCGTCAGCGCGATGCCGGCCTCGTAGACGGTATCGATCGCATAATCATAGCGCGCGCGCCGGTTCTCAGCGACGATCTTGGTCTTTTCAAAGACGGGAGGTTTGGGCCGAGCCATAGGGAGGGGGGCATGTAGGCGCGCGGTGGAGGAAAGGGAAGACGCTGACGAATTAAGCCTGTGGCAAGGGAAATACGTTAACCGATGCCTCATGCCCGCCCACTGGACCTTTGAAATCGATCAGTCACGGCGGCTGGTCCGCATGACGCTGGTCGGCAACTTCACGTTGCCCGATGTCGCGCGAATGGACGTCGCGCGCAAAGGCGCGATCGGCATGCTGAAAGGGCATTTCAACGATCATCTGCTGCTCGTCGACGTTATCGGCTGCGCGCCTTCGCCCCCCGATGTGGCAGCGGCGCTTCAGGCAGCGATCGGTAACCGCCCGTTCCGCGCGCGGCGCTGCGCGATGGTCGTGGCGACCGGCACCGTCAAAATGCAGGCACGGCGGCTAGTCGACCGGCCCGACATGCTTTTCTGCAACAGCGCCGCCGAGGCGGAGGCGTGGCTCTTGTCACCCGAGCCCACTATAGCGACAGCATAGTCAGAGACCAGCGAGCGCGGCATCGACCGCCCTCTGGCTCGCCTCGCTGGGCCAGGTCATCGGCAGGCGCAGCGTCTGTGCGAAATCAGGCTGCACCCGCGAGAGCGCATATTTGATCGGGCCTGGCGATGCATCGCTGAACAGCGCCACATAAAGCGGGAAGAGCTTGTCCTGAAACACCCGCGCCGCTGCATAATCGCCCGCCGCGCACGCCGTCTGGAAATCGGCGCAGAGCCGGGGCGCGACATTGGCGGCGACCGAGATGCATCCAACGCCGCCCATCGCATTAAAGGCAAGCGCGGTCTCGTCATTACCCGATAACTGGCAGAATCCCTCACCGCACGCCGCGCGCTGGGCGGTGACGCGCTGGAGCACGCCGGTCGCATCCTTGACGCCGATCACGCTTGGCATTGCGGCGACAATCCGACCCATTGTTTCGACGGCGATGTCGGTCACGGTACGGCCGGGGACGTTGTAAAGGACAATAGGCAAGTCGCACGACGCGGCGATTGCCTCGAAGTGACGGAAAATGCCTTCCTGGCTCGGCCGGTTGTAATAAGGCGGCACCATCAGCGCTGCGTCGGCACCTGCCTCCCTTGCGGCTGCAATGTTGAGTTTTGCGACGCGCGTGTCGTTCGAGCCCGCGCCGGCGATGACCGGCACTCGACCGCGGGTCTGATCGACGCACAGCCGCACGACGTGGAAATGCTCGTCCACCGACAGCGTCGCCGCCTCGCCCGTGGTGCCACACGGTACCAACGCACTTGAGCCTTCATTAATCTGCCACTCGACCAGCGACCGAAAGGCTGCTTCGTCAACCGATCCATCGGGATGGAAGGGCGTGACGAGCGCTGGAATTGATCCCGAAAACATTGCTTTGCTCGCTTTACCGCACAAAGAAGCGCGAAATTTTTTTGATTTTGAGGCGCGACAGATACCGGCGAATCACGTAGGATGTCCACATGCTAGGCCTTTTCCTCAAATCGAGCCTGCTCCTGGCAGGCGCTTCGGCCATCGCGGCGACGGTGGGCGTGCCGCAAGACCAGCTCGACGCCTATCGCGCGCAGCTACAGCGCGTGCCAGCCTCACCCGAAGCGAACACGGCGCTGGCAGCAACGGTTGCGCAGTGGAAGCAGCTGCAGCAATCGCCCAGTGCCACCTTTGACGCGCAGTCCAGCTTTTTGCTCGCCCATCCCGGTTGGCCGGGTGAAGATGATCGGCGTCGGTCCGCCGAGCGCGCGATGGATTCCGGCAGCTGGTCGCCCGGCATTGCCGTCAGTTACTTCCGTCGCTTTCCGCCTCTAACCGGAACCGGCAAGGTGCGCTTTGCCGAGGCACTGGCAGCTATTGGCCTGCGCGACGAGGCCAACCAGGCCGCCCGCGCTGCCTGGACCCAGGGTACGCTGCCAGCCGCGGATGAAGCCAAGATCCTGGCCGGCTTCGGCAGCACCTTGTCACCCGCTGACCATGATGCGCGGATGGATGCCCTGTTATGGGCGGGAGCAACAAGCGCCGCACAACGCCAGCTATCGCTCGTCAGCGCAGACAAGCGCGACCTGTTCGCGGCACGGATCGCCTTCCGCACGAATGCGCCGGATGCGGCGGCAGCGGCAACGGGCTCGCTTGGTCGCTACGCGAACGACGCGGGCTATATCGCCGATCGCGCGACATGGCTGAAGAACAACAATGCCTGGGGCAGCGCGCGAACGCTGCTCGCCCAGCCGCGCACGCTTGCGTCGCCGCCGGGCGATGTTGGCGATTGGTATGCCGTGCTGCTCACCAACGCGCGCGGCGCCCAGAATGACGGCCAATATGCCCAGGCATTCGACATCGCGCGGCAGGTCGATGACGCCTATCCGGCGGGGACCGACGTCAGCGCTCGTCGCTATAGCGAGCGTGACGCGTACACTGATCTGGTATGGCTGGCCGGCCAAACGGCGATGAAGAAGCTCGGTCGCCCGGCCGATGCGATCGGCATGTTTTCACGCTATGCGGGCGGCTCAAAGGCACCGCAGGGGCGCGCCAAGGGCTATTATTGGGCAGGCCGCGCTGCGCTTGCCGCTGGTCGCAGCGACGAAGCGACGGCATTTTTCGAACGGGCCGCGGGATATCGCGACCAATTTTATGGCCAGCTTGCCGCCGAAAAGCTCGGCCGGGCGCTGATGGCACCGCCAGCTGTCGTGCCGCGTGCGGTCGACGCCGCCATCCGCCAGGCATTTTACGATCGTGAAACGGTGCGGGTAGCACGGTATCTCGGCACCGTCGGCGCGCATGACGACCAGACGGCGTTTGTTCGACAAATCGCCAATGATGCGAAAACCGATACCGATCACACGCTGGCGACTGAATTGTCGCGCACGCTCGGCCGACCCGATCTGGGCGTGATGGTGGGGCGAAGTGCGCTGGTCAATGGCCTGCCCGATTATGCCGCCACCGGCTTTCCAAGCGTGAAAGTGCCGGAGGGGCAGGAAAGCGCCTGGACAATGATCCACGCCATCGCCCGCCAGGAAAGCCAGTTCGACCGTGCCGCCGTGAGCCGGGTTGGTGCGAAAGGCCTGATGCAGCTGATGCCAGCCACTGCGCGTGAAACCGCAACCAAGCTTGGCCTGTCATATAATGGCAGCGCGCTCACCACCGATACGGATTACAATATCCAGCTGGGCTCTACCTATTTCCAGCGCATGCTCAATTCATATGGCAGTTATCCGCTCGCGGTTGCCGCCTATAATGCGGGGCCTGGCAATGTGAACAAATGGCTGAAATCCAATGGCGATCCGCGCACGGGAGAGGTCGATGTGATCGACTGGGTCGAGGCGATCCCGCTGGTCGAGACTAGAAACTATGTGCAGCGCGTGCTGGAAAATGCCGTGGTGTATGATCTGCTCAATCCATCGCGCGCGCGCTCGAGCGGTGCGGCGCGGATCAGTTGGTATCTAGGGCGCAATCCCGCATCGTGAACGGGGTTCTCGCGGCCCGCAATCACGCCTAGCCTGCACGAAGTGGACCAGCCCAATTACATTACGCCTACGGGCTATGCCGCACTTCGCCGCGAATATGATGCGCTTTTGGGCGAGGAGCGGCCCCGCATCGTCGATGTGGTTTCCTGGGCAGCGGGCAATGGCGACCGATCCGAAAATGGCGACTATATTTATGGTCGCAAACGGCTGCGCGAGATCGACCGGCGGCTAGGCTGGCTCTCCAAACGCATGAAAGCCGCGCGCGTGATCGATCCGGCGGCGCAGGTGGACCGCAGCCGGGTTTTCTTCGGTGCGACTGTCACGATCGTCGATGACGACGATGTCGAACGCATCCTGACACTGATCGGCGACGACGAGGCCGATGCCAGCGGGGGCAAGATCGGCTGGAGCGCGCCTGTCGCGCGCGCGCTGCGCGGGGCGACGATCGGCGATGTTCGGCGCGTGATATTGCCGGGCGGTGAAAGGAATTATGAAGTCCTCGCGATTAGTTATGCTCCGCACGGACCGACAACTGCTGCGGCGGGAGTGACGGATGAAGAGCTGGATACCGACCGGTAATATCGCGCTGCTGATCGATGCGGACAATGTGTCACACAGCGCGCTTGATCCGGTACTGACCGTGCTTGCGGAGCTTGGCACGGTCAACATCCGGCGTGCCTATGGCAATTGGAGCAAGAACGCACTCAAGGAATGGGCGGATAAGACGATGCAATATGGCATCGAGCCCCAGCAGCAGTTCGACATTACCAAGGGCAAGAACGCGACAGATCTGAAAATGACGATCGATGCGATCGACCTTCTTTGGTCAGGCCGGGTCGACGGCTTCGGCATTATGTCATCAGATAGCGATTTCATGCCGCTTGCCACGCGCATCCGCCAGAATGGCATACCCGTCTATGGCTTTGGCGGGGCAAAGACGCCCGACGGTTTTCGAGCCGCTTGCACCCGTTTCATCGATATCGGGGCGCTGGAGCAAACTGCCCGCGCGGACCCACCTTCGGTTGTGCTGGACGCGGTGCCTCCGGTACCGGTCGACGCACAGCCCACAAGCAAGCCACCCCAGGGTCGGCGGCCAATCGATTCGGAGCTGATTAAGCTGCTAATAGACGCTTACAAGGCGTCAAAAGTTGATGAACACGGCTATGTCCACCTCGGCCAACTTGGCCAGCTGGCTGCCAACCGCTCCAGCTTCGACGCGCGAAACTATGGCTATGCGCGGCTGTCGGATTTGATCGGCGACGTAGGACAGTTCAACACTCAACGACGCGATGGCAATCAGGTCTTCGTGAAGCGAGTGCGCTAAGGTCTCACCGCCCCTTAATAAACGCCCTGATATCGCTCGATAGCTGCGTCAGCTCGCTTTCGCGCACATACATCATGTGGCCCGCGCCATAATAATGGAACGCGATCCGGTCTGAGGGGATGCCGGTCCGGTTAAGCGAATACTCGGCACCGAAAAAGGGCGTGGCGAAATCATAATAGCCCTGCCCCACAAACACCTTCAGTCCCGAATTTTCGCGCAGCGCCGTGCCGATATAGGGCGCGACATTGACATAGACCTCACCGTCGCGGCCATTGCCGTCCAGCTTCCAGTCCCATGGCCCGACCCCGCCAATGGTGACATATTGCCGGTCGGGCGAGAACTTCAGCGTATCGCGGACATAGGCGTTGAAAGCGCCGGTGTAGCTGCCGTCGATTGCATAGAAGCTGGGATCATTATCGGGCTCTTCGCCCGCGCTGTCATAATCGCGGCCCTTATAGCGCGAATCGAGCCGCCCGATCGTGAGGCCCTGATCACGCAGCAATTCCTTGTAAAAACGGCCCGATGAAACGCGCAGATCGGCGCGGTCGAGGAAGGCCTCGCTCAGCCCGGTGAAATGGGCAAGCTGGCGGCGAATGGTCGCGCGTTCGTCGGCGGGCAGGCTGTTTCCCTTGAGCAGGGCGCTCGCATAGGGCCCGATAGCGAACTGGCGCGCCTGCTCGACCCATGTCGCAACATCAGGCGATCCGGGTGCCTTGCCGTGGAACTGCGCCGCTGCCGCCATCGATGGCAGCGTGACGACATAGCCAAGCTCGTTACCCGGCGCTTCCGCTTGCAGCCCGAAATCCAGGATCGTGGAAATGAGGATGATTCCGTTGAGCGCCACGTCGTTATACTGGCCCTCCAGCTCGTGCACGACAGCGGCAGAGCGCGTGGTGCCATAGCTTTCGCCGCCGAGGAACTTGGGGGCGTTCCAACGGCCATTCTCGCTCAGCCAGGTGCGGATGAACTGGCTGATCGACCGGGCATCCTTGGTGATGCCGTAATAATCCTTGGGATCGGTCTTGCCGAGCGCGCGGCTGAAACCGGTGCCGACCGGATCGATGAAGACGATATCCGTCACATCGAGCAAACTCGCCGGATTATCGACCACCCGGAAAGGCGGCGCGCCATCGTCGCGCGCGTCGGAGGGAATCGCGACGCGCTTGGGGCCGAACGCGCCCATGTGCAGCCACAGCGATCCCGATCCGGGTCCGCCATTGAACAGGAAGGTAACGGGGCGATTGGGGTCTACCGGACCTTCCTTGACATAAGCCGTCGAGAAAATCGCTGCGAGCGGCTTCCCTTCTTTATCCTTCAGATAGGTTTCGCCGGCGGTCGCCCTGTAGCTGATCGATACGCCCCCGAAAACGCCAGTACCATGCGTGACCGAAACCACGGGTGCCAAAATGGGCGCTTCGGGCGCATCCTTGGCCGCATCCGCCTTCTTATCGGACTGGGCGATTGCCGCACCGCTGGATGCAAACACTATCAGTGACAATGCGATCCCCAAGCACTTTACCACGCGCATCTCCCCTGCACACGAACCGAGCATATCAAGGCTAGCTGCCACAATTGTAGGAACGGCGAAAGGAGCCAGACGACGGCAATTTTCGTCCAAGGCTGCGTGGTTTGCGCCAGGATGCGCGCAATGCTTGAATTCCCATGCTAAGGACCAGCCCAGCCCAGTGTTTCGGCCCAAAAAGAGTATGACAATGAGCGTGATGCGACGGATTTTTATTACCGGCAAGGTCCACAATGTCGGCTATCGCGCGTGGGTGTTACGCCGTGCACAGGCGCTTCATCTCGCGGGGTGGGTGCGCAACCTGAAAGACGGTCGCGTGGAAATCCTCGCGGCGGGCGAAGAAGATTTGGTGGATACGCTGACCGAGGAATGCCGCACCGGCCCAGAATTCGCGCGCGTCGACGGCGTCGTGGCGGAGGCAGCAGATGAACGCATGCCAAAGGGCTTCACCAAGCGCTTTACGGCCTAGTTTCTGGCCGTGGCGGTGGTTTCATCGGTGCTGTCTCACCCCTGATAAAAATGGGCCGTTTCGTCCGGCAAGACCAATCGACAGCCGTTATCCGACCCGACATGATGGTGCATCAAGATTCGGGAGAGAAATTATGCATCGTCCTGTCGCTATGGTCGCCCTGTCGCTGGCCGTCACGGGATGGTTGGCGGGACCTGCCACCGCGCAACAAGGGCCGGTCCAGCCGATCACGCCGCAGGAACGTGCGCAGGGCGACGCAGCCAATGGGGACATCGTCAATCAATATGGCGGTGCCTATATCGCCCGGCAGAGCCCTTATGTTGAAGGTGTCGCGCGCAAGGTGGCGGTGCAATCAGGGCTGTCGGCCGATCCCAAGGCGTTTACCGTCACCGTTCTCGATACGCCCATCGACAATGCCTTCGCCATTCCCGGCGGCTATGTTTATGTCACGCGCGGCTTGCTCGCCCTGGCCAATGACGAGGCGGAACTGGCCGGGGTGTTGGGCCATGAGGTTGGCCATGTCGCCGCCCGTCACGGCCGCAAGCGCCAGAACACCGCCACGCGCAATGCGATCCTGGGAATGCTCGGGCAAGTTGCCGCCGGGGCGTTGATCAAAAACGCCAATATTAGCAGTCTGCTTGGTCGCGGCATTGGCACCGGCTCGCAACTGCTGACGCTCAGCTATTCGCGCGGGCAGGAGATCGAGGCCGATAATCTCGGGATCAATTATCTACGGGGCACCAATTACGACAGCGACGCAATGGCATCGATGCTGGCCGACCTGTCGAACAAGACCGCGCTCGATCAGCGGCTGGCGGGTCGCAACACGGCCACCCCCGCCTGGGCCAGCACCCACCCTGAACCCGGTAAGCGTGTTGCCGCCGCCCTTGCCCGCGCACGCGCAGTCGGCGGCACCGAGGCGCCCCGCAATCGCGCCGCCTATCTCGCCGCGATCGACGGCCTGCTCTATGGCGACAATCCGAAGCAAGGCGTGGTCGAGGGGAGCACTTTTCGGCATCCCGATCTGCGCATCACCTTCACCGCGCCCACCGGCTTCACACTCGCCAATGGAGCCCGCGCAGTGACGATCAGCGGTGCCGGCGGCCAAGCCGAGTTTTCGACTGCGCCCTATGCGGGCGATTTCAGGGCCTATGTCGCCAGCGTGCTGCAAGCACTGGGCGACAAGAATGCCGCACCGCCGCCCTTTGATCTGCGTCCCACCAAGGTGAACGGGCTGGATGCCGCCTATGCCACGGTTCAGGCAAACAGCAGCAGCGGCACGGTTGACGCGACCGTGTTTGCCATCGCCGTCTCGCCGAGCAAGGCGTTCCACTTCACCGTCATCGCGCCCGCCGGCACCGGCCTTGGCCCGCTCGCCGATCTGCCGACCAGCTTCCGCACCCTCACCGCCGCCGAAGCCGCCACCATCAAGCCGCGCTTCGTGCGGATCGTGACGGTGAAAAAGGGCGAGACGATAGCGATGATCGCCGCCCGGATGGCCTATCCAGACGCCAAGCTCGAACGCTTCTTAGCGCTTAACGGCCTGGCGAGCGGGACCGTACTGAAGCCCGGCGATAAGGTGAAGATCGTGGGGTATTGAGGGGTGACGCTCACTCAGCGGCAGAGCAATTTACCGCGTCAGCTTCTTATAGGCCAACCGCGTCGGCCGATCCGCCGCATCGCCAAGCCGCCGCCGCTTGTCTTCCTCATAGCTCTCGAAATTGCCCTCGAACCACTCAACGTGTGAGTTCCCCTCAAACGCCAGGATGTGCGTCGCCAGCCGGTCCAAAAAGAAGCGATCGTGGCTGATCACCACCGCGCAGCCGGCGAAACTCTCCAGCGCCTCCTCAAGCGCGCGCAGCGTCTCCACGTCCAGGTCGTTGGTCGGCTCGTCGAGCAGCAGCACGTTGCCGCCCTCTTTCAGCATCTTGGCCAGATGCACGCGGTTGCGCTCGCCGCCTGAGAGCTGGCCGACCTTTTTCTGCTGGTCCTGGCCCTTGAAGTTGAACGCGCCGACATAGGCGCGCGTGCCGATTTCCTGCTTGCCGAAGCGGAACACGTCGGAGCCGTCGGACACTTCCTGCCACACCGTCTTGTTGGCATCGAGGTGATCGCGGCTCTGGTCGACATAGCCGAGCTTCACCGTCTGGCCGACGTTGATTTCACCCTCGTCGGGCGTGTCCTGGCCGGTGATGAGCTTGAACAGCGTGGACTTGCCGGCACCATTGGGGCCGATCACGCCGACGATGCCGCCCGGTGGCAGATTGAAATCGAGATTTTCAAACAGCAGCTTGTCGCCATAAGCCTTGGTCAGCCCCTTGGCCTCAATCACGTTGTTGCCGAGCCGTTCGGGCATCTGGATGAGGATTGCGGCCTTGCCGACGGTGCGGTTCTCTTGTGCTGCGACCAGCTCGTCGAACGCCTTAATGCGCGCCTTGGACTTTGTCTGGCGCGCCTTGGGGCTCTGGCGGATCCAGGCGAGCTCGTCCTGAATCGCCTTTTGCTTGCCCTGTTCCTCGCGCTCTTCCTGTTCGAGCCGCTTGGCCTTCTTTTCGAGATAGCCGGAATAGTTGCTCTCATAGGTGTAATAGCGCCCGCGATCGAGCTCGAGCACCCAGTTGACGACGTTGTCGAGGAAGTAGCGGTCGTGGGTGACGAGGATGACGTTGCCGGTATATTCCTTCAGGAAATTCTCCAGCCAGCTGACGCTTTCGGCATCGAGATGGTTGGTCGGCTCGTCGAGCAGCAGGATATCGGGCTTTTCGAGCAACAGCTTGCACAGCGCCACGCGCCGCTTCTCACCGCCCGACAGGTTCGTGACCGGGCTATCCCCGGGGGGGCAGCGCAGCGCTTCCATCGCGATTTCGAGCTGGTTGTCGAGGCTCCAGCCGTCCGCCGCGTCGATCTTCGTCTGAAGATCGCCCATCTCCTCCATCAGCGCGTCGAAATCGGTATCGTCCTTCGGGTCGCCCATTTCCGCGGAGATGGCATTGAACCGCTCGACCATCGCCGCGATCGGCCCCGCGCCGTCGCGCACATTGCCGATCACGTCCTTGGTCGGGTCGAGCTGCGGCTCCTGCGGCAGATAGCCGACCTTCAGCCCCTCGGCGGGCCACGCCTCGCCCGAAAATTCAGTGTCGATCCCGCCCATGATCTTCATCAGCGTCGATTTGCCCGAACCGTTCGGGCCGATGATCGCGATCTTGGCGCTGGGGATGAACTGCAGGCTGATATTGTTGAGCACGGGCTTGGCGGCCCCGGGGAAGGTCTTGGTCAGACCCTTCATCACATAGGTATATTGAACGGCCATGGCCGATGTGCTCCGTGGTTTGACTGGCAGAGGTTCGCAGCAGGATTTTCGAGGCGGGCATGTAGCGGGCGCGTGGGAGATTGGCAAACCCGTCCCGGCGCTCTACGCCTTCACCTCATGACAAAAAAGCTGATGCTCGCGGCGCTCGCCGCTTCCGCCCTCCCCCTTCCTGCCCTTGCCCAGCGAGCGGCCCCGCCGCCTGCCCCAGCGGTCGATGGCCAGGTCGCAGCGCTGCGTGATGCGGCGCTCAAGGACGATGTCGCCTATGATATTGTCGAGGGCCTCACGACCGAAGTCGGCCCCCGGCTGGCAGGGACCGAGGCTGAGGCGCGCGCGCGCCGCTGGGGTCTTGCAAAGCTGACCGCGCTTGGCTTCAAAAATGTCCGGGTTGAGACCACCATGATGCAGACATGGGTGCGGGGTGTGGAGACCGCCGAGGTTGTCAGCCCATTCCCCCAGAAGCTGCGTCTCACTGCGCTGGGCGGATCGGGCGCGACGCCAGCGGACGGCATCACGGCGGAAATCGTCTATTTCCCCAGCTTCGCCGATTTGCAGCGCGCGCCGGAGGGCAGCCTGAAGGGTAAGATTGCGTTCGTCTCCAACGCGATGGTCGCAACGCAGGACGGCTCCAGCTATGGCGCGTTCGGCCCTGCGCGGTTCGTGGGGCCGAACATTGCGGCGAAAAAGGGCGCTATCGCCATCGTCATCCGCTCGATCGGCAGTGACCATGGCCGGGGGCCGCACACTGGGCAGACGAATTTCGCCAAAGACGTGACGCCGATCCCGGCTGCTGCGCTTTCGACATCGGACGCCGACAATCTCAGCCGGATGGTCAAGCGCGGACAACCCATCAAGTTGCATCTGACCCTGACGCCTCGCGACATTGGCATGACCGAAACCGGCAATGTCATCGCCGAGGTCCCAGGCACTGATCCCGCCGCTGGCATCATCGTCATCGGCGGTCATCTGGACAGCTGGGATCTGGGCACTGGTGCGATCGACGATGCATCGGGCGTGGCGATCACCACAGCGGCGGCCAAGCGACTGCTCGACGGCCCGGCTCCACGCCGCACCATTCGCGTCGTGTGGTTCGGTGATGAGGAAACCGGCGGCGCGGGCGCGGCAGCCTATTTCGCCGCGCACAAGGGCGAACGCCATGTGCTCGCCGCCGAATCCGATTTCGGTGCCGATCGCGTCTGGCGGGTCGAGTTCAACCTGCCCGATGCCGCAAAGGCTGTTGGGGACCGGGTAGCCGCTTCCCTCGCGCCGCTCGGCATCGTGCGGGGAACGGCGATTGGCGGCGACGGGGCGGATATCAGCCCGCTGGTCAAAGCTGGCGTTGCGGCGATTGATCTCAATCAGTCGGGCCAGCGTTACTTCGATTATCATCACACGCCGGAGGATACCCTCGACCGGATCGATCCGGAGCAATTGCGCCAAAATGTCGCTGCCTGGACAGCGATGCTCGCCGTCACCGCCAATGCGCCCGAGGAAATCGGCGTGGTTACGCCTAAGTAACGCGACCGAATGATCTTTTTATTTGTTGGGGGTGGAACCGATCGCCAGGCGCAAAGTTTTTGACGTGCAGATTCAGCTCAGGGAAACCACCGGCGCTGACAGCCATTGACAGGGAAACCACAGCATGAAGAAAATCATCCTCACCGTCGCCGCCGCAACCAGCCTGATCGCGCTCGGTGCCTGTGCTCGCTCGCCAGAGGGCGCAGCAATCGAAAACAGCGGCGAGATGATGGCCGACAACATAGAAATGAAGGCTGACAACATGGATGCGATGGCCGATTCGACCTCAAATGCCATGGCTTCCGACATGATGGAGAATTCGGCCGACGCGATGAACGCCAAGGCAGACGATGTGCGTGACACGGCAGACAACGCGGCGGACACCGCCGACGCCATGGCTGCCAACAAGCAGTAACCAAGGCACATACGAGATCAAAAGGGCGTGTCGAAAGACGCGCCCTTTTTCATGCGCTGTCAAAATATAACAGGCACCAGCAGCTAGTCGCGTTCGCCCGATGTGCCAAAAAACCGATCGATCACACTCTCTTTCAGCCGCGCAGGGCGATGCGTTGTCGCATCGACGCAGCACCAGCTCGATTTAACCTCGGCCAGAACTTCCTCACCGCGGCGAATCACGGTGTTGTAAAAAGCGCGCGCGCCATAGACCTTTTCGAGCAGCACGGTGGCCACCACGTCATCCGCGAGAAAGGCTGGCTTGCGATAGGTGATCTCGTGCTTCAGCGCGACCCAGAGATGGCTGGCAATCGCCTCGGCGGGCGCCAGGCGTTCCCAGTGGCTGATAACCGCTTCCTGGACCCATCGGAGATAGCTGGCGTTATTGACATGGCCCATGAAATCGATGTCGGCGGGGTCAATGGCGATGGTGTAGCGGTGCGGGATGGACTGGGACATCATCACTCGTCATAGCACGCGCAGCACCGAAAGTCGGGCTAAATAAAAATATTCGGAGCAGATTACCGCATGTCGTACAAGGATCCAGGTTTCAACGATCGTATCGCCAGCGCCGCCAAGGCCAAGCAAGCGGCGCTCGACAAGCTGAAATCCCGCCCTCCGGTCGATGAAGCCGCCATCGCCGCCAAGCTGGCCGCCGCGGCCGCCAAGGAAGCGGCAGATGCAGAAAAGCGCGCCGCCAAGATCGCACAGCGCGAGCAAGAGGCCGCAGAAAAGGCAGAACGCAAGCGCATTGCCGCCGAAGAGGAAGCAGCGAAAATCAAGCCCGCGCTGACCGAGGCTGAGAAAAAGGCGATCCGTGACGCAAAATACGCCGCCCGCAAGCAACGCAAACGATAAGGCAACATCATAAAGGGATTCGCACCACGTCACGCCGGGCTGATCTCGATTGTGCTGGCGGCACGCGGAACCATCGGCCCAAGCCGAAAGGAAACGCGAACGCCGCCTCAAGCGGCCAGCATTGGTTTATCGAAATGGGGTAATGGTCGGGGAGACAGGATTCGAACCTGCGACATCCTGCTCCCAAAGCAGGCGCGCTACCAGACTGCGCCACTCCCCGACGCTGGGGTGCCCTAGGGGGCATCCATCTTAAGCGCAAGGGTGAGAATGGTGGGCCCGGAGGGACTCGAACCCCCAACCTAGCCGTTATGAGCGGCCAGCTCTAACCATTGAGCTACAGGCCCCACCCGGAGCAACGCCTAGCGGAGGCAGGGGCGCGAGGGCAAGGGCAACGCTCAGCCAGCCGCTGCGATCAATGAATCCAGCCCGACAGGGCGTGCGCCAAGGCGATCAAGCAGCGCCAATATGTTATCCCACCAACGGAAAAAATCCGCCAGATCGCTGGCGTCTCGCACATAAGGGGTATGGCCCGGCACGAGCGATGGGGAATGGAAAGAGAAATTGAGCACCCGCCCCCCCTCCCCCATCGCCACGCGTACCGCCTCAAGCGCATCGGCCAACGGCATTTGCTCCGGCGTCATAGCCACCCGGGCCAGCAGGTTCGTACGCGCGAAGACACCTCGCGCACGGGGGATGTGCCCCAATGCGTGATAAAATGACTGACCCCCTCGACGCATCAAGCCGGTAAACACCGTCGTCAGTGGCAGTTCGATAAGGCCATCGGCCCGAAAAGCTGCATTGCCAATCGCAGAAAAATCAGGCCCCCCTTCCCCTTCATAGGAATAGCGCGACCGCATCGAACTATCGAGGCGATAACCTCGGGCGGCCAGCAGCGCCAACGTGTTGGGGCCGATGCCATAACGTCCAGCGCGATACGCCAATGGAGCAGTGCCGAACGCAGCAGTTATAGCGGCGGTCAGCACATCGAGCTTGGCCGCTTCAAGCGACAGCGGCAGATTGCCTGGGAAGCTGTTTTGCGGCGTTACAGTCTCGTCGTGCGGTGGGTTGACCCACGGGTGAAGCTGCGTGCCAATCGACGACTGTCGATCTTCGATAATCCGGCGCAATACATCGACGGCGATTGGATCGGTGACGATCGGGTGATCGATCATGAAGTTAAGCGGTACGCCTGCCTTGGCGAAATAGTCATGCGCTGCCGGCAGTGCGACGACAGCGGTCGTTGACCGAGACTCGCGTGACAGGGGGGCCTGCCAATCAAACTCCTCCTCGGTATCCACAAACACGGTAAATCGGGTGCCGAAATCGCTGGGCCAGGCGACGTGCGTTGCGGGATCGGGCGGCGGCACCCGATAGGACGTGAGGCCATCGAGCGGAGGCATGGACGCCTGCACGTCAAATGGTCGAAGCGTGGCCCATGTCGAAACAAAAGGCCGCCGGAAGCCGCAAAGTCAAGCGTTCCACGCCGATCGTCAGGCTGCCGCCCAGCTCGACGGCCAGATTTCGCGCAAGACGGAGTGCAAATCCAGTGCCCAGCAAGGGCGCGCCCTCAGCTTCCGCTTCGGTCTCGCCATCAATCATCAGCAGCGCATCGCCACGATAGCCCGACAGTGCCTGTGGGCGAGTGATATGCACCGCGATGACGTCATCCCCCTCTCGCCCCGCACGAACGTTGATGACCTCACCCGGACTGCTGGCAGACACGATGACCGCCATCAACCTCGACAGCAAGCGGTCAACTGCACGATCATCACCGCGCACGCAGTCCGCATCATCAATGTCCGTCAGTCCGATTTCGGCGCGGCGCAGGACCGCAAGTGGCGCAAGCTCAGCGCTGATCCGCTCGAGAAGCGGCCGAATGGGTACGTCGATCGGTCTCAAATCCAATGCATGGGACTCGATCCGTGCCGCCATGTCCAGATCATCGATCGCGCCGAGCAACCCCATGGCCTGGCCCTTGATCGTGCTTGCATAGTCTCGATAGGCGGTCGGCACGGGGCCAAGCAATGCCCCTTCGATCATTTCGGCAAATCCCGCGATCGCTGTCGTCGGCGTGCGCAGCTCGTGGACAAGCTGGCGGAGCGAATCCGCGACGGGCGTGTTGCGGGTTCCTTCGCGGTCGGCCCGCTCGTCAGGCCGCGGCCGCCGACCCGTGCCGCGATAGCCAGTGAAGCGCCCGCTTGCGCTGTCAAAGCCCGGGACGGCGGAAATGCGCCATTGGCCAGCAGCGTCCGACATTCCCTCAATCAGCAAGCGCGCATCGGCAAAACCTGCGCGTCGCCGGAACGCGCCCGATACAACGCCGTCGACTTGTGCCCCGCCATTTGAACCGTGCCCCCCAAGTGACACGCCAATCATCGCCGCGCGCGAAACCCCTGCAACCCAGCGGACCACGCCACCCGCATCCGTCTCGAACTGAAAGCCCGTCGGCGGCTGCGCGGCCCGAGCCGGCGCTTCAGCCAGGGGTGCCGCGCCGCCTGCCGAGACGAGGGCTTCGCGTTGCTTTTGGAAAGCGTCGATGCGAGCGACGAGATCCGAAATCTGGTAAGGCCCGCGCGGTGCCGCCATTTGCGTGTCGTTCGCGACGACGGGCGGCTGCAGCACCGCGTCGACGTCTGGCTGGTCGGACGTGACCGTGACCTGGTTCGCGCCCTCGCCTGCGCTGTCTTGGTGGCGCATTGCTTCCACCACCACCGGCAGGCCAAAAGCGACACTCGCAATCGACACGAACGACTGGTCGGGATGCGGAACGAGCAGCGGAGGCGATGCCTCTGTGGGGACGACCGAGCCGTCCAGTACAGGGGGTGCGGGCACTTTCTTGCCTAGTGACACCGCATTGGTCTCGATCGGCGCAGGGCGGGCGGCAATCACCGCTGCCCAATCGATCGTCGCTACCGGCGTGTTGTGCGACGCATTGTCTTGGGGGTCGATGTCGGTCGGCGGCAGAATAAAATCCGTCGGGCCGTAGGCTTCCAGAGCGCGCGTGACCGACTCCGGCAGATCGCGACGATGCCGCAGAACCGAGCGACCCGCCGGGGTCATCACCTGCAACAAATCAATCCATTCATCCGCACTCAGCGTCGCCGTGCGCAACACCGTCGCCGAAATGCTCACATCCTCTTCAGCGAACAATCGGACCAGCGCTGCCGGCGGACGGGCGAATGCGAGCGCTCGGCCGCTTGCGGCGCGAACGTCCGCCGGAACATGCGCCCGAATGGAGCGCAGCCGCTCGATCTCGCGATCAGTAGCCGGCACACGCTCGCGGCCAATCAGGTCGACCAGTTGGCGCCACGCTGTCCGGACGCCGAAAGCAGTCGAGAAGTCAGCCGTTAGAACGGTGTCCAGGCTATCCACGAACCGCAAATCTAGCTGCCCCGTCACATCAAAAGTGCCTTGCCGCAACATCCCAACCGGACGTCGTAACAATTTCTTAACCGCTTAGGCGGGGGTGTGGGAACACCTCTTTTTGATCCGTAGCAATGTGGGACAATTGCGTTTCGCAGTAATTATATTATGTATTCTACTGCAATATCGCACAAAAATCACCATCCACCACAGGGGTTGTCATGGTTTTCGATAAGATCGACCGGCAGATTCTCGATCTTTTGCAGGACGACGGTCGGATGACGAATGTCGAGCTTGCCGAACGGGTCGGGCTGACAGCTCCGCCATGCCTTCGCCGGGTGCGTGCGCTTGAAGAACAGGGCGCGATCCGCGGTTACCACGCCACCCTCGATCCGGCGACGCTCGGCTACCCCATTACCGTTTTCGCGCTTGTCAGCCTCCGCAGCCAGGCCGAACAGGATCTGACCAGCTTCGAGGACTATGTTCAGTCGATTCCCGAAATCCGTGAATGCCATATGTTGAACGGTGAAATCGACTTCATCCTGAAAATCGTCGCAACCGATCTGAAGTCTTTCCAGGACATTCTCACCAGCCGACTGACGCCCGCGCCCAATGTTGCGAGCATCAAGACATCGCTGACAATTCGCACGTCGAAAAATCTGCCCGGCATTCCCGTACCGGCGGAGTAATCGTCCAAATGATAAGGGGCGGCATCACTGCCACCCCCGTATCAACAGGTTTGCAAACCGGGCCGGACTCAGCTCACGCTCGCCGGTGTTGCACCAAGCCCCAGCCAGACCAGCCAAAAGGCCACAATCTGCGTGCGGGGCTCTGCCTTGACCAGGGCAAAAGATGCGCGAGCACTGTCGAGATCATGCGACAGCGCATAGGCGATGCCAAGCCGGGTGTTGACCTCGTCAGGCTTGGTTACGCCCTTGCCGATCGCCACCTTATAGAGCTCGATCGCCTTGGCGTAGTTTCCCTCGCCCAGATAGGCGTCACCGGTGGCAGCCGCCGATGCCCCCGTCGGGGATGCCTTCGCCTTGGCTTCGCGCGCCGCGACGGGCCCATCGAGCTTGATCGCGGTTATCGTCGCTGCATATACCGCCTTGTCGTCCTCTCGTGACAACGTCATCTTGCCGGACTTCTGACCCTCGTCGAGCACCGCCTTTGCCTCCACTGGCAGGCCGGTATCCTTCAGATATTGGGCATATTGGCTGTAATCGGCCAGATCAGCGAGCGCGTTGTTGGCGCGCAGCAGCCGGAACAGATCGATCTTCTGCTGCTTGTCGAGCAAATCGCCGCGCTTACCGGAAAAGGCGAAATAGATGATCAGCGATCGCCAGTTCTTTGCCGTCGGATATTGCTTCAGCTTGCCCTCAGACCAGGCGATGAACTGATCGATCTTGTTGGCCTGCGCAAAACGCGGGATGATATAATCATACCAGGCCTCGGGCGGTTTGCGCCCGGCGGCGATTTCGGCATCGATCGCCTTTTGCATGTCGGCGGCCCCTGCATCGAAGCTGCCGCCCTCGATCTCGGCCTTCACGAGCGAAAGTTGCAGATCCTGCTCGGTTGAGCCCATCTCGATCGCCTTGCGGAAAAATGTCGCCGCATCGGCATAGCGCTTCTGATCATATTCAATCAGGCCCCGGCGAAACACGAAGCGCTTGGCGTCTTCCTTGTCGGTGCGCGGGTTGGCGATTAGTGCATCGAGCGGCTTGACCAGCGCCATTTCGCCACGCCGGTACGCTGCGGTGTCACCGCTGCTGGCCGCAACTAGCCGGTCGCTTTCCAGCTGCAGGCGGAAGATTTGCGCAAAATAAACCTCGTCCGGGCTCTTCGCCAACGCCTCGGTTTCCACCACCGCGGCCTCGGCGGCAGCAACGTCCTTGGCTTTTAGCGCGGTCTGAGCGGCCAGGGCTGGCTTGCGAAACGCCTCGCTGAGCACGGGGCCCTTGGGGGCCTCTTCCTTTTTCTTGGCTGCTGCTGCAGGGGCCGAAACGATGATCGCGCTACCGCTGATCATGAATGCAGCAAGCAACGCCGCGCTGGAAAACCTGGTCATCTCGAAACTCTCCTCATGCAGTCTTCGCCTGCGATGGGCGTTGCCATACCGGGCGTGTCCGCCCCGTACAAGCAACGCCAGGCTGATTTCCTGGACAGTTTTCACTGAACGACGATTGAACGCTGCCGATGACTCCGGGTTGCCTGCACCGGCGCTTTGACCAAGCCAGCTAGGACGGCTAGGCGACATGGCATGATCGCTATTCTCTCCCCCGCCAAAACACTCGACTACCAGTCCCCTCTGCCTCCACTTACCGAAAGTGAGGCTCGGTTTGCGGGAGACGCAGATCATTTGGCGGCGGCGGCCGCTAAACTGGGCAAAAAGAAGCTCGCGTCCCTCATGGACATATCGGTCAAGCTGGCAACGCTGAACGACGATCGCTTCAAGACCTTTGCCGATCAGCCGACTCGCCCGGCGTTGTTTGCCTTTGCCGGGGATGTTTATACCGGATTTGAGGCACGCTCGATCGACGCGCCGGCGCTGGACTATGCGCAGGCACATGTGCGGTTGCTCTCAGGCCTTTATGGGCTGCTGCGGCCCCTTGATGCAATCAAACCCTATCGGCTGGAAATGGGCACGCGCTGGGCACCCAGACGCAAGAGCCTGTACAGCTATTGGGGTACGCGCATTGCAGACCAGTTGACTGACGATCTCAGGGCGGAAGGATCGACGACCATCTTGAATCTTGCCAGTCAGGAATATTGGCATGCGGTCTCAGGCAAATTGCCCCGCGACATCAGGGTCGTCGAGGTCGATTTTCGCGAACCAGGCCCTGATGGCCCGCGCTTCATCAGCTTCAATGCAAAGCGAGCGCGGGGGATGATGGCACGGTGGCTGTGCGAGCACCGCATCGACGATATCGACGCGATGAGAGGCTTTGACAGCGACGGGTATCGCTTCGATGCCAAGTCGAGCGAGGCAGACTGCTGGCGGTTCACGCGCGCATGAGCACCGCCGTCGTCATCGGAGCAAGCGGCGGCATTGGCGCTGCGATTGCCGATGCGCTGGAGGAGGAAGGTGCGTTTGAAACCGTTCATCGCTTTGCTCGGTCCGCGCGAGGCCCGGCGCATGTCTATATTACTGACGAGGCCAGCATCGCAGCCGCTGCAAGCGTGGTGAGCAAGGGGGCTGCCCCTTCCCTCGTCATTGTCGCAACAGGAATATTGCATGATGAAGCGTTCAGCCCTGAAAAGGCACTAAAGGACCTCGATCCCGCTTGGCTGGCCCACGTTTATGCGGTCAATGCGATCGGCCCGGCGCTGGTTGCGAAACATTTTTTGCCGCTCATGCCCAGATCAGGTCGCACCATATTTGCCGCCCTGTCTGCCCGGGTCGGCAGCATTTCGGACAATCGGCTCGGTGGCTGGCACGGTTATCGAGCGTCGAAGGCAGCGCTCAACCAGTTCATCCGGACTATCTCGATCGAGGAGCGATGGCGCAATTCGAGTTCGATCGTCGTCGCGCTTCACCCTGGCACCGTGGATACCGCCCTGTCAAAGCCGTTCCAAGGCAATGTTGCGCCCGGCCAATTGTTCGATCCTGAGCGCGCGGCGGTGCAATTGCTTGATGTGCTGGACGGGCTGCGCCCTCCCGACAGCGGCAAGCTGTTCGCCTGGGATGGGGCGGAGATAACGCCCTGATTGGACCTTCATGCCCCGTGGTCGGGGTGCTCAGTCCCCCGTCAATATCCTGTCGACCAACTGCTTCACGGTCGGCACGAAGCCGTTCGAATAGAACGGGTCGCGCTTGAAATTATACGCCCCGTGGCCCGCGAACATCAGATTTTGATCAGTCTCACCGCCATGCGCGATGTCCTGCAGCGTCTTTTGAATGCAAAAGGATCGCGGATCGGCAAGACGACCCGTCGAGTTGGTGTCGCTATCCATCCAGGAGGAGAAGGCGCACTGGCTCAGGCAACCCATGCAATCGGATTGATCGGTGCGTATTTCAGCCTTTTCAGTGGTGGTCACGAAAACCAGGGTATTGTCGGGCGTCTTGAGCGCATCGGTAAACCCGGCGCCGAACCACGCGCGCGCGCGCAGCAAATCGCCCTTGGTGACCCAGAAATTCTTGCCACGCACGCCGACATCGAGTTGAAATTGGTGGTCGCCCGCCGCCTCGGTCGAATAGGGAATTTGCCGCTCGGAACGCGCCTCCAAATGGCGGAGGAACGGATTGCGCACCGCGCTTGAATAAAAACCGGTCGGGGAGAAACGGTGGAGCAGCACCTCACCTTCCTCGATATGGGTCAGCTTGTCTTTCCAACCTTGCGGGATCGGGCTTTCTTGCGTCAAAAGTGGTCGGGTACCGAACTGGAAGGCGATTGAGCCAAGCTCGGGATTGTCGATCCACTGGTTCCAATCGCGCAGATACCAGACCCCGCCCGCCATCACGATTGGCACATCGTCTGAAATGCCGCCCTCGCGCATCGTTTCACGCAACGCCTTTACGCGCGGATAGGGGTCCTGCGGCACGCGCGGGTCCTCGGCATTCGACAAGCCATTGTGTCCGCCCGCCAGCCAGGGGTCCTCATAGACGACAGCCGCCAGCCACTCAGATGCCTTGGAATAGGCCCGCTTCCACAGCGCGCGAAAGGCGCGGGCCGAGCTGATGATCGGCAGATAATTCACCTCATAAGAGGCAGCGATCTCCGACAATTTATAGGGCATACCGGCACCGCAGGTAACACCTGCCACCATGCCGCGCGTCCGCTCAAGCACGCCGTGCAACACGCGCTGAGCACCGCCCATTTCCCATAACACATTGATATTAATGGCGCCCTTGCCCCCGGCGATCTCGAACGCGCGGCGAACCTGCTCGACAGCACCGTCAATGGCATATTGCACCAATTCTTCATGCCGTTCGCGGCGCGTTAGCGCGCGATAGATTTGCGGAATAATCCGGCCATCTGCATCATAGCTATCTGCATTGACCGCGGAGACGGTCCCAATGCCGCCAGCGGCTGCCCATGCGCCTGCGCTGGCATGGTTTGTCGCCGCCACGCCCTTGCCGCCTTCCACCAGCGGCCAGACTTCATGGCCGCCATAGATAATCGGCTTTACGCCCTTGAACACGCGCTTCTCTCCGTTTTGCTCAATATTGCTATACGCCATACGGCGACCGGCGCGAGAAAATTACGACTTAATCGAACAACCCGCTCTGTCCAATTGCGGCACCATAGAGGCGGGCATAGGCCGACATCATGGCTTTTTCGTCATATTTGGCAAGCGCCTTCGCCTGATTGGCCGCGCCAATCCGCGCGCGCAAATCGGCATCGTTGACGAGCGCCTGGATCGAATCGCGCAGATATACCTCGCCGTGAACCTGCGCGATCAAGGGTTGATTGAGGTCCGACACCATGATCGGCAGATCGCCGACCGGGGGCCCGGTGACAGCGACTCCTGCCGCCATCGCCTCCACAACCGCGATCGGAAACTGCTCGCTGCGCGATGACAGCGCCAATATGTCGAACAGACCGACAAATTCGTGCGGCTTGGACAGAAAGCCTGGCAAGCACAACTGGTCGCCGATCCCCATCGCCATCGCTGCTTGCCTGATGGTGTCGCGTTCCGGCCCTTCGCCAACGATGACAAGCTGCACCTTGCCCGAGACGCCGCCAACGGCGCGCACCAGCATCGGCAAGTCCTTCACTGCCCGCAATCCCGCGAGGCTGCCGATCACGACATGGCCGGGCTTGCGGCGAAAGCCCGGAATGGCGCGCGGGCCCGGTTTTTCGCCGTAAAGCGCGACCGCGATGCCGTTGACGATACGGTGGACGCGGCCGGGCGGCTGTTTCCAGGTGGTTAGCGCGATTGTTTCCAGCGTTTGCGATGGGATCACGAGGGCATGCGCCGCGCCAAGGGCCAGGCGCCGATAGGCATTGCGCTCGGCCTTCAGCCCGCCGGCTTCGTCCGCATTGAACCCATCTTCGTGATGGATCAGTGGTGGCACGCCCTTGCCGAAAACGCGGCGCGCCATCACCCCGTCGATCGCGCCCCAATTGTAGGTCAACACCAGATCGAACCGCCGCATATAGCGCGCAATCGCTTCGTACCGGCTGACCGACGGACGGCCAGTGAGCGGGGGTGGATCCTGGGCAATTTCATAGCCAATGCCCGGATCGATCGCATCGCGCGCGCTGAGCTGATCCGGCACACCCGAGACGATGGTATGACGCGCCCTGTCTCCCCAGGCATTCATGAGGCGCACCGCGCGCGCCTCCTTGCCGCCCAGATTGAAGCTGGAATGGAGGTGCAGGATATGGGGCGGCTGTGGCATGATGGATCTGGTCAGCGACGCAACTTCACGCAGCGACCGGCGCCAGGGCAACCCGGGCAAGCAGCCGATCGATCGCCTCGCGCGCCTCCGGCTCGTCGAGCGTCGGCGCATGTCCCGTTCGCGGCACGGTGACCAGCTCGGCACCCTCAAGCGCCGCTGCCATGCGGATCGCCACCTTGTCCGTCAAAATGTCCGACAGCCCGCCGCGCGTCAAAAGCAGTGGTGCCCCGGCCAGCTGATCGAGCGCGCGCCACATATCGGGGCCCGCTTCATTGCCCGGCAAACGGAAGGGCTCGGCGATCTTCATGTCGTAATCGAGCACAATCCGGCCCGATGCGTTCAGCCGGTAGAGCCGCTTGGCCATCGCCAGCCAATCGCCGATCTCGTAATCGGGATAGGCATCCGCATTCGCCTCTGCGACCGCACGCGCGGCATGCATCCAGGTCGGCCAAGCGCTGCTCTTGCCGACATAGGACCGGATCCTGGCAAGGCCAGCGGGGTCTATCTCTGGCCCGACATCGTTAAGAACGGCGCCGACCAGCTTCTCGCGCGCGGCCCCTGCGAGCAGCATCGTCACGATTCCGCCGAGCGACGTGCCGATCGCAACATAGCGATCGCAACCGATTTCACCGAGCAGCTTTTCCACATCCTGCACATAGACGAGCGGGACATAGCTCATCGGATCCTTGGCATAACCGCTATCGCCACGCCCGCGCAGGTTGACCACGAGCACGCGCCACTCGACCGACAGCCGCTCGGCCAGCCCCTCAAAATCGCGAGCGTTGCGCGTCAATCCCGGCAGGCAAATGATCGGCGGCCGGCCTTCCGCTGCGGCGGCATCCCGCGCGGGATAATCGCGGGCGTGCAGCCTTATCCCGTCATTCGACCACCAGTAGCGATTTTCATATGCAGCCATGCTTGCGTCCTTGCGCGCCCCGCCCCCATATCGCCGCATGACCGCCACGCTGCAACCCGCTCGCTTTCAACCCGCCAAGGCGATCCTCGAACTGGGCGACAGCTTTTACGACCGGGTGACGGCTGCCGCCTTTCCGCATACCATCTTGCGCTTTCGCAATGATCGCGCGGCGGCGAGCATTGGCCTCGATACGCTCGACGACGCAGCATGGCTCAGCCATTTCGGACGGTTTACACCACTCCCCGGCAGCCTCGGCGAGCCGCTCGCCCTTCGGTATCATGGACACCAGTTCCGCCAGTATAATCCAGAGATCGGCGATGGCCGTGGATTCCTGTTCGCGCAAATGCGCGACGACAATGGCCGGTTGATGGACCTGGGCACCAAGGGATCGGGCCAAACGCCTTGGAGCCGATTTGGCGATGGACGGCTGACGCTCAAGGGTGGCGTGCGCGAAGTGCTGGCAACCGAGATGCTGGAAGCGCTGGGTGTGAACACGTCGCGAAGCTTTTCGCTGATCGAGACCGGAGAGGCGCTGGAGCGCAATGACGAGCCCTCCCCTACCCGCGCCGCTGTGCTCGTGCGGCTCAACCATGGGCATATCCGGATCGGCACCTTCCAGCGGCTCGCTTTCGTGCGTGATGAGGCAGGGCTGCGCGCGCTGACCGATTATGTGCTGCTGCATTATTATGGCGAGGCTGCAGGCGAAGGGGCGCCGGCGCGCCTGTTGCGCCATGTGGTGCAGGCAACCGCGCGGCTTGCGGGGCAATATATGGCTGCGGGCTTCGTCCACGGCGTACTCAACAGCGACAACATCAACGTGACCGGAGAAAGCTTTGATTACGGCCCGTGGCGGTTCAATCCAACATGGGACCCAGACTTTACCGCCGCCTATTTTGACCATGCCGGCCTCTACGCCTTTGGCCGCCAGCCCGAAGCCATCCATTGGGATGTGATGCAATTGGCGGTTTCGTTGCGGTTGATCTCACCCGCCGAACCGCTGATCGAGGCACTCGACCTATTTGCCCCGGCCTATCAGGCGGCGGTGACCGACGCGATTCTGTGGCGGCTTGGCGTCAAGCCGATCGAGCAGGCGCAGGACCGCGCGGCGATCCAGTCAATCGAGCGCGCGCTGCGCGAAGCGATGGTGCCGATTGACCGCTTTTTCCAAGCCAGCTTCGGTGGGGCAATCCCCATTGAATTTGGGGCGCTGTTCGACGAAGCGCGCACCCGCCTAACGCCCTACACGGCGCGCAAATCGCGCGACCACGCTTATTGGAGTCGCCCTGAACCCTGCGCCATGCTGATCGAGGATGTCGAGGCAATCTGGGACGATATCGCCGCACGAGATGACTGGACCGCGTTCCACCGCAAGCTTGCCGAGGTGCGCGACATGGGCCTGGCCCTGGCCGACTGATTTCGCACCATTTTCGATTTGATCTGGCACCATTGGCAATCACCCAGAAAATCAGGCAAGAGCACGCAACAATCGAAAAGAAGCACTCGATGATTGGCAATGAATTGGTCTCCACAGAGCCTGCGACAGGGGCAGTTCTGTGGCGCGGCTTGGCTGGCGACGCAGACAAGGAAGTTGCGATCGCCCGCGCGAGTTGGGCGAGCTGGGCCGCGCAATCCCTTGCTTTCAGGGTAGAAACGCTCCGGCGCTTCGCCAATGTGGTGCGCGCGAACGCTGACCCCTTTGCCGATCTGATCGCGCGCGAAACCGGCAAGCCGCTGTGGGAAGCGCAGACCGAAGTCGATTCGGTCATCGCCAAGGTGAACATCTCGGCCACCGCCTATGGCGAGCGCACCCCGCAGCGAAAGATGGATTCGCAAGGCGGGCGGCTGGCTGTGCGCCACAAGCCGCACGGCGTGCTGGCGGTGCTGGGTCCCTATAACTTCCCGGCCCACCTGCCCAACGGCCATATCATCCCTGCGCTGCTCGCCGGTAATGCGGTGGTGTTCAAACCTTCCGAAAAGACGCCGGCTGTAGGGGCCTTCCTGGTCGATTGCCTGATCAAGGCCGGAGTGCCTGAGGGCTGCATCCGCCTGCTGATCGGTGGGCCAGACGAGGGCCGGGCGCTGGCTGGCCATAGCGACATTGACGGGCTGCTCTTCACCGGATCGGCGCGGACAGGAATCGCGCTCAACCGGGCATTTGCCGAAAAGCCGGAGAAAATCCTGGCGCTTGAGATGGGCGGCAACAACCCGATCATCGTGTGGGATTCGCCCGATCTTGCGTCGGCGGCCGTCCTGGTGGTGCAATCGGCCTTTATCAGCGCGGGGCAGCGCTGCACCGCGGCGCGACGGCTGATCGTTGACCAGCGGCTGTTCGATCCGCTGATGAAGGAAATCTCAAAACTGCTCGACCGCGTGATCGTGGGCGAGCCGCATGCCAATCCGCAGCCATTCATGGGCCCGGTGATCGACAATGAGGCCGCCGATCTGCTGACCGAGAGCTTCGTGACGCTGATGTCGCGCGGCGGGCGTCCGATCCGACATATGCAGCGACCGATCGAGGACCGCCCCTTCCTGACGCCGGGGATCATCGACGTGACTGAGATGAACGACCGGCCCGATATCGAGCTTTTCGGGCCGGTCTTGCAATTGATCCGGACGGCCAGCTTTGAAGACGCGATCGTCGAGGCCAACAATACGCGTTATGGCCTTGCCGCATCGCTCGTGAGCCAGGACCCGGCCTTGTACGACCAGTTCTGGGCCAATGCGCGGGCGGGTATCGTCAACTGGAACAAGCCGACCAATGGTGCGTCGTCATCGGCGCCGTTTGGCGGCATTGGCTGGTCAGGCAACCACCGGCCGAGCGCTTATTACGCCGCCGACTATTGCGCCTATCCGGTCGTATCGTCCGAAGCCGATCAGGCGCGCGCACTGATTGGCGTCGGGTTGCGGGACAGCTGAAAAGCTGCGCTACGCCGGACCCAAGCAGCGCTGGGTTGCGCGAGCGGTTGGCACGGACCATGTGGCCATAGCATGACAATCTTTTCCTCCTTTCCACCGGGCAGCGTGATGCTGGTTGGGGCCGGACCGGGTGATCCCGGACTGCTCACGGTTGCCGCGCGCGATGCGATCCTGGCGGCTGATTTGATCGTGCATGACGGGCTGGTCGACGCACGCATCCTGGCGCTTGCGCCAGCTACATCACGCGTCTCCGTTGCCAAGAGCCGCAGTCGCCACACCATGCGGCAGGAAGCGATCAACGACCTGCTGGTGGCTGAGGCGAAGCGCGGGAAGCGTGTCGTGCGGCTTAAGGGCGGCGATCCTTTCATCTTCGGCCGCGGCGGCGAAGAGGTAGATGCCTGCACGGCGGCTGGCGTGGCGGTCCGTGTGATCCCCGGCATCTCGGCGGCGATGGGTGCGGCGGCGGGCGCGCTGATGCCGCTGACGCATCGATCGGTTTCCAGCGCGGTGACTTTTGTCGCAGGGCAGTGCCAGGGGCTTTCCGAACAGAATTGGTCGGGTCTGGCCGGCAAGGGGCGCACGCTCGTCATCTATATGGGCGTCGCGACGTCTGACCTGATCGCCGACAAGCTGATGGCAGAGGGCGTGGCGCCCGACATGCCGGTCGCGGTCCTAGAAAACGGCACCCGGCCCGATGCGCGCGCGCTGCGCACATTGCTTGCGGACCTCGGCGCGATGATTGTGCGTGAAGATGTGGAGAGCCCGGCGGTAATCGTCGTCGGCGAGGTGGCAGCACAGGGCAACGCGATCGATGCGCTCCGGCCGCTCGCCATCGCAGCGGAGACAATGGCGTGAAGATATTGACGGGCAATGATCTGCCGAGCGGTGACGTGGTGTGGTGGAGCGGCGATGGCTGGTCACGCCATATCGAGGATGCTGCCGATGTCGGCGACAGCGGTGAGAGCATCGCGCGCGCAGAGGAAGGCGCGCGGCGGGTGAACGTGCCCTATGTGATCGACGCCAACACGACCGCAGAAGGCCCCCGCCCTGCGCACATCAAGGACCGCATTCGCGCGCTCGGTCCCACCGTGCGGGCCGACCTGACGCTGAAACCCGCCGATCCGGCTGCAGGCGAATGGGTGATATGATGAGTGCCCGCCTCCTGCTGGCAATCGCCCTGGCGGGTGCTGCTCCCGTTGCGCTGGCTACCCCACGGGCCGGACATATCGCGGAACCGACCAGAGCGGCAACGATGCATGTCACCCATACCTATCTGCGCGCTTTGCCGGGCAAACGCGCCGCGCTTGTTGCCTATATCAAGCAAAACTGGTTCGCGATGGACCGGATTGGCATCTCTCAAGGGCTGTTCACAAGCTATTCGCTGCTCGAACGTGCCGACGACAGCGCGGCCGACTGGGACGTGATCGTCGCAGTCGGCTATCCGACTGCGCAAGGTCATGATGCGCCCGGCGTTGCCGACGCCTTCAAGGCGATCCGCGCGGCGCACCGCGAAATCAAGGTCGACGGCCTTGGCCTGGCGGACCTGGGCACCATCGTTCGCCACTATCCCCTCAACCTCGTCGATCAGGGCCGATAATCTCCATGTATAAATATGACCATTTCGATCAGGCGATCGTCGATACCCGGGTCGAGGAATTTCGCGATCAAGTGAACCGCCGGTTGTCGGGCGCGATGAGCGAGGACCAGTTCAAGCCGCTGCGGCTGATGAACGGGCTCTATCTGCAGCTCCACGCCTATATGCTGCGCGTCGCCATTCCCTATGGCACGCTCGACAGCCGCCAGATGCGGATGCTGGGCCATATCGCGCGCACCTATGATCGCGGATACGGGCATTTCACAACGCGGCAGAACCTGCAGTTCAACTGGATCAAGCTGGCCGATGCGCCGAACATCCTCGCCGATCTGGCGACGGTGGAAATGCACGCCATCCAGACAAGCGGCAATTGCATCCGCAACATCAGTTCGGACCAATATGCCGGTGCCGCCGCCGATGAGGTAACCGATCCGCGCCCCTGGGCTGAGCTGCTGCGGCAGTGGAGCAGCTTCCACCCCGAATTCACCTATCTGCCGCGCAAGTTCAAGATCGCGGTGATCGCAGCCGACGAGGACCGGGCGGCGATGCGGCTGCACGATATCGGCATCCAGCTGCTGATGCGCGACGGCGTGCTGGGCGCGAAGATATTTGTGGGCGGCGGCATGGGCAGGACGCCGATGATTGCGCCCGAGATCAAGGACTTCGTGACCGCCGACGATCTGCTCAGCTATGTCGAGGCCTGCTTGCGCGTCTACAATCGCTATGGCCGACGCGACAACATCTACAAGGCGCGGATCAAGATCCTGATCCACGAAATCGGCGCAGACGAGTATCGCCGCCAGGTTGAGGCCGAGTTCGCAGACGTAAAAAAGCTCGGGATCGATCCCCCCGCCGCCGAGCTGGAGCGCATCACCGCGATGTTCGCGCCGCCCGCGTTCGACCCAGCGGCGTCCGATAAGGTTGATAGCGGCAATGCCGATTTCTTCGCGTGGCTCGAACAGAATGTGAAGCCCCACAAGGCGCCGGGCTACGCCATCGTCAATATCAGCCTGAAGCCGCTAGGTGGCATTCCAGGCGATGCAAGCGCCGAGCAGATCGACCTGATGGCCGATCTTGCTGAGCGTTATTCGTTCGATGAACTGCGCGTGACGCATGCGCAGAACATCGTGCTGCCGCATGTCCGCAAGGCCGATCTCCATGCGATCTGGCTGGCGTTGCAGGCGGCGGGGCTGGCGAGCGCCAATCTGGACCTTATCAGCGACATCATCGCCTGCCCCGGCCTTGATTATTGCAGCCTCGCCAATGCCCGGTCGATCCCTCTCGCGCAAAAGATCGCCGAGCGGTTCAGCGACTTAGGTAGACAACGTGACCTGGGCGAGCTGAAGCTGAAGATCTCGGGCTGCATCAATGCCTGCGGTCACCACCATGCCGGGCATATCGGCATCCTGGGCGTC
>CAZXBM010000031.1:0-37793 GCA_964638495.1 uncultured Stakelama sp. | reverse complement strand
GACCAACAACATCGCGACCATCGGCGAGAACCAGAATCTGCGCCGGGCGAAGCGGCTGGAAGTGACGCAGGGCGCGGTTGTGCCCTATATCCACAATGCAGCGGCGCCGGGCCTGGGCAAGATCGGCGTGCTCGTCGCGCTGGAGAGCGATGCGGGCGCGGACGTGCTGCTGCCGCTTGGCAAGCAGATTGCGATGCACATCGCGGCGGCCTTCCCGCTGGCGCTCGACGAAAGCGGCCTCGACCAGGACGTGATCGAGCGTGAACGCGCGATCGCGACCGAAAAGGCAGCCGAAAGCGGCAAGCCGGCCGACATCATCGCCAAGATGGTTGAAGGCTCGATCAAGAAGTTCGCCAAGGAAAATGCGCTCCTGAGCCAGCTGTTCGTGATGGATAGCAAGACGCCGATTTCGGATGTCGTGGCGAAGGCGGCGAAGGATGCCGGCAAGTCGATCGCGCTGGTCGATTATGTCCGTTTCCAGCTTGGTGAAGGCATTGAGCGCGAGGTCAGCGATTTTGCGGCCGAAGTGGCAGCGGCCGCTGGCGTCAACTGACCCCACGGGGGATGCGGCTACACACTGGCCGCATCCCCTGCTTCATCGCAGCGGCTAACCGTAAATGGATGGCCGCTCGCCGGTATGAGCGCTTGGCAGGCTGCAAGGGGGCTACTAAGGTCCGCTCGCCCTGCAGAAAGCCCCAGTAGAAACGATGACCGCGCCCAAATTCAAACGCATCCTGCTGAAGCTTTCCGGCGAAGCGGCGATGGGGGATCAGACATTCGGTATCGACCCTGCGACGGTCGCACGCGTCGCTGGCGAAGTGAAACAGGCCAAGGATGCGGGCTATGAGCTGTGTCTCGTTATCGGCGGCGGCAATATTTTCCGCGGCATGGCGGGGGCTGCCAAGGGCATGGACCGGGCGACGGCCGATTATATGGGTATGCTCGCGACGGTGATGAATGCGCTGGCGATGCAGGATGCGCTCGAGAATCTTGGCGTCGAGACACGCGTCCAGTCGGCGATCCCGATGGCGAGTGTGTGCGAGCCCTATATTCGCCGCCGTGCCGAGCGGCATCTGGAGAAAAACCGGGTCGTCATTTTTGCGGCCGGCACTGGCAGCCCTTATTTCACGACGGATTCGGGCGCCGCGCTGCGTGCCGCTGAAATGCGCTGCGATGCGCTGCTCAAGGGCACAAGTGTGGATGGTGTTTATGATGCCGATCCCAAGATCGATCCTGCTGCCAAGCGCTATGAACAATTGACGTTCAACCGCGTGTTGTCCGATGATCTAAAGGTCATGGATGCAAGCGCGGTGGCGCTGTGCCGCGACAATGATATCCCGATCGTCGTCTTCAATATCCGCGAGCAGGGCAATCTCGCCCGCGTGCTGAACGGCGAGGGCACCTCGACGATCGTGAACAACGATAGTGAAATGACGGAGAACTGACATGGCCGCTTATAACAAGGCCGATCTCGAACGCCGCATGGCGGGCAGCGTGGAGGCGCTGAAGAGCGATCTGGTGGGATTGCGCACGGGCCGCGCCAGCACCTCGCTGCTCGATCCGGTGACGGTTGAGGTTTATGGATCGCACATGCCGCTGAACCAGGTCGCGACGGTCTCTGCGCCTGAATCGCGGTTGCTGTCGGTGCAGGTGTGGGACAAATCCAATGTCGGGCCGTGCGACAAGGCGATCCGATCGGCCGGGCTGGGGCTGAACCCGATCGTCGACGGCACCACGCTGCGCATCCCCATTCCCGACCTGACCGAGGAGCGGCGCAAGGAACTCGCCAAGCTGGCCGGGCAATATGCCGAAAAGGCGCGCATCGCCGCGCGTAATGTGCGGCGTGACGGGATGGAAAGCCTGAAGGTTGACGAGAAGAAGAATGTGTTTGGCGAAGACGAGCGCAAGCGCCACGAGACCGAGGTGCAGAAGCTGACCGATGCGACCATCGCTGACATCGATGCGGCGGCGAGCGCCAAGGAAAAGGAAATCCTTGGCAAGTGATACCCCTGCCCGCCGAGGCGCCTGACAAGGCCAGTGGCGGGAGCGCGTTGCCGCGCCATGTTGCCATCATCATGGATGGCAACGGGCGCTGGGCCAAGCAGCGTTTCCTGCCGCGGGTGGAAGGGCATCGCCAGGGCGTGAAAGCCGTTCGCCGCATTACCCGTGCGGCACGGGCGATGGGCATCGAGGCGCTGACGCTTTATGCCTTTTCGTCGGAAAACTGGCGCCGCCCGGAAGAAGAGGTCAATGACCTGATGGGGCTGATGCGGGTGTTTATCCGCAGCGACCTGGAGGAGCTGGTTCGCGAGAATGTGCGGCTGCGCGTGATCGGCGATTTTAGCCGCTTCGCGCCCGATGTTGTGGCGATGGTGAACGATTCGATTGCACGCACCGCAGATAATGACGGCCCGATTCTGGTGATTGCGCTCAATTACGGTGCGCATGCAGAGCTGACCGCAGCGGCGCGTTTACTGGCGCAGCGCGTGCGCGACGGTGAAATGTCCGTCGAGGCGATCAACGAGCAGGCGATTGAGGCCGCGCTTGAAACCAGCGATTTGCCGACGCTCGATCTGCTGATCCGCACGTCGGGCGAGCATCGGCTATCCAATTTCCTGCTGTGGCAGGCCGCTTATGCTGAATTGCTGTTCGTCGACACGCTGTGGCCCGATTTTGACGAGGCGGCGCTGGCGGCCGCGATCGCCGCGTTCGGCCAGCGGCAGCGGCGATACGGGGGCCTGTGAACGCATCCGACCCGACGGCCAGACGTTCCGAACTCGCGACTCGCTTCGCGGCGGGCGCGCTGATGGTGATTTTTGCGCTGTTCGTGTTGTGGGCGGGCGGCTTCTCCTTTTGGTTCGTCAACGTCCTGATCGCCATCGGCGTTATTGGCGAATGGGCTGATCTGGCCAAGGCCGATGCATCGACCCGACGGCTGATGCAGTTTGCCGTTTCGGTGCCGCTCGCCATCATGTGCCCGCTCGCCGCCGGGCCCGATTTCTTCGCGCTTGGCTTGGTGGGGGCGGCGGCGATCTTCATTCTGCTGAGCACGCGTCGCCCTGTGCTGGGATTGGGGATGGTTTATACCGGTCTGCCTGTCCTTTCGCTGCTGCTGATGCGCGAGCAGCCCAATGGCTTGTTATTCACTGTCTGGGCCATGGCATTGGTTTGGATGTGCGATATTGGCGCTTTCTTTGTTGGCAGGGCGTTTGGCGGCGCGCGGCTGGCACCGCTGATCAGCCCGAACAAAACCTGGGCCGGGTTTGTCGGTGGTATTGTCGCTGCGGCAGCCTTTGGTGCCGTGCTCAACGTTTTTTGGGGATTGCCGTGGCGTCTGACGCTTGCAACCCCGTTGCTGGCGGTTCTGGCGCAGGGCGGCGACTTGTATGAAAGCTGGCTGAAGCGGCAGGCTGACGTCAAGGACAGCGGGTCCATTCTGCCCGGACATGGCGGGTTGATGGACCGGCTCGACGGGTTGATCCCGGTCGCGCCGGTGGCAGCGTTCCTGGTCATGCTGCCGCAAATCAGGGGATTGTCATTGGATATGGTGCAGGGGCTGACGCGATGAGGAGCGTAACTATTCTGGGGGCGACGGGCTCGATTGGGACGTCGACGCTCGACCTGATCGAACGCGAGCCGGAAAATTTCGAAGTGCTTGCGCTGACCGCCAATTGCGATGTCGAAAAGCTTGCAGCCGCGGCGATCCGCACCAATGCCAAGCGGGCTGTGGTCGCTGAAGAAGGCTGCCTGGCGGATCTGCGCGCGGCGCTGGCCGGTACCGGGATCGAAGCGGCAGGCGGAATGCAGGCCGTGTGTGAGACGGCGATGATGGGTGCCGACGTAACGATGGCGGCGATTGTCGGCTGTGCCGGCTTGGGCCCGGTGCTTGCGGCCATCGAACAAGGCGGCACGGTCATTCTCGCCAACAAGGAACCACTGGTTTCGGCAGGTGACGTCATTTTGGCGGCAGCGGCCAAGCATGGTGCGACGCTGCTGCCAGCCGATTCCGAACATAATGCGATCTTCCAATGCTTTGATGCTGCGCGCCCGCACCGGGTGCGACGCATTATCCTGACAGCGAGTGGCGGCCCGTTTCGCGACAAATCGCTCGACGAGATGCGCCATATGACGCTGGAGCAAGCCGTCGCGCATCCCAATTGGTCGATGGGCGCAAAGATATCGGTCGATTCCGCCACCCTGATGAACAAGGGACTGGAGCTGATCGAGGCGGCACGGCTGTTTCCCGTGGCGAACGACCAGATCGAAATTATCGTTCATCGCCAATCAGTTATTCACTCAATGGTGGAATATGTCGACGGATCGGTGCTGGCGCAGCTTGGGCCGCCGGACATGCGCACGCCGATCGCCTATTGCCTCGCCTGGCCCGACCGGATGGCAGCGCCAATGGCACCGCTCGATTTCGTAGGGATTGGCCGCCTGGATTTCGAAGCGCCTGACCCCGTGCGGTTCCCCGCGCTGCGCCTGGCGCGCGAGGCACTGGAAGCCGGCGGCGGCAGACCCGCGATATTGAATGCCGCCAATGAAATCGCCGTCGCCGCTTTTTTGGCGCGGCGCATCGGCTTCCTCGAAATTGCCGCAATCGTCGAAGATACCCTCGATCGCTATGATCCGGCGGGTCCCGAGACGCTCGATGCGGTGTTGGCGATCGATGCTGAAGCGCGGCGGTTAGCGAGTGAACGTGTGAAGGATTGCGTAGTTTGATCCAAGTTCCCGGTTTTCTTTATGCAGCGATGTCCTTTGTCCTGGTGATCGGGCCGTTGGTGTTCGTGCACGAGCTTGGCCATTATCTCGCCGGTCGCCTGTTTGGGGTGAAGGCCGATGCGTTTTCGATCGGCTTTGGTCGCGAAGTCTTCGGCGTCACGGACACGCGGGGCACGCGCTGGAAATTCGGCTGGCTGCCGCTTGGCGGCTATGTGAAATTCGCCGGCGACATGGATGCTTCAAGCCGCGCCGATCCCGAATGGCTTGCTTTGCCGGCCGCAGAACGTGAACAAACATTCCAGGCCAAGGCACTTTGGCAGCGGGCGATTATCGTCGCGGCGGGGCCGGTTACCAATTTTGCCGTCGCCATCCTTATCCTGATGGGTTTTGCGATGGTTTTTGGCGATCTGCGTACACCAGCGGTGGTAGGATCAGTGCAGCCGGGAAGCCCAGCACAGAGCGTAGGGCTGCGGCCCGGCGACGAGATCGTCAAGCTGGGCGGGCGCCCTATCGGCACCTTCGAAGACATGGTCCGTTTCATCCAGATCAGGCCAGGTCAGTCCGTCCGCGTTGATTTCGTTCGCGATCATGCCCCGGCTTCGGTGACCGTCATGGTTGGCACGCATGTTGAGCGGGACCGCTTTGGGAACGAGCCCAAGCTTGGCCGTCTCGGCATTGGCAGGACGACGGCAACGCTGGTCCCTGTCAGCCTGTTGGATGCCCCAGGCGTCGCCATCCGCCAGACGGGTAACATCTTGCGGATGATGGGCGATGTGATTGGCCAGATCATTGCGGGCACGCGATCAGCCAAGGAGTTGGGTGGGCCGCTGAGCATCGCCAAGGTGTCCGGCGAGCAGATGACGCTGGGCGCATCGTCGTTCATTTTCCTGATCGCCCTTGTCTCGATTAATCTGGGATTCATTAACCTTTTGCCAGTGCCCGTGCTGGATGGAGGGCATTTGCTGTTCTATGCCATTGAGGCTATCCGGCGCCGCCCGCTGGAGCCGCAGGTGCAGGAATGGGCTTTTCGCGGCGGATTGGCTGCCGTGCTTGCGTTGATGATCTTCGTGACATTCAACGATCTCGGCACGTTAGGGCTATGGAATCGGCTCTCCGGGTTGATCGGGTGAGGCGCATCGGGCAGGGCGGGCCAAACCGTGCAATGCAAAATCATATCCGTTGGGGTAATGTTGTGACAGCGACCAAGGTTTCAAAATTCGGTGTACGCGCTGTGGCAGTGTTGCTGACCGGTACGATTCTCGCCGACGCCGCGAGTGCCCAGACAGCACCGCCGCGCGTGTTGGCACCGGTGCCGACGGACGTTCCTGCCGCCGCCCAGAAGGCAATCAAATCGCTGCGCGTGATCGGCACACAGCGGATCGAGCCGGATACGGTGTTATCGTACACGAAGCTGCGGATCGGGCAGAATTTCAGCAACGAGACGCTCGATCAGGCACTGAAGGATCTGCAAACGAGCGACCTGTTTGCCGATGTGTCGATCGAAGGCGCGGTGACTGGCGATATCGTGCTGAAAGTGCGCGAAAACCCGATCATCAACCGGGTGCTGCTTGAGGGCAACAAGCGGCTGAAAAGCGACAAGATCCAAAAGGAAATCAAGCTCGCGCCGCGCCAGATATTCACCCGATCAGCCGTGCGATCGGACGTGGCGCGCATTGTCGAGCTTTATCGCCGGCAGGGGCGCTTTGCGGCGTCGGTCAGCCCGAAGATGGTGGCGCTTGACCAGAACCGGGTCGACATCATCTTCGAGATTTCAGAAGGGGCCAAATCCAAGGTTCGGCAGATCAACATCATTGGCAACGAGGTGTTTTCGGACAGCAAGTTGCGCGGCGAGATGGCGACCAAGCAAGCCCGCTTGACGACATTTCTCAGCTCGAACACCAGCTATGACCAGGATCGGTTGGCCTATGACCAGCAAAAGCTGCGTCAGTTTTATCTGACCGAGGGCTATATCGATTTCAAGGTGACCTCCGCCGTCGCCGAACTGACGCCGGACAAGCGCGACTTCATCATCACCTATGTGATCCAGGAGGGTAAGCGCTATCACTTTGGCAATGTGACCGTCGACAGCGACATCCGCGACTTCGATAACAAGAAGCTCGCCTCCAGCCTCGTCGTCAAGAAGGGCGAGTGGTACAACGCCAAGAAGGTCGAGGATTCGATCGAGGCGATCAACCAGACCGCTGGCCTGTTTGGCTATGCCTTTACCGAGGTGAACCCGGAATACAGCCCCGACCGCGAGGCGCTGATCATGGAGATCAACTTCCATATCTCGGAGGCCAAGCGCACCTATGTGGAACGCGTTGATATCAACGGGAACACGCTGACGCAGGATCAAGTGATCCGCCGGGAATTGCGCCTTTCCGAAGGCGATGCCTTCAACAGTTTTCTCGTGAAGCGTTCGCAGGACCGGATCAATTCGCTCGGCTATTTTCAGGAAAAGCTGGAGGTTTCGCAAAAGCAGGGCTCGGCACCCGATCGTGTTGTGCTCGAGACCAATGTCGAGGAAAAATCGACTGGCGAACTTAACCTTTCCGCTGGTTTCTCAAGCCTTGAACGCTTCATTCTGCAAGGCTCGGTCAAGCAGCGCAATTTCCGCGGCAAGGGCCAGGAGCTGAGGGCCAGCGTCAGCTATTCGGCTTTTTCAAAATCTGTCGAAGTCGGCTTTACCGAACCCTATCTGTTCGGCAAATCGATCGCGATTGGTGGCGACATCTTTCGGCGTGATTACAACCAGTTCAATTTCCAGGGCAACGATCGGAGTACCACCTTTACGCAGGTTTCCACGGGCTTCCAGGTTCGCGCCGGCGTGCCGATCACGGAGTATCTGTCGCTCTCTGGGCGTTATGGGCTTACCTATGATCAGGTCGGGCTCGACCGGGCGACCTTTTTCACTGATTCGAACGGTGACGGATCCCGGGGCAATAGCTCTGGCGACGTGTGCGACCCGCTTCAGTCGCGTTATTTGTGCGACCAGATCGGCAACCGCGTAACGTCGGCCGTTGGCTATTCGCTATTGTATGACAGCCTCAACAGCCGCATCCGCCCGAGTTCGGGCAACCGGGCGATCTTCAGCCAGGATTTTGCCGGTCTTGGCGGCGATGTGCGCTATATCCGTACCAAGTTTGAGGGCGACAAATATTGGAGCGTAGGGTCCGGCTTCATCTTCTCGGTCAGCCTCGATGCGGCGTATATCCAACCCCTAGAGGGCAGCCGTGGCCCTGGCATTGATGCCATCCGGATCAACGATCGCTATTATCTGGGCGAACCGCAGTTCCGCGGCTTTGACATTCGTGGCGTTGGCCCGCGCATCCAGCGAATTGCGTATAGCGATGGGACGGTCAATCAAACGCTGCTCGACGGTCGCAACCAGATCACCGATGACCCGCTTGGTGGACGCGCTTATTATCTGGGCCATGTGGAGCTCGAGATCCCGCTGGGCGCCGGCGCCCGCGAGCTTGGCCTACGGCCTTCCATTTTTGCCGATTTCGGTGCGTTGTTCCAGGTCGCGCGTCCTTTGCCTACCGCGACTTTCCCAACGCTGGTTGACCCGGCAACGGGCCGGACCTTTGTCGGATCGATCTTCACGCCCGTTGCAGGCGTGTTTACCTATAATGCTGGGACAGTCGAGGCACCCTCGATCACGCGAACCAGTTGTTCAGTCGGCATTCCCGATGCCAATGGCGTGTGCGTCGGCAACAATCCCAACCCCGCCTTCACGCAGGAGCAGACCCCGTTCATCGAGCGTTTCTTGGGCAATTCCGCGTCGCCGCGTCTGACTGTCGGCATCGGCGTCAACTGGAATTCTCCGTTCGGACCGCTCCGGATCAACCTCGCCAGAGCGCTGTTATCGCAGCGCGGCGATGACCAAAAACTCATTACTTTCAACGTAGGGACCAACTTTTGATGACAAGCTTTCTGAAATCTGCCGGTGTCGCTGTGATGCTGATGACTGGCACCGCAATTGCACCGATGATGGCATCTGCCCAGTCGCTGACGGTCGATGTCGATCAAGTCTACAAGGATAGCCTTGGCGGCAAGAGCGGCAACGATCAGCTAGAGGCAAAATTCGGCGCTCGGTTGAAGACCGCGCAAGAGAAGCTGCAGGCAGCCGCGACCAACTGGAATACCCAGATCGAAGCTGCAAAAAAGCTCCTGAAGCCCGACGGCACCGTGCCGCCTGCGACGGAAACCACCGTCAACCAGGCGCGCCAGCAGCTGAATGATTCCAAGACGGCATATGATGAGCTGCGCCAGGAAATTCAGTACGCCGACCAATATGTTAAGTACCAGATCCTTGAAAAGCTGGTGCCCGTGACGGAAAAGATTCGCAAGGAGCGCAAGGCTGACTCGGTGTTCCCGCGGTCGACCGTGCTGGCCTTTGATCCGGCATCCGACATTACGGCGATCGCGTTGCAGCAGCTGAATGCGACGATGACGACCGTGTCGATCACGCCGCCCCAGCAGAACGCACCGGCACCGGCACAGGGTACTACGCCCGCAACGCCTGCCAAGCAGCAGCCGCAGAGCCGTTAAGCAGGTGAGCGACGACACAATGGCAGCCTCGCTTGGTCCGCTCGATATCGGGCGGATCATGGCGGCGTTGCCGCATCGCTACCCGATGTTGCTGGTCGACCGTGTGGAGGACATTATCCTCGACCGGTCGATCACGGCGATCAAGGCCGTGACGATCAACGAGGGCTTTTTTCAAGGCCACTTCCCCGGCAGGCCAATCATGCCCGGGGTGTTGATCGTCGAGGCGCTGGCGCAGGCGGCGGGCATTCTGGCGGTAGAATCGCTCGGCCTCGCGGGATCGGGCAAGCTCGTCTATTTCATGGCGATCGAAGGCGCGAAATTCCGCAAACCCGTCGAACCCGGCGTGCTGCTGAAGCTCCATGTCGAATTCGTGCAGAAGCGGTCGAGCGTCTGCAAATTTGCCGGGCGCGCGACGATGGACGGCGTACTGGCGGCAGAGGCCAGCTTCACTGCGATGATCGCTGATCCGCCGGCAGGGTAGGATCCGGGCGCTCGTCAGTCACCAGCGTGAAACTCATCAACGCGATCCGTTGATCATCGCGCACCTTTAGATCAGCGGAAATGTGATCATAGGTGTCGTAGTAAAACCGCTCGGTCACAACGATCCAGCTATTGCGGGGGCTGGGCCCTGGCCAAGCCTTTGATTTGCGCGATGGCATGCCAGTCCAGATCTTTTGGTGCCAGCCACGGATTGCAGGTATCCCATTCCTATCGCCGACATGCCTGCGTGTGCCGCCAGCGCGGAACAGGCGAGATAGTTCACTGTCGAGCGACTGCTCGTCGATCTTGCCGATCAGCCCGAAGATGCAGCGTTGCTCCAGCGGTTGGCCGGGCCGCATGCGTGTTTCAAACCGGACAACGAGCACAAGATCGCGCTGCGGATCGTCAAGTCTGAACGCGGGGACTGCCGGATCGGTTGCCCCAAAGCGTGCGCGCAAGTCCGCGTCGAGGGGTTGCCATGCCGGATCGTCTTCCGGCGGCGCGAACTTGTACTTCTGTCTTGCTGGCTCAAAGCAAAAGCGCTTCAGATAATCCACAGGGGTGGGCGAATTGCGCGAACGCCGGTCGCGCGGCGCTGTCACGACCAAATCGCTCAGCGAATCGCTTGGCAATGGTGCCTCTTGCGCGATTTGGGCGGTCCAGAACGCGACAGCGATCACCGAAAGGGCGGCTCGTTAAACGCGCGGAGCTTGCGCGAATGGAGCTTGGTGCCTTCGCGGCGCAGTTCCTCGCACGCTTCGATCCCGATCTGCATATGTTCAGATATGGCGCGCTCATAAAAGCGGTTTGCTTGCCCCGGAAGCTTGAGCTCGCCATGCAGCGGCTTGTCTGACACGCAGAGCAGCGTGCCATAGGGCACGCGGAAACGATATCCTTGGGCGGCAATGGTCGCCGATTCCATGTCGATGCCCACCGCGCGCGAGAGCGAAAAGCGCAGGGCGGACTTCTTGTAGCGCAGTTCCCAATTGCGGTCGTCAGTGGTCACGACGGTGCCGGTACGCAGGCGGCGCTTGAGTTCGTCACCGCTTTGGCCCGAGATCGTCTCGGCGGCCCGGGCCATGGCCATCTGCACCTCGGCGATGGCCGGGATGGGGATTTCGGGCGGCAACACGTCATCGAGCACATGATCGTCGCGCAGATAAGCATGGGCGAGCACATAATCGCCGATCCGCTGGCTCGGGCGCAGGCCGCCGCAATGGCCGATCATCAGCCAAGCTTCGGGTCGCACCACCGCCAGATGGTCGGTGATGGTCTTTGCATTGGAGGGGCCGACGCCGATATTGACCAGCGTGATGCCGGTGCGATCGGGCGCGACAAGGTGATAGGCCGGCATCTGATGGCGGCGCCAGGCGCTGTCGGTGACGAGCTTGTCGACCTCGCTGCCATCTTCGACGATGATGCCGCCGGCCCCCGATACGAAGCTGTAGCGGCTCTCCGGCCCCAGTTGGGCGCAGGCCCAGCGAACGAACTCATCGACATAGCGATGGTAGTTGGTGAAGAGCACATAGCGCTGCACATGTTCCGGCGGGGTACCGGTATAATGGCGCAGGCGCGCGAGCGAGAAATCAGTGCGCAGACCGTCAAACAGCGCCAGCGGGCGGATATCCTTGGGGTTGCCCCAGACGCCGTCGGCGATTTCATCGCCAATGTCGGCCAGTTCGGTGGCCGGGAAAAATCGTGCCAGCTCCGACGCCGAGACTTCATCAAGGCTCAGCGCGTGGCCGGGATCAAGCACATAGGGGAACGGTATTTCCTGCCGCCCGGTAATCGCCTCGACGGTGACGTCATAGTCTTCGATCAGCAAGGTCAGCTGTTCGGTGAGGTAGCCGGCAAACATCGCAGGCTTGGTGACGCTGATCCGGTATTCACCGGGCTGGACCAGCCGACCGAATGAGCGGAGTGGCGTCGGTCGATCGTTGCCGCCAAGAAAAACAAGGCGAATTTCTGGATAGGCGAACGACCCGTCGCGTCGTGCTTCGGCAGAAGGCGCGGTGCCATCGCGCAAATAAGCTGTCAGCGCCTGTTGCAGGCGATCGACCGATTGGGAGTAGAGCCGATCCAGCTCGGCGACGATTTCTGCAGCAGTGGTCATATACCGCCGCTAATCGACCATTGCGACGCTGGCAAGACAGCTACGCTGGGCGGTGGGAGCAGGGCTCAATGGGTGCGTCGAGCGGACCGACGCACCCACCAGAGGCTTAGCGCGCTTTGGACGGCGACTTCGTGCCCTGAGCATCGGTATCGAGCAACCGGCTGACGCCATAGGCAGCACCGGCTGCCGCCACAGCGACACCGCCCGCGATTGCTGCTGCGGTAACAGGATTTTCCCGTACCGCCTCAACCGTGGTTTCAATTGCAGTGCCGATCGCTTCCTGTGCGCGGGTGAGGAGCGTCTTTGCCTCGTCGCTGGCTGAATCGATCGTCGCAGCAACGGTAGCGGGCGTGATGGTTTCGTTAGTCATCTCGGGGGTAATCTGGGACATGGGATTCTCCTTGCTGGCACAATTCCTTAACCGACGAACGCGCGGCTTTGGACAGCGGTTCCGCCCGCCGCCGCGCGCACGGAGCATTACATCGATTCGAGCATATGCTCCGCCGAGCTGACCTTGAATTCGCCGGGGCCTTCGACGTTCAGCTGGGCGACGATGCCGTCGTCAACCAACATCGAAAAGCGCTGTCCGCGCGTGCCCATGCCGAATTTACTGCCATCCATCGTCAAGCCGACGGCCTCGGCAAAGCTGGCATTGCCGTCTGCAAGCATGGTCACCTTGTCGCCCGCGTCGCTGCTCTTGCCCCAGGCACCGAGCACGAAGGCGTCGTTGACAGCGGTGCAGGCGATTTCGTCAACGCCCTTTTCCTTGAACGCCCCGGCCTTGTCGACATAGCCCGGCAAATGCTTGGCCGAGCAGGTGGGTGTGAAGGCACCGGGCACCGAGAACAACGCGACCTTTCGGCCAGCGAAATAGCTATCGCTGTCGACTGCCTCAGGACCGTGATCGGTCATCTTGGTGAAGGTAACGGAAGGAAGCTTGTCGCCAATCTTGATGGTCATGTGCGGGCCCTTTGCCAGAATGATGGTGGCCCCCACTTAGGTTCGAACAGAGCCGGATTGAAGGCTCAGCGAGGCCAGACTAGCGATTAAATCGTGCGCGAGCGGCAAGCACCGGGCGTGCAAGCACAGGCAGCGCGCTGATGATGGGCATCACCAGATACCATTTGGTGGATCGCTGCCAGGGTTTGCCTTCGCGTAAGCGACGAAGACCGGCGCGGCGGTGCCCGGCCAGCACCATTTCTTGCCCTTCGACACAGGCTAGGTCGCGCTCGACCGAGGCGCGCATCTCGCGGGCAACATCGGCTTCTGGTCGTCCGGCAAGCCGCGCCTCGGCATTGGCGTAAACCTGGGCAACGCTGCGCAGCAATGTTGCCGTGTTGCTCGACATCGATCCCGCGCGCCGACGATAGCGCGACAGCGGCGCGTTGACATAGGCCGCCCCCCAACCGGATTCCATCAGCCGCACCCACAGGTCAAAATCCTCGGCCGATCGCAGTGATGGATCAAACCCGCCCACCGCGTCGATGGCGGATCGGCGGATGAGGCTGGCAATGAACACGTTGAAATCGCGCCGCAGCAGTCGCTCAAGGGAAATCGGATCGCTTTGCGCGATATGGGCGGAAAACCGCTCGCCGACGCGCGACGCGCCAAAATAGGTCGCATCGCAGGTGACGAAGCCCAAGGCGGGATCAGCAGCGATAACCGTCGTCATCCGGGCCAGATAATCGGGCTCGTACAGATCATCGCCATCGAGCAGAGCGATATACTCGCCGCGCGCCTCAGCAATCGCGCGGTTGCGCGCAGCTGGCAGCCCAGCATTTTCGGTTTGCAGCAGGCGTATGCGCCGATCATGCCCAAAACGGGCGACCGCACCGGCCACGTCATCGGGCGCGCCGTCATCGACGACAATGGCTTCCCAGTTCTCAAAGCGCTGAGCGACAATGGAATCCAGCGTTTCGCCGACCAGGTGCGCCAGCCCAAATGCCGGGACGATCACCGACACGAGCGGACCCGTTTCGACAGGAGGCGTTGGACCCGGCATAGTGGGCGGTGTAAAGGTGAATGATGAACAAACCCTCATATCTGACCGGGCAGTTTTTGCTGGCGATGCCCGGCATGAGCGACCTGCGTTTCTCGCGCGCCGTCATCGTGATGTGCGCGCATGATGCAGAGGGCGCGATGGGGATTGGCATTGGTGCGGAGATCGCCGATCTTGGGCTGCACGAAATCTTGGCACAATTTGACATCGATGTCGGGCATTGTCCCGATGCGCCGGTGCATTTTGGCGGCCCCGTCGAGCCCGGGCGCGGCTTTGTGCTGCATAGCCGCGATTGGGGTGGGCAGGACACGATCGACGTTGCGGGCAAATGGGCACTTTCAGGCACGATCGATATCCTGCGCGCGATTGCGGAAGGCCGGGGGCCATCGCAGTGGCATGTCGCCCTTGGCTATGCCGGATGGGGCGAGGGACAGCTTGACGATGAGATGACGCGCCATGGGTGGCTGTCGGTGGAGGGCGATCCGGGGCTGATCTTCGATACGCCAGCCCTAGAACGATGGGAGCGGGCCTATGCGGTGGCTGGTGTCGATCCCCGCTTTCTCTCCAGCGAGGCAGGGCGCGCCTAACCTGCTGCCGTGGTGCAGCAACCGCCGACAAGAGATATAAAGACATCTTTATATTTGATTTGGGCGCCGGTGACAGCTATGAAGCAACTAGGCAGTCGTCTCGACTGCCGACGATTCACCTCCCCATTTACCTCCAGGAGATTTCTACGTGGCCACCGTCATCGAGCGCCCTGATTATGTCGTCGCGGACATTGCCCTTGCCGATTTTGGCCGCAAGGAAATCAATATCGCTGAAACCGAAATGCCGGGCCTGATGGCGCTGCGCGAGGAATTCGGTGCATCGCAGCCACTCAAGGGCGCGCGCATCACCGGATCGCTCCACATGACCATCCAGACTGCCGTGCTGATCGAGACCCTGACCGCGCTCGGCGCGCAGGTTCGCTGGGCGACGTGCAACATCTTCTCGACGCAGGACCATGCCGCTGCTGCCATCGCCGCATCGGGCGTGCCGGTATTCGCAATCAAGGGCGAGAGCCTGGCCGATTACTGGGACTATGTCGGCCGGATCTTCGATTGGGGTGATGAGACCGCCAACATGATCCTCGACGATGGCGGCGACGCGACGATGTTCGCGCTGTGGGGTGCCAAGCTCGAAGCTGGTCACTCGTTCCCCGAGCCGGAGAATGAAGAGGAAGTGGAGATGCAGCGCGCCGTGAAGGCGTTTGTTGCGGCACGGCCAGGCTATCTCACCAAGAGCGTCGAGACGATCAAGGGTGTTTCCGAAGAGACGACCACCGGCGTCCACCGTCTTTATGCCATCGCCAAGAAGGGCGAGCTGCCTTTCCCCGCGATCAACGTGAACGACAGCGTCACCAAGTCGAAGTTCGACAATCTTTATGGCTGCAAGGAATCGCTGGTCGATGCCATCCGTCGCGGCACCGATGTGATGCTCGCCGGCAAGGTCGCGACCGTTGCTGGTTTTGGTGACGTCGGCAAGGGATCGGCGCAGTCGCTCCGCAATGGCGGCGCGCGCGTGCTCGTGACCGAAATCGACCCGATCTGCGCGCTGCAGGCGGCGATGGAGGGCTTTGAGGTCGTGACGATGGAGGAAGCCGTTACGCGTTCCGACATTTTCGTCACCGCAACCGGCAATGCCGACGTGATCACCGCCGATCACATGAAGAACATGAAGAACATGGCGATCGTCTGCAACATCGGCCATTTCGACAGCGAGATCCAGATCTCGGCGCTGTCCAACTACAAGTGGACCGAAGTGAAGCCGCAGGTTGACCTGGTCGAGTTCCCGGATGGCAAGCAGATCATCATCCTGTCCAAGGGCCGGCTGGTAAACCTGGGTAACGCGACGGGCCATCCCTCGTTCGTGATGTCGGCAAGCTTCACCAACCAGACGCTCGCCCAGATCGAATTGTTCACCAATCCGGGCCAGTACAACAATGATGTGTATGTCCTGCCCAAGCATCTCGACGAGAAGGTCGCGGCGCTTCACCTGGAGAAGCTGGGCGTCAAGATGACCCAGCTGACCAAGAAGCAGGCCGATTACATCGGCGTGCCAGTCGAAGGGCCGTTCAAGCCGGATCATTATCGCTACTAAGGGTCAGACCCAACCGGGTTGACAGCAGGGGGCCGTGTTCTTTCGTGGAGCGCGGCCCTTTTGCTGTGCGGCCCGCTTCCCCTTGCGCAAGACGCGCTCTAAGGCAGGGCCTATGATAATGTCGCGCTTGCCAGTGCCGAGAAGGGCGCAATGACTGGACTTTTCGCGCAGAACCCTGCGCTGGCATCGGCATTGACCGGCGCGGCGCTGGCCCTGCTGATTGGGCTCGCCGGATGGGCGCTTTATTACGGATTAAGGGCGCGCGGGCAAAGCCTGGGCGTGCTCGATGAAAATGCCAGGCTGGCCGCTTTGCTGGGCTCGGCCCCCGCACGCTCGATGTTGATCAGCGCAGATGGTCAGATCGATATGACTGATCGGCTGGCGGCATGGTTCGGGCTCACGGCACCGCCGCAGGATGTGGCCGGTTTGACCGATGGCGCCAATGGCCTGACGGCGAGCGATCTGGCGGCGCTGATGCAAGACATCGACGCTGCGCAAAAATCGGCGAGCGTCTTTACCCGCGCGGTGAGGGTGCAGGGGTCGAACCGGGCGCTGATCCTGACGGGCGCTCGCGCGGCGCCAGCCCTGCAGCTGCCGGGCGGGGTGGTGGTGTGGGTTTTCGATGCGACCGACAGCGAGGCCGAAATTGCCCGGTTGCGCGATGAAAACATGAAGGTGCGCGACGCATTCGACGCCCTGACCGGCCTGATCGAAGCGGCACCGATGCCGATGTGGTATCGCGGCCCGGACTTGCGGTTGCTGATGGTCAATTCGAGTTATGTGACGGCGGTCGATGGCGCTGACTCCGAAGATGCGGTGACGCGCGGGCTGGAGCTGGTGGAGGGCGCGGGTACCGGTGGGCCGCTCGCCGGGGCCGCTGCTGCGCGCGAATCGGGCCGCCCGCAAACCCAGATTTTGCCAGCGACCATCAAGGGCGCACGGCGGATGCTGCGCGTGTTCGATGTGCCACTCGCGACGGGGGGCGTTGCGGGCTTTGCCGTCGATATCGAAGAGCTGGAACAGGCGCGCTCGGGCATCAAGCGGTTCGCCGAAGCGCAGCGTGCCATGCTCGATCGGCTATCGGCCGGGGTGGTGCAATTTGGCGGGGACCGTTCGCTCGTGTTCTGCAATCAACCGTTCCGGCGCATCTTTGCCATGCGCAACGAATGGCTGGCGGACCGCCCCGAATTCGACCGGATTCTGGAGCGTATGCGCGAGGCCAACCGGTTGCCCGAGGTACGCGACTTTCCCGGCTGGAAGGCAGAGCGGCGCGACTGGTTTGTCGCGGCCGACGAGCAGATTGAGGAAAACTGGCATTTGCCCGGCGGCGTGCATTTGCGGGTGGTGGCGCAACCCTTGCCGGACGGCGGGCTGCTGATCATCTTTGAGGATCGCACCGAGCAAGTGCAGCTCGCGAGTGCGCGCGACACCTTGCTGCGGGTGCGGACGGCGACATTCGACAATCTGTTCGAGGCGCTTGGCGTGTTTGCCGCCGACGGCCGGCTACAGCTGTGGAACAACCGCTTTCGTGCGGTGTGGGACTTTGAAGAGGCGTTCCTGGCTGAACATCCGCGCGTCGATGTGCTGGCCAAGGCGGCGGCGAAGAAACTGGCGAGTGAAGGCCGATCGGTCCTGATCAGTGACCTTGTCCGCTCGGCCACGATCGAGCGGCTGCAGCGCGGCGGCAATCTGGCATTTGCCGATGGACGCCATTTTGAATTTGCCGCCGTGCCGCTGCCTGATGGCAATGCGCTGTTCACGATGCTGGACATTACCGATCGGCATAAGATCGAGCACGCGCTGCGCGACCGCAACGAGGCGCTTGAAACTGCCGACCGGGTGAAGACCGCGTTCGTTGCCAATATGAGCTATGAGTTGCGCACCCCGCTGACGTCGATCAGCGGGTTCGGAGAGATGCTGCAGGGTGGCTATGCTGGCGACCTGCCTGGTACGGCGACTGAATATGTTGCCGCCATCATGGAATCAGTGGCCCGCCTGAGTGGCCTAGTGGACGATGTACTCGACCTGACGCTGAACGAAGGCAAGGCACCGCCCGTCGAGCAACATGAGATCGATCTTGAAGCGGTCGCGCGGGCCGCCGCTGACAGCGTGGCCGACGCAGCGGCGGCGCGTAAGCTCGATTTCGCCGTCGAGATTGCGGCGTCGGTCGGCAGCGTCGTGGGTGATGCGAAGAAAATCACCCATGCCATCGAGAATCTGCTGCGGCATGCCATTTCCGGTACGCCCGAAGGCGGTCGTGTCCTGCTCCACGCAGATGGCACCGCAACCGCCGCGCGGATCGTCGTTTCCGATAATGGTCGCGGCATGACGGACAAGGCCATTGCCCGCGCGTTCGATCGCTTTGCCGAGCCCGGCATTACCCGCGGCGGCGAACGCGCGCTGGGCCTTGGGTTGCCGCTCGCCAAGCAATTTGTGGAGGCGCATGGCGGCACGATCGCACTGGTATCCGAACGAGGGCAGGGCACCCTGCTTACCGTGGAGCTGCCGCGTCACCGCGCTGAGAAAAAGCGATGACAGCTGACATATCGACGATGCTGTTGCCCGATGCTGCGGCAAGCGAAGCACTTGGTGCCCGGCTGGCGAGGGTTGTCAGGCCGGGCGATGTGATCACGCTGGCGGGACCGCTGGGGGCAGGCAAAACCAGCATCGCGCGGGGATTGCTTTCAGCGCTTGGTTTGGCGGGGGAAGCGCCGTCCCCCAGTTTTGCCATCGTCCAGCCCTATGCGCCGCCCGAAACGCAGATCAATGTGCTGCATATCGATCTCTACCGGATCGATGACCCGTCCGAGATGGAAGAGCTTGGCCTGGACGATGCGCTCAGCGATTCGCTGTTGATCGTCGAATGGCCGGAGCGGGCGCCAGCGGAATTGTGGCCCGATGCGCTGGCGCTGCGGCTCGCGGTGCAGGCAGATGGGCAGCGCCGCTTGACAGCGCAGGTCTCCGCGCCATGGAAAGGGCGATGGCCCCTGATATGATTCCTCCTTCTGCCGCGCTCAGTTTTCTCGCCGCCCAGGGTTGGGAAAACGCCGAGATTTCGCCGCTTGCCGGTGATGCATCGTTCCGGCGCTATTTCAGGATCAGGGATGGCGATCGGCGCGCGGTGCTGATGGATGCCCCGCCACCGCATGAAGACGCCAGACCCTTTGTCAGCGTGGCGCGTTGGCTGTTCGAGCATGGTTTTGCGGCACCGGCGATCCACGCGCTCGACCTGACGCATGGCCTTGTCCTGATTGAGGATTTTGGCGATGACCGGATGCGTGAGGCCATCGATGCCGACCCAGCGCGGGCGATGGCGCTCTATGAGACAGCGGTCGATGTGCTGGTCGATCTTCACAATACGCCGCATGCCGATCTGCCGCCATATGACCGAGCGGTGCTCCACCGCGAGGTTGACCTGTTGACGCAGTGGTATTGTCCGACCGTCGGGTTCACCCCCGATCAGACCGGCTATGATGCGGCGTGGGCGGCAGTGTTCGATGTGGCGCTGGCCGACACGCCGGTGACCGTGCTGCGCGATTATCACGCCGAAAACCTGATGCTCATCGATGCGGGTCGGCTTGGCCTGCTTGATTTTCAGGATGCGCTCGCCGGCCACCCGGCCTATGATCTCGTGTCGCTTTTGCAGGACGCGCGACGCGATGTGGAGCCTGAAATCGAGCAAGCGATGCTGGCGCGCTATCGCGAACGGACAGGGGCGGGGCCTGCGTTTGATTCGGCCTATCATGTGCTGGGTGCGCAGCGGAATGCCAAGATCATCGGCATCTTTACGCGGCTGTGGCAGCGCGATGGCAAGCCACGTTATCCCACCCTGTGCCCGCGCGTCTGGCGGTATCTGGAGCAGGATCTCGCCCATCCTGCGCTGGCACCGGTGCGCGCCTGGTTCGACTCGAACGTGCCGCCTGCAATGCGCGGCGACCCGATGGCGATTGCCGGGCAATGAGCACCAAGCGCACCATGGCGATCAGGCCCGATCCCGGTGGGATCGTGCCCGACGTGGCGATGGTGATGGCGGCTGGGCTCGGCAAGCGCATGCGTCCACTCACCGCCACACGGCCCAAGCCATTGGTGGAAGTGGCCGGCAAGTCGCTGCTCGACCATGCGCTTGACCGATTGCGCGCGGCGGGTGTGAAAAAGGCGGTCGTCAATGTGCATTATCTCGCCGATGCGCTCGAGGCACATCTGGCGAACCGCGTTCGCGGCATTGAGGTTGTTATATCCGATGAGCGCGCCCGCTTGATGGAAACCGGTGGCGGCCTGGTGCAGGCGCGCGCGCTGTTGGGCGACAAGCCATTCGTCACGGTCAACAGCGATAATTTGTGGATCGACGGGCCGATCGATTCGATCCGCGCGCTGGCGGCGCAATGGGACGACGCGACCATGGACGCCCTGCTGCTGATGGTGCCACTGGCGCGGGCGCATTGCCATGCGGGGCAGGGCGATTTCCACCTGGACGCGTGGGGCCGCATCACTGGACGCCGTCGGGCTGGCCGACTGGCACCGTTTGTGTGGACCGGCGTACAGATCTTGTCGCCCCGGCTGATTGCCGATTGGCCCGAGGGCCCGTTTTCAACCAACGTGTTTTGGGACCGGGCTATTCTCGCCGGTCGCGCCTTTGGCCTTGTCCATCAGGGGCTGTGGTTCGATGTCGGCACCCCGGGTGCCATCGCCGCCGCCGAGGCGATGCTGGCGAATGGCTGAGCGGGCCGCCCCCCGCCTTTTCAGCATGCCGGCCAACCGGGCCTTTGCGGATGGGCTTGCCGCCGGGCTTCTCCGCCGGTTCGGCAAAGACCCGATGGAATTGGCACGCGGCATTGTGATTGTGCCCAATAATCGATCGAAGCGCACGATTGCCGACGCCTTTGTTCGAGCGAGTGCCGGCGGGCTGCTGTTGCCGCGGCTGGTGGCGATCGGTGATGTCGAAGCGGGCGAATCCGCCGGGGCCGCGATTGATCCCGCCGATGACGATACGCCAGTACCTCCGGCAATCGACCCGCTCGCGCGCCGCATGATATTGGCTCGGTTGGTTAGCGAAGAGCGTGCGCGCGGTGGGGCGGCGATCGATGCCGCCGAGGCGGTGCGGCTGGCCGGAGAACTGGCGCGTACGCTGGACCAGATGTTGGTGGAAGAAGTGCCGGCGGCACGGTTGCGCACGCTGGACATGGCACCTGAGCTCTCAACGCACTGGCAGCGCGCGCTCGACATGTTCGCGGTGGTGCTTGACCGATGGCCGACCGAGCTGGCGCGCCTGGGCCGGATCGATCTTGCCGATCGCCGGGCGCGGCTTATCCGCCGTTTGAGTGACCGGTGGGCCGCTACCCCGCCGAGCGGCTTTGTCTGTGCGGCTGGCATTTCCACCGCTGCACCGGCCATCGCTCGGCTGCTGCGGCAGATCAGCGCCTTGCCGCGCGGGCTTGTCGTGTTCGCCAATCTGGCGACGGACATGGACGAGGCCGAGTGGCAATCGCTGGGGCCGCATGCGCCCCATCCGGTTTCGGGCATCCGCCAGCGATCGACCGAAACGCATCCGCAGTTCCAGTTGAAACTGCTGCTTGAGCGGATGGGCATCAACCGCGCAGAAGTCGCACCGTGGCGCGACGGTAGCGCACTCGATACGCCCACGGCACGCGGCACGGCGATTGCCAATGCGCTGGTGCCTGCGGATTTCACCGCAAAATGGACTGGCCTGCCAGCCGACGCACGACGCCTGAGCGATGTGCAGGTCGCCGCGCTGCCAACCGCCGCTGCCGAAGCCCAGGCAATCGCGCTGGCGATGCGGCGCGCGCTTGAGACGCCGGGCAAGACGGCCGCGCTCGTGACGCCCGATAGGGCGCTGGCGAGCCGCGTGGCTGCGCATTGCCAGCGCTGGGGCATCGCAGTGGATGACAGCGCCGGGAGGCCGCTTGCCGTGTTGCCATCGGGTACGCTGTTGACCGTTCTTGCCGAGGCGGCGGCGCAGGACTTTGCCCCGCTGGCGCTGCTTGCGCTGTTGAAGCACCCGCTGGTTCAATTCGGCGCGGGCAGGGTGGCGTGGCTCGACGGCGTTCGTCGACTGGACCGTGCGTTGCGGGGGCCAAGACCGGCGGCCGGACTTGCGGGCATCGACCGGTTTCTGAATGAGGGCAGCGCGCGCGACCGTGCGGTGCGGGCCCCGGCGCTCGCGTGGTGGCCAGATGCGCGGGCATTGCTGCAGCCGATCGCCACGGCCTTTGCGGCAGGTCCGCAACCGCTGGTGCCACTCATCGCCGCGCTACGCTCGACGGCGCAATCCTTGTGTGGTGACGATTTGTGGGCAGGTGCCGCCGGCCGCGCCGCGGCCCAGTTGCTTGCCGATATCGAAGCGGAGGCAGCATCCGGACCTGCACTGGTCGATCCGCAAAGCCTGCCCGCTCTGCTGCGAACGCTGATGGATGAGATCGCGGTTCGGCCAGCGCAGGGTGGCCACCCGCGCCTCGCCATTTACGGACCGATCGAAGCCCGCCTGCAAACCGCCGATCTGATGATCGTTGGGGGCATGAACGAAGCGGTGTGGCCGGGCCAGCCAGCGCCCGATCCGTGGCTGGCCCCCAGGATCAGGATCGACCTCGGCCTGCCGAGCCTTGATCGGCGGGTGGGCGTGGCGGCGCATGATCTGGCCGGCGCCCTGGGCGCGCGCGAGGTGCTGCTGACGCGGGCACGGCGCGATGCGCGCTCGCCCGCCATTGCTTCTCGCTTCTGGCTGCGGCTGGAGGCGATGTCGGGTGGACTGACGCATGACCTTGATTTGGAACGCTGGGCGATGGCGCTCGATACGCCATCAAATTTCGAGCCGGTCGATCGACCAGCGCCAAGGCCCGCCGCTTCCCTGCGGCCGCGCCAGATCTCAGTCACCGAGGTCGACCGGTTGAAGGCTGATCCCTATGCCTTTTATGCTCGGCGGGTGCTGGGGCTTGCCCCGCTCGATCCGGTCGATGCCGATCCTAGTGCGGCGTGGCGCGGCACCGCTGTGCATGCGATGCTAGAGGCATGGGCCAAGGAAGATGGCTGCGCGCCCGATAAGCTGCAGGCCAGGGCGCTATCGATGCTGCGCCATGATCGCACCCACCCGATGATGCGCGCACTATGGCAACCCCGGCTGATGGAGGCGATCGACTGGATCGCCCGCGAGGTAGACGCGCAGCTGGACAAGGGGCGGCGTGTCGTTGCGGTCGAGCAAACCGGCGTGACGACAATTGCCGGGGTGGAACTGCGTGGCACGGCGGACCGGATCGACAGCCTGGCTGCGGGTGGTGTTGCGATTATCGACTATAAGACCGGCAAGGCCCCGTCCGCCGCTGCCGTGCGCGCCGGCTATAGTCTGCAGCTGGGATTGCTCGGCCTGATAGCGGAACGCGGCGGCTTTACCGGCATTAGCGGGCGTGCCGATGCGTTTGAGTATTGGTCGCTCGCCAGGGGCAAGGATGGCTTTGGCGCGATCACCACGCCAACCGATCCGGAGGGCAAGCGAGGCCTCATTCCAACAGCAGAATTCACCGCCATTGCTGCGCACAATTTTGCGGATGCTGCGCAGCAATGGCTAACGGGGGATGCGCCGTTCACGGCAAAACTGGTGCCTGAATTCGCGCTGTATGATGATTATGATCAGTTGATGCGTCGCGACGAATGGTATGGCCGTGATCAGCGATAAAACAGCCAATCTCCCTCGACTGCTGGGCAACCAGGCGCTCGCCAGCTCGCCTGAATCGCATGTCTGGCTGGCGGCGTCGGCGGGAACGGGCAAGACGCAGGTGCTGGCGGCACGCGTGTTCCGCTTGCTGCTGCGCGGGGTCGATCCGGCGGCGATCCTGTGCCTAACCTTCACCAAGGCCGGGGCGGCGGAAATGGCCGGCCGGATCAGTGACCGGCTGGCGGCCTGGGTTCGCATGCCTGAACCGGTGCTGCGCAAGGATTTGTTCGCGCTGGGCGAGGCGCATCTCGATCCGCAATTGATTGCGCGGGCGCGTACACTGTTCGCCAAGCTGCTCGACGCGCCGGGCGGTGGCATCCGCATCCAGACGATCCATGGATTTTGCCAGGGGCTACTCGCCAGTTTTCCCGCCGAAGCCGGGCTCGCACCGGGCTTTCGCCCGATCGAGGCGCGTGAAGAAGCTGTCCTGATGCGCGAGACGCTGGCCCGGTTGCTGGTGGATGCGGAAAGCGCCGGTCGGGCCGATGTGATCGATGGCATCGGCGCGCTCAGCTTGCGGCTTGGCGAAGGCGGCGCGGAGGCGTTTCTCCATGCCTGTGCCCGCGCGCCAGCGGCGATGGCGGCACTTCCCACTGGCCTTGCACCCTTTATCCGCCGCGCGCTCGATCTGCCGCCGGGCGATATCGCGACGGTGATGGCGGCAGCGTGCGCCGATGACGAGTTCGACTTGGACGCAGTCATCCGCATTGCCGCGGCCAATCGGGCCTGGGGGACGATGACGGGCGGCAATCAGGCGGATGTGGCTGAGTGCTGGGTGGCGGCCACACCGGCCGAGCGCGCGACGATGCTGGGTGATTTGCTGGCCGTTGTTTTCACGCGCGAGGGCGAACCCCGCAAATATCAAAAGAAGCTGCTCGACGTCGATCTGGATTATGCCGAGCTCGCGATCGGCATTGGCACGCGGTGCCAGGCGCTGCTCGGGCTGGCGACGCGCGCGGCTTATGGCGATTTGCTGGCCGATGCGCTCAATGCCGGGCGTGCCTATGCCGACGCCTATGTGCGCGCCAAACGGCGGATCGGTGCGGTCGATTTTGACGATCTGATCCGCAGCACCGTCGATCTGCTCGACCAGCCGGGCATGGGGGAGTGGGTGCGCTACAAGCTCGATCAGTCGACCGAGCATATCCTTGTCGATGAAGCGCAGGACACCAATCGCGCGCAGTGGCGGATCATCAAGGCGTTGGCCGACGAGTTCTTCACAGGGCTGGGCGCGCATGGCGAGCGCACACGCACCCTCTTTGTCGTTGGCGATTACAAGCAGGCGATCTTCGGTTTCCAGGGCACCGATCCGCTTTTCTTTGCAGAGGCAGAGCGCGATTTTCGCTCACGAGCCGAGGCGATGGAGGCGGACCTGTCGCTGGCGGGCGCTGACTTCAATCGCCTGTCGTTGACGCACTCGTTCCGCTCGACGCGCCCCATTCTTGAATTTGTCGATGCCGCGATTGGGGTGCTGGAGTCACCCGGGCTCGGGCTGATCGACGCGATGGAGGCGCATGCGAGCGAGGTGGCAGGGCCGGGCACCGTCTCGCTGTGGCCGGTTACGCTCGCGAGTGAAGGCGGGGGTGATGAGGAGGGCTGGATCGACGATGCCACCCGCGCGCTGGCCAAGCTGATCGCCCGCCAAATCAAGGCCTGGCTCGATCCAGCCGATCCGCTGATCCTTGGCAGCAAGGGGCGGGCGCTGCGGCCCGAGGACGTGATGATCCTCGTCAAGCGGCGCGGTGAACTGGCGTCGTTGATCGTCGCGCGGCTTTATGCAGAGGGTGTGCCCGTCGCCGGGGTCGACCGGCTCAGGCTGAATGCGCCACTGGCCGTGCGCGATTTGCTGGCGGCGATCCGCTTTGCGCTGCAGCCCGATGATGATCTGTCACTGGCGTGCCTGCTAGTCTCTCCGCTGATCGGTTGGGATCAAGAGGCGCTGATGCATGCAGCAGCGCCGCGTCCTTCCGGCAGCTTGTGGCGTCATTTGCGCGCGACACAGCCCGACGAGCGATTGCAGCCATTATATGATCTGCTGGCGCGCGCTGATATCGCGACACCCTATCGGCTGCTCGAGGATTTGCTGTCCGGCCCGCTGGACGGGCGGCGGCGGCTGATTGCCCGATTGGGCGAGGAGGCGCGCGATCCCATCGAGGAATTGCTGAACGCCGCGCTTGATTTCGAGCAGCTCGGCACCCCGTCGCTCCAGGGCTTTCTCGATTGGTTCGATCGGGGCGATGTCGAGATCGTGCGTGACCCCTCGGCACCGCTTGATGCCGTGCGGGTGATGACCGTGCATGGGGCAAAGGGTCTGCAGGCGCCGCTCGTCATTCTGGCCGATGCAACGGTGGATCCCGGCACGGCACCGCGCTCGATCTTGAAATGGGCGCCAGAGGGCTGCGCGCATCCGTTTCCCATTTTTCGTCCGCGCGCGAACGAGCGTGGCGGGCCATTGGAAGAGGTGGTTGCCAGCGCACAGACGCGCGAATTGCAGGAGCATTGGCGGCTGTTTTACGTCGCGGCCACCCGGGCCGAAGAGCGATTGGTGATTGCAGGCGCGCTTGGGCCGCGGGCACAAGGGGAAGCGCCCGCCGATAGCTGGTATGCCGCCGCGCAGCGCGCCATGTCGGTGTTGGGCGTGCCCAGCGATGGTGATACACGGATATTTTCCGGCACAAATGTTCATTCGCCGGTCGCGATGAAGCGCGCATCGAGCGCCGTTCGCGACGAACCGACCGCCATTCCGACCTGGGCGCGCCAGCCGGCACCCGTCGAGGCAAGGCCGCCGCGCCCCTTGGCACCGTCGTCGCTGGGGGCAGACGATGTGGCCGATCCGCCGCCGACGATTGCGATGCGTGCTGCCGCCGAGCGCGGACGTCTGATCCATGCGCTGTTCGAACGGTTACCAGCGGTGCCGGCGGACGACCGGTTACGCGCGGCTGACAAATGGCTGGAGATGGCGGCGGGCATCGCCGATCCGGCGCAGCGCGGCGAAATCGCGGGCAGCGTTCTCCGCGTTATCGCAGATCCGCGCTTTGCCAATCTGTTCAGCGTCGAGGCGCTCGCCGAAGCGCCCATTGCCGCCGTGATCGGCAACGGCGTCGTCGTCTCGGGCACCGTCGACCGACTGCTCGTAACCGACAGCCATGTGCGCGTCATCGATTTCAAGACCGGCCGTCGCGCGCCTGCCAGCCTCGATGAAATTCCGGTATTCCACCTGCGGCAGATGGCTGCCTATGCCCACGCGCTATCCGTTATCTTCCCGGATAGGCGGATCGAGGCGGGGCTGCTCTATACGGCCACGCCGATTCTATTCGAGCTGCCCGCCGACTTGCTCGGTGCGCACAAGCAGCGCTTTGGTGCCAGTGATGAAAGCTTTGCCGCGGGCGCTTGAGACGATGCCGCACCTGACCTACCTAGAGGTCATCAGGAGATATCAATCATGGCGACGATCAAGATCAGTGACGAGAGTTTCGACAGCGATGTGCTGAATGCCGACAAGCCCGTGCTTGTCGATTTCTGGGCAGAATGGTGCGGGCCGTGCAAGGTCATCGGCCCGAGCCTTGAGGAAATCTCGGACGAGCTGGCCGATCAGGTGACGATCACCAAAGCCAATCTGGACGACGCGCCCGAAGCCGCAACGCGCTTTGGCATTCGCACCATCCCCAATCTGGTGTTGTTCAAGGGCGGCCAAGAGGTTGCCCGCTTCAGCCGCGCAGCCCCCAAGAGCCAGCTCAAGGCATGGCTTGAGGGCGCGCTCGCCTGATCATCAGGCGGGTTTGAGAATCTGACCGATCCGTGGGAAGTGGACGGCCACCGTCCCGACCTGCGGATCGTCGCGCAAGAGCACGATATCGCGATCAGTGCAGCGTAGCAGGGTGCCGACAACGGTGTCTGCGCCGGGGTCTTCGGTGCGGATCGTGACGGGCTGGCCTTCGCTGAAGCCACAGTCGGCATCGACTTGCGCGGTGGCGGTTGGCGTTGCATCGCGCGCGGCGGCGAGTGCGTCCTGCGCGGTGATATCGACGCGCTCGCCATAGCCGATCGCGTCGCAGCGGGCGAGCCAGGCAGCAACATGCGGGAAAGCTGCCAGCCGCGCTTCCTTCAGGCCGAAATGGCCCTGGAACCACACGTTCATGCTGGCCGCACAATCGGCATAGCCTGCGGCGTCTCCACCCAGAAACGCGCGCCCATCGGCCAGCGCATCCTCAAGCTTGGCCAGCCAGCCACGAAACTGCTCGGTCTGGTGGGGTGCGGCCTTGATCATGCGCTCGCGGTCCATGCCGAACAGCTTTTTGCGATCTTCCATGAAAGCATCGTCGATCTTGTCCGCGACGACCGCCATTGCCGAGCCGATCGCATGGCTGAACGTGGCACCGCCCGCTTGCGCAGCGACCAATGCGCCCAACCGGCCAAGCGGTGCGGGATAAAGGCTGGGCATTGGCTGATGCGCCTCGATCGCCTCGATCGCGATGGCGGTGTCGCAATAAATGTCGGCACCGATCTGCAGCACCGGCGTCTTGCGATAGCCGCCGGTTAGCGGCGTCAGCTCGGGCTTGGGCGCGACATTGGGGATGATGACCGACTGCCATGTCGCGTGTTTGATCCCCAGCGCGCGCCGGACGAGCTCTGCATAGGGTGAGCGCGAATAATGGTGGAGGATCAAGTCGTGCATGTCGTTTTCCCGGATCGATAGGTGGGTGAAGTCACGTGAGCGGTATCATGACCTGGCGGGCAAATCCTGCCCGTTCGGTCAGCCGTCGATACCAGTTGTCCAGCGCCGGCAAATCGGGGCGCGGGATATCCAGGGTGAACCAGGTATAAGCATAAACGCCCATGGGAATGTCGCCCAGGCCAAAGTCGTTGCCCGATAGCCAGGGCGACTGAGCGAGGGCGTCATCCAAAATTGCCATGAGCCGCGCGGACGCGGCAACCGACCGCGCTACGGCTTCCGCGTCCCTGTTTTCGGCTGGGCGGCGCACGAGGTTGACAAAGGCGTCGCGCTGGGCATCGGCATAGCCGAATTGCCAATCCATCCAGCGATCGGCCAGTGCCCGGGCAGCCGGCTCAGCTGGCCAGAGCGCGGGCGCGTAACGGGCGGCAAGATAGCGAAGGATGGCGTTCGATTCCCACAGCACGAAGCCGTTATCGTCGATGGTCGGAATAAGCGCATTGGGATTGAGCGCCCGATAGGCCGCATCCATGCCGAAAGTGCCGCCGACATCGCGCCGAACATAGTCGACGCCGATTTCGTCGGCGAGCCACGCGACCTTCTTGACGTTATGCGAGTTCAGACGGCCCCAGATCGTCAGCATAGCCGTCAGCTCCGGTAATCGGCGTTGATCGAGATGTAGCCGTGCGTGAGATCACAGGTCCAGATCGTTGCCCTGCCGTCTCCCAAGCCCAGATCGACGCCGATGTCGATGTCGTAACCCTTCAAATGTGCCGCTACCGGGGCTTCATCATACCCCTCGACCGCCAAGCCATGCCGCGCGACCTGTGTGTTGCCGAAGCGAATCGAGAGCAGGTCGCGGTCGGCCGGTTCGCCCGCCTTGCCGACGGCCATGACGACACGGCCCCAATTGGCGTCTTCCCCGGCAATGGCGGTTTTCACCAGGGGCGAATTGGCGATCGACAGCCCGATCCGGTGGGCGCTGGCATCGCTCTCGGCCCCGGTGACCTCAATCGTGATGAATTTCTGCGCGCCCTCACCGTCGCGGACGACGAGATGCGCAAGCTGGCGGCAGACATCATGCAACGCCGCGCTGAACGCGTCCGCCCCGGGGGACTCCGCCGATATGAGGCGCGCATTGCCCGCTGTCCCCGTAGCGAACGCAAGCACGGTGTCACTGGTCGACGTATCGCTGTCGACAGTGATGCAGGAGAAGGTCGATCGATTGGCCCTGGCGAGCGCTTGCTGGAGAAAGCCTGTATCAACTGCGGCATCGGTAAAGATGAACCCGAGCATCGTCGCCATGTCGGGCGCGATCATGCCTGATCCCTTGATGATGCCGGTGACCGACACCCGCTTGCCATCGACAATGGCGCTCGCGGTGGCACCCTTGGCGAAGGTGTCGGTGGTGCCGATGGTGGTCGCTGCCTCCTCCCAGTTGCAGGGCGGCGCGGCCAGCGCGGCATCGAGCCCCGCTTCTGCCTTGTCGATTGGCAGGGGGACCCCGATCACGCCGGTGGAAGCGACGAATACCTCGTGCGGTGCGCATTCCAGCCGGGCTGCGACGCGTGCGACGATGGCCTCCACTGCCGCTCGCCCACGCTGACCGGTAAAGGCATTGGCATTGCCCGCATTGACGACAAGCGCCCGCGCACTGCCATGCATCAGTGCCGACCGACACCATTCCACTTCGGGCGAGGGACAACGGCTGGTGGTGGTGACACCAGCGACACTCGTCCCCGGTGCGAGCCTGACCAGCGTCAGGTCGCAGCGGCCCCAATTTTTGTATCCGGCGCGCGCGATGCTGAGCATCACGCCGTCGATGTCGGGCAAGACGGGGAAGCCTTCGGGCGCGAGCGGGGAGCGGGATGACATAGCGGTGGCCTCGGCCTAAGATGCTGGTTCAGGTGTTGGGGGTGTTAGAGCGCATATGGTTGAAGGCAAGATGGCAATCGCACGATCGACTGCCGTAATGGGCGCAATATTGGCCGCGGGAATGATCGCGCCGCCGGTGATCGCAGCACCCAAAGCGAAGGCGCACGCGACCAAGGTGCAGCCAGTGCGCGGGCCTGTAGTTGCCAGCCAGCCGGTCAAGGCTGCACCCGCTCCCTTGCCCGTGGTGCCCGCTGCGCCGCCCACCGCCCGTCCCATCGGCAATCCCGGCGAATGGTTTCCGCGCGATTCCTATCCGCCTGCCGCCAAGGCGGCCGGGCAGGAGGGGCGGACGCAGTTTTCGGTCGACATCGATGCGGCCGGGCGGATCACGGGGTGCAACATCATCCAATCGAGCGGATCGGAATTGCTCGATTCGACAACCTGCATCCAGCTCATCAGCAATGGGCGCTTCTCACCAGCGCGTGACACCAATGGCAAGCCTGTGGCCGGCACCTGGTCGTCGGCCATGCGCTGGGCATTGAAGGAACCGGTAGAAACCGAAGAGTGACCACTCCCGGGGAACAGGAGACAAGCCAATCGCTGATCGGCGCAAATCGCGCCGTGACGACTGCGGTGTTGGTTGCGATTGGCCTCCTGTCGTTCACCCTGCTGGCGCTCATTATCCTGCAAAGTGGCAGGATCGTGCGGTTTGGGGCAGAAACGATGCAGATGGCTCGGTCGCTTTCTCCTCGGTCAGCTAAACCATCGCCAGCCACGGTGCCCGAGCCATATTTGGACCCCCCCCCCCCGGCTACCCGGCGAACCGCGCCTCATCCCATTGGCCGCGAGCCCAGCGCGGATGATTAGCGACGTCCAGACCTTTGTCGGGCCGAACGACTATCCGATGGATGCGCTGCGGCAGAATCAGCAGGGGCGCCTACGTTTCGAGGTGCGGATTGATCCGGCAGGCCGCGTGCGACGGTGCATCATCGTTGAAACCAGCCATGTCGCGTCACTTGATGCTGTTACCTGCCGCCTGGCGATTCAGCGACTTCGCTTTTCCCCCGCGCGCGACGCAGCGGGCCACGGGATATGGGCGTCCTATAGTCGCCGGATTGTTTGGATGATCCCGGCTTGAGGGTGCACGTGGCGACGCAACCGGATTTGGATTGGACGCGGGCCGATGCAATCCCTATGTGAACGCTGGTTGCACCATTGGATCCTTGTGTGAATTTTCTGCTGCTCCTCTCTGCCATGCTATCGGCGCTCACTGGTGTAGTGACGGCGGGCAGGGCGGTTGCGCCCCAGGCGCTGAGTCGGGGCATCGCCGAGGCGGCGGCCGTGCCGCGCAGGATCGCCGTGACCCTGGTGCCTCGTGAGCCATTGGCCACGTTGATCGTTAGCGCCCGCGCTTTCGCCCAAACCGTCTTCACGCCCACTATTACCGAGCCGTTGTTCGCCAGCCGCCGCCGCGAATAGCGTATCTGCTTTCTGAAGACGCGGCGGGCGCAATCAGCCCTGCCGATCCTCGGCGCCCGCAACCTGTGCGGCGATGCGCTTATCCAATTATATTAATTCGGGAAATTACCATGCTTGGTGGTCTAGCCAAAACCATTTTCGGATCGTCGAACGATCGCTACGTCAAATCGCTCGGGTCGATCGTTGCCAAGATCAACGCGTTCGAGCCGCAACTCGCCGGCTATGACGACGAGACACTGGCCCGCCAGACGGTGCTGTTCCGCGAGCGTCTCGCCAATGGCGAAAAGCTCGATGATCTGCTCCCGGAAGCCTTTGCGACTGTTCGCGAGGCCGCCAGACGGACGCTTGGCCAGCGCCATTATGACGTGCAGATGGTCGGCGGGATCGTCCTCCACCGCGGCGAAATTGCCGAGATGCGAACCGGTGAGGGCAAGACCCTTGTCGCGACGCTCGCTTGTTATCTGAACGCGCTTCCGGGCACCGGCGTGCATGTCGTGACGGTCAATGACTATCTCGCCGCGCGCGATGCCGAGTGGATGAGCAACGTTTATCGCTTCCTGGGCATGACGACCGGCGTAATCGTCCCGAACCTGACCGACCAGCAGCGGCGCGATGCGTATAACGCCGACATCACCTATGCGACCAATAACGAGCTCGGTTTCGATTATCTGCGCGACAATATGAAATATGAGCGTGAGTCGATGGTGCAGCGCAAGTTCAACTTCGCGATCGTCGATGAGGTCGATTCGATCCTGATCGATGAGGCCCGCACGCCGCTGATCATCTCAGGGCCAACCGATGACAAGACCGATCTGTATCTGCGCGTCGATGCGATCGTGAAGCAGCTGACGCCCGACACCTATGAACTCGACGAGAAGCAGAAATCGATCATCCTGACCGAAGCCGGCACCGAAACCGCCGAGCGGATGCTCGAGGATGCCGGGTTGCTCGAAGGATCGAACCTCTATGATTTCGAGAACACGCAGGTGGTGCATCACCTGAACCAGGCACTGCGCGCCAATGTGATGTTCAAGCGCGATACCGATTATATCGTGAAGGACAACAAGGTCATCATCATCGACGAGTTCACCGGCCGCATGATGGACGGCAGGCGCTGGTCGGACGGGCTGCACCAGGCCGTCGAGGCCAAGGAAGGCGTTGCGATCGAGCCCGAGAACCAGACGATGGCGTCGATCACCTTCCAGAATTATTTCCGAATGTACCCTAAATTGTCGGGCATGACCGGGACGGCGGCAACCGAAGCGGCCGAGTTTTTCGACATCTACAAGATGAATGTCGTCACTATCCCCACCAACGTGCCCGTCCAGCGCGTCGACGAGGAAGACGAGTTCTACAAGAACACGCAGGACAAGTTCGGTGCCATTGCCAAGAAGATCAAGCACCATGCCGAGCTCGGCCAGCCAGTGCTGGTCGGCACCGTCTCCATCGAAAAGTCGGAGTTGCTGTCCGAATTCCTCGTGAAGGAGGGCGTGGTACATGAGGTGCTCAACGCGCGCCAGCACGAGCGCGAGGCGCACATCGTGGCGCAGGCGGGACGCAAGAGCGTGGTGACGATCGCCACCAACATGGCGGGCCGTGGCACCGATATTCAGCTTGGCGGCAACGTGGAGTTTCGTGTCAATGACGAGCTGAGCGGGCTGGCCGAAGGGGCTGAGCGCGATGCCGCCATCGCGAGGATCAAGGCGGAAGTTGCGGCTGAAAAGGCCGAGGTGCTGGCCGCGGGCGGTTTGTTCGTGCTCGGCACCGAGCGGCATGAAAGCCGCCGTATCGACAACCAGCTGCGTGGGCGATCGGGTCGCCAGGGCGATCCCGGGCTCAGCCGCTTTTATCTCAGCCTTGACGATGATCTGCTGCGCATTTTTGGCCCCGACACGATGTTTGCCAAGATGATGCGATCGAACATCGCCGATGGCGAGGCGATCGGTTCCAAATGGCTATCAAAGGCGATCGAGACCGCGCAGCGCAAGGTGGAGGCGCGCAATTACGACGTGCGCAAGCAGGTCGTCGAATATGATGACGTGATGAATGATCAGCGCAAGGTGATCTATGAGCAGCGATCGGACATCATGGGTGCCGATACCGTGGGCGATGTCGTGGCCGATATGCGCGCGGAAACGGTCAACACGCTGGTCGGCTCGGCCTGCCCGCCGAACAGCTATCCTGAGCAATGGGATATCGATCTGATGCGTGCCGGGGTGCAGGACCTGCTGGGCATCGATCCACCATTCGATGAGTGGCTCGCCGAAGAAGCGATCGACCCCGAACTGGTGGAAGAGCGCGTGCGGGAGGCCGCCGATGCCCATATCGAGGCAAAGGCCACGTCGCTGGAACCAGCGACCTGGATCCAGGTGGAAAAATCGATCCTGCTGCAAAATCTCGATCACCACTGGAAGGAGCATCTGTCGACGCTGGATGCGCTGCGCCAGGTCGTCCATCTGCGTGCCTATGCGCAGAAGACACCGCTCAACGAATATAAGCAGGAAGCATTTGCGCTGTTCGAGCGGATGCTGGGCAATATCCGCGAGGATGTGACCAAGACGATCGCGCATGCAGAGTTCCAGCAGCAGCCGTCACCGTCATTGCCAACCCTGCCTGATTTCATCACGTCGCATTTCGATCCGTTTACCGGCGATGACGATAGCCGCGATTTCGATGCAGGGGCGCTTGGCCTTGTGACGACCCGGCTGCCGCCGCTGTCGATTCCCCGGCTCGATGGCCGCGATGTCGGCAGCGATCCGGCCGAATGGGCAGGGCAGGTGAGCCGCAATGCGCCGTGCCCTTGTGGTTCCGGCCGCAAGTACAAGCAGTGCCACGGGGCTTTATAGCCTCACGACTTGCTCCGCTGCGCATCGCTGCTATAGACCCTCGCCGAACGACGGTGTCCAGGCGGGCGTGGCGGAACTGGTAGACGCAGCAGGTTTAGGTCCTGCCATCGCAAGATGTGGGGGTTCGAGTCCCTTCGCCCGCACCAGCACCACCAGCTCGAACGGTGGCGCTACTCATTAGAATTAGCTGACGAAAAGAGCCAAAATGCAGACTGTTGAGACGTTGAACGAGGGCTTGAAGCGCGCCTATTCGCTCAAGATTACCGCCAAGGATATCGAAGCGCGCGTCGCCGCCGAGATCAAGAAGGTCGCCCCGCAGATTCGCATGCCGGGTTTCCGCCCCGGCAAGGTGCCTGCCAATCTTGTCCGCAAGATGCATGGCCCGGCGATTACGCAGGATGCGCTCAACACGTCGATTCAGGACGGTATTCAGCAGCTCATCAGCGAAAAGCAGCTGCGCCCGGCGATGCAGCCCTCGGTCGCGCTCGCTGACGGGTATGAGATTGGCAAGGATGCCGAAATCACCGTCACCCTCGAAGTGTTGCCCGTGGTGCCGACCCCGGCAATCGATCAACTCAAGCTGGAGCGGCTCGTGGTGCCGGTTGATGATGCCGCAGTAGACGCGCAGCTGCAGCGCTTTGCCGATCAGCAAAAGCGGTACGATGACGCACCCGAAGCCTATGCCGCGCAGACCGGCGATCTTGTCGTGATGGATTTTGTCGGCAAGGTCGACGGGGTCGCGTTCGATGGCGGCACCGGTGAAGATATGTCGGTTGAGATTGGCGCCGGCCGCCTGATCCCCGGTTTTGAAGACCAGGTGATCGGCGTGAAGAAGGGCGATGAGCGGACGATCAACGTCAGCTTCCCGGACGATTATCAGGCCGCCGAACTCAAGGGCAAGGCAGCGACCTTCGATCTGGTGATCAAGGACGTGCGGACGGCCAAGGAAGCGACGATCGACGATGAGCTGGCAACCTCGCTCGGGCTTGAGAGCCTGGAACAGCTCCGTGGGTTGCTGAAGGGCCAGATCGAGCAGGAGCATAATGGCCTCACGCGCACGCACATGAAGCGCAAGCTGCTCGATCAACTGGCCGAGGGCCATGATTTCGAGGTGCCGCCATCGATGGTGGAGGCCGAGTTCAACCAGATCTGGGCGCAGCTCGAGCATGAAGCGAGCCACGAGGCTGATCCGGCGGCGGCGCTGGCCGACATGGAGAGCGAGCGCGCTGATTACCGCTCGATTGCCGAGCGCCGCGTGCGGCTTGGGCTGCTGCTGTCGGAAATCGGCCAGGCCAATGGCGTTGAGGTAAGCCAGCAGGAAATGAACCGGCTGATCGCGCAGGCGGCCCAGCAGTACAGCCCTGAAGAGCGCACGCGCTTTATCGAATATGTCCGCCAGGAGCCGATGGCCGCTGCCCAGCTGCGTGCGCCGCTCTATGAGGACAAGGTCGTCGACTGGCTGTTCGAAAAGGCCGACATTTCAGAGCGCGAAGTGACGCGTGAGGAAATCGAAGCCGCGATCGAAAGCGAAGACGGCCATGTTCATGGGCCCGGTTGTGGCCACGATCACAGCCACGACGCCGAGCCGGCGGCCAAGGCCAAGAAGGCAGCGCCTAAAAAGGCAAAAGACGAGTCAGGCGACGATGCCGCGACCGAAGAGCCCGAAGCCAAGCCAGCCGCCAAAAAGGCAAAGAAAGCCGCAGAGCCTGCCGTCGATGCCGATCCAGTAGCCGACGAGAAGCCTGCCAAAAAGCCGGCCGCCAAAAAGGCGCCGGCCAAGAAGGTTGATGGCTGATCACCACTTGTTCGCCTTTCCCGTCTATCGCTCGGTGAGGGTGATGCGGGTGGGCGGCAATGGGCAGGGGCAGCGCAACGGTGCGTGAGATGACCGGGTCAATCGACAATGCTGCGGGTGATCGGCCCGTGGTCGCCGTGCTGCTGCCCTGCTATAACGAGGAGGCGGCGATCGCCCAGACGATCGCCGGTTTCCAGGCATCGCTGCCCGATGCCAGCATTTATGTGTACGACAACAACAGCAGCGATCGCACCGTGGAGGTTGCGCGCGCGGCGGGCGCAATCGTCCGCAGCGAGCGGATGCAGGGCAAGGGCCATGTGGTGCGCCGCATGTTCGCCGATATCGATGCCGATATCTATGTGATGGCTGATGGCGACGCGACCTATGATGCCGCGTCTGCGCCTGCACTTGTGGAGCGCATGATTGCGGATCAGCTCGATATGGTCGTGGGTTCGCGGGTGACCCAGGCGCAGGCAGCCTATCGGGCCGGGCACCAGGCGGGGAACGCGGTGCTGACCGGCATGCTGACCAGACTGTTCGGGCGGAGCTTTACCGATATCCTGTCGGGCTACCGGGTATTTTCACGGCGTTTCGTCAAAAGCTTCCCGGTGCTGTCTGGCGGCTTCGAGATCGAGACCGAGATCAGCGTCCACGCGCTCGAGCTGAAGATGCCCGTTGCGGAGATTGCGACGCCCTATTTCGCGCGGCCCGAAGGATCGGTTTCCAAGCTGAGTACTTATCGCGACGGCTTTCGCATCGTGCGGATGATCGTCACGCTGTACCGGATCGAACGACCGATGCTCTTCTTTGGTGCCATCGGCGGCCTGCTCGCGATTGCCGCGTTGGTGCTGAGCGGACCGCTGGCAATAACCTATATGCAGACAGGGCTAGTGCCACGACTGCCTACCGCCGTGCTGGTAACCGGGCTGATGATCCTCGCCGCGCTATGTGCGTTTACGGGGCTTATCCTCGATACCGTGGTGCGCGGACGGCGCGAAGTACGGCGACTGGCCTATCTCTCCTTTGCCGCGCCGGGGGCTCCGTGGAGCAACAGGGCTTGAACTCGCTGACGGCAAGGCCGATGTAGGTCGACTAGAGGGAATAAGGACCAGCGAGACCCCCATGCACAATCCATTTGAAACCGGCAGCTTTAGCAATCCAGAGACGGGCGGCCTGGTCCCCATCGTCATCGAGCAATCCAATCGCGGCGAGCGCAGCTTCGACATCTACTCGCGGCTGCTGCGCGAGCGCATCATCTTCGTGACGGGCCAGGTGGAGGATCACATGGCCTCTGTCATCACCGCGCAGTTGCTGTTCCTGGAATCGGAAAATCCGAAAAAAGACATCTACATGTACATCAACTCGCCGGGCGGTGTCGTCACGGCGGGCATGGCGA
>CAZXBM010000030.1:0-37853 GCA_964638495.1 uncultured Stakelama sp. | reverse complement strand
CATACACTCAATATAGCGCGAATGGTGCAGTGCAGCAAGATCGAACGCGCTGAATGGTGGATTTGGGTTTGATCATCCATCCGCCGCTGTCTATGCCGCGCCGCGTGATCGCGCGCCGCCTTCGATGCCCTCGCTGGCTCACCATGCTGCTGCTCGGCCTGACGCTGATGGCGCGCATCATCGTGCCGTCCGGCTTCATGGTGGCACCGGCGATGGCGGGCGCTGCGCCCATGATCGTCATCTGTACCGGCCAGGGCATGATGAAGATGGCGCTGCCCCAGGCCGGCACGCCAAGCACGGAGCATGGCGCGCCCGGCCATAACGACGGCCATCATGACGACAAGGCAGCTGATCACCCTTGCGCCTTTGCCGCCGCCAGTGCGTCGGTTGATCTGGCGGCATTGCTTCACCCGACTGCCGCCATTGGGGTGACCGCCGACACCGCGCCGATCGATCGACTGGCGCCCCGCCCGGGTCTTGGCCTCGCCGCCCCGCCGCCGCCAAAAACCGGACCGCCCCTCCACAACTGACGCTCTGAACCGGCTGCGTGCGCGCGGCCTGCTTTCCTGTCAGTTGAATGGATATCCACCATGCATACCCCGTTTCGCGCGCCGCTCGGTCGCGCTTGTGCCGTTGCCGCCGCGCTCACGCTGTCGATGCCCGCAATCGCCGCCGATGCGCCCGATAATGCGCCCGATAATGCGAGCGACATCGTCGTCACCGCCCAGAAAACCGCCGCGATCGACAATCCACCGAGTACCGTTGCAAGCATTACCGCCGCCCAGATCGATACGGTGGTGAACGGGCCGGGCATTGAAGATGCGCTGAAATATCTGCCCAGCCTGCTCGTGCGCAAACGCAATATCGGCGATCAGCAGGCGCCGCTTGCCACCCGCACCTCGGGCGTCGGCGCCAGCGCGCGCAGCCTCATTTATGCCGATGGCGCGCTGCTCTCGGCGCTGATCGGCAACAACAACACCTCGGCATCGCCGCGCTGGGCGCTGGTCAGCCCGCAAGAGGTTGAGCGGATCGATGTGCTCTATGGGCCCTTCTCCGCCGCCTATGCCGGCAATTCGATCGGCGCGGTCGTCAACATCACCACGCGACTGCCCGACAAGCTCGAAGGAACGCTCACGAGCAGCGTAAACCTGCAAAAGTTCAGCCAATATGCGACATCGCGGACGCTGCCCGGCTACGAGATTGGCGGCACGATTGGCGACCGCTTCGGCCCGCTGGCGATCTTTGCGAGCGCCCGGCACATCACCAATGACAGCCAGCCGCTTGCTTATGCCACCGCGCTGCGCCCGGCGCTGCCCAGCGCCGCCGGGGTGCCGACAAGCGGCGGTTTTGACGATTTCAACCGCACCGGCGCGCCGATCCGCGTGCTCGGCGCAACCGGTCTCGAGCATCAGCAGCAGGATTTCTTCAAGCTCAAGGCCGCGCTCGACATCACCCCCTCGATCCGCTTCACCTATGTCGGCGGACTGTTCCTCAACCAAAGCGAGGCAACCGCGCAGGGCTACCTTTCTACCACTGCCACCGGCGCACCGGTTTTTGCCGGTAATCTCAATATCTTGGGCTACAATTACTCAGTCCCCGCCAGCAGCTTTTCCAACAATGTCTATCTGACCCGCCAACGCCACTGGTCGCATTCACTGTCAACGAGTGCATCAACCGGCAAAATCGACTGGCAAATCACCGCCACCCTCTTCGATTTCGCGGAAGACACCCAACGCCTCCCCACCACTTCCCTCCCCGCTGCCCTGGTCGGCGGTGCGGGGACAATCACCCGCCTCGACGGCACCGGCTGGTCAACCCTCGACGCCAAGGCGGTATGGCGTGGCGGCGGGCACGTCGTCAGCGCCGGCTATCACCATGATCGCTACACCCTGGCGAGCAACCGCTACGCCACCACCGATTGGCGGTCCGGTACCGCTGGCACCTTGACGCAGGCGTCGAGCGGCCGGACCCAGACCGATGCCTTATGGGTGCAAGATGCCTGGTCAATCGCCGAGCCCCTCACGATCACATTGGGCAGCCGATATGAATGGTGGCGTGCAAGCGACGGCCGGAACTTCTCGGCCACCCCCGCCTTTTCGGTCAATCAACCGCAGCGCACCGCCGGCCGGTGGTCGCCAAAGGCATCGATCGCGTGGACGCCCACCAGCGCCTGGACAATCACCGCTTCTTTCGGCGAGGCCTATCGCTTCCCGACCGTCACCGAGCTTTACCAGGCCATCACCACCGGACCGACCATTACCTCCCCCAACCCGACGCTGCGCCCCGAACGGGCATTGTCTGAAGAACTCGCGATCCAATATGGGAAGGACGACCGATCTATCCGGCTGTCGCTGTTCAACGAAGAAATCACCGACGCGCTGCTCAGCCAATCGGCCCCGCTGGTGCCCGGATCGACCACATTGTTCACCTATGTCCAGAACGTAGATCGAGTGCGATCCCGGGGGGTAGAACTCGCGGTGCAGCAACGCGATCTGATGCCGGGGTTCGATCTTTCGGGCAGTCTGACGCTGGTCGATCCGCGTATCACGGCCGATGCCGCCTTTCCTGCCGCCATCGGCAAACGCCCGCCGCAGGTCCCCGTTCGCCGCGCCACCATAGTGGCGACATGGCGACCCGCGCCGCCGCTTTCCCTCACGGCCGCCGCCAGATTTGCCACGCGCAGCTTTGGCACGATCGACAACAGCGATAGCAACCCCGATACCTTTCAGGGATTTGACGGCTATGCCGTGGTCGATCTGCGGGCGACATTCCGGGTGACGCCCAAATGGCAGATGGCGCTTGGCATCGACAATGTCGGCAACGACAGATACTTCCTGTTCCATCCATTTCCGCAACGCAGCTTCACGGCGGAATTGACCTACAGGCTCTAGCAGGCGCGGCGCGCAACGCCCTCAACGCCTGCAGAAAGAAATGCTTTGGGCACCGCGCCAATGGCCGGTTGCCCATCGCCCATTTCGCGCCCTAAAGCCGTTGGCGATGACGGCCCCGACGCATCCGCTGCAGATCGCCAATTTCCGCGCCTATTGGGTGGCGCGGTTTTCCATGACCATTGCCCAGAACGCCATGATCATCGTGGTTGGCTGGCAAACCTACACCATTGCTCGCATGACGATGGGCCCAAGCGCAGCGGCAGCCCAGCTTGGCTTGATCGGCCTGCTGCAATTTCTGCCGCTGTTCTTCACGACGCCGATCACCGGGTGGGTCGCCGACCGATTCGACCGGCGGCTCATCACGCGGATAACGGTATCGCTGCAAATCGCCTGCGCCCTTGTGCTGGCGACCGCGACATACCAGCAGGCAATGACGCTGCCGGTGCTGTTTTCCGTGGCGGTTATGCTCGGGCTTGGCCGCGCCTTTGCGGGCCCGGCCTTTGGCGCGCTCGCGCCCAATCTTGTGCCGCGCGAGCTTTTGCCCACGGCCATCGCCCTCAGTTCAATCTCGTGGCAGGTCGGCACCATCATCGGGCCGGCGGTTGGTGGCATTGCCTATTCAGTCACACCCTACGCCGCTTATGCGCTGGCGACGGTGCTGTTTATCGTGGCGCTGCTTAGCCTGTGGACGATTGGCCCCGTTGCTCGCCCCGTCATCGCGGGCAAGGCGCACCCGTTGCGCCAGATTGCCGACGGGCTGGCTTATGTGGGGCAGAACCGGCTGGTGCTGGGTGCCATCACGCTTGATTTGTTCGCGGTCTTCTTGGCTGGAACCAGCGCGCTATTGCCGATCTATGCGCACGACATCTTGCGGGTCGGACCGCTTGGGCTGAGCCTGCTGGCGTCAGCGCCTGCCGCCGGGGCATCCCTCGTCGCCATCATTTTTTCGGTTCGCCCCATCAAGCACAATGTTGGCCCAAAGATGCTGTGGGCGGTACTGATTTATGGCACCGCTACCGTTATCTTCGGCCTGTCACAGATCATGGTGGTGAGCCTGGCCGCGCTTGCGGTCGCCGGGGCAGCCGACATGTTTTCGGTCTATATTCGCCAATCTCTCATCCAACTCCACACGCCGGATGACAAACGCGGCCGGGTCGGCGCAGTCTCGCAATTGACGATTTCAGCGTCGAACGAACTGGGCGAGGCCGAATCGGGATTTCTTGCCGCCGCACTCGGGCCGGTCGGTGCCGTCGTCGCCGGTGGCATGGGTGCCATTGTCGTGACGATCCTGTGGACGTATCTTTTCCCCAGCATCCGCCGTGCACGCAGCTTTGACCCTGCCGAAACGGCGAACCTATCAGCCACCCCAGAAAGGGAGCCAGCACCATGAAGGCCAACACGATCCTGGAGACGATCGGCAACACGCCCCATATCCGCCTCGGCAAACTGTTCCCCCACGCTGAAGTCTGGGTAAAATCGGAACGCTCCAATCCGGGTGGGTCGATCAAGGACCGGATTGCGCTCGCGATGGTCGAGGCTGCCGAGCAATCTGGCGCGCTGAAGCCCGGCGGGACAATTATCGAGCCGACCAGTGGCAATACCGGTGTCGGCCTCGCTATGGTGGCGGCGGTGAAGGGGTACACGCTGGTGCTCGTCATGCCCGAAAGCATGTCGCTCGAGCGTCGCCGACTGATGCTTGCCTATGGTGCGACGTTTGACCTGACGCCGCGCGAAAAGGGCATGCGGGGTGCTATCGAGCGGGCGATGGCGCTGGTGGAAGAGACGCCCGGCGCATGGATGCCGCAGCAGTTTGAAAACGCGGCGAACATTGATGTCCACACGCGAACCACCGCGCAGGAGATTTTGCATGATTTCGCTGACAGCCCGATCGATGTGATCATCACCGGGGTCGGCACCGGCGGGCACATTACGGGCGTGGCAGAGGAACTGAAACGGCATTGGCCGGATCTCAAGGTCTATGCGGTCGAGCCCGATGCATCCCCCGTCATTTCCGGCGGAGCGCCCGGCCCGCACCCCATTCAGGGGATTGGCGCCGGCTTCATCCCGACGAACCTGCATACCGCCGCCATCGACGGCACGATCCGCGTCGAGGCAGGAAACGCCAAGACCATGGCGCGACGCGCCGCCGCCGAAGAGGGCATGCTGGTCGGCATCAGCTCAGGTGCAACATTGAGCGCCATCCAACAAAAATTGCCCGATCTGCCCGCCGGAGTCCGTGTGCTTGGCTTCAATTATGATACCGGCGAGCGCTACCTATCGGTGCCGGACTTTCTGCCCGAGTCCTGATCTGCGGCCGACCAAGTACTTTAGATTTTCCCTGGGCAACGCGGTGTTTTCGCCTGCGCCCGGGGAAAGTGGGCGGCGCCAATGGTAGCCCCAGCCGCAACCATGTTCGCGTTGGCGTGATTGTGCGCTAAGAGCCGGCTCCATTTTGGCCATCGGTGCGTAGTGACGAGCATGACGACGTCTTCCCCTTCCGCCACATCATCGGTGACCCGATGGTGGGGCAATCCCGGTCGCGGCATGGGTGCCATCCTGTGTGGCCTGGCTGCGGCTGCGATCGTCGGCCCGAGCGTCATTGTGCTGCTGCAACCGGTGCGCCCGCCGCTGCCATCGCTGGTGACACGGGACATGCCGATCGCGCCCAAAGCCGCCATTCCTGCGGTCGATCCAGTAAAGCTGGCGTCGATCGCCCCAGCAGACGCCCGTATGTTCAATGCGCGCATCCCGTTCTCGACCGGGCCGAACCCTGCTGCCCGCCCCTTTCGCCTAGCCGCCCAGGGATCAGACGCTGCGCGCGCAATCGACTGTCTGGCAACCGCCGTGCTGTTTGAGGCAGGAGACGACGCCGTGGGCGAAAGTGCCGTGGCGCAGGTCGTTATCAATCGCGCGCGCCACCCCGCCTTTCCGAAATCGATTTGCGGCGTGGTGTTTCAGGGATCGGAGCGGCGCACCGGGTGCCAGTTTACCTTTACGTGCGACGGTGCGCTTCGGAACCATCGCTGGTCCGACGCGGCGTGGCTGCGGGCAAAGGACGTGGCGCGGCTGGCCTTGGCTGGCCGCGTTTATGCACCCGTTGGCTATGCCACGCATTACCATACCGATTGGGTCGTTCCATATTGGAGTTCAAGCCTGGACAAGGTGAATGCGGTGGGCACGCACCTGTTCTTTCGCTGGACTGGCTGGTGGGGCACGGCCGGCGCCTTTAACCGCATCGTTTCTTCAGTGGAGCCGGCAATTGCTCAGCTCGCTGGCCTGTCGCTTGCGCACAGTGCCGGGCTCGATCCAAACGCCCTGGCGCTCAATGCCCTGCCGGCTGAGGACTATGTGCCACCAAAGCCAGTGGCGGGTGATGGCAACAGCTTCCTCGCGACAATCGACCGCAGAGCTCCCGCCGACAGCTTTCGCCAATTGGCAGAGGCGAGTTGCGGGGCGAGGAGCTTTTGCAAATACATGGCCTGGACCGCAAAATTCCGGACACCGAGCGCATTGCCGCTCGATTCCTTCCAGATCGCCACCATGTCGTTCAGCTATTTGCGGGACCGCGACATAGGCTTCGAAAAGGCGCTTTGGAACTGCCAGCAATTCGTGCGGGCCGATCTGCGTCAGTGCATGAAGCTGCAGACGTTCCAGCAAAGCGTTACTCCCCAGGGCATTAACGGCCCGAGCGCTACTCGCCAGGGCGGCACCGATGCGCCTGCGGTGGGCGCGGGGCCGAACCCGACGGCGGATGCCGCCCTGAAGGAAAGCACGCCGATGCCGGCTGCCTCGCCGCCCGCCGCCAAGGCGAAGGGCGCGGGGGTCGCAAAACCACCGCGCCCCGACGCGCCGGCACCCACGCCGCCCCCTGCACCGTGAACCCGCAGGGGCCGCGCTTGATCAGGCGGCTTCGAACATTTCTGGCGCGAGTGCCATGATCGCTTCTGCGCCGCCCTCGATCTTGCGGCGGAGTGCGCCCGCATCCGGCAGGACCCGCTCGGCGAAATAGCGTGCCGTCACGAGCTTTGCCTCGAGGAACGCCTTGTCGCCCTTCCCTTCAGCCAGTTGGGCGGTCGCGGCGGTGGCCATGCGCAGCCACATCAAGCCGAGTGCGACGATGCCCATCAGGTGCATATAGCTGTGCGCGCCCGCACCGACATTGTTCGGGTTGGTGATGCCGTTCTGGACGAACCATAGAGTGGAGGCCTGAAGATCATTGCTGGCGCGTTCCAGGCGCGTCGCGAAATCTGCGAGCGACGCATCCTGCTTGGCCACCGCGATCTCTTCGCCGACGATCTTGAAGAAGGTCTGCACCGCTCGGCCGCCATTGGTCGCCAGCTTGCGGCCGACCAGATCCATCGCCTGCACGCCATTGGTGCCCTCATAGATCATCGCGATCCGGGCATCGCGCACATATTGCTCCATCCCCCATTCGGCGATGTAGCCATGGCCGCCATAGACCTGCTGCGCGTTGGTGGCGATGTCATAGCCCTTGTCGGTGCCATATCCCTTGATGACCGGCGTCAACAGACCGATCAGATCATCGGCTAGCTGGCGCTCTTCCTCGGTTGCGGCGAGGTGAGCGAGATCGACCTGAAGCGCACCCCACAAGCACAGTGCCCGCAGCCCTTCCGTCACTGCCTTGGCATCCATCAGCATGCGGCGGACATCGGGGTGGACGAACAGCGTATCGGCCTTCTCGCTTGGGTCCTGCGCGCCGGTGAGCCCGCGGCCCTGGCGGCGATCATGGGCATATTGAACGGCGTTCTGATACGCGGTTTCGGCCACTGCGAGCCCCTGGAGGCCGACGCCGAGACGCGCTGCGTTCATCATGATGAACATCGCGGCCAGACCCTTCATCTCCTCACCGACGAGCCAGCCGGTGGCACCATCGTAATTCATCACGCAGGTCGAATTGGCGTGGATGCCCATTTTGTGCTCGATCGACCCGCACGTCACGGCGTTGCGCGCACCCAGTGAGCCGTCGTCATTGACGAGGAATTTCGGCACCACAAACAGCGAGATGCCCTTCGAGCTCTCCGGCGCACCCGGGGTCTTGGCGAGGACGAGGTGGATGATGTTTTCGGTCAAGTCGTGTTCACCGGACGAGATGAAGATCTTGGTACCGGTGATCGACCAGCTGCCGTCGGCGGCCGGCTCCGCACGCGTGCGGATCAGGCCGAGATCGGTGCCGCATTGCGGTTCCGTCAGGTTCATCGTGCCGCCCCATTGGCCGGAGACCATCTTGGGGACATATTTGTCCTGCTGCTCGGGTGTGCCCTTGACGAGCAATGCCGCGATCGCGCCGTGGGTCAGCCCGGGATACATGGCGAAGGCCATGTTGGAGGAAATCATGAACTCCTCAAACGCGGTCGACACTACATGCGGCATCGCCTGCCCGCCAAAGGCCTCTGGCGCGCCAAGCGTGCCCCAGCCGCTTTCGACAAAGGCGGTATAGGCCTCCTTGAAGCCCTTGGGCGTGGTCACACTGCCGTCGGGATGCCGCGTGCAGCCTTCCTGATCACCCGATTGATTGATCGGAAAGAGCACTTCGGCCACGAACTTGCCGCCTTCATCGAGCACCGCATCGACTACGTCTGGCGTCGCGTTCTGGAAGCCAGGCAGATTGGTGTAGCGATGCAGACCGACGACATGCTCAAGGATGAAGCGGGTGTCGCGGACGGGCGGTGTGTATTTCGGCATGGTCAATCCTTCTCGTTGTTCCGCGGTGGCCCAGTGTCGGCCAGCCCCGGCTCGATGACGGCGATGAACTGAGTCAATTCTTCAATCGCTGCATCAATATCGTGTTTCTGCGCGGAAAGCTGCGCAATCCGGTCTCGACAACGGGCGATCGTGACCTCCCGCTGTGCGCGCCTTCCATCGCCAATGTCATATAAGTCGATCATCGCGCGAATTTCTGCCAGGCTGAACCCAACCCGCTTGCCACGCAATATCCAGGCGAGCCGCGCACGATCGCGCGGCGAATAAATGCGAACGGTGCCACGACGCTCAGGTGCGATGAGGCCTTCATCTTCATAGAAGCGCAGCGCCCGCGCCGTGACTCCGAATTCAGATGAGAGATCGGAAATGGATAAGGTCGCCCGATCGGGCAAAGGTTCTATCGGTGCATAGGCGGGCAGCGATCGCATCAGCTAAAACTAGCTGACGTTGACGTGAACGTCAATCAATTATCCTGTGCCCCGTCGTCTCTGTTTCGACATGGATCAGCCGCCAATGGCGCACAGCAATTTGCCATTGGCACTGCGCAACGTCGATGCTTCGGATACGGACTGGCTCAGGCGACTCACGTCAAGCGCTGCGAACGACGCCCGACGCGAGCAAAGTTTACCACAAGCGGCCGGCAGCCGCCCCGGGAAAACAATGCGATCCCCTTCGAAGCGGGCATCGAAATCGCACCCGACCGCACCATTGAAAACGACATGGAGGTTCTCGCCCACGCGGGTCAGCGTGCCGGAGCCACTGCAACTCTGCCCGTCGCCGTAATCCACAAAAGCCCCGAGCCTGAAATTGAGCCGATCGGGCACGACGCAGACGCGGTCGGTATCGCGGGCGTAGAGCCCGGTGATGTCGGTGTTCGCCGGATCAGGGATAACGCCGGCCGAGATAGCCGCACGTTCCAGTTCAGGCATGGCCGCCTGCGAATTTCCCGGCCCCGTGGTGGCATCCCCCGAACAGCCGGCAGCCACCAGGCACAGCGGCAGGAACGCCAGCCACTTCATTCAGCCGCAACCAAGCGGCGACCCTCTATCCGCCGGTAGAAGCAGCTTCTGAGGCCGGTATGGCAGGCCGGGCCGACAGGATCGACGATCAACCAGACCGAATCCTGATCGCAATCGATCCGCATCTCCGCCACTTTCAGCACATTGCCGGAGGTTTCGCCCTTGCGCCACAAAGCGCCGCGACTGCGCGACCAGAAGGTTGCTTCGCCGCTTGCCTCGGTTGCGGCCAGCGCGTCGGCATTCATATGGGCGACCATGAGCAGATCGCCCGATGTGCGGTCAGTCACCACCGCTGTGATAAGCCCTGCGGCATCGTAACGTGGGTCGAGGGTCTGGCTGGTTTCGCGTGAGTCGGTCATGAACCGGTCTTAGCGCTGCCACGAACCCTCTGCACGCGCCTATCTTATCCTTCGGTCGGCAAACGTCGCTGCTGACGATCAGGCATTTCACCCCAACCGACGCTGTCGGATTGGCTAAATCGACAAAGCGACTGCGGCAATGATGACAAAAGCGCGACAAACCAGAAAGCCACCCCTATATGGCTGGCTCGGCGCAACCAGCGGGCGGCAATGCTGACAACAAATCCATTCGATGACGACAAGCTGCGCGAGGAGTGCGGTATTTTCGGCGTGTCCGGCACAGACGGCGAAGCGGCCGCCCTTGTGGCGCTTGGCCTGCATGCGCTCCAGCATCGTGGCCAGGAGGCGGCGGGCGTCACCAGTTTCGACGGCACCGAGTTCCACACCCACCGCGCGATGGGGCATGTGGCGGGTAATTTCGACCGAGACGAGGTCATCCGCGCACTCAGCGGAACGGTCGCCTGCGGGCATGTTCGCTATTCGACGGCCGGCGAGACCGCGCTGCGCAACGTCCAGCCGCTCTATGCCGATCTGGCGAGCGGCGGCTTTGCAATCGCGCATAACGGCAATATTTCCAATGCGTTGCGCCTGCGTCGCGAGCTGGTCCGGCGCGGATCGATCTTCCAGTCGACCTCCGACACCGAAGTGATCATCCATCTGGTCGCGACGTCCAACTACCGCACGCTGCTCGACAAGTTCATCGACGCGCTGAAGCAGGTGGAGGGTGCCTATTCGCTGATCGTGATGACGCCCGAGGGGATGATCGCCTGTCGCGATCCGCTCGGCATCCGCCCGCTGGTAATGGGCCGGCTGGGCGACGCGATCATCTTCGCATCGGAAACGGTGGCGCTCGACGTTGTCGGCGCAACCTTCGAACGCGCGATCGATCCGGGCGAGTTGGTGATCGTCCAGGGCGACCAAATCCGGTCGATTCGGCCGTTTAATCCGGTGGCAGCGCGGCCGTGCATCTTCGAATATGTCTATTTCTCGCGCCCCGACTCGATCGCCGATGACCGTTCGGTCTATTCGGTGCGCAAGGCGATCGGCGCGCAGCTGGCGATCGAAAGCCCTGTCGAGGCCGACCTCGTCATTCCCGTCCCCGATTCGGGGACGCCGGCGGCGATCGGCTATGCGCAGGAATCGGGTATCCCGTTCGAACTGGGCATCATCCGCTCGCATTATGTCGGTCGCACCTTCATCCAGCCGGGCGACAAGGTTCGGCATCTTGGCGTGAAGCTGAAGCACAACGCCAATCGCGCGCTGATCAAGGGCCAGCGGATCGTGCTGATCGACGATTCGATCGTGCGCGGCACCACTTCGCTCAAGATCGTCCAGATGATGCGCGAGGCGGGGGCCGCAGAAGTGCACATGCGCATCGCGAGCCCACCGACCCGGCACAGCTGCTTTTACGGCGTGGATACGCCCGAGCGCGCCAAATTGCTGGCCGCACAGCTCGATGTCGGCGGGATGACCGATTTTATCCATGCCGATAGCCTTGCCTTTGTGTCGATCGATGGCCTGTACAAGGCACTTGGCCAGGCGAAGCGATCCGACATCCAGCCGAGCCACTGCGATGCCTGCTTCACCGGCGATTATCCGACGATGCTGACCGACCAGGACGAGAGCGAGACGGTCGATCAGTTCGCGCTGCTGGCAGAGCGCGTCGTCTGACCGGCAATCCAACCGACCAATGCTGATATCGTCCGGGCTAGTGGCTGGGCGTTTGGAGTAGTGACGTGACCGACAAGCCCCTTTCATCCAAAATCGCACTCGTAACCGGTGCCAGCCGCGGCATTGGTGCCGCCACGGCAAAAGCGCTGGCAGCGGCAGGTGCGCATGTGATTCTCACCGGGCGAACCACGGGCGGGCTGGAGGAGGTCGAGGAGGCGATTCATGCCGCAGGCGGCACATCGACCATCGCACCGATCGACCTCACCCAGGACGATGCCATTGCCCGGCTTGCAACCGCGCTTGCAGGCCGATGGGAGACGCTGGATATTCTGGTGATGAACGCGGCGATGCTCGGCACGCTGGGCGCCGTCACCGCCATCGAGCCCAAGGAACTCGCCCGTATATTGACGCTGAATGTGAGCGCGCAGGTTGCGCTATTGACGGCCTTCGACCCCATGTTGCGCAAATCCGCGGCCGGTCGTGTCATCGGCGTGACAACAGCCGTCGCCCGCACACCGCGCGCCTATTGGGCTGAATATGGCGCGTCGAAGGCGGCCTTCGAAGTGATCCTGTCCTGTTACGGGCAGGAAGTGGCGAATATCAGCAAGATCCGTACCGCCATCGTCGATCCCGGCGCGACCCGCACCGCAATGCGCGCGCGCGCCTATCCCGGCGAAGATCCTGCGAGCGTGAAGCCGCCCGAGACGGTCGGGGACCATATCACCCAGCTGCTGATCGACGATTTCGATACGGGGCATGTCGAGCGGGTCGAAGGCTAACGCTTCACCAGCGTCACCTGCGCGACGTTGACACTGCCGCCGCGGAACGCCCCTTCGCAATACATAAGATAATATCGCCATAGTTGGATGAAATGGCTATCGAATCGAGCAGGCAATGTGCCCGTGGCAACCGCTAAATCAAAGGCGACACGCCAGCGCCTGAGTGTTTCGGCGTAATCCGCGCCGAACGCTTGCTGATCTTCCCAGCCAAGCCCCGCCGCCGACGCAAGCGCCCGAAACCGACTCTCGGAGAGCAGCATCCCGCCGGGAAAGATATGCCGCTGGATGAAATCGATGTTGCGCGCATAGGAAGCGAAAATCGCGTCGTCGATGGCGATATATTGAATTGCCGCGCGACCGCCGGGCTTTAACAGCCGGGCAATCGCAGCCAGATATGCTGGCCAATAGTCCTGCCCTACTGCCTCGACCATCTCGATGCTGGCGATGGCATCATAGCTGCCGGTCACATCACGATAATCGGTCAATAATACCGTAACTTCCGACAGATTCTTCGCGTCGATCCAACGCTTCTGCTCAGCAGACAAGGTTATGGCGTGGACGATCCGGTCCGATGCCGCAGCGGTTTCGACGAAGGAACCCCAACCGCATCCAATCTCCAGCAGGATATCACCGGGCTCGGTCCTGGTCCGATCGAGGATGGCCGCCAATTTGCGCTGTTGGGCGGCTTCGAGTGCCTCGCCGGGCACACCGAACATCGCGCTCGAATAGCTGCCTGTCGGATCGAGCCAGAGCGAGTAGAACTCATTGCCCAGGTCATAATGCGCAGCAACGTTTCGCCGCGCGCCTGACCGCGTGTTGCGATGCAGCCGGTTGAATAACGCATGGATCACTCGCCCAAGCCCCCTCGCCCGCCCGGCTTCGCCCAGCGTCACCCGGTTGAGCGCGAACAGCTCGAACAGCGCTACCGGGTCGGGGCTTCGCCACTCGCCCTTGCCCCAACCCACATACCAGCCCGACGACCCAGCATTGGCCAGACGCACCAATGCCCGCCAGCTGCGAAGGTCGACGATGGCGACCGGCCCCTCAGCTCTGCCACCCAGCAAACGCCGGCGGCCATCCGGCAGCGAAATATCGAGCGACCCGGCGGCGAGCCCTGCGTCGATGCGGTCGAGCATATTGTGAAACAGCGGGGCAAACGGCTTGAGCATGCCGCCACTTGGCCGTGCCACCGGATCGGCGACAGGCGCATGTGCGTTCATCGATTGGCCCAGTGCATCATGCGCCACGCTCTAGCGCATTCCCCGCGCGGCTTCGAGCGCGCGTTCGCGACCCTCGCGGTGCCCGATGATCTTGGCCGGATAGTCGGGCGGTCTTGCCCCCACCTCGTCGGGATCATGGATGGCGGTATCGCCAAGGGCTGCGAGCTCGGGCACCCAGCGACGAATATAGTCGGCGGCATTGAATTTTTCCGATTGGCTGAGTGGCGCCATGATGCGCACGAACATGTTGGAATCGACGCCCGACCCAGCCGTCCACTGCCAGTTGACCGCGTTGCTGGCATAATCTGCATCGACCAGCGTATCCCAGAACCAGCGCTCGCCGGTCCGCCAGTCGATCAGGAGATGCTTCACGAGGAATGACGCCGTAATCATCCGCACGCGATTATGCATCCAGCCCGTGGCCCAAAGCTGGCGCATACCGGCATCCACGATTGGGTAGCCAGTGCGGCCCTGCTGCCATGCCGCCAAATCGGCATCGGCCGCTTCCCCGGCGCGCCATTCGATCGAATCGAAGCGCTCGCGCCCATTGCGTGTGCCATAATCGGGGAACTGCAGGATCACGTTCTGGGCATAATCGCGCCAGCCAAGCTCACCGAGGAATTTATCCACCGAGCCCCCAAGGTCTGCGGTGCGATGCCATAGCCGGGCTGGCGAAATCTCGCCAAAGTGCAGATGGGGTGAAAGGCTTGATGTACCCTCCTGCGAGGGCAGGTTTCGGCGCGCCTCGTAATCAGCGCCGCGACTGACGAAATTGTCCAGGCGATGCTGGGCGCCAGCTTCGCCGGGCGTCCATTCGCTGGCCAGCCCGCCTGCCCAATCGGGCTTGGTCGGCAAGAGCCCCCAACTATCAAGCGCGTCGCTCGACGGCCAGGCATCCGGCGCATCGATCTTGTCAGGAGCAGGGTGCGATGGCTTTGGCGGCATGGTGGCAAGCAGCGCGCGCCAGAATGGTGTGTAAATCTTATACTGTCCGCCGCTGCCCGTCGTTATCGACCCCGGCGGTGCGAGATAATTGCCGTCATGCAGCACGAGCTCGATATGCTTGGCAACCGCCGCCTGGGCATTGCGCCACCACGGCTCGTAATGGCGCAGCGCATGCACTTTGCTGGCACCGGTTTCCTCGGCCAGGGCGCGCAGAACCTCGTCGCTCAGCCCTCGCCGCAAAATCAGCCGGGAGCCCATCTCTCGAAGCGCCTGATCGAGACTGCTGAGGCTGTGGTGCAACCACCAGCGCGACGCGCCGCCCATCTTGCGATGCCGGGGGCTTTCGTCGTCCAGAATATAGACCGGGATGACGGGGCCCGCGGCCACCGCCGCTGCAAGGGCGGCCTGATCGGCAAGGCGCAGATCCCGCCGAAACCAGACGATGGTCGGCGTGCTCATTGGTGCCTCCGTCGTTGAGCGCCTGCAAAGGCGCGCCCAAGGGTCAGGATGGATGCCGCATGGCGGTAGGCCACCTCCTTCGCATCGACGCCATAACCTCCCCCAAGCGTGCTCGCGAGCGGGATGCTACGTTCGATCGCCAACGCCGCGATGAAGGTATCGCGCCGTTCGAGCCCCTTCGCTGTCAGCGCCAACCGGCCAAGCTTATCGCCGCCAAATGGATCGACGCCGGCCTGATACAGGATGATATCGGGCGCGAATTGATCGATCATCGGAACCAGTGTCGATTGGAGCGTAGCCCGATACTCGTCGTCGCCCACGCCATCCGCCAGCGCCACGTCAAGCGTCGAGCGCGCCTTGCGCGCCGGAAAATTCTTGTCGGCATGGATGGAGTAAGTGGCGATTTCGGGCCTGCCTGCCGTCAGCGCTGCCGTGCCGTCGCCCTGATGGACATCGCAATCGACGATCATCACGCGTCGCGCCTGCCCCTCCTCCACCAGCCTCGTCGATGCGATCGCCAGATCGTTGAACACACAATAGCCAGCACCAGTATCGGCCAGGGCATGGTGGCTGCCGCCTGCATTGTTGACGGCAAAGCCCCGCTCAAGCGCCAGCATTGCCGCAAGCCAGGTGCCGCCCGGAACCAGCCGCGCGCGGCGGGCGACCAGCGGGCTCACCTTGAAGCCAATGCGTCGCTCTTTATGGGGCGGCACCTGCGCGGCTGCCACCTCTGCGACATAATCGGCATCGTGGACTGCCTCCAGCCACAGGGTCGGCATCGGCACGGGCGCGTGCCAATCGATGGGCACGCCGCTTTCTATCAGCGCATCGCGCACCAGGCCATTCTTGTTCCACTGATAGCTACTGCCGACGCCTGCGGGAGCGACATAATCGGGATGATGGACGACAGCGAACACGCCGCCTAGGTAGAGGTCAACGGCGTCGAGCGCCACTGCATGAGGACGTAAATGCATGACCGAGCCCTTTACCCGCCCAGATGTTGCACAGTTTCTGGCGTTTCTGAACGCGTTGCCCGGGCCAAAGACCCACGAACTGCCACCTGCTGCCGCACGGGCGGTGTATCTGGCGAGCAAGGATGCGGCTGACCTGCCGACGGGCGACCTCGCGGTTACCCGCGATCTGAGCGCACCGGGCGCGGCCGGCCCCATTCCGCTTCGTCTGTTCGATCCACGCGCAGAACGGGCCGCAGGGCCGGTGCTGGTCTTCTTTCATGGCGGTGGTTTCGTCATCGGCAATATCGATACGCATGCCGGATTCTGCGCGGAAATGGCGCGACAACTCGATATGCCCGTCATCTCGGTGGACTATCGGCTCGCGCCTGAGCACCCCTTCCCGGCGGGCCCAGACGATTGCGAGGCCGCAACGCGCTGGGTAGCGAGCAACCCTGCAGCGCTCGGCATGACGGTGACCGGCTTGGTCCTTTCCGGCGACAGCGCTGGCGGTGCGCTGACGATCGTGACAGCAATGGCGCTGCGCGATGAGCCCGCCAACGTGCCTGTCATCGCCCAATTCCCAATCTATCCCACGGTTGATCGCGCGCATGGCTATCCGTCTTATGACCTGTTCAACCAGGGGCGGTTGCTGACGAAGGAAGGGATGGACTGGTTCGACCAGGCCTATGCCGCTGATTCAGACCATTGGCGCGGTGCGCCGCTCAACGGCGCCCATCACGATATGCCGCCCACCTTGGTGATGACGGCCGGGCTCGATCCGTTGCGCGATCAGGGTCGCGCCTATGCCGCCGCACTGATCCGCGAAGGGATCCCCACCGTTTACCGGGAGGCCGTGGGCAATATCCATGGCTTCGTTACGCTGCGCAAGGCGATCCCCTCGGGCCAGCAAGATGTGGCCGGGGCCCTGGCGGTGCTGAAGGGTATGATCGCCGAGGCGGTGGGAACGCACGGGTGAGCGACCTACCCTATCGCCCCTGCGCGGGCATCATCATCATCAATGCCGCCGGACTGATCTTTGTCGGGCAGCGAATCGACACGACAGCGGAGGCCTGGCAGCTGCCCCAGGGCGGCATTGACGAGGGCGAGGATGCCGAAACCGCCGCCCTGCGCGAGCTGGGCGAGGAAACCGGCATCCAGCCCGACAAGGTCGAGCTTGTCGCGGTCGCGCCCGGCGAGTTCTACTATGATTTGCCCGATGAACTCGTTGGCAAGCTATGGAAGGGAAAATGGCGGGGCCAGCGCCAGCGATGGTTCCTCTATCGGTTGACGGGCGACGATAGCGATATCGATATCGCCACACCGCATCAGGAATTTCGCGCTTGGCGCTGGGCACCGATGGCGGAGGTGATTGCGCTCGCCGTGCCGTTCAAGCGCGATCTCTACCAGGCGGTGTTTTCGGCACTTGCAGGCCATTTGCCTCAATAAGGCTTGGACACCATCAGCCACACCGCGGCGACCAGCGGCACCGTGCCGATCAACCCCCAGATGATCCAGTTGAGGCTGTCCTTGCGATAGCTTGCTGGAATCTCACCGCCCTGCGCAAATGTCTTGGCGACCTTGTGCTGCCGGATCTGGATCGGCAGCAAAATAACCATCCAGATCATCCCTGCGACCACGAACAGCACCTGGCTCCAGAGCAGCCACGCCGTGCCGAACAGATCAAGCCCAGCAATGATCGCAGCCGCATAGCCGCCCGCCATCGTAAGGATGATGCCCCAAAGCGTGAGGCTCCAATCGGTGATCGTCACCAGCCGCTGAGCAAAACCGATGATTCGCGGGTCATCCGTCCGGTCAGCGAACACCTTCCAAAAAGCGGTCGCGGTGATGTTGCCCATCAGCATGACGATACCGGTGATGTGGAGAAATTTCGCGATGTCATAGGCCATGCGGGCGCTTCAAGCCGCTGCTTGCGAACGCGTCAAGCGGTTCGGCACCGATGGCGCAGCAAATAGGTGGAGGCCGCCCCCGTAACGAGTTAGGAGAAGACATGTCCATGCTTTCCAATGCTGAAGTCGCTGCCATCGACATCGCCAAGTCCCAGCCGATGCTCGATCAGGTGCTGGCATGGTCGGCCATCAATTCGGGCACGCGCAACCTGGCGGGTGTCGCGGCAATGGCAGCCCAACTCGGCGATGCCTTCTCGGCACTGCCGGGCGACATCGTGCTGGAGCGGCCGGCCCCGGTTTCAGCGATTGAAGCCGATGGGACAACGACACAAAGCGAGCATGGTGCGCACCTGGTCGTCACCGTTCGCCCGCAGGCACCGGTCCAGTTGCTGCTCACCGGGCATATGGATACGGTTTTCCCTGTCGACCACGCCTTCCAGCACGCGCGCTGGCTTGACCAGACAACGCTCAATGGCCCCGGCGTCGCCGATATGAAGGGTGGGATCGCGGTCATGCTGGCCGCGCTGACGGGGCTGGAAGCGAGCCCTGTTGCGCATCGCATCGGTTATCAGGTGATGATCAATTCGGATGAGGAGACGGGGTCGCTCTCCTCGGCCCCGTTGATCGAGCGGCTGGCTCGCGGCAAGGCGGCGGCGCTCACCTATGAACCTGCCCTGCCGGATGGCACCCTGGCGGGCGCACGCGGCGGCACCGGCAATTTTTCGATCATCGTGCGTGGTAAGAGCGCGCATGCCGGACGTAACCCCGATGATGGCCGCAACGCTGTGCTTGCCGCAGCCGATATCGCGCTGCGACTTGCCGAGGCGCGCCGCCCGGGCCTGTCTGTCAATCCCGCGCGCATCGATGGCGGGGGGCCCAACAATGTCGTGCCTGACTTGGCCATATTGCGCGTCAATTTTCGGCCTGCCGGGGATGCAGACATCGCCCATGCGGTTGCCCATATCGATGCCGTGGTGGCGGATGTCGCTGCCCGGCACGATGTCACGATCGACGTTCATGGCGGCTTCAATCGTCCGCCCAAGCCGATCGACGCCGGCGCGGCCAGGCTCTTCGCGCTGGTGAAGGAAGCGGGGGCGGATTTGGGGCTGGAAATTGGCTGGCGGGCCACCGGCGGCGTTTGCGATGGCAATAACATTGCCGCATGCGGTGTACCGGTGGTCGATACGATGGGCGTGCGGGGTGGTGCGATCCACTCAGCGCAAGAATTCCTGCTGGTCGACAGCTTGGCAGAGCGTGCAGCGCTCTCAACGTTGACGATCCTGCGACTGGCCGAACGGGGGCATTTGTGACGTTTCTTATCCGCGCAGCGCGCGACAATGATCTTCAGCCGCTTTATGAAATGGCTAAATTAGCAGGTGGCGGGTTTACCAATTTGCCACCGGACCGCGCATCGCTGCGTTTCAAGCTTGATCGGAGCCAGGAGGCTTTCGCGCGGAGCGAAAAGGCGCTCACGGACGATCTTTTTGTCCTTGTGCTGGAAAATACGGAGACAGGCGAGGTTCGTGGCACCTGCCAGATATTCACCCAGGTCGGCCAGCGTTACCCGTTTTACAGCTACCGTATCGGGGCCCTTGCCCAGCACAGCAAGGAGCTTGGCCGCACCTTTCGCGCCGATATGCTGAGCCTGACGACCGATCTGGAAGGATGCAGCGAGGTTGGCGGGCTTTTTCTTCACCCCGGCGAACGCGCAGGCGGGCTTGGCATGCTGTTGGCGCGCAGCCGCTACCTTTTCATCGCGATGCACCGCGAACGCTTTGCCGATCGTATTCTGGCCGAACTACGCGGGATCATCGACGAGGCTGGCGGCTCCCCCTTTTGGGACGGCCTGGCCGGCCGCTTCTTTGGCATGAATTTTCAGGACGCTGATTATTTCAACGCCATTCACGGTCACCAGTTCATTGCCGATCTTTTTCCGAAGCACCCGATTTACACCGCCATGCTTTCCGAATCAGCCCGCGCCGCGATTGGCCTGCCGCACCCTTCCGGCCGCGCAGCGATGCGTATGCTCGAGAATGAGGGATTCTCGTTTGAAAACTATGTCGACATCTTCGATGGCGGGCCAACGATGACGGCACGAACCGATCAGGTGAGGACGGTGAAGGACAGTCAGGTTGCGCAAATAATCGCCGTGGACAGCGATGGCGGCGATCAGGCGCTGGTCGCGACTGGCCAGCTGGCTGATTTTCGCTGCAGCTATGGCCGCGTTCGTGCGGCGGGCGACGGTGTGGTCATCGACCGCGCCTGCGCGTCGAGCCTTGGCATCGATGTTGATGCAACCGTCCATTGTGCGCGGCGCAGCTGATGGTGGTTGAGATCAACTTCGATGGCCTGATCGGCCCGAGCCACAATTATGCCGGGCTCAGCCATGGCAATCTGGCGGCGACGAAGAATGCGGGCAATGTCTCGCGCCCGCGCGCTGCAGCCTTGCAGGGCATCGCCAAGATGCGCGCCAATCTGGCGCTGGGCCTGACGCAGGGGATATTGCTGCCCCATGCCCGGCCTGACCATCAATGGCTGGCGAGCCTGTCGACTGATTTTACGCAAGCGTCGATGCCCCTCAAGGCGCAGGCGCTTTCTGCATCGGCGATGTGGGCCGCAAATGCAGCGACGGTCTCGCCTGGGCCCGACACGGCCGACGGAAAATGCCATCTGAGCGCCGCCAATCTGGTGACGATGCCGCACCGCAGCCATGAATGGCCGCAAACGCTCGCTCAATTGCGCCTGGCTTTTGCCGACCCCGCCTTTGTCGTCCACGGCCCCGCCCCGGCGCCCTTTGGCGACGAAGGCGCGGCCAACCATATGCGGATGGCGACAGCGCACGACGCCAAGGGCGTGGAAATCTTCGTCTATGGCGTGGCGGGTGGCCCTTACCCTGCGCGGCAGCGGATCGAGGCAAGCGAAGCCATCGCCCGCGCGCATCGACTTGACCCGCACAACACGCTTTTCGTGGAACAGTCCGAACAGGCGATTGCGGCAGGTGCGTTCCACAACGACGTCGTCGCCGTGGCGAACGGACTCGTATTGTTCGCGCATGAGCAAGCCTTTGCGGATCGCGACCGCTTCTACCGCGATCTTCTCGCTCGGCTGCCAGCGGCGCAGATCGTCGAAGTGCCAAGCGCTTCCGTGAGCCTTGCCGATGCCGTTTCATCCTATCTTTTCAACGCGCAGTTGGTGACGCTGCCGACAGGCGAAATGGCGCTCATCTTGCCGGAGGAAGCACGCAGCAACCCGGCGGTATGGCGCTGGCTGGAGCAGATGGTGGCGGGAAATGGCCCCATCCAGCGGCTCGAAGTGGTCAATGTCCGCGAATCGATGGCCAATGGCGGCGGCCCTGCCTGTTTGCGGCTGCGGGTGGTGGCCGATCCGACCACCGTCGACCCGCGCTTCCTGGTGGATGGACCCGTGCTCGATCGGCTCGCCCGGGTGGTCGAGGCCTATTGGCCGACCGAGATTGCAGCGGCTGACATCGGCAACCATGCCCTGATCGCCGATATCGAACATGCGCGTGGGCGATTGCTCGAAGAGCTTGATCTTGTCGGATTAATTGACAGTTAACCACATCCGTAAAGACGAAACCACGCCGTTCCGCAATTGGCCCGTGCCTTGCTATAAAAAGAATATGCTTCGCAAGATCGCTCGCCTGTTCGTCATCAAGACCAAGTTCGAGGCGTTTCTCGTTATCTACGGGCTCGGCACCGGGGCGATCGAGCGGGGGATGCACTATGTGGAGATGTATCCCGGCTATGGGGGCTGGATGCTGTTCACGCTCTGCCCGATCGCCGTGTTCATGGCGGGTGCCCGCATCCTCGATTCGGTGGAGCGCCAGCAGGCCGATTAATCCCTCAGGACGCCGCCGCGCCCCATATCTCGAGATTGTCGCGCCGCTCGACTGGCCGGATCGTCGACAAGGCCGCAATGTCATCCAAGCCCGTTTGCCGCAGCAGATCGCTCATCACCTCACCCGCTCGCTCGACGGCCGACTGCAATCGCTGCAGCAGATAAAAGCGGTAGGGCATCACCATCGTCTGCACGGCATGCCCGCGCCAGACGAACTCGGCCATGCCAATCGTGCGGGTACCGGGATCGTCCAGCCCGTTGGTGCCACTCTCCATATCGGATCTGGCGGTGAGCCACAGATTGGCGAATCCGACATGGGCGGTGAGCTCGGGCAGATAATCGCGCGCAACAAATCCCATCAGGGCGATCAGGCTTTCAGGCACCCGATCATCGGCAATGAGCGTCTCATCGGCGCACAAACCGTCAAGCAACGCCTGCGGTGCGTTCATCCGCTCAACCCAGCGCCAGACGTGGTAGAATCGCGTTTTCATCATTGCCGCCGGAAACGGATCGCGCGCCAGATGGGCATATAGCGGCCCGATCAACCCATAATCGCCAATCGTCGGCCGCCCACCGAGCAGATAGGGATATTGGGCAAAATGGGCATTGAGCAGGGCAAGGAATTCCTCATACCCCTTTTCGATGGTCGGGATGGTATCAGCCGAGACGCCGAATGCGGCCTTGGCTTTGCGCATGCGTCCGCTCGCGGCACCAAATACCGCCTCACGCGTCTCGCCCGTCGCGCCCGGCATCAACGCCGCGACGAAATCGGTGCGCAGGAACTCCAGATTGGCCTCGTCGAAATCCCAGCGATAATGCATCGCGGGGCGAAGCAGCCCCTCGCCCCCGAACAGCTCGAACAAATGCGCGATGGCAAGATGAACGGGGGTTTCGGGATAGGCCGACCGACGGGCCAAACCGGCCGCTTCGATATGATCGATGATCGCCGCACCGTCCTGAATGATCTCACCGGCGGGCGTGACCAGCACGGGGATGATCCAGCGGCCGATCTTTTTGGTTATCTGCGGCCAGCCGGGATCGCCGGGGACGCATTCCTCGAAGTCCACCCGCTGCTTGATGAGATACGAGCGCGCCTTGGCGGTATAAAGCGAGCCGGGCATCCCCCACAGGCGATAGGCAGTCATCGGGCGGTCCCTCCATGCGGGAATGGATGCCCGCATCGACCAGCCTTGGGCTCAAGCGGGGATGAATTTCAATTGATTCGCACTGACCGCGCCAAATAGGCGCACATGGGCGCGCTTCAGGCTGCAGTCTTGCGCTGCTTCGCCAGCTTCTTCAGCACCATTTCCCGCTTCAGCCGCGACAAATGATCAATGAAGATAATACCTTCGAGGTGATCCATCTCATGTTGTATGCATGTGGCGAGCAGCCCTTCGAGCTGCTCGTCATGCGCGGTGCCGTCGCGATCAAGCCAGCGAACGCGGCAGCGCGAGGGGCGTTCTACCTCGGCATATTGATCGGGAACGGACAGGCAGCCTTCATTGTAGATATTGGTCTCATCGCCGGTCGCAACGATCTCCGGGTTGATGAACACCTGTGGATCGCGCACCGGCTTGCCATCTTCGCCATCCTCCTGGAGATCGATGACCAGGATGCGCTTGGGCACGCCGATCTGAATGGCGGCAAGGCCGATACCGCGTGAGGCGTACATCGTATCGAACATATCGTCGATGATGGCGCGCACGTCGGCATCAACCGTCGTCACGGCGGTGGAAACGGTGCGCAGACGCGGATCGGGTATTTCGACGATTTGATGAACGGCCATGGCTGTCAGCTAGGAAAGGCGGGGCTTTTCGTCAAGTAACGGCGGTTCACGCCAGCGGGCGGCGCGCGCGCAGTGCCTGGGCAAGCGTCCCCTCATCCAGGTAATCCAGCTCGCCACCAACCGGCAGACCATGCGCCAGTTGGGTAACACGCACGGGGAAGCGCTCGATTCTTTCGGCGATGTAATGCGCTGTGGTCTGGCCCTCGAGCGTTGCATTCATCGCCAGCACGACCTCGTCGATCCCCCCCGCATCGATCCGGCGGATGAGCAGATCAATCGACAGGTCCTCGGGCCGGACGCCATCGAGCGCCGACAGACGCCCGCCCAATACATGAAACCGGCCCGGAAACAGGCGGGAGCGATCAAGCGCCCAGAGATCGGCAACCTCCTCCACGACGCACAGCGCACGCGAATCGCGGCGGGGATCGGCGCAAATCGCGCACGGGTCAGTCGTGTCGACATTGCCGCAGCTGGTGCAATCGGTCAGCCGGTCGCCCACCGCCTCAAGCGCGGCGCGCAAAGGCTCAAGCGCGGTTTCTCGCTTTTTCAGCAAGTGCAGCACCGCTCGCCGGGCCGACCGAGGCCCCAAACCCGGCAGCTTTGCGAGTGCCTGTGTCAGCGCATCGATTTCGGGAGAGGCCATGCACGGTAGATAGGGGGTTGCATGCCCCTCTGCCAAGCGGCCAGAGAGCGGCATGCGCATCATCTTCATGGGGACGCCCGAATTCTCGGTGCCGATATTGCAGGCGCTGGTCGATGCCGGACATGACGTCATGGCGGCATATAGCCAGCCGCCGCGCCCGGCAGGGAGGGGCAAGGGGCTGACCGTCTCGCCCGTCCAGGCACGTGCCGAGGCGCTGGGCATTGCCATCCGCACGCCACCGACGCTGCGCGACGCCGCGGTACAGGAGGAATTTGCCGGCTTCAGGGCCGATGTCGCGGTTGTTGCTGCCTATGGGTTGATTCTGCCACGGGTCATTCTCGAGACACCACGGCTGGGCTGCATCAACGTGCATGCATCGCTGCTGCCGCGATGGCGCGGCGCGGCCCCGATCCAGCGCGCGATTCTGGCCGGCGACGAGGAAACGGGCGTTGGCATCATGCAGATGGAGGTCGGGCTCGATACCGGACCGGTTATGCTCGAGGACAGGACACCGATTGGTACCAAAACGGCGGGCGCGCTCACCGAAGAGTTGAGCGCCATGGGCGCGCGGTTGATGGTAACGGTGCTGGCCGATCCAGATCGCTACCCGCCGGTTGCCCAGCCGACCGAGGGCATGACCTATGCCCCGAAGATCGACAAGGCAGAGGCCAGGATCGACTGGGATCGCGCCGCCGAGGACGTTGCCCGGCAGGTGCGGGCATTCAACCCGGTGCCTGGCGCGTATCTGGAATTTCAGGGCGAACGGCTCAAGCTGTTGGCGGTCGACATCGTGGACGCTGCGGGACCCGCGGGCGTGGTGATCGACGAGCGGCTGACGATTGCGTGTGGCGACGGCGCGGTGCGCCCAACTCTGATCCAGCGTGCAGGGCGCGGTGTGCTTTCTGCGATCGATCTGTTGCGCGGCTTTCCCATCCCGGCTGGAACCCAATTTTGACCCGGTTTGCGCTGACGATCGAATATGATGGCCGCCCCTTCATGGGCTGGCAGCGGCAAAGCCATGGCCCTAGCGTGCAGCAGTCAATCGAGGCAGCGATTACCCATATGACGGGTGAGGAAGCCGCGGTGTTTGCCGCCGGTCGCACCGATGCCGGCGTTCATGCACGGGGCATGCGGGCGCATGTCGATCTTACCCGCGCAGTAACGCCATTTCGCCTGATGGAAGGGCTGAACGCGCTGGTGCGCCCTGCCCCCGTTGCCATTCTCGATTGCGCCATCGTGCCAGGTGACTGGCATGCGCGATTTTCCTGCTCCGCGCGCCATTATGAATATCTGATCGTCAACCGCCGCGCACCGCTGACGCTCGATCACGGCCTGGCTTGGCGGGTGCCCGTACCGCTGGATGCCGAGGCGATGGCGGCGGGTGCCGGGCGGTTGATCGGCCGGCACGACTTTACCACCTTTCGATCAGCGCATTGCCAGGCGGACAGCCCAATGCGCACGCTGGATCGCCTGACTGTGACGCGCGAAGGCGACGCCATCTGGGTGACGGCATCGGCGCGCTCGTTTCTGCACCATCAGGTCCGCTCAATGGTCGGGTGTTTGGCGCTGGTTGGGGAGGGCAAATGGTCCCCCGACGACATGACCGCAGCATTGGAGGCGCGCGACCGGGCGGCACTCGGCTATAATGCCCCGCCCGACGGACTATATTTCATGCGCGCAGACTATCCCGCGATCAGCGACTGAAGCGGGCTACAAGCTCGACATGGGTTGACCAGCGAAACTGGCCAACAGGTTGCACCCAATCGAGCGCATATCCACCCTCGCACAAGGTCTTAGCATCGCGCGCGAAGGTACTGGGGTTACATGAAACATAAGCGATGACCGGCGATGTGCATGCGGCGAGCCCATCGGCCTGCTCCTTTGCGCCCGCCCTGGGTGGATCAAGCACGATCGCGCCAAACCGGTTGAGCTCGGCAGGCGTCAACGGTCGCCGATAGAGATCGCGGTGATCGGCAAAGACAGGCAGTTGAGCACGCCCGCCCGCCGCCTTCAGGCCCAATACCGCGTCGCGGCCGGCCTCCGCCGCATATATTTTCACGGACCCCGCAAGCGCAAAGGTGAAGGTCCCGAGGCCAGCGAACAAATCGGCGACGGTCGCGGCCCCGCCAATGGCTTCACGCACCGCGGCGACAAGCGCCTGCTCGCCCTCCGGCGTCGCCTGAAGGAACGACCCGGGCGGAAATGGGACGGGCACGCCGCTGAGCGTCACCGTGGCTTCATCGGGCTCCCAGCGCGTTTCCGGACCCAGCCCGTTGTCGATCGAGAGGCGCGCGATGCGGTGACGGGCACCGAATGCCGAAATCGCCTCGGCCGCGTCGAGCCCTTCGGCGGCGATGCCACTGACCAGCATGTCGATGCCCTGGTCGATGGCGGTCAGCTGCACCTCCACCCGGCGCTTGCCCGTCATCAGCCGCGAAAGCAGCGCACGCAGTGGCTTGAGAAGCGCGAACAGCGCGGGATCGAGAATCCAGCATTCCTGCAAATCAACCAGATCATGACTGCCCGACTGGCTGAAGCCCAGCACCACCTGACCGCCCTTGCGCTCGGCATGAAAGCTGGCGCGGCGTCGGCTGCGCTCAGGCGACAGGATCGGCGGCCGAATGACACTCGACAGGCCTTGAGCGGCGAGCGCACTGCTGATCCGGTCAATGATGAACTGGCCATAGGCGGCATCACCCAGATGCTGGAGCTGGCAACCGCCGCAAATGGGAAAATGGCGGCAAGGGGCTGTCTGATGATGCGGCCCGGGCACGACCGCTCCAGTGCTCGTCAGCCGATCTCCGGGTGCAGCTAGCGCGGCATGGCGCCCATCGGCCGTCACGCCTTCGCCCCGCCCGGCCACGCGGACGATGATGTCTGTATCGGTCATACCGATCCTCTGACAGCACTGAGCGCAAAGGCAAGATCGTCGGCAATGAAAGCGCCTTCACAGCGTCGCGCCGCCTCGCCGTGCAGCCAGGCACCGGCGCATGCCGCGTCGAATGACGTCATGCCACCAGCCAGCATTGCGGCAATCGCACCCGCAAGCACGTCGCCGGTACCGGCGGTCGAAAGCCAGCTGCTTGCAGCACAAGCCACGCCCACGCGCCCGTCCGGCGCAGCGACGACCGTGTCGGCCCCCTTGAACACAACCACTGCGCCAGTGATCGAGGCGGCAGCCCTGGCCGCATCGATCTTGCTGCCCGGCAGCCCCCCGAACAGCGCGCCGAATTCGCCGGCATGCGGCGTCAGGACGGTGGATCCAGCGCGCAAAGCGATTTGCCGAGGCGTGGCAAGATGCAGTGCATCACCATCGATGAGCAGGGTGTGCGAGAAAGCCAGCGCCTGGTCGAGACGGTCTCTGGCCTGATCATCCCGACCCAACCCCGGGCCGATCACCAGTGCACCAATCCGATCGTCAGACAGGGCTGCCTCGTCGAATGGCCGGTGAACCAGCGCCAGCGCGCCGCCCCCATTGCCGCCCAGCACAAGCCCATAGCCCGCGCCCGCGCGCAACGCGGCCGTCGCCGCCAACAGGCTCGCGCCGGGCATTGCACCGGCGATGACCGCGACCATACCCCGCGAATATTTATGCGCCTCGGGCGGTGGCGCGCCGAGGCGGGGGCGCTCGATGACCCGGCAGCGGCCGGCAACATCGAGGTTCAGGTCGATAATCTCGATCGCCCCGCACCGTGCAGCGCCCGGCTGAAGCAGGTGACCGGGCTTCAACGCGCCAAGCGCAAGGGTGTGACTGAACTGGGGGACGGGCCCCAACAACGATCCCGTGTCGCTATCGAGTCCGCTGGGCACATCGACAGCGATCGCATCGCTCGCCCTTTCGACCAGCCGAGCGAGTGCTTGCGCGAGATCGGTCGCCAGCGCGCGCCCAAGGCCGGTGCCAAAAAGACAATCAACCAGCACCTCGGCCGGCTGCGCGTCGGCCACGCCTTCAATCGGCCCTGGCCATACCGCCCGGGCGCTGCGGGCAGCATCGGTGCGTGGTTCTGCGCTGGCGGCCAACCGCACGGAACATCCGCGATCAGCGAGCAATCGCGCAGCGACATAACCGTCTCCGCCATTATTGCCGGGCCCGCACAGGATGAGGATCGGGCGACCCGCCGCGATCTGCCCGACGACATCGGCAACGCCCTGCCCCGCTCGCGCCATCAGGCTGTCGACGGTCTCCCCACCGGCAATCGCCTGCGCTTCAGACGCGCGCATCTCGGCAGCGGTAACGATTGGGCGCCCGCCGAGCGCCATCATTGTCCGGGCTTGGTCGCGCCGTGCACGGTGGCTGGCAGACGGTAGCGATCCCCGCCCAACATGACCTCGATCTCATCGGCGCTGCGTACCGTCACCTTGGCCATTTCCGCCCCATCGGCGGCGATCACGCCGCGCCCGTCCTTCGTCACCAGCAGCCGCCGGAAGCCGCCATCGGGGTGGCGAACGGTCAGAATGAGGCCTTGCGCATCCTTGGTCCGCTCCAGGGTGCAGCGACGCGCAAAATCTTCTGACCCGGCGCGGGCGCAAATGATCTGCCCGGAATCGGCCGCTGCCGCGCGCTGCTTCGCTTCAACCTTGGCGAGTGAATTGCTCGCTTGTTCGCACCCCCCGAGCAAATGGGCTCCCAGCAACAACGCGCTCAGCAACAGAGGAGGTCTGTGTTTCATCATCCCAGCCTAGGCAACAGCGCCCAATTGGGCAATGCGCGACAGCACGGGCGCAATGACGCCCGCCCAGTGTGCAGCGGTCGCAGGACGACTGATCAGGTCATTGCGAATCTCGAGGGCAAAGCTGGCGATGCCATTGCCCTCGCCATGCCGGTTGAGCGTCAGGTTGAGGTCGCGGCCGGAATAGGGCTGGTTGTCGCCGGTCACCACCCCAGCTTCCCGAAACATGTCGATCGCTCGGCGAGCCGCGCGGGTATCGCGATTGTACAAGACGCCGATTTCCCAGGGGCGCGGGGCGCTGCCCATTTCCAGCGCCGGGGTGAAGCTGTGGATGGACGCGATCAGGCGGGGACGTTCAAGCGCGATGCTTGACGCGATGACGCGGTGATAAGGCGCGTGGAACCGCGTAATCCGCGCTGCTCGATCGGCGCTGATATTGCCAGGAATCGGGTGCCCGTCGCTCACCACTGGAATCAGGCCGGGATGGTCCGGCGCGCGGTGACAATCGATCACCAGCCGCGATACCGTCGCAAGAACGGCCGGCGCGCCAAGCTGGGCCGCCAGGGCGCGGGTCACATCCGCCGCGCCGATATCAATGGCAATATGCCGCGTTAGCAGATCGCTAGCGATGCCTAGGTCGATGTCGTCAGGGACTGCGCTCGAGGCATGATCGCATATAAGCAGGATCGGCGCGGTACCCGGTAGGAACTCAGCCTCGCTCATTGAAGAGGCTGGCGGAGGACGGCAGCCAGGCTGCCGTCCCCACACCCTGACAATGCCCGCCGACCACGGGGATCATCCACGAACGCCTCGCCAATAGCGCGGGACCCGCTTGCAGGGACCATCAGCAAGAGTTGGGCCAACCCCAGACATGCGTCGATCGAGCGTTGCGCGCCGTCGTCGCGTCCCGGTCCGGGCCAGAAAACTGTCACGCGAGTGCCGATTCGAGACACCACCAGCTCGGTGCGGTGGCCCTGACCATGGCCGCCGCATGCTCGCAGTGCGCGATCGTCTCGAACAAAGCGAAACATGTCGCGCCCGATCCGGACATGCGCGCTAAAATCATGCCCGGCTGTTGCTGCAGCAGCGCGACCACCTCACCGATGATCGGCGCAATGGCCCGGGCGGGTGGCTCCAGATCGTTGCGACCGGCCAATGCGCGGTCGATCAGACTTCCGTCACCAATCGGGCCACGATCAATGCCGTCCCAGGCCCGGAAAACCGGCCCCGTCGAGACGGCGACACCTGGATTGACGAGCAGCACGGGCACGTCGCTCAGTCCATCGAGCGGATCGAGCTGCTCGCCCTTGCCGGTGCCGATCGCGCTCCTGCCCAACAGGCATGCCGGAACGTCCGCCCCCAGCACCTCGGCGATCTCGAACAAGGCGGCTGTATCGGGCGATACGCCTGCCAGGCGCGCCAATGCGCGCAGCGTCGCTGCCGCATCGGCCGATCCGCCGCCAATGCCGGATGCCACCGGCAGATGCTTGTCGAGCACGATATCGAGCGGGCCGACATCACCGAAGCGATCACTGAACAGTCGCACCGCGCGCAGCACGAGATTATCGCCTTCGCCCGACAGCGCGGCAGCAAATGGCCCGGTTAGCGAGAAGCGTGAAATCTCAGCGCGCTTAAGTGACACACAATCGCCATCCTGCAGAAACGCAAACAGCGTCTCCAGTTCATGATAGCCATCGGCGCGCCTGCCACGCACATGCAGCGCAAGATTGATCTTCGCAGGAGCGCGTTCGACAATCATCGGCGGCAATCAGCGCGCTGGAGGGCCATTGGCGATCTTGGACGCAAGCCGTGCCTCATCGGCGCCCGCCGCCAGCCCGGATGCCGCGCGCCAGGCGTAACGCGCCTCATATCGGCGGCCGACGCGCCAATAGACATCGCCCAGATGCTCGTTAATCGTCAGGTTGCCTGGCTCACCCTTTGCGGCCTTTTCCAGCAGCGGCAGTGCTTTCATCGCCTCTCCATCAACGAAATAGGCCCATGCCAGCGAATCGAGGATCGACAGGTCATCGGGCTTGAGCATGGCCGCCCGCTCCAACAGCTTGCGCGCCGCAGCCGTATCGCCACCATGTTCAAGCAGCGAGTAGCCCAGATAGTTCAGCGCCACGGGCTGATCGGGTGCCAGCTCGACCGCCTTTTGCAACGCCGCCTTGGCCTGTGGCCACCGGCCGATGCGCTCAAGCGCACTGCCGATTTGCAGGTGCACGACCCAATCAGCGCCAGCAGGATCGCGCGCCGCCACACGCCGGTAAACGTCCACCGCCCGCTCGAACTGGCTGGCCGCTGTCAGCAGATCGGCATATCGGCGCAAATCCACCAGACTGGCATCGGCCGCATTTGCCAATGCCTCGGCCGATGCAATGGCGGCAGCTTCGCGCCCCGATTTATCGAGCAGGGTTATCCGCAAAGCCTGCGCCTGCCCCTGATAGGGGCTGTTGGTGGAAACATCATCGATGATCGCCAACGCATCGCCAACCGCCTCGCCCTGCCCGATCGCCGACGCCAGCAGAAGCTTCGCCCGATCATTGCCGGGCTCCAACCTCAACGACGCCCGCGCGATTGCGATGCCAAGCCTGGCCGACTGGCTGTCGCCAAGATCCCCCACGAGCCGGGCGAGAATGCGCGACATTCCTGCGGCTGTCGTCGGCACCATCGCCCAACTGCCGTTGAGCGGCGTGGTCGCAAGGCGCGGATCAATCGTCGCTAGCATTTGTCTGGCAGCGTCGGGATGGCCAAGTGTCGCCAAAAGGCCCGCTGCGCTCACCCGCAAATCAACATTGCCCCGGTCTGCACCGAGCAGCGCCTGCAACAATGCGGTGCCCTCGGCCGCTTTGCCCAGCGCGATCAACAATAGCGCACGGTTTTCCTGGGCATAGCGTCGCGCAATTGGATTACTACCGACAGCATCGAGTGCGGCAAATGCAGCCTTGGGATCGTCAATTGCGGCCCAGGCGCGAAGCGAGGGCGTAAGAAAATCGAGCGGGCCGGACGCTATGCGGTCGATTGCCGCTTTGGTAGCCGATGCATCGCCCTTGCGCGCGGCTTCGGCCAACGCCAGCAATGCCGCATCCCCCGGTGCCAAATCTGCCTTTTCAAGCAACTGGCGCGCCCGCGACAGCAGCGCAAAATCCCCCGTGCTGATCGCGGCCCGATAGGCACGAATTGCGATCACACCGTTCTCGGGTGCTGAATCGAGCGCAATTGCATAGCCTGCGGCAGCGGTGCTGGCATTGCCATCGGCATCGGCCGCCCGCGCCCGGACATAGGCAGCAAGATCACGCGGTTCGATTTCCGCCAATGCTGGAGATGCACCGCAGAGCAATAGCGAGCTTACGCCGATAAGATATTTACATGTTGGGATAATTCGGCCCTCCGCCACCTTCCGGAACGACCCAGTTGATGTTTTGCGTGGGGTCCTTGATGTCGCACGTTTTGCAATGCACGCAATTCTGCGCGTTGATGACGAAGCGCGGCTCATTGGTGTCCTCGCCCACCACCTCATACACCCCCGCCGGGCAATAGCGCTGCGCCGGCTCGTCATACATCGGCAAATTATAGGCGATCGGAACAGACGGGTCCTTCAGCTGCAAATGGACCGGCTGGTCTTCCTCATGGTTGGTGTTCGACAGGAACACCGACGACAGCCGATCGAAGCTGAGCACCCCATCGGGCTTGGGATAGTCAATTGCCGGCACAAGATCCTTGCGCCACATATCCTCATGGTTCGGGTGATGGCCCAGCGTGAACGGCATTTTCAGCCCAAAGCTTTCCGCCCACATCGTCGCGCTCGCGAGGGCCGCCCCCGCCAGCATGCCGAATTTCTCGATCAATGGCAGTGCGTTACGGACGACCGACAGCTCCTTATGGACCCAGCTCGCCTCGAACGCGGCGGGATAGGCGGACAATTCATCGTTCATCCGCGCTTCGCCGATCGCCGCAAAGGCGGCCTCGGCGGCCATCATGCCCGATTTCATGGCGGTATGGCTGCCCTTGATCCGGGGGACGTTGAGGAACCCGGCCGAGCAGCCAATCAACGCACCGCCGGGGAACACCAATTTGGGGATCGATTGCAATCCGCCATCGCTGATCGCCCGGGCACCATAGGACACCCGCTTGCCGCCCTTCAGGATGGCGGCGATATCGGGGTGGGTTTTCCAGCGCTGCATTTCATGGAAAGGAGAAAGATGGGGATTACTATAACTTAGCCAGGTGACAAGCCCAAGCGCGACCTGTCCATTTGCCTGATGATAGAGAAACGCGCCGCCATTCGCATTGTCGTTGAGCGGCCAGCCCTGGGTGTGCAGCACCCGACCCTGAACATGGTTCGCGGGATCAATATCCCACAATTCCTTGATGCCAATGCCAAAGACCTGCGGTTCACTGTCCTTGGCCAGATCGAACATCCGGATCAGCTGTTTTGACAGGTGCCCGCGCACGCCTTCGGCAAAGAAAGTGTATTTTGCGTGGAGTTCGAGGCCAGGCTGATAATCGCCCTTGTGCGTCCCATCGCGCGCAATACCCAGATCGCCGGTCGCGACGCCCTTCACCGATCCGTCGTCGTTGAACAAAATTTCCGCCGCAGCAAAGCCGGGGAAAACTTCCACGCCAAGGCCTTCAGCCTGCTCTGCAAGCCAACGGCACAGGCTACCAAGGCTGCCGGTATAAGTGCCCTTGTTGTTCAGGAATGAGGGGAGCAGCCAGTGCGGCACCTCCCGGTGGCCCTTTTTGGTCAAAATCCAGTGGTGATTTTCGGTGACCGGGGTTTCTGCCATGGGGCAGCCCATCGTCCGCCATTCAGGCAGCAACTCGTCGAGCCCCTTGGGGTCCACCACCGCACCGGACAGGATGTGCGCGCCAATCTCCGAGCCCTTTTCGAGCACGCACACCGACACTTCGCTGCCCGTTTCATTGGCCAGCTGTTTCAGCCTGATTGCCGCAGACAGGCCCGCCGGGCCACCACCGACGATGACCACATCATAGGGCATCGACTCACGTTCACTCATCACCGTCTCCACTCGTTGACGTCAAAGGGGACGTCATCGCGTTCCAGCAACGTCCTGTCCATTCACGCGTGCCCGCGAATTGACCGCCGCGTCAACCGCGACTTTAGATGCATCCATGGGGGCAGATCAAAAAATCGACTGGACATTGAACGCTGTCAGTACACTCGACTGGTGGCAAGAGGCGGGCGTCGATGTCGTCATCAGCGAAGCCCCGCGCAATTGGCTGCTGCCCGAACCGGCGAAAATCATCCCCTCCTCGTTCACACCTGTCGAGCCCGCAACGCCGAATCAAAGCGCGGCCACATTGACCCCTGCGCCTGTCACGATGCCGCAAACGATACCCGCTTTTCTGGCGTGGCGGCTCGGGCCCGATGCGCCTGATTTCGGCTGGTCAGGCGAGGCGCTGGGCGCAGAGGGCTGTGCCGATGCACCCTTGATGGTCGTGATCGAAATGCCAGAGCGGGGCGATGCCGTGACGGGGGCGTTGCTGAGTGGCGACGTTGGGCGGTTATTTACTCGAATGCTGGGTTCCATTGGCCATGATCGCGAGTCGATCTACCTCGTATCCATGTGTGTGCGGCGACCGAGCAGCGGGCGTATTCCAGCGGAAACCGAGCCATTGCTGGCGGCAGCCCTGCGGCATCAGGTCGCCTTGGCGTCTGCCAAGCGCGTGCTGATCTTTGGAAATGCGGTGAGCCGTGCCCTGCTTGGGGCGGATATGGCTGAACGACGCGGGCTTTTACAGCCGATTAACCAAAAGGGTGGAGATAATGGGACACCCGTTCAAGCGATCGCCAGCTTCCATCCCCGCTTCCTTCTGGAGCGCCCGGCAGCCAAGGCTGAGGCATGGAAGGACCTGCAATTGCTGATCCAGGGGATCGACGCGTGAAAATGTCGCTTATCACTGCCACGGCCATGCTACTTTCGCCATTGGCACCGGCGCTTGCCGAAGAAAAGGCCGCTGCGCCGACACGGATCGATGGCATTCCCCAACAGCTCGATGCCGAGCAGCGGGCAGGATATAAGCTGGTCTTCAACGCCATCCGCAATGGCAAATGGATCGACGCGCGGCTCCAATTGGCGACGATGAAGCCAGGTCCGCTCCACAGCATCGCGCTCGCTGAGCTGTTCACGGCAAAGGGATCGCCCAAGGCAACCGCCGAAGATCTGGCAAAGCTACTGGCTGAGGCACCCGAACTGCCAGAGGCCGAGCAGCTTGCGCGGCTGGCCAAGGCGCGCGGTGTGAGCGAGCTCCCGACCCTTCCCTACACCCAGGCACTGAGCTGGACAGGTAGCGCACCGGCCCGCATCCGAGCCAAAAGCCTGAAGAGCGACCAGGTCGCAGCCGACCTCGCCATCAAGATGCAGCCGCTGATCAAGGAAGATCGCGCGGCCGACGCACAGGCGCTGCTGGAATCGACCGAAGGGCTGACGCCGGAAGCGCTGACCGAATGGCAGCAAAAGGTCGCGTGGATCTATTACATCGCCGGCGATGAAGGCAACGCACGCACGATGGCGGCCAAGGCAGCGAAAGGCTCCGGCGATTGGGCGATCCAGGGCCATTGGGTGACGGGGCTGGCAGCTTGGCGCGAACAGGATTGCGCCGGCGCAGCGGACGCGTTTGCAGCCGTCGCGAGCCGCGCCAATGATATCGAGCTGCGGGCGGCTGGCCTGTTCTGGGCAGCGCGCGCCGATATGGCGTGCGGTCGCCCGGACCGGATCGAGGCTCGGCTGAAGACGGCGGCGCAATATGATGAGACATTCTACGGTCTGCTCGCGCGGCAAACGCTCGGCATCAAGACGCCGATCGAGCGCGTGAGCGGACAGCGCGTCGCCGCCGATTGGCAAATGCTGGGTCGCCGCCCCAATGTCCGCGTCGCGGCCGCGCTCGTCGAGATCGATGAAGATGATCTGGCGGACGAAGTGTTCAAGCGACAGGCGCGGATCGGCGAGGCCAGCGAATTCGCAGGCTTGCTGCGGCTGGCGGGTTCGTTCGATCTGCCATCGACGCAAATCTGGCTGGCGCATAATGCGCCGGCAGGCGCAAATCCGGGCGTGGCGGCGCGCTATCCTGCGCCCAACTGGACACCAGATGGCGGCTGGCGAGTCGACAAGGCACTTGTCTATGCACACACGCTGCAGGAATCCAATTTTCGAACCAAGGTCGTCAGCCCTGCCGGTGCTTACGGCTTGATGCAGATCAGGCCCGGGGCCGCCAATGACATGGCGCGCAAGGCTGGCGGTCGTGCGGATCGTGTTGCCCTCACCCGGCCATCGACGAATATCGAACTCGGCCAAAGCTATCTCGAATGGCTGCGTGACCAGGCCTGCACGGGCGGGCTGCTGCCCAAGGTAATCGCTGCGTATAATGCGGGATCGGTGCCGGTTGAGGCGTGGAATTCCATCGTCAAGGATGGCGGGGATCCGCTGCTCTACATCGAATCCATTCCCTATTGGGAGACCCGCGGTTACGTCATTACCGTGCTGCGAAATTACTGGATGTATGAGCGCGAGGGCGGCAAGACGACCTCGTCGAGCCGTGCAGCGCTGGCGCAGGGCCTGTGGCCGCGCTTTCCCGGCATGCCGGGTGCCAGCGCCATCAAGGTAACCGCCAAGCCGCGCCCGACGATGACCGCCAGTGCCAATTGACCCGACTGTCGCATTCCTGCCGGTGCGCATTGCCGTCCTCACCGTCTCCGACACGCGGGTGCTGGCCGATGATCGCTCGGGCGATACGTTGATCGTGCGATTGACCGATGCCGGGCATGTCCTTGCCGATCGCCGGATTGTGAAGGACGATGTGCCGCTTATCGTCGCCACACTGACCGAATGGATCGACGACGACCAGGTCGATTGCATCATCACCACCGGCGGCACCGGCGTGACCGGGCGCGACGTGACGCCCGAGGCGATCGAACAGGTGCAGGACAAGCCAATCCCGGGCTTTGGCGAGCTGTTCCGCTGGCTCAGCTTTCAAACGATCGGCACATCGACCGTCCAGTCGCGCGCCTGCGCCTGTGTGACGCGCGGCACCTATATCTTTGCGCTGCCCGGATCGACTGGTGCTGTAAAGGACGGGTGGGACGGCATCCTCGCCAGCCAGCTCGACAGTCGCCACAAGCCCTGCAACTTCGTCGAGCTGATGCCGCGGCTGACCGAGCGCTAACAACCGCTGCTGCGCTCAATCGGCTGCATCCTGTCACGCCATGATTGCGTCTGGTGTCATCGCGGCCAACTCATGCCCGTCGGGATCGCGAAAGTGGAAGCGCCTGCCGCCCGGAAAGGCGAAAATCGGCATCGTGATCGTCCCACCAGCGGCCATTGCCAGCGCCAGCGTGTGCTCAAGGTCCTCCACCTCGATCACGGGGAGTAGCGCCACCGGCTTGGCAGTGGCATCGGCCTGAAAACCGATATCGGTATCGCCCGTTATGGTCGCGGCATAATCGGGCCCGAAATCGCTGAATGCCCAGCCGAAAGTCGCAGCATAAAATGCCTTTGCACGGCCCGTGTTGTCGACCGGCAGCTCCAGATACATCAATCGCGCCATCAATTCCTCCGCAATAGTTCTTGATATGTTCTATTTGATTGGCCATTGATGCGCAATGCCCATTCGAACCCGCCCGGTACGTGGTGCCACGCAAAATGAGGTGAGCCGGCGCTTCCATCTGCCCGAGGCGGTAGCTGATGGTGACTGGCTGGACGCGCGCGGGTCGGTGGACGGCGAAGCGCCCCGGCTTCGCACGACCGTTACCGTTGAAACGGCGCGAACGATCATCAGCCGCAATGCCTCGCCCGACATCCCATTTGATCGCTCGGTCAATCCCTATCGCGGATGCGAGCATGGCTGCATTTATTGCTTCGCGCGGCCGAGCCATGCCTTTCTCGATCTGTCGCCCGTGATCTGCCCCCTTCTGAGTGGTCCAAGATATCTGTTATTTTGGATGATGAAGG
>CAZXBM010000029.1:0-38068 GCA_964638495.1 uncultured Stakelama sp. | reverse complement strand
CGACATAGATGTCGTCCTGATAAGCCGCGTCCATCAGCTGGTTGCGGGTCTTCACGATGCCGGGGCGTTGCGCCAGCGTTTCGAGGATTAGGAATTCGGTGACGGTCAGCGTCACTGGCTTGCCTTCCCAGGTGACGCGGTGCCGTGCGGTGTCCATCGCCAGGCGGCCGCGTTCCAATATCTCGATCGTTGGCGGCTCTTCACCGGCCGCGGCCGGCTGGGCGACCTCGGCCCGCCGGAGGATGGCCTTGATGCGAGCAATCAACAATCGTTGCGAGAACGGCTTGGCAATATAATCGTCCGCGCCCATCGCCAGGCCGAGCGCTTCGTCAAGCTCGTCGTCCTTCGAGGTGAGGAAGATCACGGGCAGCGCGCTTTTTTCGCGCAGGCGGCGGAGCAGTTCCAGTCCGTCCATCCGTGGCATCTTGATATCGAATACCGCGAGCTCAGGCGGATTGTCGATCAACGCCTTGAGCGCCGTTTCGCCATCCGAATAGACGCGCGTGAGAAACCCTTCGGCCTGCAGCGCAATGGAAACGGAAGTCAGGATGTTGCGATCATCATCAACCAGCGCGATCGTAGCCGTCATCGGCGAAGCAAGCCTTTTGTTACAGAGTCCCGGCCTAGGGCAAAGCGGGGCTCGGCTCAACTCCTAGCGCCATTGTACGGTTTGACCACCCGGGTGTTGGGCGATATGCGCCGACTCAAGCATACGTATGCGAAAAAAATCGCATTGGCCTGATAGGAGATTGCACGGTGACCGAGCGCACCCCGAAAAAGGGCCTGAGTGCCCAGGGAATCGTCACCCAGGCAACACTGCACTGGAACCTGATCACCGCGCCGCTGGTGGAAGCGGCACTCGCGCGTGGCGAAGGGCATCTGGCAGCCGACGGCCCGCTCGTGGTGGCGACTGGCCAGCACACGGGTCGGTCTGCGCAGGACAAGTTTATCGTTCGCGATGCCGAGACCGAAAACACAATATGGTGGGGCAAGACCAACAAGGGGATGACGCCCGATCACTTCGCCGCGCTCAAGGCCGATTTCATGACGGCGTTGGGCGAAAAGGATGCGCTTTTCGTGCAGGATTTGTTCGGAGGATCGCAGCCTGAGCACCGCGTGCGCGTGCGCGTCATCAATGAACTCGCTTGGCATAATCTGTTCATCCGCACGATGCTGGTGCGGCCAGCGGCGGAAGACCTGGCCGAATTCGATCCGGAATATACAATCATCGATTTGCCGAGCTTTCAGGCGGATCCTGCACGTCACGGCACGCGCGGCGGCACGGTGATCGCGGTGAATTTAACTGAAAAGCTGATCCTGATCGGCGGCACCGCCTATGCGGGCGAGATGAAGAAATCGGTGTTCGGCCTGCTCAACTATCTGCTGCCGGTCGATGGCATCATGCCAATGCATTGCTCGGCCAATATTGGTCCCAAGGGCGATACGGCGGTGTTCTTTGGCCTGTCTGGTACCGGCAAGACGACGCTAAGCGCCGATGCCAGCCGTACCCTGATCGGCGATGACGAGCATGGCTGGTCCGACACGGCGGTCTTCAATTTCGAAGGGGGCTGCTACGCCAAGATGATCCGCTTGTCGGCCGAGGCCGAGCCCGAAATCTACGCCACCACCAAGCGGTTCGGCACGGTGCTCGAAAATGTCGTGATGGACCCGGACACGCGCGTGCTCGACCTCGACGATGCGACGCTGGCCGAAAACAGCCGGGGGTCTTACCCGATCGACTTCATCCCCAATGCCTCTGAGTATAATATGGGCCCGGTGCCGAAGAACATCGTGATGCTGACGGCGGACGCTTATGGCGTCCTCCCGCCGATCGCGAAGCTCACGCCGGACCAGGCGATGTATCATTTCCTGTCCGGCTACACCGCGCGCGTTGCCGGCACCGAAATGGGCGTAACTGAGCCCGATGCGACCTTCTCGACTTGCTTCGGTGCACCGTTCATGCCGCGCCACCCAAGCGTCTATGGCAACCTGCTCAAGGAGCGAATCGCCAAGGGCGGGGTCGATTGCTGGCTGGTCAACACCGGCTGGACCGGCGGCAAATACGGCGTCGGCAGCCGCATGCCGATCAAGGCGACGCGCGCGCTGCTCAATGCCGCCCTCGATGGTAGCCTCAACGACGCCGAATTTCGCACCGATCCCAATTTCGGCTTCAAGGTGCCGGTGGCGGTGCCAGGCGTCGATTCGGCGATCCTCGATCCCCGCAACACCTGGGCCGACAAGCACGCCTATGACGTGACTGCAGCGAAACTCGTCGACCAATTCGTCGAGAACTTCGCGCAATTTGCAGAGCATGTCGACGAGGGCGTCCGACAATCGGCCCCCAAGGTTCACCAGCCCGCCTGACCGGCCCGATCATCCGGGCCTTCTACTCGAGAAAGCCCGACCAATGACTGACCATTCGCCCCGTCTGTTTGAGACCGATGCTGCCGTGCGGCACGTCGGCCACGGTCTCCTTGCCTGCACCCTGCCGCGCCCCGAATGGACGCATGAGGGGCATCTCGCGGCAACCACCTGGCTCGTCGTCGAGCGGCCCGATATCGATCTTGATGCGGAATTGCGCGGCATCATCTCGCGCTACAACGAGAGCGTCGGCGGGGTGAATGACGATGCGGGTGGGTATCATCATACGATTACATGTTGCTTCCTAAATGCGGTGCGCGATCATGTCCGCGAGAGCGAAGGGCAGGGGCTCGCCGAGCGAGTCAACGCCTTGTTGCAGTCGCCGCGTGGGCGGCGCGACTGGCCATCTCGCTTTTATTCATACGACCGGCTCTTTTCGGTCGAAGCGCGGCTGGGATGGGTGGCGCCTGACCTTACAGCAAGCGACTGAGATTGACCATTTGATAGCTACCACCCTTTCGACACCCCGGACTTGTGCCGGGGTCCACCGAGCAATGAAGAGCGACCAGGCTTGCGGAGAAGTGGACCCCGGAACAAGTCCGGGGTGACGGTTGGGGAGCGGCAGAAATCGCCCCAAGCCGGAACGTTACCTACAGCCATCGTTTGTCGCGATTACGGGCGGTGGCTTAGCGGGTCAGCAGGGCACCAGAAGGATCAACTGCTTTCATATTCTGCTCGTTCGTCCAACCAGCAGTCATCACCGTTCAGATTCATCCGCATCCACCTATCAAACTCTTTAAAGGCGACCTCGTGGGGGTGAAGCGGAAGGCCCTTCGCCAGCGCCCGCTTTTCATGATCCACCAGCGCCTGATGAAAGGCCCAGAGGGCCAGTTGCAGCCAATTGTCGGCTTGCGAAACCGCCTCCTCATGGCTCCGATATATATCGTGAGTCGCCTCCGGGTGCTCGGACACCCTTACAGTTGCTGGCCAAAGGGCTTTCGTGGTTTCGAACAGCGCGATCTTGTCGATGGTCACCGTACGCTCCTAATAACGGCGTCGGCTTTAATGCCGTCCTCGGTTGAAAGTCACCGGGCCGCAATCCACCCCAAGCCAACACTGTTCATACGCCTTCACGAATCCAGCAGATCGCAAGCCGCCTCTCGTCAAACCTTCCGCACTGCAATATGCGCGTCGATGTTCCGTTCCAGCACCGTCATCGGCACATTGCCACCCAGCACCACCGCGTCATTGAACTTGCGGAAATCATAGCGCGCGCCCAGCGCCGCCTTGGCCTTGTCGCGCAGCCGGTTGATCGTGCTGTGGCCGACCTTGTAGCCACAGGCCTGGCCCGGCCAGGTACAATAGCGCTCGACTTCGCTGCGCACTTCCTCGGGGTTCGATCCATTCTCCTCGACGAAGAACTGGATCGCCTGTTCGCGTGTCCAGCGTTTGGCGTGGATGCCGGTGTCGGCGACCATCCGGCACGCGCGAAACGCGATCGACTGGAGATAGCCAAGCCGCCCGGCGGGGAAATCATCATAGACGCCCAGTTCATCGGCGAGCTGCTCGGCATAAAGGCCCCAGCCTTCGCTATAGGGATTGAAGCTCATCAGCGTGCGGATCAGCGGTTGCTTGAAGGTATATTCGCCCTGCCATGCGTGGCCGGGGATCGCCTCATGATAGGCAAGATCAGGCAGGCTGTAGCGCGTCCAGCGCGAGGTGCTGCCGAGGTTAATCCAGAACCGCCCGGGCTCCTTGCCGTCGATCGATCCGGCGCCGCCATAGGCCCCCGGCGCGCCGGGTTCGGCGGCGGGTGACATGCGCGTGACTTCGACATTGCCGGCAACCAATGTTTCGAACGCGCGCGGCATGCGGGTGCGGATATCCTTCAGCTTTTCAGCAAGATAGGTCATGATTTCCGCGCGACCCGGATCACCTTCTGCAAAAAGATATCGCGGATCCTTGCTGAGTGCCGTCATCCGCGCGCCGACGGAGCCCTTTGAATAGCCCTCGGCCGTGAGGATCACGTCCATCCGCGCATGGAGTTGCGCGAGCTGTTCACGGCCCGCCTGGTGGACTTCGTCGGGGGTCAGCGTCGTCGTCGTCGCGGCCTTGAGCGCCCAGGCATAATAGGCCTCACCCTGCGGAAGCTTCCACGCGCCAGCCTCGCTGGTCGCTCTGGCGCGCTGCGATTCCAGTGCGGCAATCTGCCGGTCCAGCGCAGGCGCGACACGCTGCTCTGCCAGCTTTGCCGCCCGGCCACCAAAGTCGCCCGGCATCGCTTGGGTCCGCTTGGCGAGCGAGGTGACGAGGTCCCATTTCTCGATTGGCCCGGCGCGGGCGATGCGCAGCTGCTTGATTGCCTGATCAAGCGCGAAATCCGGCAGGATCACCCCTTGCGCGCCCGCCGCCGCCACGCGCCCCGTTTCGCCGTCGAGTTGCGCCGCATAGGCGGCCATCCGTGCCAGATATGCCTCGGCGTCCGCGCGGGTTTCCACCCGGTGATTGGTATCCAACAGCTGCGGAATATCCAGATACGCGCCGACATTTTGCGCGACGGCATAAGGCGAATTGCGCCAGCCCGACGTAAGCGTGGCCACATCGCCATAGGGAAAGGCGTAGCCCTCGGTCGCAAAGCGATAGGCAGTGCGGACCACGTCGACATTGGTCGCGGCAGACGGTGAAAGCGTCGACAGGTCGATCGCATCGAGTGCGGCGAGCGTTTGCTTCGCCTGCGTCGCAATCGCTGCCTGCCCGGCGGCGCTGCGGTCTCCCAGCTTGGCTTTCAGATGGGCACGCGCGCCATTGTCGAGCCCAAGCCCGGCTGCCCCTTCCGGATAGAGCGCCAGCAGATTTTCCGCGGTTGCCGCCAGTTTGCTTTCCGCAGCGCCATGTGCCGATTCGGCCCCAAGGGCGCGGCCCGGCGCGAGACCAAGGGCGGTTGCCGCGCTGGCCGCCTGCAAAAGATCGCGCCGGTTGAAGGACATGGTTTTGCTCCGCCTTGAAAACACGATGCTTATCGGGACCCTCATGGGATTTGGCAACCGATCCGCTGTTGTGCAGCGCCATCCTGCGCTATGTTGGCTCGGGACCAATTCTATGCCCGTTCAGGAAGGAAGCTATTTATGTCGATGCTCGATGGATTGCTTGGCCAGGTGACGCAGAATGTCGACATCAAGAATCTCGCGGCCAAGGTGGGGCTGTCGCCCGAACAGGTCGAAAGCGCGGTTCAGGCGCTCGGGCAAGCTCATCCGGCACCTGGGGACACCGTGCAAACGGCGGCAGCATCGACTGGCCTGCCGACTGACATGTTGCAGCAGATCGTCGGCCATATCGGTGGCGAAGGCGCGCTCGCCCAGTTCGCAGGCCTGCTCGGCGGATCGGGTGCCTCAGGCATGATGGGGCAGATCGGCGGCATGCTGGACCGCGATGGCGACGGCAATCCGATCAACGATCTGGCGGGTCTGGCTGGTGGCCTGTTCGGCGGCAAGAAATAGCTGGTTGGGGCCGGGCAGTACCCGGCCCCGTAGCACCCGGAGCATCGCGCCGTAATTCAGTATCACGCGTCATTGCGAGCGCAGCGAAGCAATCCGGCGACCCGTGCGCTGCCCCGGATTGCTTCGCTGCGCTCGCAATGACGATCCCTATTTCAAGCGCGATCCGTCAGTGCGTCAATTCTTCGGGAATGGTGCCGCCATTCTCGGCAAGCTTGATCATCACCTGCCGGTGCAGCCACATGTTCATCTCGGCGCTGCCATCCTTTTCGCCGGTATAGCCGAGCTCGTCTGCAAGCTCCTTGCGGTTGGTGAGGCTTGAATCGAGCCCCATCAGCTTCATCAGATCGACGATCGAAGTGCGCCAGTTGAGTTGCTGGTCGTTGTGCGACTGGATCTCGTCGAGCAGGGCGGTCACGTTGACCTGCACCGGAGCCGGAGCGGCGACTGGCGCTGGCGCTGTAGCGGCGGGGGCGGGAGCAGCCGCAGGAGTCGGCGCGGTTGCAGCAGGCGCGGGCGCGGCCTTGGCGGCTGCTTTGCCCCAGATCGCGTCCTTGATCATGCCGAAAATGCTCATGGGAAGTCTCTCCTGAAAAAGGAATGGTCCGCCCGATTGGCGCCCATCGGCTAACCCTATCGGCAGCGTGTGACCCTAACGAGACAAGGCGTTAATTGTTGCTCAGCCGGGGAGCGAAATCGGTGTGACGGTCAGCTTGCCGTTGTGCACGCCAGTGATGCGCAGTGACGCCCCCGCCGGCGCATCCTCGCCGATTGCCGTCCAGACGCCGTCACCGACGCGCACCCGGCCTTCGCCATTAGTGATCGCTTCTACCACGATGACGGTATCGCCAATGAGCCGGGCACCGCGATCGTTGAGCAGCGGGTCGCTCGTGGCGACCGGATAGTCGGCATACCAGCGCTTGCCGATCAGGATGCTCACCGCCGTCCATAGCGCAAAGGACAGGAGCTGCGCCGCCGGCGGCAGCACCGGCAAGGCGAGCACGCCAATGCCGGTAAAGGCGGCGCCAATCGCCAAAAAGATCAGGAAGACGCCGGGCGCGGCCAGTTCGGCCCCACCGAGCAACAGCGCGGCCGCAAGCCAGACCAGCCCCGCATGGGCGATCACCCAGTCAAGCATTACTGGGCCGGCGGATCGAACGGCCCGCGCTGGCGCGCCAGAGGCGTAGCTGGCGGCGCGGGAGGAAGGGGCGCGTGATCACCCAGCGCCTCGCGGGTCAGCGCGCCGATGCCGCCCAGCGTGCCGATCAGCTGCGTGGCCTCCACCGGGAACAGGATGGTCTTGGCGTTTGGCGACGTGGCGAACTTGCCGACGGCTTCGACATATTTTTGCGCGATGAAATAGTTGATCGCCTGCGTGCTGCCCTGCTCGATCGCGGTCGAGACGAGCTGGGTCGCCTTGGCCTCGGCCTCGGCTGCGCGCTCGCGTGCTTCGGAGTCGCGGAACGCCGATTCCTTGCGTCCTTCGGCTTCAAGAATGCGCGCCTGCTTCTGCCCCTCGGCGCGCAGGATCTCAGAGGCGCGGGTGCCCTCCGCCTCCAGGATGTTGGCGCGCTTCTCCCGCTCAGCCTTCATCTGCCGCGCCATCGCGTTGACGATATCGGTCGGTGGGCGGATGTCCTTGATTTCCACGCGGGTGATCTTCACGCCCCACGGGTTGGTCGCATGGTCGACCACGCTCAGCAGCCGCGCGTTGATCTCGTCGCGTTTCGACAGCAGCTCGTCGAGGTCCATCGATCCCATCACCGTGCGCAGATTGGTGGTGGCCAGCTGCATGATCGCGACGAACAGGTCGCTCACCTCATAGGCGGCCTTGGCGGCATCGAGCACCTGGAAGAACACCACGCCGTCCACCGCGACCATCGCATTGTCCTTGGTGATGATTTCCTGCTGCGGCACATCCAGCACCTGCTCCATCATATTGATGCGCTGGCCGACCCCGTAGAAAAAGGCGGGATAGAAATTGAGCCCCGGCCGCGCGACCGTGGTGAAACGGCCGAAATGTTCGATCGTATATTGATAGCCCTGCTTGACCATCTTCAGGCTGGCGAACAGGTAGTTGATCACCAGCACCAGCAGGCCAAGCACCAGGCCGAAAATCACGTCCATCACCAACACTCCCGTCATCGCTGCGCACTGCGGTTCGGCTGCAATTCTAGCAGTATCCCCGCCGCCGCCCAGCGAAATGCGACATGAATGCGGATTGCCGCACCGATTGTCGCCGTCACGGCTGCACCCGCGCCTCGCGTGGAATCGCCCCCTAGCGCCCTGCCGCCCACTTGGTTACATGGGCCGCCACATCCTCCCCCGCGCTTGCAGGAACCGGCACCCCATGGACATTCGCCTCGGCCTCACTTTCGACGATGTGCTGCTCTATCCGGCAGAAAGCGACATCGTGCCGAGCATGGCCGATCCGCGAACCCGGCTGACCAAGGCAATTTCGCTCAATATCCCGGTGATCTCATCGGCGATGGACACCGTTACCGAGGCCGATATGGCGATCGTGATGGCGCAGATGGGCGGCATCGGCGTGCTCCACCGCAATCTATCGATTGAGCAGCAGGTCGCCGCCGTGCGCCAGGTGAAGCGGTTTGAATCGGGTATGGTCGTCAACCCCATCACGATCGACCCACAAGCAACGTTGGCCGAGGCGCAGGCACTGATGGCGCGGCACCGGATCAGCGGTATTCCGGTGGTGGAGCGCGGCGGCAAGCTCGTCGGCATCCTCACCAACCGCGACGTGCGCTTTGCCGAAAACCCCAATCAGCCGGTGGCCGAGCTGATGACGCATGAAAATCTGGCGACCGTCTCGCCCGGCGTAAACCAGGAGGAAGCGCGGCGGCTGCTGCATCAGCGCCGGATTGAAAAGCTGCTGGTGGTGGATGGCGATTATCGCTGCATCGGGCTGATCACGGTCAAGGATATCGAGAAGGCGGTGACCTATCCCGATGCGACCAAGGACGCCTCGGGTCGGCTGCGTGTCGCCGCTGCCACGACAGTAGGCGAGTCAGGCTTTGAGCGGACGCGGGCGCTGGTTGAGGCTGAGCTTGATCTTGTGGTGATCGACACCGCGCATGGCCACAACCGGGACGTGGCGCGCGCGGTCGAGCGGGTGAAGGCGCTCAGCAATTCCGTCCAGGTCGTGGCCGGCAATGTTGCGACGGCCGAGGCGACGCGCGCGCTGATTGATGCAGGTGCCGATGCGATCAAGGTTGGCATCGGGCCGGGCTCCATTTGCACCACCCGCGTCGTCGCGGGCGTCGGCGTGCCGCAGCTGACGGCGATCATGGATTGCGCAGCCGAAGCCGCGAAATCGGGCGTCCCCGTTATTGCCGATGGCGGTGTCCGCACCTCGGGCGATGTCGCCAAAGCGCTGGCGGCGGGCGCATCGTGCGTGATGATCGGATCGCTGCTCGCGGGTACCGAAGAGGCACCGGGCGAGACGTTCCTGTATCAGGGCCGGGCCTATAAATCCTATCGCGGAATGGGTTCCGTCGGCGCGATGGCGCGCGGCTCTGCGGATCGTTATTTCCAGCAGGATATCAAGGATCAGCTCAAGCTGGTGCCTGAGGGGATTGAGGGCCAGGTGCCGTTCAAGGGGCCGGCCAAGGACGTCATCCACCAATTGGTGGGCGGCGTGCGCGCGGCGATGGGCTATACCGGCGCCCGCACGATCGAAGAGCTGCAGAAGCGGGCCCGCTTCGTGCAGATCACCAATGCCGGGCTCACCGAAAGCCATGTCCATGATGTCTCCATCACGCGCGAAGCCCCCAATTACCCGACGCGCTAAGCCATGACGCCATCGGCGCGCGTCCAGGCGGCGATCGAGCTGCTCGACGCGATCATCCGTGCGGCCCGCGAGGGCGGGGCCGCAGCCGACACGCTGATCGCGCGTTATTTCACCGAGCGGCGCTATGCGGGCTCCAAGGACCGGCGGGCGGTGCGCGAACTCGTTTACGCTGCGATCCGCGCGCTGGGTGAGGTGCCGGCATCGGGCCGCGCCGCCATGCTGGCGATGATCCCCGATGCGGCGGATCGTGCAGCAGTCTTCACCGGCCCGCCGCACGGTCCGGCCCCGGTCGGCCCGGATGAGCAGCCAGCGGTGCGGGGGGTGGCTCCTGCGTGGATTATCGATCGGCTCGCGGTAAGTGACCTTGCGGGTGCCGAGATCGAGGCGCTGATCGAGCGTGCCCCGCTCGACATTCGCATCAACCGGCGACTGACGACGCCCGAAGCCGTCGCGGCGGCCTTGGGGGCAGGCGAGCCGATCGCAGGCTTGCCCGATGCGCTGCGCCTGCCCGCCGGGGTCGATGTCTCGCCGCTTGAGGGGCAGGTCGAGGTGCAGGACGCGGGCAGCCAGATCGCGGCGATGGCGGCGGGCGCGGTGCCGGGCATGGCAGTCATCGATTTGTGCGCGGGCGCGGGCGGCAAGACGCTCGCGCTGGCCGCGGCGATGGATAATCAGGGCATCATCCTGGCAACCGATACCGATCGATCGCGCCTTTCGCATCTGCCGCCGCGCGCCAACCGGGCGGGCATCAGCATCGTCGAGACGCGGTTGCTCGATCCCGGCAAAGAGGCTGCCGCGCTGGAGGATTGGCGATCGAGCGCCGATATTGTGCTGATCGACGCGCCCTGTTCGGGCACTGGCACCTGGCGGCGCAATCCCGAGGCGCGCTGGCGGCTCAATGCCTCGCGGCTCGCCAAACTGACGGCGACGCAGGCGATGTTGATCACGCTCGGTGCCCAGCTGGTGAAGCCCGGTGGCGTGCTGTTGTTCATCGTCTGCTCGCTGCTCGACGAAGAAGGGGCGGACCAGATCGCGCGTTTTCTGGGTGCGCATCCTGGCTGGCAAGCCGCCCCGCTCGATCTGCCGGCCGGGCGCCAACATTTCGCGGGCATCCGCCTCACGCCGCGACAGGACTCGACGGACGGGTTTTTTGTCGCAAGACTGCAGGCACCATGCTAGCCCCCAAAGAATTGCTGCCCAAAACGTCCATGTTGGAGACGATCATGCGTATCTCGTCCGTCGCCGTTGCTGCTGCGTTGACCCTGGTTTGCGTCTCGACATCGCTTCATGGTCAGCGGCCAGACAGCCAGATCGACGCCCGCTCGCTTTCACTGCTTGCCGCAGGCCGCACAGCCCAGGCGGCGGGTAACTTCGATGCGGCGGCGGACGCGCTCGAAACCGCGCTGGCGGTCGATCCGCGCAACCGGGAGGCGTTTGTGGCTTTGGGCGATGTCGCCGAAGCGCGGGGCCTATCGGGCAAGGCAATCCGCTATTACCGCGAAGCGTTGTTGCTCGAGCCCAATGATCTTGCCGCGCTGAAGGGGCAGGGGCAGGCCTATGTCAGCAAGGGAGCGATCGAGCGTGCGCGCGGCAATCTGGCCAAGATCCGAAAGATCTGCGCCAAGGGCTGTGCCGAGGCAACTACGCTGGCCGCGCTGATTGCCAAGGGCCCGCCGGCCACGGTCATGGCGTCGCAATCGGCAGAAGCCGGGCGCGCGCAGTAATACCGCGATTCACTAATTGGAACCTGTTCGTCATTGCGAGCGCAGCGAAGTAATCTAGTGTCCCTCGCGCAGCCCTGGATTGCTTCGCTGCGCTCGCAATGACGAGCCCTTATAGGTCTCGATCATCAAATTTCGGTATAAGGCTCAGCCGCGCGCGGCGGCCAGCGTCCGCGCCAATGCAACGAATTCGGCAACACTCACCGTTTCTGCCCGGCGAGTCGGCGCGATCCCCATCGCTTCAAGTGCCGCAACCGCGCCGGGCACGCTTTTCAGGCTTTGGCGCAGCATCTTGCGCCGTTGGCCAAAGGCAGCCGCCGTCAATTGTTCGAGCATGCCAAGCGGCACACCGGCCGGGCTATCCAGCGGCGCGAGATGGACGACGGCAGACATCACCTTGGGCGGTGGCGTAAAGGCGGAACGGTGAACGGGGAGCGCGATCCGGGCGCTCGTTCGCCACTGCGACAGCACCGACAGCCGACCATAATGCTCGCTATCCACGCCCGCCACGATCCGGTCTGCGACTTCCTTTTGGAACATCAGCGTCAGGCTTTGCCACCACGGTTCCCATCCGGCTGACAGCCAGCCGATCAGCAGGGCGGTGCCGATATTATAGGGCAGGTTGGACACGATATGCGGGCGGCCGGCAAAGAGTGCTGGCACGTCAATTGCCATCGCATCGTCTTCGATCACGCGTAGCTTGCCGGGATAAGCATCGCCCAGTTCAGCAAGCGCTGGCATGCAGCGATGATCGCGCTCGACGGCTACCACGTTCGCGCCCGCTGCCAGCAACGCTCGCGTCAGCCCGCCAGGGCCGGGGCCAACCTCGAACACATCGGCATCGGCCAGATCACCGGGGATACGGGCAATGCGGGCAAGCAATTGGCTGTCGAGCAGGAAGTTCTGCCCCAGCGCCTTGCTCGCCTGCAGTCCGTGCCGTGCAATAACCTCGCGGAGGGGCGGGAGTGAGGTCACCCGTGGAAGGCGCGCCGGGCGGCGGCACTTGCCGCAAGCTGGATCGCCGCAATCATCGCACCCGGTTCGGCCAGCTTGCGCCCCGCAATGTCGAAGGCGGTGCCATGGTCAGGCGAGGTGCGGACGATCGGCAGGCCAAGCGTGATATTGACCCCATCGTCGAAATGGATCGTCTTGAGCGGGATCAGCGCCTGATCGTGATAGCAGCACAGCGCCACGTCATAGCGCGCCCGAGCGCGGGGGTGGAACATCGTGTCGGCGGCGAGTGGGCCCACAATGTCGATGCCCTCGGCGCGGAGCTCCTCCACCGCAGGCATCAGGATGTCGATCTCCTCGCGCCCCATTGCCCCGCTTTCGCCGGCATGCGGGTTGAATCCGGCAAGCGCCAGCCTGGGGCTCTCGATTCCGAAATTGCGGGTCAGGCCGCGCGCAGTAACGCGCGCCTTTGCCGTGATCAGCTCGATGCTCAGTAAGCCGGAAACGGCCGCGAGCGGGACATGCGTGGTGATCGGCACGACGCGCAGGGTGGGCGCGGCAAGCATCATCACCGCATTGTCGCGCGAAATGCCGCAGCGTTCAGCGACGAATTCGGTCTGGCCGGGATCGGTAAAACCGATCTGGTAGAGCTGCGCCTTTGATACCGGTGCCGTCACCAGCGCCCCGGCCGCGCCCGACCGGGTCAGGCCAACCGCCAGTTCCAGTGCGTGTAGCGCGCAGCGAGCGCCGTGCGCATCGGGGTGGCCGGGCACAATCTCGCCAGCGTCCTGCGTTGTCAGGACGGGCAGCGCCTGATCGAACATCGCTACCGCGTCGCGCGGATCGCTGATCCGCTCGACGGGCCCATCCCATACTGCGGCGATTGCGCGACAATCACCAACGGCAAAAAACGGGGAGAGCCTGTCGATGGTGCGCGCAGCCCATGCCTTCGCGACGATCTCCGGCCCAATGCCGGCCGGATCACCCATCGATATGGCGATCGGCACGGTCATCGCCGCATCAGCGATATTCGACGACGGCATCGCGCCGCAAATCGCGCAATTTATGCTCGGCGCGCAGGTTGACGCCGCGTTGCTCCATCTGGCTACGAACCTGCTCCATGCTGGGCATTTCAGCCGTCTTGCCTTCGTCACGCCCGCACAGCACCAGCGCGCGCACGCCATCCGTCGGCGAGCCGAAAGGAGGCGTGGACTCGCCCACCTGCATGCTCAGAAGCATTTGTTGCAACGGGCCCGGCAAGTCGCGGACCTTGATGGCATCGTTGTCGACGACCTCCGCGCCAAATGCCGCTGCTGCCTTGGCAACGTCACCGCACCCCTTGATGGCCTGCGTCATCTTGGCAAATGCGGCAACCTTTTCCGAAGCCTCTGTTTGGCTGATCCCCGTTTTGAAAGCGAGGCTGATCTGCCGAAGGTTGAGCACGGCATCACGCGCATCAGCCGCCCCGACCTTGCGGGTATCGACAAGATACAGGATCGAAAAGCCACCGGGCACCGGCACTGGTCCTGCAAGCTGATTGACCTTCATTTCCACCGCGGCCTGTGCCAGCGTTTCGGGCAGCTGGCCCGCGCGCACCCAGCCAAGATCACCGCCGACGCTGCGGGTCGACGCTTCCGAATATTCCTCGGCCACTGTTTCGAATGGCTTTTCGCCCTTCTGAATTTCGGCGATCAGCGCGCGCGCCTGCGACAGCACCTGCTGTTCGCGCTCCGGCGTCGCGGTCAGGTAGATTTCCTTGACGTGAAACTCCTCGGTCCCCTTGGACGCCTGGATGCGCTTGATGATTCCCTCGACCTCGGTGTCGCCGACATTGATGAACGGCTCGACGCGTTTGCGCAGGTATCGGCTCCATGCCAGTTCTGCCTCGATCTGCCGGCGGAGCGACCGCTCCGATGATCCGACGGCGCGCAGATAGACGCGCAATTCCGCGACTGGCTTGTTGAAGCTGCGGGCCACACCGGAGAAGCTCCGGTCAATCTCTTCCTTGGTAATGGTGACCTCGTTCGCCCTGGCCTCCTGGATCTGCAATGTCTCGTCGATCAGCGAGCTGAGCACCTGCAGGCGCAGCCGCTCGCGCTCTTCGTCGTTCGGCTTCACATTGTTGGCCGCGAGGATCAGCGCCACGCGCTGATCAACATCGGTTCCGGTAATGACGGAATCGTTGACGATCGCTGTCGGCTTGCGGATATTGGGGTCCCGCTTGCCGAAGATTTGGAGGTTGGCGGGTATGTTGAGGTTGCTTTCGGGCACCTGATTATCACCCACTGTCTGGGCGATTGCGGCACCTGCGAGGACAATGCCTGCAGCAAGTAGAGCCGAGCGGGCAATCAGGCGCGCTGTTGCGGACGGATGGATCACGATCTTCGAATTCCCAGTTTTTCGGTCAAAAGCTGTCATGCTCAATATCGCTTGGGGCATGCTCAATGAACGCCAGCTTAGCGCCCGAGGTTCTTGAACGCCAGCGTCAAGAGGAAACTGTCGCCGCGGCGGGCATCGCCCGTGTCTTGATAGTCGCGCTTCCAGGTCAGGCCAAGTCGCAGACAATCATCCTCATAGGCAAAGCCGATGCGGTGGCGGACGGGATCAAAGCCATTGGCTTGCGAGGTGGGGTCCTCGGCTCGGTCGGTCAAATTGACGACCGCTGAGCCGAAAATCGACCAGAACCGCGCCACCTGAATTCGCCCGCCGATCCGCCCTTCCTCGCGATCGCGCAAATCCTCAAGCGTCGGGGTAATGTTGCGGTTGAGCCTCAGATAACCAAGCAGCAGATAGGTGCTGCGCGTGCCGATGGTCGCATCGAGCTCGTTCCGGCGGATCGCCAGGCCATCCTTGTCGAGCCGGTAGCGATGCGTGAGGGTGACGAGATCCTTATACCGCAGCACATTGCGACCGACGATGTCCGACGTGCGGTCGCTCAGGCCGGTGCCATTGGGAAGCAATGTCGGGCGCAACGTCAGCCGGTAGCTTTGGCCAATATTCGCATCGAAGCTGAAATCGGGCAGGCTGAGCGAATAATCCACGCCGTAGGTGAAGCGCGTCGAATCCTCGAACCGATCATAACCGGGAAACCGATTGAGCGAGAACAGGTTCGAATCTTCCAGGTCGACAGCCCGGGCATCCTCATTGGGCACGGCAAGGTTGCTGATAGGGGGCGAAGCGACGACCTGAACGCGCGGCGTCAACCGCTGGGTGCCGCCAAGGAAGCTGCCGATGAACGGCCATTTCACATCGAGCGCCAGCGCACCGATCGCCCGGCCACGAAAGCCTTCGGTCCCGCGATAGGCGATTACGGCGGTGTTGATCGTCTGGTTTGCGTTGTACACGTCGCCACGGGCAAAGGCGGTCAGCGTCACTTCCTGGCCAAGCGGGGTGATCCGGCGAACATCCCATTGTGCACTGGCAAAGGCGCGCTGCGTATCTTGCCCCGACGACCGCCCGATCGCGAGCGAGTTGAGCTGCAGGTTCAACCGGCCGCCATTGATCAACACGTTCTCAACCCGCCGGCGATAATCGATTTCGGGCAGCGCAACCGGCTGAAATCCCTGCCGGTCGCCAACGCGCAGCGTCTGGACGGCCCAGCCGGCGATCGAGAGGTAACTGCTCGAATCGATCCGCTCGACCTTGATGCTGTTGCGCAAGATATCGTCGCGCGAAATGTCATAGCGGCGCAGAAAGGTGCGATCGGTCGTCACCCGGATCGATCCGCTGATGCTCCAGTGCGGGTCGAGCTGAAACTTGCCGCTCGCGTCGAAATAGCCGCGAAAGGCATTCTGTGCGGTGCGCGCGTTTGTCACCAGCGTGTCGGTGCGGTCGCTCACGGTGCCATAAGCGGTCACGCGATACGCGCCGCCAGCGGTCAATGCGCGATAATCACCCTGCAGCATCGGCAGCACCGAGCTGTAGACCCGCGGTGTTATCGTCAGCCCGCGATTGGGCGCGAGGCGGAAATAATAGGGGACCGCCAGCTCAGCGCCGTTGACCCGGCTGTACTTGAAGTCAGGCGTCAAAAAGCCGTTATCGGTGCCGTCGCCCACGGGGTTCGAGAAAGCGGGAAGCGGAATTGACGCAATGCCGAAAATGCTGACCCGCGCGCCCTTATAATAGATGCGCTTTTTGGTCGGATCATAGAGCACGCGTGCCGCTGTGATCTTCCACGAGGGCTCTTTCGGGCAATTGGCGGAATCAACGACGGCGCAGGGCGTATAGGCAGCGTCGTCGAGGCTGATGATGCCATCCTTGCGGCTGCCGCGGTCCGCCGCCAGTCGACCGCCCTGATCGAGCACGACCAGCATGTTCTCCACGACCCCGTCCTTCAACGAGTCCGTCAGTTCGATCGTGTCACCATAGGCGGCATCACCGCTGGGATTGGTCACGACGATATTGCCGGTCGCGGTAACCAGGCCGGTCTTGCGGTTCCAGACAATACGGTCGGCGCGGAGCCGGTCTCCCTCGCGGTACATCCGCACGTCGCCACTCGCGGTTACGATGTCGGCATTGCTGTCATATTCGATGCCCTCGGCGCTGAACTGCACCTGATCGGCAGTTGCTGGCAACGGCGTCTCGGAGGGTGGCGGCGGCGACACGGGGCGATCCTGCAGATCCTGCGCTATTGCAGGCGATCCACTCACCAGCCCCGCTACGAGCCCTGTCATCAGGATCGCTGGGAGCGTCCAGGACGCACGGAGAAAGGAACGCTTCACGCTGGCACAGAGTCCTTTTGGGCAAATCCACGCCCTTGGATGGCGGCTATCGCACCGGATTGGCGCGCCTGCAATGTCGGTTAGTGCTTTGCCAGCACTGAAACCAACGCCTAAGGATGGCGAGTCCCTTTTCGTCGCGTCATCAAGGATCCAGATGCACATCCAATTTTTTCCCGCTCGGCCCGCAGACGCTGCCGTTATCGCCTTTCCGGTCGAAAAAGGCGCGCAGGACCGGACTGACTTTGCTGGTATCGATGCAGAGGGCCAGCGACTGGCGCGCGCCGCAATGCGGGCAGCGCGGTTTGAAGGTGAAGCGGGCAGCGTCGTCGAGGCCATCGTCGGCATGGGCGAGTCGATTGCCCAGCTGATTATCCTCGGTATCGGCGGCGGCGGTGAAGCAGATCTTGAGCGGGCTGGCGGCGCGCTGACCGCGCGCCTGTTGACCTCCGGCGCGGAGTCGGTCGCGGTCGATTTTTCCAGTCTGGCCGGTGCGCCGAGTGCTCAAGCCGTGGCGCGCTTTGCCGCAGCGGCCGCGCAACGCGCGTGGCGGATCGATACCTATCGTACCCGCCTTGCCGACAAGCAGAAGCCGACGCTGACGACGATCACGCTTGCGCATACCCCGCCCGGCGCAGAGGCTGCATGGCATGCGCAACATGCCGTCACCAAGGGCCTTGCCCTCACGCGCACGCTCGTGGCCGAACCGCCTAACATTCTTTACCCCGAGAGCTTCGTCGCCCGGGTGCGGGCAGATGTTGAGGGGCTCGGCCTCGAAATCAGCGTGCTGGGCGAGGCGGAGATGGCGGCGCTCGGCATGGGGGCGCTGCTCGGTGTCAGCCAGGGCTCGGTGCGCGATGCGCAGCTCCTGGTAATGAAGTGGAACGGCAAGGGGCCGGGCGACCCCGATCTCGCACTCGTCGGCAAGGGCGTGACGTTCGACACCGGCGGCATCTCCTTGAAGCCCGGGCCGGGCATGGAAGACATGAAGTGGGACATGGGCGGCGCAGGTGCCGTTGCTGGCGCGATGAAGGCGCTGGCGCTGCGCAAGGCGAAAGCCAATGTCGTTGGCGTTTGCGGTCTCGTCGAGAATATGCCCGATGGCAATGCCCAGCGGCCCGGCGATATCGTCACGTCGATGTCCGGCCAGACCATCGAGATCCTGAATACCGATGCCGAAGGCCGGCTGGTGCTGTGCGATGCGCTCACCTGGGTGCAAAAGAACCACCGCCCCAAGACGATCATTGATCTGGCGACGCTCACCGGTGCAATGATCATCGCGCTCGGCAACGAGCATGGCGGCATGTTCGCCAATGATGATTCGCTGGCGGATCAATTGCTGGCAGCGAGCAAAGCATCGGGCGATGCGCTGTGGCGCTTCCCGCTGTCCGACGCTTACAACAAGCTGATCGACAGCCCGATCGCCGACATGAAGAATGTGGGCCCGCGCGGCGCTGGGTCGATCACGGCGGCGCAGTTCATCCAGCGTTTTATCGACAAGGGCGTCCGCTGGGCGCATCTCGATATCGCTGGCATGGTGTGGGCCGACAAGCCCGGTGCAACCTATGACAAGGGCGCGACGGGCTTTGGCGTGCGCCTGCTCGACCGCTTTGTTGCGGATAACTTCGAGGGGTAGGGTGCAGGTCGACTTTTACCACCTGACGGTGCGTCCGCTCGAGCACGTGCTGCCCCGGATCGCGGAAAAAGTGATCGACACTGGCGGCCGGTTGCTGGTCGTAGCCCATGAGGCTGACCGGCGTGAGATGCTCGACAAGTTGCTGTGGAGCTATGCGCCGGCCAGTTTCCTGCCGCATGCCCAGGCGGGGGCGGGGAATGATGCGGCCCAACTGGTGCTCATCGGCAGCGACGCCATCGCCACCAATGGCGCGCGCAACATCGCGATTGCGGACGCGCGGTGGCGCGACGAAGCGCTCGCGTTCGACCGCGCCTTTCACTTCTTCGACGACGAGGCGATTGTGGAGGCGCGCGCCGCCTGGCGGGCGCTGGCCGACCGGCCGAGTGTCGAGCGACGCTATTGGAAACAGGACGAGGGCGGGCGCTGGGAACAGGCCGCTTGATCCTTTATTGGGTGCTGCTTGCAGGAATGGACCGCCAAGGCTAAAGGCTCGCGCGATCTCCTCCTCACCTCAAGCACAGGAACCGCACCAGTCATGGCCGCGACACGCACTTTCTCGATCATCAAGCCCGATGCCACCCGCCGCAACCTGACGGGCGCCGTCACCAAGATGCTGGAAGAAGGCGGCCTGCGCGTCGTTGCCTCCAAGCGCATCCAGATGACGCGCGATCAGGCCGAGGGCTTCTACGCCGTCCACCGCGAGCGCCCTTTCTTCAACGATCTGGTCGAGTTCATGATCTCGGGCCCGGTTATCGTCCAGGTGCTCGAAGGCGAGAACGCGATGCAGCGCAACCGCGATATCATGGGCGCGACCAACCCCGCCAATGCGGACGCAGGCACGATCCGCAAGGAACTGGCCGAATCGATTGAGGCCAATTCGGTCCACGGTTCAGACAGCGATGAGAATGCCGCGATCGAGATCGCCTATTTCTTCAAGCCGGAAGAAATCGTCGGCTGATTGATCTAGGCTTGTTTTCTGATTGTTGAATCACCCATCCCCGTTCGGGCTGAGCTTGTCGAAGCCCTGCTTTTCTTGTCGACCGTCGGGAAGAAAGACAGCCCTTCGACAAGCTCAGGGCGAACGGACTTGGGCCCCGGTTAAGTTTCACTGAAGGCGAGTCTATCGTTTCGGCGCGGGTGCGATCCTGGACCACAGGGCATCGACCCGCGCCTGATCGGCCCCTTTCCCGTCCGCATGGCCGCGCTCGTGCAGCAACAGCCCGTCGAGGCGCAGTGACCGCCCCAGCAGCACGCGGCCCTGCGTGCGCCAGACCAGATCGTAGATCGCCCGATCGGTGATGTGCTGGTCCCCGTCCCAATAATCGCTCGCGATGATAACCGGCAGCCGCCCGGTCTGCGAATCGGCACCGCCGTCCGTTAGCGCCATCAGCTTGGCCGCGAACCAGCGCACCGCAATGGCGGGGGAGGGAGCACTCGTCTGCGGCTGGACGCCCAACGCCGTCGGAAAGGTGACGGTGATGCCCTGAATGGGGTGCGCCGCATCGGCGATTGCCAGCACCTCGCCACCCCGGCGCGGCGTGCCAGAGAGTAGTACCGCCGTCTTTGCCTTGATCTCGCTTTGCTTTTCCGCGCGGCGCTCGGATTCGTCGGCGCGGCGCTCGGACCAGCTACTCCACAGGGCGAGCGCGGAGATAACAAGCCCGGCAATGGCGACGATTTCGCCCAGCGTCACCCAGCGACGGCGGATTGCGGCGGCTTCTGCCTTTTCGGCAGGCGTGTCAGGCAGCACGGTCATCGTCCACGCGTCTCCAATAAGCGTCGCGGTGCTATCATTTCCCAACTGATCGCGATGCGGTCGGCAACGCGGTTCCAATCGGTGCCAGGCTGATCGAGCCGCATGCCGATCCAGCCACTCGGCCCGAGATAAGGCGGCACGAAATAGAAATCCGGGTCCATCTCCACCAGCATCGCCTGCTCCTCGCGTCCGCTGGTCTTCACATGCACGCACGTGATGCCGTCATCGTGATGATTGTGCCAGAAATAGGCGAAGAACTTGCCCTTGGTGATGAAAAAGCCGGGCGATCCGTGCGACAGCCGCTCCTCGGCCTGCGGCAGCGCCAAGCAGATATCGCGAATGCGCGCCAGCTCGATCGAGGGATCAGGGCTCATGCCCGGCAGAACTCGGCCAGCACCAGCGGATAAATTCGGTGCTCCTCCGCCAGCACCCGGGCGGCGAGGGTGTCGGCATCGTCGCCCGGCTCGATCCGCACGCGCGCCTGGCCGAGCACCTCCCCGCCATCAAGCTCCTCGGTCACGAGATGGACCGAGCATCCAGCCTCGATATCGCCAGCCGCCAGTGCGCGGCCATGCGTGTCGAGGCCCTTATACTTCGGCAGCAGTGAGGGATGGATATTGATGATCCGGCCACGCCACTGCGCCACGAAATCGTCGGACAGCAGCCGCATATAGCCCGCCAGCGCGATCACCTCGACGCCCGCCTGTTGCAGCGCCTCATCCAGCGCCGCCTCATAGGCAGGCTTGCCGATGTCCTTGGGCGAGAGCGCCCATGTCGCGATCCCCTGCGCCGCCGCCCAGCCAATTCCCGCCGCCGCCGGCTTGTCGGAGGCAACGAGCGCCACACCATAGGGACAGTCGGCCGCTCGCGCCGCCTCGACCAGCGCCATCATGTTCGATCCGCGCCCGGACAGCAAAATGCCGACGCGCTTAGGCATGATGATGCGTAGCCGACCAGTCGCTTCGCGCGCCCCACACATCTCCGGGCCCGGATACCGTGCAGCCGCGCGCACCTGCCTCGATCCGGCCGATGGTGAACACCGTCTCGCCCGCAGCCGCCAGCGCAGCCGTCACCGCTGCCGCTTCGTCCGGCGCAACAATCGCCACCATGCCGATGCCGCAGTTGAAGGTGCGCGCCATCTCCTCCGGCTCGATCGATCCCTGCGCCTGCAGGAACGCCATCAGCCGGGGCTGTTCCCACGCGCCTGCATCGACCATCGCATGCACGCCCTCAGGCAAAACGCGCGGAATATTCTCCAGCAGCCCGCCGCCCGTAATATGCGCCAGCCCCTTGATGCGCCGCTCGGCGAGCAGGGGCAGCAGGCTCTTCACATAGATGCGCGTCGGCGCCATCAGCGCATCGATCAGCAAGGTCTGCTGGTCGAACAGGGCAGGGCGATCGAGCCGCCAGCCGCGATCCGTTGCCAGCCGCCGCACCAGCGAAAAGCCGTTGGAATGCACGCCCGATGAGGCCAGACCCAAGACGACGTCACCCGCCGCAATTGTCGCGCCCGTCAGGACCCGGTCACGCTCGACCGCGCCGACGCAGAAACCGGCCAGATCATAATCGCCCTCGGCATACATGCCCGGCATCTCCGCCGTCTCGCCGCCGATCAGCGCGCATCCCGCCTGCAGGCACCCTTGCGCGATGGAGGCGATTACCCGCTCGGCCACTTCGGGCACCAGCTTGGCGGTCGCGTAATAATCGAGGAAGAACAGGGGCTCTGCACCTTGCACGATCAGGTCGTTCGCGCACATCGCGACCAGATCGATGCCGACACCGTCATGGGCATTATGCTCGATCGCCAGCTTCAGTTTCGTGCCGACACCGTCATTGGCGGCAACCAGCAGTGGATCGACAAACCCGGCTGCCTTCAGATCGAAAAACCCACCAAAGCCGCCCAGATCGGCATCCGCGCCCTTGCGCCGGGTCGCCTTTGCCATCGGGCCGATCGCGCGGACAAGCGCATTACCGGCGGCGATCGATACCCCGGCCTGCGCATAGGTATAGGGGGAAGAAGCAGCGTCTGGATCGGTCATACACGCGGCCTAGCCATATCGCGCTTGGATTTCCACGCCTGCTTCGCCAAAAGGGCGCCGACATGATCCGCATTCGCTCCCGCCTGCCCCTCGCAGCCCTGCTCGTCACGGCCCTTGTTGCCAGTGGCGGCAGCGTCGCGCAGGTCGACAACAACGCCCCGAGAAGCTCTGGCAGCTTCGAAGTCGGCGGGGTTGAGGTTGATGCGACGGGCAAGGATGGCGAGGCGGCACGGATCGCCGGCTGGCGGCTGGCGCAACGCAAGGGCTGGCAGATGCTGTCGCGGCGGATGGGCGCCGGTGGCGGCTTGATCCCCGATTCGGCACTCGATGCCATTGTTTCGGGAATTGTGGTCGAAAATGAGGAGATCGGGCCCAATCGCTATATCGCGCGTCTCGGCGTGATGTTTGATCGCAACCGCGCGGCATCCATCCTCGGCGTGGCCGGGCAGCTGACGCGCTCGCCACCCATGCTCGTCATCCCGATTGAATGGACTGGTGGCACGCCGACGGTGTTTGAACAGCGTACCGATTGGCAAGAAGCATGGGCGCGCTTCAGGACCGGCAACAGCACCATTGATTATATCCGGCCATCGGGCACCGGGCCCGATCCGCTGTTGATGAATGCTGGCCAGATCAGCCGCCCGGGCCGTGGATGGTGGCGCATTGTTCTCGAACAATATGGCGCATCGGATGTGCTGATTCCGATCGTGCATTTGTACCGCCAATATCCCGGCGGGCCGGTGATTGGCACCTTCCAGGCGCGCTATGGCCCCGACAACCATTTTCTGACGAGTTTTTCCTTGCGGGTCGCCAATAGCGATGCGTTGCCTGCACTGCTCGATGCGGGCATCAAGCGGATCGATCAGGCTTATCAATCGGCGCTTGGGAGCGGGGTACTCCGCGTCGATCCCGCCCTCCTCGCGCCGCCGCCCGGGGCACCGGTGGACCCTGCCGACATCAGCGATGAAACGGTGGTCGGGGACGAGGGCGTGGACGTCAGCACGGGTGCGGCGACCGTCAGTGTCCAGGTCGACACGCCCGGTGCGGCTTCGGTCGGTTCTGCCGAGCAGGTCTTGCGCGGTATTCCCGGCGTTCGATCCGCCATCACGACGAGCCTGGCGCTTGGCGGCATTTCTGTAATGCGCGTGGATTATGATGGCAATCTGGGCGCGTTGAAAGCCGCACTGGAAGCGCGGGGCTGGCAGGTGACGCTGGGCACCGGGGCCATCCGCATTCAGCGCGTTCGCCCGCTTCTGCCGCCGCCTGATGTTCCAGCGGACGACGCGACAGCGGGATGAAGCAGCTTTCCCTGCCGCTTCCCTATCCTGCCGAGGCGGCCGACGCCGAATTCTTGATCAGTGAGTCAAATTCGGTCGCGGTTCAGACATTGAAGCGCTGGGGCGCATGGCCCGTGATGGCGGCATTGCTGGTGGGGCCGCGCAAGTCCGGTCGCAGCCTGCTCGCGCGGATTTTCGCCGCGCAAAGCGGCGGGAGAATCATCGATGATGCCGAACGCAACGATGAAACCGCCCTCTTCCATGCCTGGAACGCGGCGCAGGCGGAGCGCAAGCCGCTGCTTCTCGTCGCTGACGCGGCCCCGCCAGGCTGGCAGATCGCCCTGCCTGATCTGCGCTCGCGGCTTGTGGCCACTCCATTGCTGGAGATAGGCGCGCCGGATGATGCCCTGATGCACGCATTGCTGATGCGCGATTTCGCGCGGCGCGGGCTCGATGCCCGGCCTGACTTGTTGCAATGGCTGCTCGCCCGGGTAGAGCGCAGCTACGTCGCCATCGGTCGGGTCGTCGATTTGCTCGATCAGGAGGTCGGGCATAGCCGCAAACGCTTGTCCATTCCGCTCGCGCGGGGCACATTGGCAGCCGCCGGCCTGATCGTCGATCGTGGCAGTACAACAGGGATAGAAGCCGCATGAACCGCCCCGCCCACATCGCGGCCGTCGATGATGATGATCTGTTTGTCGGCACCAGCGCGGGTGATCGCTATTTCAACCGGGAATTGTCCTGGATCGCCTTCAACCGCCGCGTGCTCGAAGAGGCGTGCAACCCCGCGCACCCTTTGCTTGAGCGGCTGCGGTTCCTGTCCATCTCCGGGTCTAACCTCGATGAGTTCTTCATGGTCCGGGTGGCTGGCCTGAAGGGGCAGCAGATGCAGGATGTCGATCGCCTGTCTGCCGACGGTCTGAATTCCAGCCAGCAATTGACCGCGATCGTCGCGGGCGCGGATTCGCTGGTCGAGGCCCAGCGCAATGTCTGGCGCGAGCTGCGCCGGTTGCTGGGCGAAACCGGCATTGCCGTGCTGGGATCGAAGATGATCGACGAATCGCTGTCCGCAAGCGAAGTCGCGTGGCTGGAAACCCATTTCCATGAGCAGATCTTCCCGATCCTGACGCCGCAGGCGCTTGATCCGGCCCATCCGTTTCCGTTCATGCCCAACAAGGGCCTGGCGGTGATGTTTGATCTGGTGCGCCTGTCCGATGATGAGCCGATTCGCGAGCTGGTGATGCTGCCCGCGCCCATGCCGCGCTTCGTCCGCCTGCCGGGTGAGGCGGCGCGCTATGTCGCGGTCGAATCGCTAGTGAAGCGCTTTTCGGCGATCATCTTTCCCGGCTACCGGGTCGTCGGTGCTGCCGAGTTTCGGGTGCTGCGCGACAGCGACATCGAGATTGAGGAAGAGGCGGAGGATCTGGTCCGCTACTTCGCCAATGCCATCAAACGGCGGCGGCGCGGGCGCGTCATTCGGCTGGAGCTTGAAGCCGGCATGCCCGAGGGACTTGGGGCGCTGCTGCGCAACGAGCTTGGCGGCGCGAACGCCTTTGTCACGGAAAGTGCCGCCTTTCTCGGCGTCGGCGATCTCGAGGCAATCGTCGATGAGGAACGGCCGGACCTGAAATTCACGCCCTATTCGCCGCGGTTTCCTGAGCGAATCCGGGAATATAGCGGTGATTGCTTCGCCGCGATCAAGGCCAAGGACATCGTCGTCCATCATCCGTATGAGAGCTTTGACGTCGTGCTGGCGTTTCTGCGCCAGGCCGCAAGCGACCCCGATGTCGTTGCGATCAAGCAGACGCTGTACCGCGCCGGCAAGCAGCCCGCCGTCATCAATGCGCTGATCGCCGCGGCTGAGGCCGGCAAGTCCGTGACCGCCGTCGTCGAACTCAAGGCGCGGTTCGATGAGGAGCAGAACCTGCTCTGGGCATCGGCGCTTGAGCGTGCCGGGGTGCAGGTGGTCTATGGTTTCATGGAGTGGAAAACCCACGCCAAGGTATCGATGGTGGTGCGCCGCGAGGGCGGACAATACCGCACCTATTGCCACTTCGGCACCGGCAATTATCATCCCATCACCGCAAAAATATATACTGATCTCAGCTTCTTCACCGCCGATCCTCGCATCGGGCGCGATGCTGCGCAGATGTTCAACTACGTCACCGGTTATGTCGAGCCCGAGAATATGGCGTTGGTGAGCCTGTCGCCGCGCGATCTGCGCAAGCGCCTGGTCGATTGCATCGATGCGGAGATCGCCTTTGCGCGCGCGGGCAAGCCTGCGTCGATCTGGGCCAAGATGAATTCGCTCGTCGATCCAGCGGTGATCGAGAAGCTTTATGAAGCGAGCAATGCCGGGGTCGAAATCGACCTCATCATTCGCGGTATCTGCTGCCTGAAGCCCGGCGTGCCTGACATGTCCGAGCATATCCGGGTCAAGTCGGTGATTGGCCGGTTCCTCGAACACAGCCGGATCTGGGCCTTCGGCAACGGCAAGCTGCTGCCCAATGATGGTGCCAAGCTCTTCATCTCGTCTGCCGACGCGATGCCGCGCAATTTTGATCGCCGCGTTGAATATCTGCTGCCGATCGAGAACAAGACCGTCCACGATCAGGTGCTCGATCAGGTGATGGTCGCCAACCTCATCGACAATGAACAAAGCTGGGAATTACAGGCAGATGGCAGCTATGTCCGGGTCAATCCCGGCGAGCGCCCCTTCAACCTCCACCGTTATTTCATGACCAATCCGTCGCTGTCCGGTCGGGGTGCGGCATTGCAGGGCCGTGATTCGGTGCCGAAATTGTCGCTCAGGCAGCGGCACTGATGGCGCGCCAGGCGTTATAGGCCGATGGCAACGCTCCTCTTCAGGAAGCCGCGTGTGGAACCCGTCGCAGAACCGCTCACGGCGATCATCGATATCGGGTCGAACTCGATCCGCCTGGTCGTGTATCAAGGCCCGGCGCGTCTGCCCGCGGTATTGTTCAACGAAAAGGTAATGGCCGGCCTCGGGCGCGGCTTTGCCGAGACCGGGGCGATCGATACCGAGGCGCTCAAGGTCGCGCGGATGGCGCTTGCCCGCTTTGCAGCGGTCGCGCGCGAAATGGCCGTCACCCGACTGCGGACCGTGGCGACGGCGGCTGTGCGCGATGCGGCCAATGGCGAGGCGCTACTCATCGATGCGCGCGCGATGGGCCTCGATGTCGAGCTGCTGTCGGGCGAGCAGGAGGCGGTCGCCGCCGGCATGGGCGTGATTTCCGCGATTCCCGGGGCAGACGGCATTGTCGGCGATCTGGGCGGCGGCAGCCTGGAACTGGTGCGCATCAAGGATGGCAAGGTGCATGAGCGCGCTTCCTTTCCGCTCGGTGTGCTGCGGGTGGGGGCGCTGCGCGACAAGGGCATGCGCAGTTTCGATCGTCGCGTGGGCGCGATGATCGAGGAAGCGGGCTGGATGGGCAAGGGCGCTGGCCTCCCGCTTTATCTTGTTGGCGGATCATGGCGCGCGCTGGCGCGGCTGGACATGCACGTCACCGGCTATCCGCTGCCCGTCATCCACCAATATGCAATGGGACCTGCTGCGATCACGCGAATGGGGCGCACGCTGAGCCATATCGCCAAGGGCAAGCTGCGCGCGATCCCCTCGCTGTCATCGGCACGCGTACCAACGCTTGGTGATGCCGGCGCGCTGCTGAGCGTGCTGCTGCGGCATCTGGGATCGCCGACCACGATCGTCTCCGCCTTTGGCCTGCGCGAAGGGCTGTTGTTCGAGGCACTCACACCTGTCGAGCGCGCGCAGGACCCGCTGATCGTCGCCGCGCGCGAAGAGGGGCGGCGGCTCGGCCGCTTTGCTGAGCATGGCGATCTGCTCGATCACTGGATCGCCCCGCTTTTCGCCGGGGAGCCGCCCGAAGTCGCCCGGCTGCGCCATGCTGCGTGCCTGCTTGCCGATGTCGGCTGGCGTGCCAATCCTGAGTTCCGGGCAGAGCGCGGGGTCGAAATCGCGCTCCATGGCAATTGGGTGGCGATCGATTCGCATGGGCGCGCGCTGGTGGCGCAGGCGCTGTTCACCTCACTGGGTGGCGGCAGCGACTCACCGGCACCACTCGGGGCATTGGCAACGCCTGCCGAGCTGAAGCGGGCTACCTTGTGGGGGCTGGCGATGCGGCTCGGGCAGCGGATGAGCGGTGGTCTTGCCGGGCCGCTCGAGCGATCGTCGCTGGCGGACGAGGGCGCGACGCTCGCAGTCACCCTCGGCCGCGACGATCAGGCGCTTTACAGCGAAGCGGTCGAGCGTCGCCACAAGTCGCTTGCCAATGCGCTGGGAAGGCAGGCGGTGCTGCGCGTTTGAGGGGCTGGGAAGAAGATGTTCGCGCGGAGGCGCGGAGACGCGGAGGGGAAAAAGAAGATTGAAGAATTGCCTGCGGCGCAGCCATCAACGCGTGGGGGTCACTGCATGGCATCCGGCGGCCACGAACGAACCCCCTCCGCGTCCTCCGCGTCTCTGCGCGGACCAATTCTACCTATCCCCGGCAATCCCAAGTCGGGCCAATCTCACGCACCCTCATCCTCCGCCCGCGTCATCTTCAGCCGGCCATTCTTCACCGCAAAGGCCAGCCGTCCTTCAACCAGCGCCAGCGCGTCGCGCCCGAATTGCTCGAACCGCCATCCGTCCAATATCGCCAGCCCCTCACGCTGGCCGGCCGCCAGCGCCTCCAGTTCTTCCGTCCGCGCCAGCAGCTTTGCCGCTACGTCGATATCGCGCGCGCGGATTTTCAGCAGCAGCTTGAGCAGATCGGCGACAAGCGCGCCTTCCTTGCCCATACCGGGCTTGCGATCATCACGCGCGGGCATTTCCGCGGCCGACATTGGTTTCGCGCCGTCCAGCGCCGCCATCAGCCGCGCGCCGATGTCATTGGTCGCCCAGGCGGGCGAAAGCCCACGCACGCGCGCCAGATCGGCCTGCTTTTTGGGCGGAGTGCCCGCGACATCGGCAAGCGTTTCGTCCTTGATGATCCGCCCGCGCGGCAGGTCCTTGCCTTGCGCCTCAAGCTCACGCCACCGCGCCAGCGCCTTCAGTCGCCCCAGCACCTCTGGCTTGCGCCCGGCGATCCGCACGCGACGCCATGATTCCTCAGGGTCGTTCTTGTAATTGGCGGGATCGGCAATGCGCTCCATCTCCTGGTCCAGCCACGCCCCGCGCCCCGTTTTGCGCAGTTTGTCGAGCATCTTGGGGAAGATGGTGGAAAGGTGCGTCACGTCGCCAATCGCATATTCGATCTGGCGCTTGTCGAGCGGGCGGCGGCTCCAGTCAGTAAAGCGCGCGCCCTTGTCGACGGCGATGCCGAGATAGCTCTCAACGAGGTTCTGATACCCAATCTGCTCGCCTTGCCCCAGCGCCATCGCAGCGACCTGCGTGTCGAACAGCGGGTAGGGCGTCTTGCCGGTCAAATTATAGACAATCTCGATGTCCTGCCCGCCGGCATGGAACACCTTCAGCACCGCGTCATTCTCGGTCAGCAGGTCGAGCAATGGCTTCATGTCGATGCCCGGCGCCATCGGGTCGATCGCGGCGGCTTCGTTGGTGTCGGCAATCTGGATCAGGCACAATTCCGGCCAGTAGCTGTTCTCGCGCATGAACTCGGTATCGACCGTAATGAACGGTGCCTGTGCGAGGCGGTGGCAAAGATTGGCGAGCGAAGCGGAATCGTCGATCAGATCATGGATGTGCATCACTGATGTCATAGCGCTGGCCAAGCGTCTTGACAAAAGCTCTGTGAGGCAGCGATTGCGCGTCGCTGACGATGAGGGCCATTGGCGCGAAAGGCTGGCATCTGTTGCCAGTCCGCATTACGGCCCAAGACCCCGGCGCTCGCTGGGGCAACGACCAGGAAAAGAGACGATTTCGATGCACGCCTATCGCACCCATGTTTGCGCAGAACTCCGCCCCGATCATGTTGGGCAGGAAGTGCGTGTTTCCGGATGGGTCCACAAGAAGCGCGACCATGGCGATCTGGTATTCATCGATCTGCGCGATCATTACGGCATTACCCAGATCGTGACGGACGTGAGCGGCCCGGCCTTCGACGTGATCGAGAAGCTGCGCAGCGAAAGCGTCGTCACCATCACGGGCATCGTTACCGCACGGGCCGCAGAGGCGGTGAACCCCAATCTGCCGACCGGCGGCATCGAAGTGCGTGCGACTTCGGCGGTTGTCCAGTCCGCCGCGCAAGAGCTACCGATGCCGGTGGCGGGCGAGGCCGAATATCCCGAGGATATTCGCTTGCGCTATCGCTTCCTCGATCTGCGGCGCGAGCGGCTGCACGCCAACATTCTGCTGCGCTCGAACGTGATCTCGTCGTTGCGCCAGCGGATGATCGGGCAGGGCTTCACTGAGTTCCAGACACCGATCCTGACCGCATCGAGCCCGGAAGGTGCGCGCGACTATCTGGTGCCCAGCCGTGTTCACCCCGGCAAATTCTACGCGTTGCCGCAGGCACCGCAGATGTTCAAGCAGCTGCTGATGGTCGCGGGTTTCGATCGCTATTTCCAGATCGCACCCTGCTTCCGCGACGAAGACGCCCGCGCAGACCGTTCACCCGGCGAATTCTACCAGCTCGATTTCGAGATGAGCTTCGTGACGCAGGACGATGTTTTTGCGGCCATCGAGCCCGTGCTGCACGGTGTGTTCGAAGAATTTGCGAACTGGCAGGGGAAGGGCAGGAGCGTGAGCGCACTGCCGTTCCGCCGCATCCCTTACCGCGAATCCATGCTGAAATATGGCAATGATAAGCCGGATTTGCGCAATCCGCTGCTGATTACAGACGTCAGCGAGCATTTCCGCGGCTCAGGGTTCGGGCGCTTCGCGTCGATGGTTGAGGGCGGCGATGTCGTCCGCGCCATCCCGGCACCGGGCACGGCGGAAAAGAGCCGCAAGTTTTTTGATGATATGAACAGCTGGGCGCAGAGCGAAGGCTTTCCTGGTCTCGGTTATGCGACGCAGAAGGAAGGTGTGTTCGGCGGCCCGATCGCTAATAATCACGGGCAAGATGGCATGAAGGCGATTGCCGATGCGCTCGGCCTTGGCCCCAATGACGGCATCTTCTTCGCCGCTGGCAAGGCAGCGCAAGCGGCAAAGCTTGCGGGCCTCGCGCGCACCCGCGTGGGCGAGCAGCTAGAATTGATCGATGCGAGCCGCTTCGAGTTCTGCTGGATCGTCGATTTCCCGATGTTCGAATATGACGAGGACGTCAAGAAGGTCGATTTCAGCCACAACCCCTTCAGCATGCCGCAGGGCGAGCTTGAGGCGCTGGAGACCAAGGACCCGCTCGATATCCTTGCTTATCAATATGATATCGTCTGCAACGGGGTTGAGCTGTCCTCGGGCGCGATCCGGAACCACCGGCCTGAGATCATGTACAAGGCGTTCGAGATTGCGGGCTATACGCGCGCCGATGTCGACCGCGATTTCGCGGGCATGATCAATGCCTTCAAGTTCGGCGCGCCGCCGCATGGTGGCTCCGCGCCGGGTGTCGATCGCATCGTCATGCTGCTCGCGGATGAGCCCAACATTCGGGAGGTCATCACCTTCCCGATGACGCAAAAGGCCGAAGACCTGATGATGGGCGCGCCAAATTACGCGACGCCGAAGCAGTTGCGAGAACTTAATATCCGCACGTTAGAGGTGGCAGCGCCAAAATCCGCGGGTTAGCGGGGTGTAGAACGGGGTTAGGGGATAATGCTCGATCAAGTCCAGGAAACGGCTGCGCGTCCAGCGCTCGTCCGCAGCCTGGGCGTGGTGGGCGTGTTGTTCCTGACATTGTCGGTGACGAGCCCCGTCTCGTCCTTGTTCGTCATCGTACCCGGCATGCTCCGCGTTGCTGGGTCCGGCGCGATCTGGGCGATGCTGCTGGCGTCGCTCGTTTGCGTGGCAACTGCTTATGTTTACGCAGAACTTTCATCCAACTGGCCGGTTGCAGGCGGTGAGTATGTGATGGTCGCCCACACTCTCGGGCCGATGCCCGGTTTCGTGATGTTAGGTGTAAACGTCTTCAACAACCTGCTCTTCCCGCCCGCGATCGGCCTCGGGCTTGCCGCCGTTCTCGGCAACGTCATTCCCGGTCTGCCAGCGGTGCCGCTCGCCGTGTTCGTGGTGGGATCAGCGACGTTGATATCGGTGCTGCACATCCGCGTGAATGCCTGGGTGACAGGGATCTTCCTGCTCATCGAGGTTGCAGCCGTCTTAGCGATCGTCATGCTCGGCTTCGGGCATGCTGTGCGGCCACTGGCCGCCATGCTCGCGCATCCGGTGATGCCGGCGGTTGCGGGGGCGGGGCTGGTCCCGACGTCAATGGCGTCGATTGGCCTGGCCACCTCGATCGCAATCTTCGCGCTCAACGGCTATGGGGCAGCGGTCTATTTCGGCGAGGAAATGCATGAGGCACCGCGCAAGATTGCGCGGGCGATCTTCTGGGCACTGGGCGCGACACTGTTGCTGGAGGGGCTGCCAATGATCGCGCTGCTGGTCGGCGCGCCTGATCTGTCAGCAATGTTCGCGCAGGACGATCCTTTCGGCCTGCTCGTCCGGCTCCGCGCAGGGGACACGGCGGCGATGTGGATTTCGGTGGGGGTCGCCATCGCGATCGTCAACGCGATCATCGCCTGCATCCTTGCTTGCGCGCGTTTCTTTTATGGCACCGCGCGGGACAAATGCTGGGGCCGTCCGGTCGACCAGTTGCTGGCAACGATCCACCCGCGCTTCGCCTCGCCCTGGGTTAGCACGCTGATCGGCGGCGGTGCCGGGATTGCCTGTTGCTTCGTGCCGCTTGAGCTGCTGCTCGTGCTGAGCGGCACCGGGCTCGTCGTCATCTATGCTGGCATCTCGCTGGCGCTCATCGTGGGGCGGCGAAGCGGGGCGCTTGCGAATGCGCCGTTCAAGAGCCCGCTCTATCCGCTGATGCCCGCCGTCACGCTGATTGCGCTTGCCTATATCGTCTGGCTCAACTGGCTGGATATCGACGAGGGGCGCCCCGGCCTGATGATGACGGGCGCACAGATGATCCTTTCAGCGCTCTATTATTTGCTGGTATTGCGTCGTCGCGGCGATTGGGACGTTCATGTGCCGGTCTTTGCTGAGCCCAGCACGCAAATGGGGCCGAAATGACGATCAATCTTTCAGATTATGAAGCCGGCACAAATTATGTCGGCGATTACGACGCCGATCTTGCCGAGCTGCAGGAGCGGTTGTCGCATATCCAGGTCGCGAATATCTGCGCCAAGCGTCGCGCCATCATCATGCTGGAGGGCTGGGATGCGGCTGGCAAGGGCGGCATCATCCAGCGGCTGACGGCCGAGTGGGATCCCCGCTATTTCGAGGTATGGCCGATTGCCGCACCCACCCTGGAAGAGAAAAGCCACCATTTTCTGTGGCGATTCTGGAAGCGGTTGCCGGGTGACAGTGACATCGCGGTGTTCGATCGCAGTTGGTATGGCCGGGTGCTGGTCGAACGGGTCGAATCCTTTGCGACGGAGGCTGAATGGCGGCGTGGGTATGACGAAATCAACGAGTTCGAAGCGCAACAGGTTGATGCTGGCACCACGATCATCAAGCTCTTCATTCATGTGACCCAAGCCGAGCAGGACAAAAGGCTGAAGGACAGGCTCGATCATCCGTGGAAGCGCTGGAAGACCGGGCTCGACGATTATCGCAACCGTGCCCGCCGAGCCGATTACCTGGATGCAATGGCGGAGATGTTTCGCCGCACCGACACGCGCTGGGGGCCGTGGCACGTGATCGACGGGAACAACAAGAAATCGGCGCGGATTGCTGCGCTGACGACCATCGCCGAACGGCTGGAGGCAGCAACGCCGATGGACCCGCCACCGCTCGATCCCGAGCTGGAGAAGGTTGCGCGCAAGGCCCTGGGCATCGGCTGACCGAACCCGGGCCAGGATCATTCACCCCATCATCAAGGCATCTATCGCGCCCTGCAGGATGTAGCTGGCGGCGATCTTGTCGACGCGCTCGGCCCGCTTGGCGCGGCTGATGTCCTCGGCGATCATCTGGCGTTCGACCGCCTGGGTCGACCATCGCTCGTCCCAGAGCAGGATCGGCAGGCCAAGATCATCCATGTTGCGGGCAAAGGCACGGGTTGATTGCGTGCGCGGGCTGTCCGTACCGTCAAGGTTGAGCGGCAGACCGATGACGATGCCGACCACCGATTGCTGCTTCATTAGGGTGACAATCGCAGCCTTATCAACGGCGAATTTGGATCGCCGGATCAGGATGGCGGGGGAGGCGAAGCTCCATCCGGCATCGGCGAGCGCGGTGCCGATCGTTTTGGTGCCCACATCGAGCCCAATCAGGCGGCCGCCATCAGGCAGCGTCGCCCGGAAGGCCGCTTGATCGGTCGTGATCATTTTTTGCCGAATGCCGCCACGCGGCGCGCGATATCGGCGCGGACATTGGCCCAGAACAGGCTGTAGTCGAACACATGATAATTGTTGCCGGGCAGCACATAGCGCCCGATGTCAGCCGGGGGCGGGCCGATCAACAGGAAGCCGCGTCCGTCGCAGCGGGCTGGCAGCTTGCCCGCCTCGATCGTGGCGGTCGACAGATCGGTCGATGGGATCAGCGTGCCCAAATTGGTGTTCGCCGGTGCGGCAGCATCGGGCGTGCCAGTGATGGGATTGGTGCAGATGAACGACGTGCCTTTGCGCGGCGCACCTGTCAGGCCGACTGACGCGTCTATGCTATCCACAATCAACGCGGGGTCGGCCGGTTCGGCAAAGCTCTGCCAGGATAGAATGCAGCCGATCTGGTCGGCGGTGGCGCATTCGGGCAGACCCAGTGCGGGCAGATCGGCCGTGCGCGATACCGGCCAGCCGACGACATAGGCAGCGACGATGCGCTTGGCGATCGGCTTGCCTGCAATCCGGTCGCGCAGCAGGCGAGTGAGGTGCAGCGCGCCCTGGCTGTGCCCGGCGAGGATGATCGGCCGGTGAGGGCCGATCTCCCGCAGAAATTCGTCGAATGCAGCAGCCACATCGCCATAAGCGAGATCAAGCGCCCTGTTGGCCTCAACCTGGCTCGTCAGAAATGCGCCGAACGTCGCCTGGCGGTAGCGCGGCGCCCAGATTGCCGCGCTGTCATTAAAGGCGCTGGCCTGGCCGCGCAGGAACAGCGCGGCGCGATCATTGGAGTCGGCATTGTCGAGAGGCGCGTTCCAGCGGGAACGGTCGAGGTAAGAGGTCGGATGAATGAAGAACAGCGCAGGCTCGGCCGCCGTGCGGGGCTGATACCCGGCGGGAGTCCAGAGCGCCGGATTGCCGGGCTTGTCTGGCCGCGCGATCCACATTTTCGCATCGGCATACACGGCAGTGGAAACGCCCGGCAGCGCCTCGAACTGAGCCGTCGGCACAAAGGCGGTGCGCATGAGCTGAGTGCTAAAGAGCCGAAAGGCCAGTAGCCCCACCAGCGCCAGAACGATGAGTGCGGCAACCAGATACAAAAACTTGCGGGCCAATTGGCGCACTCCAGAACAAAGAGGCAGAAGGGCGATTGCGAGCCTCCGCCACGCTATTTCCCCTGCCCGACGAACGGGCTGCTTGCAATCGCGCGCGGTAAAGGCACTCGCGTCGGCCTCGAATAGGTTGCGCGGCGGCGATGCGTAATGCTAGCCGCCCGTTACGTTCTGTGACAAGCACAAGGGCATCATGGCAGTAGATATCCCCACCGTTCGAAAAATCGCGGGTCTCGCCCGGATCGCGATCACCGAGGAAGAAGCCGCGCGCATTGCGCCCGAGCTGGACAACATCATGGGCTGGATCGAGCAATTGAGTGAAGTCGACACGCACGATGTCGAGCCGATGACCGCCGTCATCGCCAACACGCAGCGACTGCGCGACGATGTCGTCAATGCTGATCCGCTGACTGGGGGCAATATGCGCGATGCGGTGCTGGCCAATGCGCCACAGGCCGAACACGGCTTTTTCACCGTGCCGAAGGTGATCGAATAATGAGCGACCTGACCGATCTCGGCATTGCCGCTATTCGCGATGGCGTGCGCGGCGGTGCTTTTTCCGCGCGCGACGTGGCCGATGCGTTCATCGCCAAGGTGAGCAAGGCGAAGGCGCTCAACGCCTTTCTGGTGGAGACGCCGGAGCACGCCATCGCCGCTGCGCATGAGGCAGATGCGGCGCGCGCTGCCGGTGCGCCGCTGAAGCCGCTGGCTGGCGTGCCGATCGGAATGAAGGACCTGTTCTGCACGAAGGGCGTGCCGACGACGGCCGCGAGCCTGATCTTGGAGGGCTTCACCCCGCAGTACGAATCAACCGTGTCGGGCAATTTGTTCGCGGCGGGGGCGGGGATGCTCGGCAAGCTGAACATGGACCAGTTCGCGATGGGATCGTCCAACGAGACCTCCGCCTTTGGCAATGTGATATCGCCGTGGCGGCGCAAGGATGGTGGCAACGCGGCGCTGGCACCCGGTGGGTCGTCGGGCGGTTCTTCCGCCGCAATCGCAGCCCGGCTGTGCCCGGGGGCGACCGGCACCGACACTGGCGGATCGATCCGCCAACCGGCGGCGTTTGTCGGCATTTCTGGCATCAAGCCGACCTATGGCCGTTGCTCGCGCTGGGGCGTGGTGGCATTCGCCTCGTCGCTTGATCAGGCCGGGCCGATGGCGCGCGACGTGCGCGATTGCGCGATTTTGCTGGAGAATATGGTCGGCTTCGACCCCAAGGATTCGACCTCGCTCGATCGGCCGGTGCCCAAGTGGGAGGCCGGGCTGAATGCCAGCATGGCCGGCAAGCGGATCGGCATCCCCAAGGAATACCGGGTCGATGGCATGCCCGCCGAGATCGATGCGCTGTGGCAGCAGGGGATCGAGTGGATGCGCGATGCGGGCGCGGAGATCGTGGAGGTCTCGCTGCCGCACACCAAATATGCGCTGCCCGCCTATTACATCATCGCGCCCGCCGAAGCCTCATCCAACCTGGCGCGCTATGACGGCGTCCGCTTCGGCCTGCGCGATCTGCCCGATGGCGCGAACCTGCAGGACATGTATGCGGCAACCCGCGCCGCGGGCTTCGGCAATGAAGTGAAGCGCCGGATCATGATCGGCACGTATGTCTTGTCGGCAGGCTTTTACGATGCGTACTTCACACAGGCTTCGAAGGTGCGCACGCTTATCGCGCGTGATTTCGACCGGGCTTTCGAGGCTTGCGACTACCTGCTCACCCCGACCGCGCCAAGTGCTGCATTTGCGCTCGGTGAGAAGAGCGCCGATCCGATCGCGATGTATTTGAACGACGTTTTCACCGTACCATCGTCGCTCGCCGGCCTCCCCGCGATGAGCGTGCCGGGCGGGCTCGACAAAGCGGGGCTGCCGCTGGGCTTGCAGATCATCGGCAAGGCGCTGGACGAGCAGGGTGTGCTGAATGCATGTCTGGCGTTGGAAGAACGTGCAGGTTTTGTGGCACGACCGGAGGCTTGGTGGTAGACAGGTATTACCAGAATCGGTAATACTTTTCGTATGAGCAAGCAAAGCAACCTAACCGTGAAAGGGCAGGTCACGATCCCGAAGGATGTCCGTGAAGCGCTTGGCCTTAAACCCGGAGAACCGGTCGAGTTCGATTGGAATGCTGCGGGTGAGGCCGTGATTCGACGTCCAGTGCGCGACCGCGCCGCCGAGATCGAGGCATACAAAACCCGAGTTCGTGAGGTGTCACGACGGTTCGCGCATCTTCGGGAAGGCCGGTCGACTGATGAAATCATGCGCGACATTCGCGGCGACGATCCGTTTCCGCCATGATGGTGGACACCAATATCATCGTCGATCTGCGCGAAGAGGATGGTGAGTGGTTCGAGTGGTCAGTAGGCACATTGGCTCGGTTGGTTCCCGACGGGCTGACCACCAGCGCCATTGTGCTGGGTGAACTGATCGCGCGCGGTACTGGGGAAGCCGAAATCATGACGCAACTCGCTGTTTTTGAGATTGAAGCTCAAGCGCTGACGGTCGGGGCGGGCTTACGCGCCGGCATGGCGCAAGCCGCCTATCGTCGGGCGGGGGGCACTCGCGAGAAACTGCTTGCCGACTTCCTGATCGGTGCGCATGCGGTGACTGAGCAACGACCCTTGATCACCCGTGATCCGCGTCGTTACCGCCAATACTTCCCCGAACTCACCCTCATTACCCCCGAGACCGACCATGGCTGACGCATCCCCGCACTACACACTCCCTGGCGAAACCGGCGATTGGGAGGTCGTTGTCGGCCTCGAAGTCCATGCGCAGGTCACCTCCAACGCCAAGC
>CAZXBM010000028.1:0-38723 GCA_964638495.1 uncultured Stakelama sp. | reverse complement strand
CTTCCAGGATCGGGAGCATCGCCTGCAGGTTCGACAGCTTCTTCTCATGGATCAGGATGTACGGATCGTTGAGCTCGACCGACATCTTCTCCGGGTTGGTGATGAAGTACGGGCTCAGATAGCCACGGTCGAACTGCATGCCTTCAACGACATCGAGCTCGAACTCGAGGCCCTTGGCTTCCTCGACGGTGATGACGCCTTCCTTGCCGACCTTCTCCATCGCCTCAGCGATCTTCTCGCCGACAACGGTGTCGCCATTGGCCGAGATGATGCCGACCTGGGCGATTTCCTTGGTGCCGGAAACGGGCTTGGAGCGCGCCTTCAGGTCCTTGACGACTTCAATGACCGCAAGGTCGATGCCGCGCTTCAGGTCCATCGGGTTCATGCCGGCCGCAACCGACTTCATGCCCTCACGAACGATCGCCTGAGCGAGCACGGTCGCGGTGGTGGTGCCGTCACCGGCAACATCGTTGGTCTTGGAGGCGACTTCACGCAGCATCTGCGCGCCCATGTTTTCGAACTTGTCCTTCAGTTCGATTTCCTTGGCGACCGTCACACCGTCCTTGGTGATGCGCGGCGCGCCGAAGCTCTTGTCGATCACGACGTTGCGGCCCTTTGGCCCCAGCGTGACCTTCACGGCATCCGCGAGAATGTCGACGCCGCGCAGAATGCGTTCACGTGCGTCACGCGAAAATTTTACGTCCTTGGCTGCCATGTGGCTACCCTTTCAGATGATTGGTTGCAGAAGTTCGGTTGAGCGGTAGCTCAGCCGACGATGCCCAAAATGTCAGACTCTTTCATGATCAGCAGGTCTTCGCCGCCAACCTTGACCTCGGTGCCGGACCATTTGCCGAACAAAATCTTGTCGCCGGCCTTCACATCGAGCGGGGTGATCTTGCCGTCATCGGCGCGGGTGCCGGTGCCCACGGAGACGACTTCGCCTTCCTGCGGCTTTTCCTTGGCGGTTTCGGGGATGATGATGCCGCCAGCCGTTTTTTCTTCGGCTTCGACGCGGCGAACGAGAACGCGATCGTGCAAGGGACGAAAGTTCATGCGTTCGATCCTTTCCTTTTGGGTGGATGATGAATGAGCGTTAGCACTCACACTCGGTGAGTGCCAGCAAGGGGGCATATGTGGATGAGCCGGTGATTCGTCAAGGCGGGGTGCGTGCGAAAATGCGTGCTGTGGCTAGCGGCCATCGGACAGCCCGAAGTCGCCGCAAATAATGCCGCTTCCCAACGTCGCGCGACCATCCATGCGATGGACTGCTCCTGACAAGATGGGCTTAGCCCATAGCAATTTCGCTTGAACGATTATCTAGCACAGATTATAGTGTGGACGCTCTTGGCATAAGCATGGCGCTCGCCGTTTCCCGAAGCTGTTGACAGCACTGCCTGTGAAAACCGGTGATCCCTCAACAGGCATTCCGGCTTGAAAAGTGGTTGGCGAGTGACGCTTTCGAAAATCAGGCCAGGAGAATGGCTATGTTGAAAGGTGACGTGCGTCCCTCGACACTCGAGGGAGTCAAGCGTCTCGCGACTCAAATTGGGAAAGAGCGAGGCATCAAACATGCGATTGCGCTGGATCTTGCCGCTCGGGCGGCGAACTGCGCGAATTACACTCACGCGCGGCGGACGCTGCCAACGCGCGGGACACGGCACGAACAACATTATGTTCTGCTGACCATCTATTGGTACGACAGCAAAACGCACGATATTGGGCGTGAAACATATCGAATGGAGCTGCCGAAACCCATATTGGAAATCTGCAGCAAAGCGGACCTTAAAAGGGTAAGCGGGTTCGGCTGGCTGCGTATGGTCGCGCCGGATCATTTCGTCAGCGATTCGCTGGCGCAATCGCAGTTGTCTGCGCGCAGCATCATCGGCAGGGCCGAGCGCTCGCTGCGTTTCATGCAACATACTGGCCTTCGGCCGTCGCGCGACAGCAAGGGAGCTTACCCTGACAGAACCCAGGACACGAAGTTGCCTGGTACAGATCATGCGACCGATTGGTACGATCCGGCGTCCGGGCAATTCATTCTCGTCGACGAACCATACAGCAAAGTGCCGGACGATCCGGAACGAATGGCCTGGGCGAAACAGCATGGCTGGCATTTGCGCATGTCGACCTGGCCGGGAATGTATAATCCATATCGATGCGGCCTCTACGTCGCGACCGACGGGCGGGCACAATTTGATTTCGACGCGCTCATGGCGAAGATCGACGCAATACCGGCACCGGCAGTCGGAGATGACTGGGTTTGCGAGTCCGTGCCGAGTCATGAGGTTTTCGTCAGCCCGGCGGCACGTTCAGAGCAGGACCGGCGCCGCGCGCGCTCGAAGGGGACGGTCATGCCGATGGCTACCGATACGACGATCCCGTATAATGGAATGCTTGGTGGTGCGCGCCGGCGGCCATCTGGCGCAATGGGGGTGCCAGGGCACATCGAGATGGGCCGGATACTCAAGGCGGTTCTTCACTCTAAGCACCGGCCTTGGGGCGCGTATCAACGTATTGATTCGGTACGATCGACACTCGAGGACTGGATGGCGCGCGAGATCGGCAACAAGGAGCTCGCAGGCCCAGAATTCTTCGACGTCTATTATCACGATGCGGACAGCGAAGGGCCATATGCCGAGGCGGCGCAGTCGCGTGGTGGGCTCGTCCGCATCCTTCGCGAGCTAAAGTCGATGCTGCGGGGAGCGTATCCTGACTGCGCGCCGCTCCGTCAGCAGCTCCACAAGATCGACATGGCGGTGTCGCTCATCGAGCGGATGAAGGATGGGACGGACTAGGGCACCGACTTGACTAGAAGGCGCGTGCGTGCCGGGGGGGGGGGGCTCAGCTTCGCACGCGACGCCGGGGAAAAGGTCAGGCATTCCGATAAGTGCCCAACAACCCACCCCCCCTCACCCCGGCACCAGCCCCAGCCGCTCCCTTTGCCCCCACCGCCACAACAGCATCGCCGACACCGCCAGCAGCCCCGCCGCCAGCCCCAGCCATATCCCCACGCCTTCCCAGTGCAGCCCAAAACCCAGCAGGCACGCAATCCCAAACCCGATCACCCAATAGCCAAAGCCCGCGATCACCATCGGCACGCGCGTATCCTGCAGCCCGCGTAACGCGCCCGAGAGCACCGCCTGTGCGCCGTCGACCAGCTGGAACGCCGCCGCCACCATCAGATAGCTGAGCGCCAGCGGGATCGTCTGCGCATTGGCGGGCGCATCCAGGTCAAGATAGAGGCTGATGAACAGCGTGGGGAAAAACCAGATCGCGCTTGCCGTCAGCGCCATCACGCCGGTGCCCAGAATAATCGCGCACCAGCCGGCCCGCGCCATGCCGGCCGGGTCGCGCGCGCCGTAAAACATGCCGACGCGGATCGTCGCCGCCTGGCCGATGCCGAGCGGGATTTGAAACGTGATGGCGGCAATGTTGAGCGCAATGGCATGCGCGGCAACCGCGGTCACGCTGATTAGCCCCATCAGCACCGCCGCCCCGCCAAATAGCGATCCTTCCAGCGTATAGCCGATGGCGATCGGCAGGCCGAGCTTGAAGATCTGTGTCAGGCGCGGCCATTCCGGGCGCCACCAGCGGCCGAATAGGCGATAGCGCCGCAGCTTGGGATCGAGCAGCAGGATCGCCATGAACGCGATCAGCATCGCCAGCGTGGTGACGACGCTGGCGATCGCCGAGCCGATCAGCCCCAGCGCGGGCAGGCCGAGATGGCCGAAGACCAGCGCCCAGTTGCTGATGATGCCAACCCCCAGCGCCATCAGCGTCACCACCAGCGCCCAGTTGGGGCGGCCCAGCGCGGCGGCAACGGTGCGCATCACACCCGCCGCGATGCTTGGGATCAACGCGATCAGCAAGATGTTCAGGAACTGGCCGGCGCGCGCGGCGACCGCCGGGTCTTGGCCCGCCAGCCGCAGCACGGCCTCGCCTTGCGCCAGTAGCACCAGAAAGGGCAGGCCGCCGATCACGGCCAGCCACAGCGCCATCCGGAAGGATCGCCGCACCTCGCGCACGGCATGGCGGCGCTGGCCCAGCTCGGCAGCGATGATCGGCGCGCAGGCGGTCGTCATCCCCAGCATCGCCCACAGCACCACGCTGTAGAGGAAAACACCGAGCGTTGCGGCGGCGAAATCGACCGGATTGAGCCGCGCGACGAAGATCACGTCGATTGCATAGACCGCCATCTGGACGAGATTGGCCCCCACCAGCGGCCCGGCGAGCGCCAATAGCGCACGCACTTCGCCGGCCATGTCCGTAGGGGCATGGGGCATCGGCAACGCGTTGGTCGGTGGCATCGTCATGGGGCTGTGCCCTACCGGCAGATTGCCCTCGCGTCACGCCTGTCGGCACCGCCGCAAAGGCGTATTGCTCAAACCAGACACTAAAGGCTAATGGGGATACCGGTGCAGCTGCCCAGGCGCGACCCGCACCGACGTGGAGAACAAGTTCGTGAAACTGGTGCGTGGCGCTTGGAAATTGTTGGTTGGCATCAAGGACGCGCTCGTCCTGCTCGCGATGCTGTTGTTTTTTGGTGCGCTGTTCGCCGCGCTCTCGGCCCGGCCAAGCACCAAGGCGATTAAGGACGGCGCGCTGGTGCTCGATCTGGCGGGGGTCGTGGTCGAGCAACCGGCCGAGGCGCAGTTCAATTTCGGCGGCAATCAGGGCCCGCGCGAATATCGCCTGCGCGATGTCGTTCGGGTAATCGACGCCGCGCGCACCGATCAGCGCGTCAAAGCGATTGTGTTGGATCTCGATTCCTATGCCGGCGGTTATCCCGCCGCGATCAGCGAAATCGCCGCCGCGCTCGGCCGGGTGCGCGCAAGTGGCAAACCGGTGCTCGCTTATGCCACCGGCTACACCGATTCCGGCTATCGCCTCGCTGCCAATGCAAGCGAGATCTGGATGAACCCGCTCGGCGGCACGCTCTTCGCCGGCCCGGGCGGCACGCAACTTTATTACAAGGGCCTGATCGACAAATTAGGTGTCAACGTGCATGTCTACCGGGTCGGCAAGTTCAAATCCTTCGTCGAGCCCTATACCCGCGCCGATCAATCCCCCGAAGCCCGCGCCGCCAGCGAAGCGCTTTACGGATCGCTGCTGACCGACTGGAAGGACTCGGTCGCCAAGGCCCGACCAAAAGCCCAGACCGCCGCCTTCCTGCTCAACCCCACCGCCGCGATTTCCGCGACCGGCGGCGATATCGCGGCGGCCAATTTGAAAGCCGGCCTTATCGACAAGCTCGGCAGCCGGACCGATTTCAACAAGCGCGTCGCTGCCATCGCGGGTCAGCAATCGGGCAAGTCGGTCGGCACCTTCAATGCCATCCGCTATGACGATTATCTCGAGGCCAATCCGGCCAAGACCAGTGGCGACGCGATTGGCGTCGTGACTGTTGCGGGCGACATTGTCGACGGCAAGGCCGGCCCCGGCACGGCAGCGGGCGACACCATCGCCAAGCTGGTGCTGGACGGGCTCGCCACCAAGAAGCTGAAAGCACTTGTGGTGCGGATCGATTCACCCGGTGGATCGGCACTCGCCTCCGAAACCATCCGTCGCGCGATTTTGGAAGCCAAGGCCCAGAAGCTACCGATCGTGGTGTCGATGGGCTCAGTTGCCGCCTCGGGCGGTTATTGGGTGGCGACGGCAGGCGACACGATCTTTGCCGAGCCCAATACCATCACGGGATCGATCGGGATCTTCGCCGTCATCCCCACCTTTGAGAATAGTCTGAAAAAGCTCGGCATCACCGCAGATGGCGTAAAGACCGCACCGCTCAGCGGGCAGCCCGACGTGGTTGGTGGCACCAATGCCGATATCGACGCCATCCTGCAGGCGGGCATCGAGCATGGCTATGCCCAGTTCCTCGAGCGCGTGGCACAGGCGCGCCACATGACGCCGGCCAAGGTCGACAGCATCGCGCAAGGGCGCGTCTGGGATGGCGGCACCGCGCACCAGATCGGCTTGGTCGATCGATTCGGCACGCTGAAGGACGCCATCGACGAAGCGGCCCGCCGCGCCAAGCTCGACCCCAAGACCGTCCATGCCGAATATCTCGACAAAAAGCCCGACTGGTTCGCCAGGATCGCTGCCGATTTCGCCAACAAAGACGAAGACGACGAGGCCAATCAGCCCGGCGATGCGTTTTCGCGGATCGCCCAGCAGCGCCGCGCCGTCTTTGCCCAGGCGCTTGGCGATGTTCGTCGGCTTGCCACGGGAGCTGCGGTACAGGCGCGCTGCCTTGAGTGTGGCGGGCTGGCACCGGCTGCGCCGAGCGCTGCCGACCTGACCCTGATGGACGTCGTCCTGACGCGCCTCGGCCTGTGATTGCCATTCGACCCGCCCAGGCCGAGGATGCCGCCGCGATTGCCGCCATCTATGCCCCGTTCGTGTTGAGCGGCACGGTCTCGTTTGAGACAGAGGCACCCGATGCGCGCCAGATGCGCACCCGAATGGCAGCGTCCGATGGCCTTTATCCGTGGATCGTCGCCACCAATGGCGACCCTCAAGGCGGCGTACTGGCCTATGCATACGCCACCCGCTTTCGCGATCGCCCGGCCTATCGCTACGTGGTCGAGACGTCGGTCTATGTCGCCGGGCCGACCCAGGGGCAGGGTGCCGGGCGGCTGTTATATGAAGCGCTGATCGATACGCTGCGGGCGCAAGGCTTTACTCAGGCGATCGGCGCGATTGCGCTGCCCAATGACGGGTCGATCCGACTGCACGAGGCCGTCGGCTTTCGCCGCGCCGGGGTTTACCGCGAGGTCGGCTACAAGCAGGGCCAATGGATCGACGTTGGTTTCTGGCAATGCGAGCTCAACGAGCCGAGCGTGCCGCCGGTGGAGCCGCGGCCCTTTAGCGAGGTCGGCGTGGTGCGCGAATAGCGCCACTGCCAGCGGCACCGGATGGGGTTTATGGGCCACAGCCGATGGCTCCCTTGCCGGCTGGCAGCATCGCCTACAACTATCGGAATATTCTTCTCATTTATTGTCGGGTGACTATGCTCATGGCCGAGATGTCGATCGGCAAGCTCGGTTATAGGTGAAGTCGGATGAGAATAGCCTCGATCATGTTGGCACTATCGGCACTCGCGCCGCAGCAGCCACCGCAATCCGCGCCGCCACCGCAAACTGACGCATCGGCGGAGCCATCCGACGACATTGTCGTGTCTGGCTTGAAGGACCTCGACTCGCCCGGCTCGACCGTCACCCGTCGGACCTTGGGGAGCAATAAGACCGGGGCAGGCGCTGTCGATAGCCGCAGAGCGTTCGAATACTCACAGCAATTTGCCCAATGTGCCTTTAAGCGAAAGGCCGATCGGGAACTGATCCGCCAAGTGCTCGATGGTCGGATCAACAGCGCACGGCACGCGTTCGCGCAGGCCCGGCTGCTGAAGATCAACGCCGCCTGCACGAAAGACCCGCAAACGTTGATCGCCCTCGACGATGACCGCGCGACAGCATCCTCGGCCGCTCCCTACGACGTGACTTATTATGATCGCGGTGCCCTATTCATCGGTACGCTGAATGCCTTTGCACCGACATTGTCCTTGACCGCCAAGCAGACCGGGGACCCGGCCATCCAAGAGCGCTTCGACGCGCGCGAAGTGTCGCTCGCCAAATTCCGATTGCCGACCGATCGCAATTATTTCCAGATCGCGGTTTGCCTGGTGCGGCTTCAGCCGGCCCTGTCAGTCCGCCTCGTGCGTGATACGAGCACGGAGGAGATGCAGCGACTGGAGGCGGCGATCGTGAACGGCGGGCGGGCCTGTGTCGGCGGAGCGCGCAAGGTGTATTTCGATCCCAGCCAGTTCCGATTCTACATCGCCGACGCGGTCTATCGTTGGGCGGTGGCCGCCCAGGGTGTCGACAGCCTGGTCCCGCTGGACTGAAGGCACTGCAGGCACCGGTTGCGCGGTGCCGCCGCTCAGCCTCGCCCGCGATAGGCCGGGAGGGCCAGCTTCCAGCTGATTGCCGCGGCCCGCAGCGCAAATCCTGCCGATGCGGCGGCGATGGCAGCGACCGCAACCGGCACCCCGGCGACAATCAGCCCGACATAGAGCGCTGCGGCAAGCGCGGCTGCCGTTACATAAATCTCGGGCCGCATGATGATCGAGGGCTCGCCCGCCAGAACATCGCGAATGATGCCGCCGACACAGGCGGCGATGACGCCCATCACTGCGGCGGGCACGGCAGGAACGCCGAACGCCAGCGCCTTCGCCGCACCAAATACCGCATAGGCCGTGAGCCCGACTGCGTCGAACCACACCAAAGCTGCCCCCTCCCACCAACGGGCGGGCGTGAGCCACATGAGGAACGCGACGATGAGGCACGTGGCGGCAGCGCGGCTGTCATGCACCCAGAACACCGGCGCGCCGATCAACAGATCGCGCACCGTCCCGCCGCCCACACCGGTGATCAACGCGAAAAAGGTGAGGGTAACGATCGTTTGCCCGCGCTTTGCAGCAGCGAGCGCACCAGAGGCCGCAAAAACCCCGAGCCCGGCCAGATCAAGCAGCGGCGGCAATGCTGCGGGGAGCGCAGGGATGGCGAGTGACATGGGCTAAGCGATAGCCGGGGATTAGGGGAGACGCAAAAAAATGCGCGGGATGGATAAGTCTCGACAGAAACCCACCGAGCCTGCGCCAATCGCCGGCACCACAAACGCAAATTGGGGGCCGGCATCGCTGCCGACCCCCGGTCGCCGGACTCCAATCCGCTTGGTTGCTCTCGCAAGCACCCTGCGCCCTCTGGTTTCGGCGGCATGCTCCACCAACGCCGCAAGCGGCATCAGGCTTTGCGTTTGCGGCTGGCGTCCCCCGACCTGGCGACAGCACCTTGCGGTACTTGCTCTCAGCCGGGTTTCGCGCAACCTGCTTCGATCCGCCCTTGCGAGCCCACCGAAACATTGGGCATCGGCCCGATCCTCAACCGCCGGTCAAGCTTTCGCCCATCCATTGGCCTTTGGTGATCGACACCCCACCATCATCGCTCGCGGTTTCCTTGCGGCACCGGCGCGCAACTCTGGTCTAAGCATTTGATCTAAGTGAAGTTTCCTAAACTTTAACCCGCTGCTTACAGTCATGATCCTGTCACTGAACGCGAGTCGCGCCAATGACATTCGTGCGCGTCTGGCCTGTGGATAACGTGGATATCGTGGACAATAAGGGCGACGTTGCTCGCACGGCAGGGGCGGCTCATCGCAGATGAACATGATGTTGTTTTACGTTCATGAAACTCGTTGCACAATCGATGCGTTCGGACGGCATCTTTGAAACCAGGTACGTCCAGCTGGAATTCATTCACACAAGGCAAGGGAGAATTTCCAATGCGCACGATATTGATGTCGCTCACCGCACTTTCGCTGGTCGTACCGACGGCTACAGTCTCGTTTCCAACCGAGGCGCAGGCCCGCAAAAAGCATTATGAGCCGCGGGTCTACACCCGCAACGGCAAGACCTATTGTCGGCGTTCAGATGGCACGACAGGCCTGATCGCGGGCGGGGTTGGCGGTGCTGTGGTCGGTAACGCGCTAGGTGGTGGGCTGCTCGGCACCGTGGCCGGCGGCGTGGGCGGCGCCTTTGCGGGTCGCGCGATCGATCGCACGATCACTGCCAAAAAGCGCTGCCGCTAAATTAGCCGTGATCGCTAAAAAAGGGCTCGGCGGGATCGCCGGGCCCTTTGTCGTTTCAGATCAGGCCACCGCCAAGAAAAAGGCGGAAGCCGCCGAATACCAGCACCAATATATTCAGGTTCCGCCCTGCCGCATGGGCAGACATCACGCCCAGGGCCGCGCCAGTGATAGCGATCGGCAGGGCAAGCCAGTTCAGCCAGCCCAGCAGCGGCACAAAGCCGACAAGGCTGATCACGAACGCGACCAAGCCGACGAGCAGGGAAAGAATGTTGAGCATGACAGGTAGATGGGGAGCTGTATTACTCATGTCAAGCACCTTGCCATCGATGGCCGGACAGAACGCGTGAGTCCAACGCTTCCTTAACCCCTTTTTGGCTAAGATTTCGGCACTATGCGGGGAGCAGGTTGATGATGCGTCGCGGCATTCGTGCCCTTTCAGTGCTGCTATTGCCGCTTGTCCTGCCTCTGGCGGCGTGCGGTAGCAGCGGCGGCAACGAGCAACGCAACCTGGATTCGCTCGATGCCGAGCTCGCCGACGGCAACAGCACGGGCAATGTCCGCGACCCTGCCTTGATGAGTGCGCTGCAAGACCAGATCATGGTCGATCCGTCGCTGGCCAGTCAGGCGAACCATGATGCGATCCGCCCGCCCAGCCAACCCTATTCGGCCCAGAAGGCCCCAGGCGCGAGCGGATCGGGCAGCGCGGCAGCGGGTGGCGCGGCCACCAGTGAAAAACTGAAATCATCACCGGCACCGTTAGCCGGCAAGGGATGCCCAAGATGCAGCGCGGCGCGCGAGGCGTTGACGCTGGGTGGCCTTGCCGAGCGTCAGGCCGACCGTGGCACGCGCGCCTGTGCGGCGTCCGTCAGCTATTCAACGCGCTGGGCTCTCCGCTTGCCGGGCGCCCTCCCGCTCTATCCGGATGCACGCGTCAGTGAGGCGGCAGGCAGCGAGCAGGGCAATTGCGCGCTGCGTATCGTCAGCTTCTCCAGCACAGCGTCACTGCAGACGGTGCTCGACTGGTATTATACCCGCGTCAGCGGGGCCGGTTATTCTGCTGAGCATCAGGTCGATGGGGACGATCATGTGCTCGCGGGCACGCACGGCGATGCCGCCTATGCCATTTTCGCAACGACCCGGCCCGATGGCGGCACCGATGTCGACCTGGTTGCCAACAGGGGCAACTGAGCAGGTTTTGAGCAGGTTTTTCGGGGGCGGGTTCTCATTTCGGCCCATTCGCGCTAACGCGCGCCATGTTTTCGCTTTTCATCGTCATGGTCGGAGGGTCGATCGGTGCCGGCGGCCGCTATCTGGTCGGCCGTTGGCTGACCACAATCCTGGGCACCGCCTATCCGTGGGGCACGCTCGCCGTCAATCTTGTCGGCGGATTAGCGATGGGCTTGCTCGTTGGCTGGCTGGCGAAAATGCCGGCCGATAATGAGCTGCGTCTGTTCCTGGCGGTGGGGGTTCTCGGCGGCTTCACGACCTTTTCTGCCTTTTCACTCGATATGGTGGCGATGATCGAGCGCGGCGCGCTGGCCATGGCGATGGGCTATGTATTGCTGTCCGTCATCGGTGCCGCAGCGGCGCTGTTTGGCGGCCTTGCCATTACGCGGGGGCTCGCATGAGCGACAAAGGCAAATCCGGCGCGGCGACAAGTGACGTCCGCCAATTCACCGTCAGCACTGATGACGATGGCATCCGCCTGGATCGCTGGTTCAAGCGACACCTCGAGGGAACGAGCTTTACGACCGTCGCCAAATGGGCGCGGACCGGCCAGCTGCGGATCGACGGTGCCCGCGCGACGCCTGGCGACCGCCTTGTCGCAGGGCAAGTGCTGCGCCTGCCGCCAGCGGAGCCGGTTCGCGCCGATGCGGTCAAACCGAAGCTGCGCGACCGCGCGCCGCTGACCGCGGATGAGGAATCGTTCATCCAGGAAATGGTGATCCACAAGGACGCGCAGGCGATCGTCATCAACAAGCCGCCCGGTCTTGCAACGCAAGGCGGCACCAAGACGACCGAACATGTCGATGGGCTGCTGGACGGATTGAGTTATGAGAGCGAGGGACGGCCAAAGCTTGTCCACCGGCTCGACAAGGACACCAGCGGCGCGCTGCTCGTGGCGCGCAATGCGCGATCGGCAGGCCATTTCGCCAAGGCCTTTTCCAGCCGGACCGCGCGCAAAGTCTATTGGGCGCTGATCGTCGGCGTGCCCGATATTCATGATGGCATTGTCGATCTGCCGATTGGCAAACAGCCCGGATCGGGCGGTGAGAAAATGCATGTCGACGAAGAAAATGGCAGCCCCTCGCGTACGCGCTATCGGGTGATCGAGCGCGCCGGGAACCGCGCGGCCTGGGTTGAGCTGCAGCCGTTTACCGGGCGTACCCACCAACTGCGTGTCCATATGAACGCGATTGGCCACCCCATTGTCGGCGACGGCAAATATGGCGGGGCCGCCTCGTTTCTCACCGGCGGCGTTAGCCGGAAAATGCACCTCCATGCCCGTCGCATTCGGATCGACCATCCCGATGGCGGGCAAATCGACGTGACGGCCGATCTGCCGCCGCATTTCGCGGAAAGCCTGAAGCTTTTGGGCTTTGACGAAAAGCTGGGTGACGCGATGGTGCTCGACGAGGTAAAGTTCAGCGAAACCGCCGAGGGCAAGCGTCGCGCCGCAGCTGCGATCGCCAAATCAAGGCGGCAGGAGCGCAAGGGCGAACGCCGGGGGCGGCAGCGCAGCTGAGGCGTATGCGAGATTATGAAAAAGGCTCAGTCAACGGGCCGGGACGAGATCAGGGGAAGGCCATATGCGCGCTCGTGCAAGCGTGCCAGCTGATCAGCTGATTTCTGATCCCGATTGACGCCTGATTGAAGATTGTGATCGATCCATGCTTCTGTTTCTACAATGAGAATTTCAGACCTGCGGGTCGCGCTGTTGAGCGGCAACTATAATTATACGCGCGATGGCGCGAACATGGCGCTGAACCGGCATGTCGGTTTTCTGCTGTCCCAGGGCGCGGCGGTTAGGATCTATTCGCCGGTGGTTGATACGCCCGCCTTCCCGGCAGTCGGCGACCTTGTCGGCGTGCGGGCTATGCCCATTCCCGGTCGGTCGGATTACCGGCTGGCCTATGGCATGGGGCGACGGCTCAAGCGTGATCTGCGTGCGTTCGCGCCCAACATCATGCACGTCTCTGCCCCAGAAACGCTCGGCCATTGGGGTGTTTCCTATGCGCGCCGCCACCACATCCCGTTGATCGCATCGGTTCATACTCGGTTCGAGACCTATCTCCATTATTATCGCATGGGGCTGCTCGAGCCCGCGCTGGTTGCGATGTTGCGGCGATTCTACCGGCGTTGCGATGCGATCGTCGCCCCATCGCAATCGATGGTCGATGTGCTGCACGGTCAGCATATGAACAAGGAAATTGGCATCTGGCCGAGCGGCGTCGAGCATGACGTATTTACCCCTGCTGCCCGCTCGCTCGAATGGCGCCGGTCGCTGGGGATTGGCGATGATGAGATCGTCGTCGGCTATTTCGGCCGCCTGGTGCTTGAAAAGGGCATCGGCGTGTTTTGCGATACGATCGACGAACTGGCCCGGCGGGGGGTGAAGCTGCGGGTACTGGTGGTTGGCGATGGCCCCGCGCGCGAGATGTTCACCGACCGACTGCCACAAGCTATCTTCGCCGGATTCCAGAGCGGCGCTGAATTGCCACGGGCGCTTGCGTCGATGGATATCTTGCTCAACCCCAGCGTGACCGAAACCTTCGGGATCGTTACGCTGGAGGCCTTGTCCTGCTGCGTACCGGTGGTGGGGGCGGATGCGCCTGGTACGGCGAGCCTGATCGACAATGGCGTAACCGGCCGGCTGATCAAGGCCGGCGACGTGGGTGGCTTTGCCGATGCTGTTGAAGCCTATGCGGCCAATCCGGCCAGCCGCCTGGCGACGGGCGCAGCGGGCAGGGTGACGGCCGCAAAGTATAGCTGGGATGCCGTCAATCGCGCGCTCGCCGAGAGTTATCTGCGCGTGATCGATCGCCACCGTTTGAGCGCCTCGATCTCGCCTGTATGATTGCGCAGGTCGACCGCGCGAATGGCGCTGGCGACGGATGATGGAAACAGAGCGATGCACCCCAATCCCGCTTTCCGGCACGGTGACGATGCATCGCTGATCGCCTGGGCAGCACAAATCGGCCTTGCCCATCTCGCTGCGGCAACGCCTAGCGGGCCGATGGTGGTGCACGCGCCGATCGTCCAGACCGGCCCGCGGTCGGTGAGCTTCCATGTCGCGCGCGCGAACCGTGCCCATGCCCAGCTTGATGGGGCGCGGATGATTGCCAGCATCAGCGGTGCCGACGGGTATGTGTCGCCCAATTGGTACGCCAATGGCGCGAACCAGGTGCCAACGTGGAATTATGTCGCCGTGGAACTCGAAGGCACTGTCCACGCCCTCGACGAGGATGGCCTGGTGGCGCAACTCGATGCGCTGGCAATGGCGCACGAGCCGCGCGTCAGCCCTGAGAATCCCTGGACGCGCGACAAGATGGAGGAGGCGCGATTTCGTGCGATGTTGCGGGCGATTGCCGGTTTTGAACTGCGCATCGCCGACGTGCGCGGGACGACGAAGCTCAGCCAGAACAAGGCAGCCGACGATCGCGTAAGGGTTATCGAGGCGCTTGATCGCAGCGGTAACCCCGCACTCGCGAGCGTGATGCGCCATGCCCAGGGAAAATAGCCTGTTGAGGACTGAGAGCGATTTCGGTTAGTTTTTATCTTCCTCGATGGGCAACTCGGGCTGGTCGTCAATCGCCGCCTGGCGTGGGGCAGCAGGTGGTGCGCAGCGCTTCAGCAGGCCAAGACCTTTGAGATATCCGCGCCTGACGGAGCCAGCATAGACAGCCGCTTCAACGCGCCGTTGTGCCTTGTCGGCCCCGGTGATGACCCGAACAAGGCCAAGCCCGGGAATGAACGTGTTGACGGCTGCCCGTGCCGCCGCTGCGGCGATGGCCGCTGATTCGCCCTTCTTGCCTGCGGGCACATCAACATCGGGGCCGAGCGCAGCGGTCAGTTGCTCAACCTCGCGTGCAATCGCAGCACAATTGCGGGTGTTGGCAGACGAGTATGGCGCAGATGCGGCAAGCAGCAGGATATCGGGAATCTTGTCCTGTCTGATGCGGGTATCGCGCAGCGGCTGGGTCGCCGCACGCTTGACCGAATCGTCGTTCTGTTGGGCAGCGGGTGCCATGGCAGCGGCGGTAACGGCGCCGATCAACAGCGGCGTTGCAAGCAACAAGGGTGTCAGGCGCATCGACATGTCTCCGCTGTACGTACCGCGTCAAACGCCCATAGGACGGGATCGTTCAGCTGTCCAAGGACTGCGCGTCCGGTCGATACCGCATTGCGACGTCGCAACGCTCATAACGCGCGCCAAAATCGCGCATGATGGTGGCATCATGGACGAAGCCGAGCTTTTCATACAGGTGAATTGCCGGGGCGCAGATGGCATTGGTGAGCAGATACAGCGTCTGTGCGTTCATCGCATGGGCCCGCGCGATGATTGCCGCCAGCAGAAATTCCCCCGCCTTTCGCCCGCGCGCGCTTTCACGGACGCCCATCTTGGTCAGCTCGAACTGGCGCTCGCCGGTTTTCTGCAAGGCGCAGGCGCCAACGATGCCAAGCCCTGCGGCCTCGACAAAGAGGATCGTGCCACCAGCATCGATGATCCGGCGGCGGGGGTTTTGCAGCACCTCGCGGTCCGTGTCCTCCATCCGAAACATGCGCTCGATCCATTCGGCGTTGATGTCGTGGAAGGCGGGGGCGAGGGCATCGCTGAACTCGCGGATGACCAGCCCATTGCCGCGAGTCCCCAGTGGCGCGGCGGCGAGCGCGCGCTCGATTGCCGTCACTTGATCGAGCAGCGGGCCGGACACACCATCGCACAGATCGTTCACCGCCGATTCGATCCGTGGCCACAAATCGCGGCGGGCCGTCGCCATTACGCTTTTTCCTTCCTCCGAGAGCGAGATGATCCGCTGTCGCTGGTCGCCGCGCCCGCGCGCTGTGTCGATTAGCCCCAACGACGCTAACCGCCGCAGTCCCTGGGTGATCGCAGGCTGGCTGATGCCCAGCGCTTCGACCAGCGCACCGACGGTCATCGGGCCGGCCTGATCGAGCGCTGCGAGCAGCGGAAATTGCCCGGGCTGGAGCGGCAGGCCGGCCGCAGCGATGATGTCGCTGCAATCTGCCTGCAATCGCTCGGCCACCCTCTTCAGCCGGCTCGCGAGGAAAAGTGCGCCGTGCGCCGCGATAATGTCAGTCATCCGCCCAAAAACTCCATAGGGCATTATACATTTTGACGATCCGGTCGCAAGTCATGGATTGGCGCGTCGAGTGCAAGCCCGTAGAGGCATGGTATCCAAGGAGTAACGCTTGCTGGCTGCCATTGCCCGAACGACCGCGCTGATCACCATTCCGCTGGCGGCTTTCCTGCTGTGGGTGCATCCGGCGATCCTTGATCCCGTGAATGTCGGCTGGCTGCTGGGCGGTACCGATGTCGGGCAGAATGCGCTTGGCCTGGCCGCCTATCTGCGGGCTGGCGATTGGCCGGGGACGCGCAACGCCCTGTTGTCCGGGCCCGAAGGCGTGACCCTGTTGTTTACTGACAGCAATCCGCTGCTTGGCCTGTTGCTGTGGCCGATCGCACCGTGGCTGCCAGCGGGCGTGCAGCTGGTCGGCCTGTGGCTGCTGCTTTGCACCGTGCTGCACGCTTTGTTCGCCTGGCTGCTGGTGCGCCGCGCCGCGCCAGACTTTTTGTCGGCCTGGCTCGGCACCGCGCTGCTGACGCTATTGCCGACGTTGTTCAGCCGGATCGTCCACCCCAATTTGTGTGCGCATTGGCTGATCCTGTGGGCGTTGTGGCTGTTCGTCGATCAACGACGGGCGCGGTCGGCAGGCTGGTGGGCGCTGTTGCTTGGCATCGCGGCGCTGATCCATGCCTATCTGCTGGTGATGGTCGCCGCTATCTGGGCAAGCGCTATTCTGGCGGCACTTGCAGACCGCCCGCCGATGCGGACCGCGATTGGGATGCTGACCGCCCATGCGCTGGTGGCGGCGATGGTCGTCGGGTTGATGGCGGTGAATGGGGCGGTGGGCGGTGCCTATGTATCGACGGGCACCTTCGGCGCGTTTCCGATGGGCATTGATGGGCTCTTCAACCCCGGCAATCCCTCCTACACTGCGCTGCTGCCATCTACGCCGGAAGATCAAGGCAGAGGCTATGAGGGCTTCCAATATCTCGGCGCTGGCCTGTTGCTGCTCGTGGTTGCCGCGCTCCCGCTGCTGGCGATGGCCCGCGCGACGCCAGACGAACAGGGAGCAGTGAGCCGGCTGCGATGGCTGATCCCGGCCTTTGCGGTGCTCACGCTGCTCGCGCTGGGCAGCCATATCCATTGGCAGGGGCGGACCATACTGATCCTGCCGATCCCCCAGCGGCTCGTTGATCTGCTCGATCCGGTGCGGGCGGCGGGGCGGCTGTTCTGGCCGGTGGCCTATGGAATCGTGCTCGTCGCGGTCCTTGCCGCCTATCGGCTTGACCGGTCCCGCGCCACATTGCTGTTGGCGGCCGCACTTGCCCTACAGATCATCGACATCGCGCCAATGTTCGCTGCCATTCGGACGGTGACGGCGACGGCGGACAATGCCGAGGTCTACCACCGCACGCGCGACTCGCGCTGGCCCGCCATTATTGCCGCTGCATCGGCGGTGGAGTTCCATCCGCCGAGCGTGACCGAGGACCTTCAGTTGCTGCAGGAAATCAGCTGGCGGGCAATGCTGGCCTGCCGCCCGACCCGCTTCAACCTATGCGGCGCGCGAATCCGATCAGACCCGGGTGCGGCTGGCGCGCGAGGTTGCCGCGCTGGCATCGGGCCGGATCGATCCACACCATCTTTACATCCTGTTCGACCCGGCCAGGGTGCCACCCGCACTGCGCAGTCGCGTGCACATTCTTGACCGGATTTCCTATATCCCCGCCGACGGCACCGGAAAGCCAATGAAGGGATGTCGATCTTCCGGCGCAGCCGCGCGTTAATCCTTCGGCTTTACCGCGAGCAAAGCCTTTACCTCTTGCGATCGACCGCGCGGCATGATCAGCACATCGTTGCCGCTGGCCACCACGATCACATCTGTCATGCCGATCATGTGGATGCGCAGGCCGTCGGAATGGACAAGGGTGCCGGTGGTATCGAGCAGGACCGCCTCGCCCTTGATGCTGTTGCCCGCCTCATCTTTGTCGTTAATCGCATGAAGGGCATCCCAGCTGCCGACATCGCTCCACCCCATGCTCACCGCCGCCACGGCGACCCGATCTGCCTTTTCCATCACAGCATAATCGATCGAATCGGCCGGGCAGGCGGCAAAACTGGTCGCATCGGGATTGATGCGGATATCGTCGCGCGATGCACCGTCCATCGCGTCTTGGCAGGCCGCCAGCATGGCTGGGGCATAGAGCGCGAGTGCGGCAAGAAAGGCGTCGGCCCGAAACAGGAAAATACCGCCGTTCCAATAATGATCGCCCGCGTCAAACATTGCCTCGGCCCGGTCAAGCGGCGGCTTCTCGACAAATCGCGCAACGCGGTTGAGCCCCGGGGCAATGGCATCGCCACGCTTTATCCATCCATAGCCCGTATCAGGCGATTCGGGGTCGATCCCAAAGGTGATCAGCCATCCTTCGCGCGCCAGCGGCAGCGCGCGGTCAATGGCGGCGTGGAACGCGGCGACATCGGCGATCACATGATCGGACGGCATGACGAGAATCGGCGTTGCGCCGCTCCCGGCCGCTATAGCGGCCAGCGCGATGGCAGGCGCGCTGTTGCGACCAATCGGTTCGAGAATCAGCGCTTGGGCGGCCATGCCGACCGCGGCGAGCTGTGCTTCGACCATGTCGCCGTGCTGTGCGTTTGCCACCACGATTGGCGCTGCGAACTTGTCCTGATCGGCCGTACGAAGCGCTGTCAGCTGCAACATGGTTTCATCGGCTGTCAGCGCCAGCAATTGCTTCGGCAATTCGGGGCGCGACATTGGCCACAAGCGCGTGCCAGCGCCACCAGACAGGATCACGGGAACCAGCGTTGCGTCAGACATCGATTTCTCCTGAGTGCGGCGCATAGCTTGCATGGCGCACCAGGCAAACCCGCGCCGATCGATAGTGATCCGATTGTCGGTCTTTTTTCCCTTTAATGTGGATGGATCGTATGGATATGTCGGAATTGTTTACACTTTGCCTGCTATCCGGCTTGGGCGATGATTAGATTATTCAAGCATTATGTTCCCAACGCGGTGCTTTTGCTCGCGATTCTGGACATCATCCTGCTGCTGACCGCGGGGGAAATCGGCTGGCTGCTTCGCATGGGGCATATCGGCAAGACAGTCTTGCCCATCACAACCCGGTTGCCACAGCTGATCTGCTTTGCGTTCACGCTCGAAGTATCGATGATCGCGGTGGGCGTCTATGGTGCCAATGCCCTTCAATCGCTGCGTTATGCGACGGCGCGGCTGATTGTTGCGGTTTCGCTGGGGATCATCCTGCAGAGCGCGATATTCTACCTGATTCCCGTGCTCGATTTTTGGCGCTCCAACCTGTTCTACGGCATGGGCCTCGCGGTAATCGGCCTCATTTCACTGCGGATCCTGCTCGGAAAGACGCTGGGCAGCCAAGCCTTCAAGCGCCGCATCGTGGTGCTGGGCGCAGGCCTGCGGGCGCAGCGACTGAAGACGCTGGCACAGCGGCCGGGGGCGGCGTTTGCGGTCGTCGGCTATGTATCGATGAGTGAAGCGAACCGGGTCATTCCCGAAGCGATTGCGCGCGACGCGATCTACAATCTGGCCGACCATGTCGTGCTGCTCAACGCAAGCGAGGTCGTGCTGGCCTTGGAAGAACGGCGCAATGCGCTGCCGCTCAAGGACTTGCTGCGCATCAAGACCACGGGCGTCCACGTCAACGAGATTTCGACCTTTCTGGAACGCGAGACCGGCAGAGTCGATCTCGACAGCGTCAACCCGAGCTGGCTGATTTTTTCCGACGGGTTCTCCTCGGGACGCATGCTTTCCAGCGCGTTCAAGCGCTTGTTCGATATTGCCGCCAGCATCATCCTGATTGTCTGCACGGCACCGCTGGTGATCGGCATGGCGATTGCGATCAAGCTCGAGAGCAAGGGCCCCGTCTTTTATCGGCAGCGGCGCGTTGGCCTTTACAATGTCGGGTTCGATATCGTGAAGCTGCGGTCGATGCGGCAGGATGCTGAGAAGAACGGCAAGGCGGTGTGGGCTGAAAAGGACGATCCGCGCATCACCCGCATCGGCCGATTGATCCGCAAGACGCGCATCGACGAAATTCCGCAGGCGTGGAGTGTGCTGAAGGGGGAAATGAGCTTTGTCGGCCCGCGCCCCGAGCGGCCGCAGTTTGTCGACGATCTTGAACAAAAGCTGCCTTATTATGCTGAGCGTCACATGGTGAAGCCGGGCATTACCGGCTGGGCGCAAATCAATTACCCCTATGGCGCGTCGATCGAGGATGCGCGGCAGAAGCTGGAATATGATCTTTATTACGCGAAGAATTATTCGCCGTTTCTCGACCTGTTGATCCTGCTGCAAACGATCCGCGTGGTGCTGTGGCCTGAAGGGGCGCGCTAGGCCGTGATATCGGCACTGATCCTGTGGTCGCATGCCTTTGCGGCGCTGCTGTTTGGTGCGCTTGCGCTGTCGCAGGTGAGCAAGGCTGCAACCGGCCTGCCGCGCCTTGCCTTCCTGGTGGCGCTGACGACGACGGCGCTGTGGGCGCTGGCGATTGCCGGCATCGGGGCGGGCGATTTGATCACCCGGCTGGCGGAATCGGGTCGCAACATCGCCTGGCTATTCTTCATGGCGGCGCTGGTGCGGCGGGATCGGGCGATGCCGGTCGCGGCGACGGTGATGATCGTCTATGGGATCACCATCGTGATTGCGGTGCTGGGCAGTGCGCTGGCTGTGCTGTCGGTCGCGCCGCTGCCGCGTGCTGAACTGGCTGCGATTGCCCAGGTGACGATCATCATGCGCATGCTGGTTGCGGCGACGGCGCTGGTGCTGGTGTACCATCTCTACCACGCCGTGCTGCCATCGGCTCGGGGCGGGATTTGGCTGGCGGTGATGGCGCTCGCGGCGGTGTGGTCGGTTGACCTATTGGTTTACACCTTGCGCTACCTCAACCTGATGTGGGGTCCATCACTGTTGCTGGTGCGCGGTGTTGGAATTGCGCTGCTTGCGCCCCTTTTTGCGCTTGCCGCGCATCGCAATGGCGACTGGTCGCTGCAATTATCGCGCGCGGTTGCCTATCGATCGGTCTCGATCGCGGCGGTCGGCCTGTATCTGGTGGCGGTTGTGCTCGCGACGAACGCGCTTGGCACGATCGGCAGCGATTATGCGCGCATTATGCAGACCGCGTTTGTGTTTGGCTCAACGACCGCGATGGTCACGATCTGGTCGACACCGTCATTGCGGGCGTGGCTGAGGGTGAAACTCGCCAAGCATTTCTTTGCCCATCGATATGACTACCGGGCCGAATGGCTGCGTTTTACCGATACGCTCGGCCAGCCGGGTGATGGCGCGGCCCCGCTCGAACAGCGGATCGTGAAGGCGGTGGCCGATCTCACTGATTCGCTCGGTGGTATGTTGCTGGTGCCCGATGGCGCAGCGCTGGGACAGGGCGCGGTGTGGAACTGGGATTCCGATGGCGCACCCTCGCAAAGCGGTGAGGCGGCGCTCGCCCGATATCTCGAAAAAACCGGCCGCATCGTGGAACTCGACGCCGTCCGTACGGGCGCGGCAGAGGCCGGCGAATTGAGCACCATGCCGATCTGGATGCTCGATCGCCCGGAAGCCTGGGTGCTGGTGCCGCTGCTGCATTTCGGCAAGCTGACAGGCGCAATCCTGCTCGCGCGTCCGGCGATCGACCGCCGGCCCGATTGGGAAGACCTTGATCTGCTGCGGCTCGCCAGCCGCCAGGTGGCGAGCTATCTGGCGGAGGCCCGCGCCCATGCAGCCCTGTCAGACGCGCAGCGCTTCGATGAGTTTAATCGGCGCTTTGCCTTCATCATGCACGACATCAAGAACCTCGTCAGCCAGTTGAGCCTGGTCGCGAGAAACGCCGAACGCCACGCGGATAATCCGGCATTTCGGGCCGATATGGTCGCGACGCTGCAGGATTCTGCCACACGGATGAATGAATTGCTCGCACGGCTGTCGCAGCACCACACCACGCGCCCCAGTGTAACGGGCCCGGTCGAAATCATGTCTCTAGTCGAACGCGTTGTCGCTATGCGGCGTGCGCAGCATCCCATTGCGACGGGTGGCATGCGCGATGCCCTTGCCATCGCCGATCCGGTTCGGGTCGAGCAATTGCTTGGCCATCTGTTGCAAAATGCCATCGAAGCCAGCCCGGCCGGTGAACCAATTACGGTGACGGTGAAGCGAGAGGGAGCCATGATCGCGATCGACGTTGTCGATCATGGCAGTGGCATGGACCCGGCCTTTGTCCGCGATCGACTGTTCAAGCCGTTTGTCTCGTCCAAGCGCGACGGCTTTGGCCTTGGCGCGTTTGAAGCGCGCCAACTGGCCGAGGCTATGGGCGGTGGGGTCGATGTGTTCAGTCGCGAAGGGGAAGGGTCCCGCTTTCGCGTTACCTTGCCGGCCGGATTGGCTGGCGCCGAGCAAATTGGGCAAGCGGCATGAGCGATGCAAAGAAGCTGCTGATCGTCGAAGACGATGCGGGCCTGCAGCGCCAGTTGCGCTGGGCCTATGATGGCTATCAAGTGTTCGTCGCGAGCGACCGGACCGAAGCGATCGATCTGTTGCGGGCCGAAATGCCCGATGTGGTGACGCTTGATCTTGGCCTGCCGCCCGACCCCGACGGCGTCACCGAAGGCTTTGCCACGCTGGATGCCATTCTGACGCTGAAGCCCGACACCAAGGTGATCGTCGCCTCAGGGCACGGCGACCGCGACAGTGCGCGCCGCGCGATCGAGCACGGAGCGTGGGATTTTTACCAGAAGCCGATCGATATCGATCAACTCGGTTTGATCGTGTCCCGCGCGTTCCATGTCCATGCGCTGGAAGCGGAAAACCGGCGACTGGCAGAGACGCACGGCGCGCAGACCGCGCTGGGCGGCATGATCACAGCCGCGCCCGAAATGTTGAAAGTGACGCGCACGATCGAGCGCGTGGCACCCGCCGATGTATCGGTGATGCTGCTTGGCGCGAGTGGCACCGGCAAGGAACTGCTGGCGCGCGGGCTGCACGATGCCAGTCGCCGTCGCGGCGGTGCCTTTATCGCGATTAATTGCGCCGCTATCCCCGAGACGCTGCTCGAATCCGAGCTGTTCGGGCATGAAAAGGGCGCCTTTACCGGCGCGGTCAAGACGACCGAGGGGAAGATCGAGCAGGCACAGGGGGGCACGCTGTTCCTCGACGAGGTAGGCGATATTCCGCTGCCGTTGCAGGTTAAGTTGCTGCGCTTTTTGCAGGAGCGCGTCATCGAGCGGATCGGCGGGCGCAAGCCGATTGCCGTCGATACGCGGATCGTGTGCGCGACTCACCAGGATGTCGATGCGATGATCGCGGACGGGCGCTTCCGCGACGATCTTTATTACCGGCTGGCGGAGATCGTGATCCGGATTCCCTCGCTTGCCGAGCGCACCGGCGATGCCGGGCTGCTCGCTCGTCACTTCTTGAAGAAATACGCCAAGACGATGCAATCGGGCGTCACCAGCCTGTCGCCCGATGCGCGCGCGGCCATCGATGCCTGGGGGTGGCCGGGCAATGTGCGCGAACTGGAAAACCGCATGAAGCGTGCCGTCATCATGGCCGAGGGCAAGGCCATCACCGCTGCCGATCTCGATCTGGCAGGCGATGCGCCGGCCGAGCCGCTGAACCTGAAGGCGGTGCGCGAAAGTGCAGACCGGGCCGCCATTCGCCATGCACTGGCGCGGGCGGAGGGCAACATCTCCAATACCGCAAAGCTGCTGGGTGTCAGCCGACCGACGCTTTATGATTTGCTCAAATCCTATGATCTTCATGCGTAAGGCTTTTGCCCTCCCCGCGCTGGCGGCGCTGCTCGTCGGAGGTGCGCTCATCACGCTCGCGCGTGTCAGCCCGGCGCATGCCGATCCATCATCGGCGCGCAAGGAATTGGCGCAAAGCCTGGCGCTGTTCGAGCATGGCAATGCCACCGCCGCGCGCAGCCATGCGCTGAAGGCAGTGAATGCCGATCCCAGCTGGGGGCTCGCCCATGCCGTGCTCGCGCGGACCTATCTGGCGCTTGGCGAAGGCGAGGCAGCACAGGGCGAACTGCGGCGCGCGGCCGATGCCGGGTTCGATATGGGGCGGTCGCACCAGATGCAGGCGCAGGCCTGGCTTGTGCAGGGTGACCCGGTGCGGGCGCTGGCCGAGGCGGGTAAGGCCACGCCGCGATATGCGATCTACGCCAGGCGCGTGGCGGCGCGGGCGCTTGCCGCGCAGGGCAAGACCGAACAGGCGCAGCAACTACTGGCCGAGATAGTGCGCGTGACCGACGGACGCGACGGGCTTGCCTGGACCGATCTTGGCCGGGTGCTGCAGCAATCGAGCGATGTGGCAGGTGCGATCGACGCCGCTGATCGCGCACTGGCGATCGACCGTGCCAATGTCGATGCGCTGGTGTTGCGCGGTGAACTGGTGCGCGCGCAATATGGCCTGGTGGCAGCGCTGCCCTGGTTTGAGACCGCGCTCAAGGTTGATCCATGGCGGCACGACGCGCTGATCCAATATGCTGCGACCCTGGGCGATGCCGGGCGCTATTCGGCGATGCTGTCTGCGACCCGGCGGGCGCTGGCGGCGCGGCCCGGCAGCCCGCAGGCGCTTTACTTGCAGGCGGTGCTGGCGGCGCGTGCGGGCGAGGATGATCTGGCGCGCAGCCTGTTGCAGCGCACGCATGGCGCGCTGGCGGGGCAACCGGGGGCGCTGCTGCTGGGCGGCATGATCGACTACCGCGCAGGCGCGTATCAACAGGCAATCGACCAGTGGCGCAGCGTGCTGACGCTGCAGCCGATGAACCTGGCCGCGCGCCGTCTGCTGGGGGCTGCGCTGTTGCGCTCGGGCGATGCGGCGGGTGCGCTCGACGTGTTGCGCGCGATCGCCGTGCGGCAGGATGCGGACAGTTATACGCTCGATCTGGTCGGCCATGCGTTTGAGCAGACCAATGAACGCGACTGGGCGGCCAAATTTCTCGACCGGTCAGCCGTGCCGCTGACCGATACCGCGACGCCCTTTGGCACCGAGCGCAACCTGGCCGAGAGCGGCGAGGCGCTCGATCGCCAGCCGGACAACCCGATTGTCGCGGTCGATTATATTCGCGGGCTGATCGACCAGGGGCAGGCGGCAGCGGCGCTGGCCGAAGCTCGGCGGCTGGCGGAGCGCTATCCCGGTGCGCCGCAGGCGCATCTGCTGGTTGGCGACACGCTGATGCTGTTGAACAGGGTTGATGGGGCGGCGGCGGCCTATGCGCGCGCCGCCAGCCTGCGCTTTGACGAGGCGACGATGCTGCGATCAGTCGAGGCGCTGGATCGGGCTGGTGACCGGCAAAAGGCGGCGACCGTGCTGGCGCTGTTCCTGAGCCAGAACCCGCAGAATAATGCCGCGCAGCGGCTGACCGCGCATTGGCAGATCGCCGCTGGCGATTGGGATGGGGCGATCGATACGCTGGAAGGATTGCGCGCGCGGCTTGGCAATAGGGATGCGGCGTTGCTCGCGGAGCTGGCGCTGGCTTATGCCGGCGCCGATGATGTCGACACGGCGCGGATTTATGCGGCGGCGGCTTACCGGCTCGCGCCGCTCAATCCGGCGGCCACCGATGCGTTTGGCTGGACATTGTTCCAGGCGGGCGAGGACAAGGCCGCGCTAGAGGTGATGCGCAAGGCCGTGTCGATCGCGCCCGACCATGCGGGCTTGCGGTGGCACATCGCCCAGGTGCAGGCCGAGCTTGGCGACAAGGCGGCGGCGCGGGCGAATATCGATGCCGCGCTGACCGACGCGACCTTTACCGATCGCGTCGCGGCCAAGGCGTTGCGCGCGACTTTGGGGTGAATTACCCCAGCCCCTCGACTTGCTCGGCCAGCTCCAGCCATCTGAGTTCGGCGGCGTCTTTTTCGGCGCGGGCGATCGCAATTGCCTTGGTCAGCAGCTCGAAACGGGCAAAATCGCGGGTGTAGAGCGCCGGATCGGCGAGCGATGCCTCGTCGCGCAGGATTGCCGCGTCGAGCGCCTCGATCCGCTTGGGCAGCTGATCGTAATCGCGCTGGTCCTTGTAGGTCAGCTTCACGCGGGCAGGGGGCGCGGGCGGCGCGGTGTGCGCGACCTTGCCGCCTGTGCGCTTGGGCGCGGCGGCGGGGGTGCGCTGGCGCTCCCAATCCTCATAGCCGCCGGCGACGACATCGACATGGCCGGTGCCGTTCAACCCGAGCGTGATCGTAACGGTGCGATCGAGGAAATCGCGATCATGGCTGACGATCAGCACGGTGCCGTCATAATCGGCGATCACTTCCTGCAGCAGATCGAGCGTTTCGAGATCGAGGTCGTTGGTCGGCTCGTCGAGCACCAGCAGGTTGGAGGGGCGGGCGAATTCGCGCGCCAGCAGCAGCCGCGATCGTTCGCCGCCCGACAGCGTGGCGATGCGCGCCTCGGTCATGTTGGGATCGAACAGGAATTCCTTGAGATAGCCCTGGATGTGCTTCTTGACCCCCTGCACCTCGATCCATTCGCCGCCATCGCACAGCACATCGCGCACGGTTTTTTCAGGTGACATCAGGCTGCGTTGCTGATCGATGATCACGCCGTCGAGCGTCTTGGCGAGGCGGATGCTGCCCGCGTCGGGCTCGATCTCGCCGGTCAGCAGCTTGAGCAAGGTCGTCTTGCCCGCGCCATTGCGGCCGACAATGCCGATGCGGTCGCCGCGCGTGACGCGCAGGGTGAGATTGTCGATGATCGTGCGGTCGCCGTAGCGCTTGGTCACGCCCTTCGCGTCGATCACCGTCTTGGTGCGCACGTCGTCGCTGCCGATGGTGAGGTTGGCGGACCCTTGCGGCCCCATCATCGCCGCCCGTGTCGCGCGCATCTCATGCAGCTTGGCGAGCCGGCCCTGGTTGCGCCGCCGGCGGCCGGTGACGCCGCGCAGCAGCCAATGCTCCTCGAGTTTCAGCTTGGCATCGAGCCGCTCGGCATTGCGCGCTTCCTCGGCATAGACCTGCTCGGTCCACGCCTCGAACCCGCCAAAGCCGATTTCCGCGCGGCGGATGGCGCCGCGATCGAGCCACAAGGTCTGCTTGGTCAGCCGGGTGAGGAAGGTGCGATCATGGCTGATGACGACGAATGCACCGCGAAAGCGCGCGAGCCAGTTTTCCAGCCATTCGATCGCGGCGATATCGAGATGGTTGGTCGGCTCGTCGAGCAGCAGCACATCGGGATCCTGCGCGAGCGCGCGCACGATTGCTGCGCGCCGCCGCTCGCCGCCCGAGGCGCTGACGGCTTCGCGGGTGAGATCGATGCCGAGCTGATCGGCGATTGCCTCGGCCTCATAGGCGAGCGGCGCATCGTCGCCCGCCATTACGAAATCTGCGAGCGTGGCAAAGCCCGTGACCTGCGGGTCTTGCTCCAGATGGATCACGCGCGTGCCTGGCACGATCGTGCGACGGCCCTCATCGGCGTCGATGCGACCGGCGATGAGCTTCAGCAGCGTCGTCTTGCCGGCGCCGTTGCGGCCGATCAGCGCCAGCCGGTCGCGCGTGCCGATATGGATATCGAGTTCGCGAAACAGCCAGCCAGAGCCCTGGACGAGCCCGAGATTTTCATATGCGAGGATTGGTGCGGCCATGCTGGGTGCCGTTAGGGGCGTTGTTGCGGCGCGGCAAGTTGCGCGTTGATGATGTGGGCATTCACAGGCTGTTCAACGCAGGGTAGCTATGCGAAGCCAAATGACGATGAAACCCGCTATTGTTCTGGCCGCCCTCGCGGCGCTTTGTGTCTGCGGACCAGCCGACGCGCAGCGGCGTGGGCAGCAGCAGGAAGCGTTTGACCAGATGCGCAGTGGCCGTATCCTGCCGCTGCGCGACATCGAGCGGCGTGTGCTGTCGACCATGGGCAATGCCCAATATATCGGTTTCGACTTCGATTCGGTCAGCGGGATTTACACGTTGAAGTTCCTGCGCAATGGCGATGTCATCTGGGTTGCCGTCGATGGCCACACGGGACAGATAATTGGCCGCGCCGGGAATTGAGGCGCGTGATGGGCATTGCCGCTCAACCGGCCCAGCAGGGGAGACAATGATGCGCGTTTTGATCGTCGAGGATGAACCAAGCCTGGGCCAGCAGCTGAAGAATACGCTGGAAGGTGCGGGCTATGTCATCGATCTGGCGACGGATGGCGAAGAAGGGCTCTTTCTTGGCCAGACGGAAAGCTATGACGCGGTGGTGCTCGATCTTGGCCTACCCGAAATTGACGGGCTGACGGTGCTCGATCGCTGGCGCAAGGACGGCAAGGTGATGCCCGTTCTGGTACTTACCGCGCGCGACAGCTGGTCTGACAAGGTCGCCGGGCTTGATGCCGGTGCCGATGATTATGTCGCCAAGCCATTCCAGTCCGAAGAGCTGATCGCGCGGCTGCGCGCGCTGATCCGGCGCGCGTCGGGCAATGCCTCATCCGAGCTGACCGCCGGCGACATCCGGCTCGATACGCGATCGGGCAAGGTGACCAAGGCGGGCGAGCCGGTGAAGCTCACCGCGCAGGAGTATAAGCTGCTGAGCTATTTGCTGCATCACAAGGGCAAGGTCGTCAGCCGGACCGAGCTGATCGAGCATATCTACGACCAGGATTTCGATCGCGATTCGAACACGATCGAAGTGTTCGTGACGCGCATCCGCAAAAAGCTGGGGCAGGACGTGATCACCACCATCAGGGGGCTAGGTTATAGTCTGGAAGAAGTGGGTGGCTGATCGCCGGTTCATCGTTCGGATCGGCTGAGATGGACCTGTCCGGCACCCCCAGCGACATGATCTCGCCCGGCACCCGGACCACCGGGTCGCTTAGCCGGCGCATGATCGTGATCGCTGCGGCGTGGATCATCGTGCTGCTGACCGGCGGCGGCTTTGCGCTCGACCGCATATTGACGGCGGCGGTCACGCGCAATTTCGACGATCAGCTTGAATATGTGCTGACGGCGCTGATCGTATCGGCAGAAGTGGACCCGATTGGCGAGGTGCGCTTCAACCGCGCGCCCGCCGACCAGCGCTTTTTGGAGCCCTATTCGGGGCTCTACTGGCAGGTGAGCGGCAAGGGGCGCGAAGACTTCGCGTCCTATTCGCTGTGGGACCGGCGGCTCCGCCATGGCCCGAACCACACCGATTTTGGCGCGCATGCCTATGACAGCAGCCAGTTTCCCGACGAAAAGCTACGCGTCATTGAGCGCGACGCCAGGCTGCCCGGGTCTACGGTCCGCTGGCGCTTTCAGGTGGCGGGCAGCCGGGTGGTGCTCAACGAACAGATCAAGACGCTGCGCGAGACGCTGTTGTTCAGCTTCCTGATCCTGGCGCTTGGGCTGATCGTGATGGCGGCGCTGCAGACTTTTTACGGGCTGTGGCCGCTGCGCAAGGTGCGCGAGGAGATCGTGCGGATGCGATCAGGCCAGTCGCGCCAGATCGACCGCCCGATGCCGATCGAGGTCGCACCGATGGTCGAGGAGCTGAACGGCCTGATCGCGCATAACGAGCGCCAGGCGGAGGAAGCGCGCCGCCACGCCGGCAATCTGGCGCATGCGCTGAAGACACCGCTGACCGTGATCATGAACGCCGCCACCGCCAATGCCGATGATCTTGGGGCGACCGTGATCCGCGAAGCGACGACGATGCGACGGCAGGTCGATCATCACCTGGCGCGCGCCCGCGCGGTCGGCAGACGCGGGAACGCCCATAGCCGCGCGGATGTATGGCCAAGCCTTGAATCGGTCGAGCGCGCGGTTGGCCGGCTATATCCGCAGGTCCGCTTCGATCTTGATGGGCCGAAGGATCTGAAGGCGCATGTCGAGCGGCAGGATCTTGACGAGATGCTGGGTAATTTGATCGAGAATGCCGCCAAATATGGCGGCGGCAGCGTGTTCGTGACCGTCGGCGCGCAGGCGGGGTTCGTCGAGTTTATGATCGAGGACGACGGGATGGGTATCCCCGAGGCGGAACGCGTGCGCATCTTCGACCGCGGCGCGCGGCTCGATACCGGCAAGCCGGGGACCGGCCTTGGCCTCGCCATCGTGCGCGATGTGGCGGAGATTTATGAGGGCAGCGTGTCGCTCGAGGAAAGCGAGGATTTGGGTGGGTTGCTCGTGAGGCTGCGGCTGCCAGCCGCCAACTGAGAGGCATCGCAACGGCGGTTTGCATCCGTCTCGATCGCCGGCGCGTAACTTGAATGCTGCGCCCTGCGAATGCCATGACAGATGACCCGATCAAGCGATCCTTATGTGCCCATGCTCAGCCGTCGACAGGCGTTGCTGGGCGCTGCGGTGCTGACAGCCGCCCCGTTGGCGGCGCGCGGCGCGGTGCCCGCCGGCTGGATGGCGCTCGGTTTCCCGTTCAAGCGATCCAACGCGTTCAAGGAAATTCAGCGCGGCATTTTTCAGGTCGACGGGAAGCGATCGGCGTCGCTCCTCTATCAGCGGATTTCGATTGATCTGGGGCAGACGCCGCGCCTGGGCTGGCGCTGGCGCGTCGATAGCGGCCCGCCGGCGACCGACCTGTCGGTGCGCGGCAAGGACGATCGCGCATTGGCGGTCATCATCGGCTTCCCGTTCGATCCCGACCGTGCAACTGCGGCGGAGCGCAGCCAGCACCGGGCCATGCGCTTTTTGTTGGGCGGCGACGCGCCGGGGCGCAGCCTGCACTATGTGTGGGGCAGCGGCTTGCCGCGCGGATCAGTGATTCGCCCACCAAGAACGGATGCCCACCGGTTCATTGTGTTGCGGTCGGCGGATGAACCGGCCGGCAGCTGGTTCAGCGAAAGCGTCGATATCGCCGCTGACTACCGCCGCGTCTTTGGCGGGATGGCCCCGCGTGCGGTGCAACTCGCGATATCCAGCGACGGCGACGATACCCAATCGACCGTGCATGGCGCCATTGGCGATTTCAGCTGGCGTTGATGGCCAAGCCGTGCCGGGCGAGGTGGAGCGACTAGGCGGCGACTTGCAGCGAGCGCATGGCATTGGCGGCGATGGCGAGGCTGCGTTTGCGCGCGGCGTGATCATAGATCGAGCTGGTCAGCATCAGTTCGTCCGCGCCTGTGCGCGCGATAAACCGAGCAATGTCACGCGCTACCGTGGCCGGGCTGCCCACCGCGGAGCATTGTAGCACGTGATCAAGGATCGCCGACCCCTGCGCGCCCAATGTCTCCCGATACTTCTCCACCGGCGGCGGCAATTGCCGGGGATTGCCGGTGCGCAACGCGACAAAGGCCTGTTGTTGGGATGAGGCGAGATACTCGGCTTCGGCATCGGTGTCGGCACCGAAGACGTTGAAACCGGCCATGAAATAGGGGGCGGCAAGCGTCGCTGAGGGGCGGAACTGCTGCCGGTAGATCGCCGCCGCCGCATCCAACGCATCGGGCGCGAAATGCGAGGCGAAGGCATAAGGCAGGCCCAGCGCGGCAGCGAGCTGCGCGCCATAGGTGCTCGATCCCAATATCCAGATATCGACCTTCGCGCCTGCGCCCGGCGTCGCGCGGATGCCGGTTTGAGCCCCAGAATCATTGGCGTCGGCGAAATAGCTTTGCAGCTCCATCACATCCTGCGGGAAGGCGTTGGGATCGCTGTCGAGCGTGCGGCGAAGCGCATGGGCGACGCGCATGTCCGATCCCGGGGCGCGACCAAGCCCCAGATCGATCCGGCCGGGGAACAGCGCATCGAGCGTGCCGAATTGCTCGGCGATGACCAGGGGCGCGTGATTGGGGAGCATGATGCCGCCGGCACCCACGCGGATATGCCGTGTGGCCGCCGCGACATGGCCGATGACGACGGCGGTTGCCGCGCCCGCAATCCCGGCCATGCCGTGATGCTCGGCGACCCAATAACGGCTGAAGCCAAGCGCTTCGACATGCGCGGCGAGATCGGCTGCATTGGCGAGTGCCTGCGACACGGTGCCGCCTTCGACGACGGGCACGAGATCAAGAAGCGAATAGTCTGACATGTCAGGGGAGATGGGGGCGCGGGCAAGCGAAAACCAGTGCCGGTCAAAAGCCTATCGCATAGCGCAGCGCCAGTCCGTAATCATCGGACAGGGCGGCGATATTGCCGGGGTCTCGCCGCAGAAACAGGTTGGTGTGCAGCCAACCACGGCCAAGCGGCAGCGTATAGCGCGCCTCCATATCGATCTCGCGGCCGGTGGGTGCCAGATTGAGCCGCTGATCGAGATAGCTGGACACATTGCCGGTCGCGTAATCAAAATAGCTCGGCAACCGCAGATCGATGCCGCTTCCCGCCGTGACGCGGAGTGGCTGCGACACCCGCAGGCCGATGCTGTCGCGTCGGGAGAAAAGCCGGTCCTTGCCGATATCGGCGGCGAACGCCTCGCTGCCGACCATGCCTTGGCCGATCAGCCCCGCATTTGTGCGCGCAAATGTCCAGCCGCGCCGATAGGCCGCACCCACCGTCCAGCCCGCGTCACTCGTCCAGCGCATAGTGGCATCGGCAAACCAGCTTGCGCCGCGCGTGCCGCCGAGCCCCTGGCTGAAGCGCGCGCCCAGCAGCGTCTGATATTCGCTGAGGTGGCTGATCACGAGATTGGTCGAGATGCGGCCAAGGCGGTGGTCGAGGCCGATCGAGGTGAGATCATAGCCGCTGCGATCATCGCGCAACCGCAATTGGCCGGGTGACCCGAAGCCCGGTGCCGAGACGGTCCCGCTTTCTGCGGCAAGCGTGAGGCCAAATCTGCCCAATGTCTGCCGTACCGCCATTGATGTGCCGGCATTGCCGGTGAAGCCCTGGGTCTGATCGGGTCCTTGCGCTACAAGGAACGCCGGATCGCGCCGCCCCACGAGCTGGGCCGTCATCGCGGCGGCGCTTTGCGAAAAGCCGATCGCGAAGCGCGCCTTGCTGCCGAGGCGGCTGGTGATGGTGGCAGCGAGCGTGCGGGCTTGCACTGCATCGCCGGGTGTGAGCATCAGCCGCTCGACCTGGGCTGGTTGGCTGCCAGGGGCGATCGTTACCGCAATTGTCGCGCCGCCGGCAGTTGCGGCATATTGGCGTTGCCGGGACAATAACGTGCCTGCCAGCCGTCGGTCCGTCGGTGCGGCTCGGATCGTGCCGCCAAGATCGACCCCAAAGGCACGGCGATACCCATCCAGCACCACGGTTCCCAGCGTGGATTGGCGCGCATCGCCCATGGGAGCGGCCAATACGGCGTTGTTCGACAGCGATACCGGCGCTGCGGTGCCGGCAAGCGACGTGGTGCCAAGCGGGGAAAAGGCGCGGGTGAGATCAAGAATCCCGCGGCCATAGATGGCATCGATTCCGGTGGCACCGCCATCGCGCGCGCTGGTGTAGAGAATGTCGACGATCTGCGCGGAGGTGAGAGCGGGAAATGCCTGTGCGAGCAACGCGACCGCGCCGGTAATCTGCGGCGCGGAGAAGGATGTGCCGGTCCACAGAAAGGCGGTGTTTTCCTGATTGGGCGCGCGCACGCGTTCCCCAACGGCGGTTAGGAAGAAATTGGCACCTGTCCCAGCGCGATCGCTGAAATCAGAGATCAGATCGTTGGTGCCGACCGATCCGGCGACGATCACCAACCCGCGCGAGACCGTGGTGTTCGTCGCAATCGACGCCAAAGGATCGGGATTGGCGGTGCCATCATTGCCGGCGGCGAAAACGATGATGACGCCCGCCGCCGTCGCTCGATCCACCGCCCGGACCAGGGCATTCGACGCCGGTGAGCCCCCAAGCGAGATGTTGACGACCCGCGCGCCGTTGGTTCTCGCCACGTCGAGCGCGGCGGCGATGTCCCTGTCATCGTGCGAGCAGCCGCTGGAATCGCCCGTCGTCGCGGTGCAGCTGCCCGGTGTATCAGTCCGCAGCACCAGCAGCGTCGAATCAAACGCGATGCCGTGCGTGGCGGCATTGTTGCGCCGCCCGGCGATCGTGAAGGCGACGGCAGTGCCGTGCCCTGATTCATCGTCGATCGTGGCGTTGCCGGCGGTGCTGGTCGACGCAGCATCAATCCGGCTGCCAAATTCGGCGCTTTGCAGATCGATCCCGGTATCGATGACGCCGACCTTGATGCCGAGCCCGGTTGCGCCGCGCTGATACGCCGCGAGCGAATTGGCGGAAACATTGCCGACGGTGGCGCGATATTCCGCGGTGTCGAAGCTGGATGGCGTTGGGGTGGGCGTGGGCGTGGGCGTGGGCGTTGGAGTGGGCGTTGGAGTGGGCGTCGGTGTCGGTGTCGGTGTGGGCGCAGGTGTTGGTGTTGGTGTGGGCGTAGGTGTTGGAGTTGGAGTTGGAGTTGGAGTTGGAGTGGGCGTCGGGGTGGGCGTCGGAGTAGGCGTCGGCGTGGGCGTCGGAGTAGGCGTGGGTGTCGGGGTAGGTGTCGGCACGGGGGCGGGGACCGAGGGAATGTTCATGCCGCCGCCGCCGCCTGAACAGCCGCTGGTTAGGCTGACGGCGACGATCGCCGCTGATGTCAATAAATGCCCGATGACAGCCGTCATGCGGCTGCGGCCTGTGCCATCGACACACGGACGACCGACGTCGGATGCTCTGCCAATGGTCGCCATAGAAATCATCGCGCCTTTGCCTTGCCCCGTGATTGAACGACGCCTAGAGCAATCAGTGCATGCTCGCTGAACTCGATCACATACGCAACTGGATTTTCGATCTAGATAATACGCTATATCCTTCAGCTATTAACCTTTTTTCGCAGATCGACCATCGTATTACTGCGTATATCGCCGATCGCTTCGGGCTTGATCCGGTGGCGGCGCGGGCCAAGCAAAAGGCCTATTTCCACGCACGCGGCACCACACTTGCCGGTTTGATTGACGAACACGGCACCGATCCGCATGATTATCTGGATTATGTCCACGATATCGAGATGGACGTGCTTGAGCATAATGCCCCGCTGGTCGCGGCGATCGCGCGGCTGCCGGGCCGCAAGCTCGTCTTCACCAATGGTGATGCACCCTATGCCCGCAAGGTGCTCGACCGGATCGGCCTGTCCGAAAGCTTCGAGGCCATCCACGACATCCACGCGACCGATTATGTCCCGAAGCCGGAACCTGCTGTTTATGCCGGGCTTTGTGCCGCCTATGCGATTGACCCCAAGGCGAGCATCTTCTTTGAAGATATGGCCCGCAACCTCAAGCCCGCCAAGGCGATTGGCATGACGACGGTGTGGATCGACAATGGATCAGAACAACATGCCGATGATGATCGCAGTTTCATTGACTATCGCATCACCGACATCACAGCATGGTTGCACGAGATAATGGAGGACGCATGAGCACGGAATTGCAGGCCCAGATAGACGCCGCATGGGAAGCGCGCGACGAGGTGAGCATCGCGACAACAGGCCCCGTGCGCGACGCGGTTGATGCTGCGCTGGCCCTGCTCGATTCGGGCGAAGCGCGCGTTGCCGAGCCAGACGAAACCGGCGAAATGGGCGCGTGGCGCGTTAACCAATGGCTGAAAAAAGCCGTGCTGCTCTCCTTCCGACTGAACGATAATGCGCTCGTCCAGAGCGACTCGAGCTTTACCGGCAACGGCCCCGGGCTGGGCAGTTGGTGGGACAAGGTGCCGCTGAAGTTCGATCGCTGGACGGCGGATGATTTTCGCAAAAGCGGGTTCCGGGCGGTCCCCGGCAGCATCGTGCGGCGCGGCGCGTTCATCGGCAAGGGGGCGGTGCTGATGCCCAGCTTCGTCAATATCGGTGCGCGTGTCGGTGAAGGGACGATGGTCGATACCTGGGCGACCGTGGGCAGCTGCGCGCAGATCGGCAAGAACGTCCACCTTTCGGGCGGTGCCGGCATCGGCGGTGTCCTTGAACCGCTGCAGGCCGGGCCGGTCATCATCGGTGACGGTGCCTTTATCGGTGCGCGTGCCGAAGTCGCCGAGGGGGTGCGCGTGGGCGAGGGGGCCGTGCTGTCGATGGGCGTTTATCTGGGCGCATCGACCAAGATCATCGACCGCGCGACGGGCGAGGTGCACCTTGGTGTCGTGCCGCCTTATGCCGTGGTGGTGCCGGGCAGCATCGGCGGCGGAGACGGCAAGCCTGCGTTGTACTGCGCTGTCATCGTCAAGCAGGTGGATGCGCAGACGCGGTCAAAGACAAGTATCAACGAGCTGCTGCGCGATTGATGCGCTGGATCGCCGGCCTGCTGCCGCTGGTGCTGCTCGGCGCAGCGCCTGCGCCGCCGCCCTTGCCGGTTGCCACCGCCGTGGTGATCAAGCGGCTGCCGCATAACAAGACCGCCTTTACCGAGGGGCTCTTCATTCGCGATGATTTTCTCTATGAAAGCACGGGCGAGGTCGGGCGCTCCTTCATCAGCAAGATCGTGCTCGATACCGGCAAGGTCGTGCGCCGTGTGGCGGTGCCGCCGCCCTATTTCGGCGAAGGGATCATCGCCTGGGGCCAGCAGATCATCAGCCTCACCTGGCAGCACCATAAGGGTTTTCGCTGGACGCTCGACCGGTTCAAGCAGATCGGTAGCTTCGATTATCCCGGCGAGGGTTGGGCGCTGACGAGCGATGGCCGGTCAATCATCATGTCCGACGGGACGGCGCAGCTGCGCTTTCTCGATCCCGTCCGGCTGACCGAGACCCGCCGCATCAACGTGACGATCAATGGCCGGCCGCTGTCGCAGCTCAACGAGCTCGAATATGTCGATGGCGAGATCCTCGCGAATGTCTGGCAGACCGATTACATCGTGCGGATCGATCCGGTGTCGGGACAGGTGATCGGCGTGATCGACCTGAGCGCGTTGACCCGCGCGGTTCATCCTGTGAACCAGAATGCGGTTGCTAACGGGATTGCGTGGGACGCGCCGCATCGCCGGCTGTTCGTGACCGGCAAGCTGTGGCCGATCCTGTTCGAAATAGCGCCGCCAAAAGCGGCGGCACCGTAACGGGTCGACAATCGGCCACCCCGCGCCTATCCGGGCTGCGATAGCAAAAATAAGGGATTCCTGATGCCAAAAGCCAGCAAGGTGCTCGATCGCGTGCTCGTGCTTGAGATGGTGCGCGTCACGGAAGCCGCTGCGGTCGCCGCTGCCAAACTGGTGGGCCGCGGCGACGAAAAGGCCGCCGATGCCGCCGCTGTCGAGGCGATGCGCGCGGCGCTCAACGAGCTTTACATGGACGGCACCGTCGTGATCGGCGAAGGCGAGCGTGACGAGGCACCGATGCTGTATATCGGCGAAAAAGTGGGTTCCGCCATCGGCAAGGGCCCCAAGATCGACATCGCGCTCGATCCGCTGGAGGGCACGACGATCACCGCCAAGGCTGGCCCCAATTCGCTCGCCGTACTGGCGATTGCCGAAGAAGGGTGCCTGCTCAACGCGCCCGATGTGTACATGAACAAGATTGCGATCGGCCCCGGCTATCCCAAGGATCTGATCGATCTGGACAAGAGCCCGACCGACAATGTGAAGGCGCTGGCCAAGGCCAAGGGTGTCAAGCCACGCGATATCGTCGCTTGCGTGCTCGATCGTCCGCGCCATGAGAAATTGATCGCCGAGCTGCGTAAGCTCGGCTGTGGTATCATGCTCATTCCCGATGGCGACGTGGCCGGGGTGATCGCCACGACCAACCCCGAAACCCAAATCGACATCTATATGGGCCAGGGCGGTGCGCCTGAGGGTGTGCTGGCGGCAGCGGCGCTGCGCTGCGTTGGCGGGCAGTTCAAAGGTCGGCTGGTTTTCCGCAATGATGACGAGCGCGCACGCGCCGCGAAATGGGGCATCAAGGACCTCGACAAGCAATATGACCTGAAGGAACTGGCCAAGGGCGATTGCATCTTCGCCGCGACCGGCGTGACCGATGGGTCGCTGCTGGCAGGCGTCAAGCGGACCAAGGGCAAGATGACGACCGACAGCGTGGTGATGCGCTCAAGCTCGGGGACGGTGCGCTGGGTGCGGGGCGAGCACCGGATCGACTGAGGCTTGGTTGGCAACATTCCATCGGCCCGAACATAAAGTCTCGTCATTGCGAGCGCAGCGAAGCAATCCAGCGTGCCACAAGCGGCGAGGCTGGATTGCTTCGCTGCGCTCGCAATGACGATTTTGCCAGTTGAGTTCCCCACGAGCCTCACGACTGGTCAGCGCCTCGCGCGCTCGCTATCTGGCGGCATGAACCAGCATCCCGACTCCATCCTGATCATCGATTTCGGCAGCCAGGTGACGCAGCTCATCGCACGGCGTGTGCGCGAGGCGGGGGTCTATAGCGAGATCGCGCCGTTCAACGCCGCCGCCGACGCCTTTGCCCGGATGCAGCCGCGCGGCGTGATCCTCTCCGGCAGTCCCGCCTCGGTGCTCGATGCGGATAGCCCGCGCGTGCCCGACATCGTGTTTGACAGCGGCGTGCCGGTACTGGGCATCTGCTATGGCCAGCAGGTGATGATGGCGCAGCTCGGCGGCAGCGTGTCGCTGGGTGACAGCGGCGAGTTCGGCCATGCCTTTATCGAGGTGGGCGAGGGCTGCGATCTGTTCGATGGCCTATGGATTGCGGGTGAAAAGCACCAGGTGTGGATGAGTCTCGGCGACAAGGTGACGAGCCTAGCCCCCGGCTTTCGCACCGTCGCGACTAGCCCCGGCGCGCCCTTTGCCGTTATCGCCGATGACGACCGGCATTATTACGCAATGCAGTTCCACCCCGAGGTGGTCCACACGCCCGATGGCGGCAAGCTGATCGCCAATTTCGCACGGGCTGTCTGCGGGCTGGCGGGTGACTGGACGATGGCCGAATTCCGCCAGACCAAGATCGACGAGATCCGCG
>CAZXBM010000027.1:0-38864 GCA_964638495.1 uncultured Stakelama sp. | reverse complement strand
CGTACTCTGCCCGAACAGCCATCGCCTACAAGGTGGGCGCTGAACACCGCTTACGGTCCACCTCGACTGGCTCTTCATGCGAAATGCTGACCAACGCTCCACCTCCCCTCGATCACGAGCGTTGCTGCCATAGGGGTAGCTGCATATGTGTCCACCTGTTCATCGATCGAGGTTGACGCTCGGTTCAGCCCGAGGTGTCACGACGGATCAAGACCGTCCAACGCACCTTGAAGTTTTTCAACAGTCTCGAACGGTTTTAACACCGGACTATCTAGGGGCGCACTATCAACCTTTTGGTTAGCCACTGGCCCACAAGATCCACCACAGCGGGCACCATATGATCGCCTCCAGCCTTTGCAGCGTCGGGCTGTTCCATGGCAGGGGCGAGTTCGTGCTTCGCTCCTGGCACTGACACCACGAGGGCGTCCGAGTTTGCAGCAAGCGCGGTCGTAGCGGCAGCGACGCTCAGGTCTGGCGCGATTACATCGTCCCTGGAGCCAAAAATGGCGAGTACTGGTGCGCGAATTGAGGCCAGAGCCTCCGATGGCGCTGCCTCATACATCGAAAGCACGACCGGATTATCGAGCACGGCCAAGGCACCGTCAGACAAGCCGACGCTGGAGAAGGCAGTGATGGCTGCCGTTCGGGTCTGAGTAACCTTCGCCGCGCCAGCGCCGCGACTGCGTGCCTCCATCCATTCGCCCACCGTTAGGGCCACACGATCAGCGTCAGCTTGGCTTTTGCCGCCTGATCGCAGGTTTGCCCGTAGGATGCCGAGAAACAGTTCTCCGCGTGCCCCGACCGGCCCGGAAAGAGTTACGACCGCAGCTATGCGTCGATCGCGGGACGCAACGGCGGGAACCGCGACTCCTCCTTGACTGTGCCCGACTAACGCGATGTGGTCAGGATCGATGTCGTGGCGGGTGCGGAGGAATTCCACCGAAGCTGCGACGTCGCGCTCCATCGCTGGCAGTGTGTCGATGAAAGCGCCCGTCGATTTACCTACACCTCGCTTGTCGTATTGCAGCACCGCGATTTCGCTCTCCAATAGGCGTGCGCGAATTTTCTCGAACCCGCCACGGGGCCAAGGGCCTGTCCCGGCGACGATGACGACTGCAGGTGTTCGCCGGCTGCCGGAAGCGGAGGGCCGTTCCAGCGTGCCGGCAAGCGTTGTTCCCGCCTCGGACGGAAAACGAACCTCCTCTGCCGTCCTCGCTGATTCGGTCGGCGCTTTGGTCAGACCAGGTGTGCCGGTGACGCACAGCAGCAGTGCAAGCGATGAGGCAACGCGGGGAAGGACGATTGGCATGATCAGCCTCAAACGCAAAAGAGGCCACAGGCTGGTCGAGCAATCTGCTTGAGTCAAACAGTCAAGCGACGGTGTCAAAACCGGTCGGTTTTTGACACCGACTGCCATCTACGCTCCTCCGGAGGTTTGCAGGCATCATAAGCCCGGATCACAATGACTGGTTACAGGATCAAAACTCTTGGCGTCTAATGACTGTAACTAGGGCGCCTATCGCTGGCGATGCACGCGGAACGCGCCTGTTGGATAGTGTTTTCTCGAAACCACCACCTGGCGCGCCTCCAGAATAGGGACAAAGCGGATCGAACCGCCTGTTCCAGGGTTATAGGCCTATCGAATAGACGACCGAGACCGATCGATACCGGGCGCGAGCGCATGTCGCCTGCGGACGGGAGCGGGCGGTTCGGTATCTTCGCCGCTTTCAGGAGACAAGCCATGGCAAGCAAGAGCACCGCGATTGAGGATATCGGCCCCGAGCCGCAATCGTTCGACATCGAACGCGCGACGAACCAAAATGCCAGTCACCGGTCGGTCGCGTGGAGTGGCCGCTATTTGCAGGTGACGCTGATGTCGATCGCGGTCGGTGGCGAGATCGGCCTGGAAGCGCATCCCGAGACCGACCAGTTTCTACGCCTCGAAGCGGGCAGCGGCCATGCCCAGATGGGCGCTGCGAAAGACCGGTTGACGTTCGACAAGGAAGTTTCGGCAGGCTGGTGCGTGCTCGTGCCGGCGGGAACCTGGCACAATATCACGAATATCGGCCCGACTCCCATGCAGCTCTACACCATCTATGCGCCCGCGCATCATGCCCCCGGAAGGGTGCAGCCGACGGCAGCGATCGCAAGCGCTGATAAGGAAGACGCCCCAGCGGATTGGTCCGTGCAGCCCGCGCGCACCCCGGACAAACACGGCTGATTGGCCTGATTTGCGTGCATGGCAGGGTATCAGCCTGCCGGGAGCATCCGCCGTGGCGCCCGAAGAGCCATCTTTCACCATAAGCATCGCAGAAGGGGACTGCGAGCGCCGGGAATATCCGGCAATGGTAGTGGCCGAAATGTCGGTAGCGGGCAATCGCAAGCAGGCAGCGAGCAAGGGCTTTCGCCTCCTTGCCGGCAAACCATCAATCTGAAAGATGGGCTGATCGGGAGCCATCAAACCGTTCCCTGATCGGTGCGTGAATGGCGGCCATGTCCGATTGCTAATGGGGCAGAGCCGTCAGCATTGTCCGTTGCGACCTGAGTAAGGGGTCGGCGCTGGAACCCAGGAACGGACGTTAAGCCGCGATTTTTGGATCATTTGGGCGGCGCAACGTCGGTAATGGCGCTTGTTGATGTGCGGCAGACGGCATAACCTAGCGGCTCGACATGAACCCGGTAGCTACCGGTTGCGGTGGCGTGTGCCGCGCAGGCCCCCTTCACTGAAATCCACTGGCTCGACCCTGGCTCGACAAGCACCTGTGCATCGATTGGCTTGGTGCTCGTGTTGAATACCGCAAGCGTTTCATGATCATCGACAATCCTGGAAAATCCCAGCAGCCCCGGCGCATCGCCCGAGCTGCGCGAGACCTGACGGCCGCGCCGTAGCGCCGGATCGGCCAGCCGGATGCGGACAAGTTCGGCGATATCGCGATAGAGCGGGTGGGCAACATCGAAATGGTCGCCCTTCGCGGTCTGGGATGGGGCGAGGCGGGGTGCCGCCGTATAGGTTGCGGTTCGCGTCGGGAACATATCTTCGCGCGAATCCTGGTCCGATGCGCCGGTGCCAGGCCCGATGCCGGTGAAACCCTGCTCATCGCCATAATAGAGCGCGGGCACCCCCCGTGCGAGCAGGATGACGGCATTGGCCAGCAGCACGCGCTTCAGCACCTCGTCGCTCGATGCTGTCGGGCGGGCCAGCATGACGGCACGAGCGAAGCGCAGCACATCGTGATTGCCGGTTAGCGTCACCAGTTGCCGAGCGGTTGCTTCGCTCCCTTTGTAAAGCGCATCGCCCCGGAACACGTTGGTGATCGCGTCGGTCGGACCATCTTTTGCTATCGCCTCTACCAGCGCACCCTGCAAAGCGAAGTCATTGACGGCGGGCAGACCGTCGACCTGGGTGAAGCGGGCAAGTTCGCCGGGCTGGAACTCCATCACTTCGCCGAAGATGTGGAAGTTCGGGATGCCGCGTGCTTGCGCGCGCGCCTTCATGGCGGGGACGAAGGCCTGCCAGAATTCGGCATTGACGTGGCGGGCGGTGTCAATCCGGAAGCCGTCCAAGCCAAAATCGTCGATCCACTGTCCATAGAGATCGATCATGCCCGCCACGACCCGGGGGTTTTCCGTCGCGACGTCATCAAGCCCGACGAAATCGCCATAGAGCGAGCTTTCGCCGCGAAAGGTCGATTCGCCGCGATTATGATACAATGCGATCTCATTGAGCCATTCGGGCTTTTTGACGTGCTCGGTGCCCGCTGGAAGGTATGGCGTGTAGGCAAAGGTCTGATCGGTCAGCCGCGCGAAATTGGTTGCCGTTTGCTGCCCCGCGTCGTCTCCTGCAAAACCTGGGTTGATAGAATCAGCTGCTTGGCCGCCGCGAAGCGTGAATGGAAAGGCCGCCTTGCTGCGATATGCGCAAGCGCGGAACGCGCACTCACGGTATTTGATGACATCGGCGGTGTGGTTGATGACGATGTCGAAATACACCTTTATCCCACGTGTATGTGCCGCGTCGACGAACGCCTTATAGTCTTCCCGGGTGCCAAGATGAGGGTCGATATTGGTGAAATCGGTGCCCCAATAGCCGTGATAGCCCGCGCTCTCGTCGCCCGGCCCGCCCTGCACGGCCTTGTTTGTAAAGACAGGCGTCAGCCAGATTGCCGTCGCACCCAGCCCTTGAATGTAATCGAGCCGCGATGTCAGGCCCTTTAGGTCACCGCCATGGTAGAAAGCCTTGTTCGTGGGGTCATAGCCAGTCGCCAGTCGATCGCCGGACAGACCACCCCGGTCGTTCGCGGGATCGCCGTTGGCAAAGCGGTCAGGCATCACGAGGTAGATCACCTCATCCTCGGGCAGCCGGTCGCGAATGCTTGCCGGATCGGTCATGGTCTGGGCTGACGCACCGGCGGCAACGCACGCGAGCGCTGCGGCGACGGCCAACGGTGCATTGGCGAGCCGCCGACTGAGGTTGAACTTTCGACCGACCGACATGCGACTCTCCCCATTATGTTTTGCGCAAGCCTGGTCGCATGTCGCGGGCCGGCAAAGCGGAATACGTATGCACTGCGATGGCGGCAGTCATCGCGCAAAGAACGGTACCATATCGCCGAAGGGCGGCAAGAAATGACGAGCACCGAGCCACCGAGGCTACCGATCCAAACGAAGCCGCCGCCAGCGCTGCCGCCGCGCCACGGCACACGGCACACGGCATACCACATTCGCGTCCGCCGCTTGACTCAACCACGACATCGGAGGAATTAGAACATAATAGGAACATAGATGCACGATTCGCCCGATATGATCAGGACGTTGCGCGCCCGCATTGCAGCGGTGGAGCGAACGCGTGCGCATAATGTGCCCGTGCTCGTGCCGCTGGGACACACAGCGATCGATGCGGCGATCGGCGGCGGCATCATGCGCGCGCGGCTGCACGAAATTTTCGCCGAGACACTCGATGATGGCGGCAGCGCGGCAGGCTTTGCTGCCATGCTCAGCGTGCAGATCGCCCGGCCGCACGCAACGATTTTCTGGCTACGCGAACGCGGGGCGCAGGCGCGGGGCGGCTGCCTGCACGCGCCGGGCCTGGTAGAGCTTGGTGTCGATCCCGGGCGGGTGATTCTGGGGGTGATGGACGATGCGCTGGGCTTGCTGCGCGTGGCGGCAGAGGTGGTGCGCTGCCCGGATATCGATGTGGCTGTCATCGAATTGTGGAAGAACCCGCGCGCGCTTGATCTCACCGCGAGCAGGCGTCTGGCGGTGGCGGCCGAGGCATCGGGCGTTACCGCGCTGATGTTACGCGCCGATGCAGCGCCTGGGCCGAGTGCGGCGCAAACGCGCTGGTCGGTCGCCTCGGCGAGCGCCGTGCCGCTTGAAACCGATGCGCCGGGCTATCCGACCTTTCAACTGCGGTTGTTGCGCCAGCGCGGCGGCAGTGCCGACCGGGGCTGGCAAGTGGAGTGGGACCGTGAGCAGAATATCTTCCGGGAGCCGGCGTTTTCTCGCCCTGTGGTTCCCCTATCTCTCAGCCGACAGGTGGCGACGGACGAACGCCGCGCCGGGTGATGCCGCCGCCGATGGTGCAATCGTCTTCACCGAAAAGCAGCGGGGCGCGATGCGCATCGTGGCGGTGGATGCCGCTGCGCAAGCGCTTGGGCTGGCCGGGCTCGCGCTGGCCGATGCCCGCGCGCGCGCGCCTGATCTGCTGGCGATCGATCATGATCCCATGGCTGATCATCAATGGCTGGAGCAGCTGGCCGATGCCTGTGATCGGTTTACCCCGATGGTCGCGCTGGAAGACGAAGCGCTGACGCTCGACATCACCGGCTGCGCGCATCATTTCGGTGGCGAGGAGGGCCTTGTTGCGGCGGTGGAAAGCTGGGTGGCCCGCGCCGGATTGCAGCAGCGCCACGCGCTGGCGAGCACGCCAGAGGCGGCACAGTCACTGGCACGCTTCCAGTCGATGCCCGCCACCGATGAAAAGGCCGCTGTGCTGCGCTTGCCCATCGCCGCATTGCGCACCGACGACGAGACCGATCTGGCGCTGCGCCGGGCCGGGCTGAAGACGATCGGCGATCTGGCGGGGCGGCCGAGCGCACCGCTTGCCGCACGCTTCGGCGCGGAGACGACCGACCGGCTCGCACGCCTGCTCGGCAAGTCGGACAGCCGCATTACGCCGCGCCGCGCCGAACCCGCTTTGCTGTTCGAACGCCGCTTTGCCGAGCCCATTGCGCAGACCGATTTCGCGCTGGCGGTGCTGGGCGAACTGGCAGGCGAGGCGGGCGAGGCGATGCTCGAGCGGCACAAGGGCGGCCGGCGTTTTGCCGCGCGGCTTTATCGCAGCGACGGTATAGTCCGCGATCTGCGCGTCGAGGCGAGCCTGCCACTGCGTGATCCCAAGGCGGTGATGCGGCTGTTTGCCGAGCGGCTGGAGTCGCTCAACGATCCGATCGATCCGGGCTTTGGTTTTGATCTCATCCGGCTGGCGGTGCCGGTGCTTGAGCCGCTGGCACCAACGCAGTTGCAGCTGGAGGGCGGTGCCGTGGCGGCAGGTGAGCTTGCCACGCTGATCGACCGGCTGAGCACCCGCGTTGGCCGGGGGCATTTCCGGCGGCTGCACGCGCGCGACACGCATATTCCTGAGCAAGCGGTGCTTGCCTTGCCCGCCATCGATGCGCCTGAGCCCGTCGCCTGGTCGGCGCCCGAGGCTGGCGAGCCGCCGCTCCGCCCGATCCATCTGTTCGATCCGCCCCAGGTGATCGAGGTGATTGCCGAAGTGCCCGACGGCCCGCCGCATCGCTTCCGCTGGCGGCGCACGCTGCACGAGGTGACGCGCTTCGAAGGGCCAGAGCGGATCGCGGCGGAATGGTGGAAGCGTGCCGGCGGGCTTTCAGGAGCAGGGGCGGGGCTGACGCGCGATTATTACCGGGTTGAGGATGCGCGCGGACGGCGCTTCTGGATCTTTCGGCATGGGCTTTATGGCACGGAAAAGATCAATCCGGGCTGGTACATGCATGGGCTTTTTGCGTGATCATGAAAGCGCAGCTCGTGGGATTTCTGGGGATTTGGTTCGCGCAGAGGCGCGGAGACGCAGAGGGGGTGCGCTTGGGTGAGAGGTTGCCCGGTAAGTTACGAGCGGGAAAATTCCTGCCCGCTTTGCGGGCTTTTTTCGCTCATCGCCGCAATCGCCACCCTAGGTTGATTGCACAGCATCATCACCAAGCACCGCCCCCCCTCCGCGCCTCTGCGCCTCTGCGCGAACCAACCTTCTAAATGTTCGCCGAACTCGTCTCCGCCACCAATTATTCCTTCCTGCGCGGCGCGTCGCATGCCGAAGATATGGTGGCCGAAGCGGTCGCGCTGGGGCAGGCGGGGATCGGCATTGCCGATCGCAACACCGTCGCGGGGGTCGTGCGTGCGCATGTCGCGCTGCGCGAGGCGATGGAGCGGGGGTCGGGGCTCGATTTCAGGCTGGTGGTCGGCGCGCGGCTCGTCTTTGCCGATGGCACGCCCGATATCGTCGCCTATCCCGCCACCCGGCATGGCTGGGGGCGATTGTGCCGCTTGCTGACGCTGGGCAACCGGCGCGCGGTGAAGGGCGGGTGCCTGCTGGCGCTGAACGACCTGATCGCGCATGCTGACGATCTGCTCTTCATCATCCTGCCCGAGACGAGCTTTGTGGCGGCGGAGAATGTGCCCGTCGCCGGTGCGCCGGACCCTGGTCCAGAGCGGGTTGGCAATGCGGAAAGGCTGCGCTGGCTGTTGAAGGCAGCGCGAGGCCGCGTCTGGCTCGGTGCACTTATGCCCTATTCGGGCCGCGACCGTCGGCTGCTGGCGCGGCGGGCGGCACTGGCGGCGCGGCTGGGCGTGCCGATGATCGCGACCAACGATGCGCTCTATGCAAACCCCGATGCGCGCCCGCTGCATGATGTGCTGAGCTGCATTCTCAATAAGACGACGATTGCCGCGGCTGGCAAGCTGCTGGAGGTCAATGCCGAGCGCCATCTGAAATCGCCCGATGAAATGGCCCGGCTGTTCAGCGATTATCCGCAGGCAATCGCCGAGACGGCTAGGCTGATGGAGCGTATTCATTTCTCGCTCGACCAGCTTCGTTACGAATATCCGCACGAACCGGTGCCCGATGGATGGAGCGCACAGGACTGGCTCCAGCACATCGTCCTGATGGCAGCGCAAGCCCGCTATCCGGGCGCTCTCCCCGGCAAGCTGTGTCGGCTTCTCTATGAGGAGTTCGATCTGATCCGAGAGCGCAACTATGCCTATTACTTTCTGACGGTGTATGAAATGGTGAAGTTCGCCCGATCGGTCACGCCGCCTATTCTGTGCCAGGGCCGCGGCTCTGCCGCCAATTCGGTGGTGTGTTTCCTGCTCGGCATCACCTCGGTCGATCCGATGAAATATGATCTGCTGTTCTCGCGCTTTGTCTCGTCCGAGCGCGACGAGCCGCCCGACATCGACGTCGATTTCGAGCATGAGCGGCGCGAGGAGGTGATGCAGCATATCTATGCGCGCTATGGCCGCGAGCGCGCGGGGATTGCCGCCACCGTCATCCATTATCGCCCGCGCAGTGCGGTGCGCGAAGTGGGCAAGGTGCTCGGCTTTACCGAGGATGTAACGACGCGGATCAGCAGCACCGTCTGGGGCAGCTATGCCAGCCAGATGGAGGAAAAGCGCTTCGCCGAAACGGGGTTCGATCTGGCGGACCCGGCGATGCAGCGGCTGAAGGGGCTGGTCGATCAGTTGCTACATTTCCCCCGCCACCTCTCGCAGCATGTCGGCGGCTTCGTGCTGACGCAGGGGCGGCTCGACGAGCTGGTGCCGATCCACAATGCCGCGATGGCCGACCGCACCTTCATCGAATGGGACAAGGACGATATCGATGCGCTGGGGCTGATGAAGGTCGATGTGCTCGCGCTCGGCATGCTGACCTGCATCCAGAAAAGCTTCGAAATGATGCGCGCGGAGGGGCTGGCCGATCACCAGCTTGATACGATTCCCGCCGATGATCCGGCGGTGTATGACATGCTGTGCAAGGGCGACAGCATCGGCGTGTTCCAGGTGGAAAGCCGCGCCCAGATCAACATGCTGCCCAGGCTTCGCCCGCGCGAGCTGTATGATCTCGTCATCCAGGTCGCGATCGTGCGGCCGGGGCCGATCCAGGGCGACATGGTCCACCCCTATCTGCGGCGGCGGGCGGGGCGCGAGAAGGTGGACTATCCCTCGCCTAGCCCTGAACATGGCCCGGCCGACGAGCTGAAACAGCTACTCGGCAAAACGTTCGGCGTGCCATTGTTCCAGGAACAGGCGATGAAGCTGGCGATCGTCGCGGCGAAGTTCACCCCGGGCGAGGCGAATCGCTTACGCAAATCAATGGCGACCTTCCGCAATGTGGGGGGCATGGAGCATTTCGAGGAGAAGATGGTCGGCGGCATGGTCGCGCGTGGCTATGAGGCTGATTTCGCGCGGCGATGCTTTGAGCAGATCAAGGGCTTTGGCAGCTATGGCTTTCCCGAAAGCCATGCACTTGCCTTTGCCCGGCTGGTTTATGTGTCGTCCTGGATCAAGTGCCATCATCCGGCGGTGTTCGCCTGTGCGCTGCTCAACTCGCAGCCGATGGGCTTTTATGCGCCGGCGCAGATCGTGCGCGATGCCCGCGAGCATGGGGTTGAGGTGCACGGAATCGATGTGGCGGCGAGCGGGTGGGATAATGGGTTGGAGGGGGGGGGCGCTCTTCACTCATTACCGTCACCCCGGACTTGTGCCGGGGGCCACGCACCCTCACAGAAGCCAGCGCATGAGGCACGGTGGACCCCGGAACACGTCCGGGGTGACGGGGGCGTGGGGGAAGTGAATCACCCCCTCGCGCTGCGCCTCGGTTACCGCCAGATCACGGGCTTTCGGCAGGAATGGGCGCACGCGATCACCGCCGCCCGCGAAACAGCCCCCTTCACGTCGATCGAAGACCTGGCCCGGCGTGCGCACCTGCCCCAGCGCGCGTTGCGCCTGCTGGCCGATGCCGATGCGTTCCGCTCGATCGCGCTCGACCGGCGGGAGGCTTTGTGGGAAGTGCGTCGCACCCCCACCGGCGAACTGCCGCTGTTCGCTGCCGCGCGCGCGCGCGAGCTTGGTGAGGAGGAGGATGCGGCGTTGCCCGTCATGTCCGCCGCCGAGCATGTCGTCGCCGATTACCAGATGACGCGGCTGTCGCTGAAGGCGCACCCGATGGCCTTCCTGCGGGCGGAGCTGCGCGCCGAGGGTATCCTCAACTGTGCCGAGACGAGTGCAGCCAAGAACGACAGCCGCGTCCGCACCGCCGGGATCGTCCTCGTCCGCCAGCGCCCGGGCAAGGGCAATGCGATCTTCATCACGATCGAGGATGAAACCGGCGTCACCAATGTCGTGCTGTGGGCACGGCAGTTCGAGATTTATCGCCGGCAGGTGATGGCATCGCGGCTGATGCTGGTCGAAGGGCAATTGCAGCGCAGCATCGAAGGCGTCGTCCATTTGATGGCGAGCCGGATCATCGACCGCACGGCGATGCTCGATACATTATCGGAACGCGGCGAGACGCCGACCGAGCGGTCGCGCGCCGACGAATTCGACAACCCCCAGCACCCGCGAGGGCCCATCCCGCGCAACGCCGAGCCGCGCGGCAGCCACCCGCGCAACGTGCGGATCATTCCGAAGTCGCGCGACTTTCATTAGGCTGGTTTACCGGCACTGGTCCCTTGGCGTCCGCCTCGATCAGCGCATCGCCGCCCAGCGTGCGGTACAAGGTGACGAGGTTGGTCGCCGAGGTTAGCTGCGTTGCGACCAGCGAACGCCGTGCCCCGTACAGCGAGCGCTGCGCGTCGAGGCTCTGCAGGAAGCTGTCCACGCCGCCGCGATAGCGCGCCTCCGACAGGCGGAAATTGTCCGACGCCGCCGCGACCAACTGGGTTTGGGCTGCCGCCTGATCGCCAATCGTTGCCCGCCTTGCCAACGCATCGGCGACTTCACGAAACGCGGTCTGGATCGTGCGCTCATAGGTCGCGACCGCTGCATCGAACTGCGCGCGCGCCTGGCGCACCGCCGCCTTGCCCGCGCCGCCGGAAAAAATCGGATAGCTGAGGCCGGGGGCGGCGGAATAGTTGAAGGCATTGGTCGTGAAGAGGCGCGACAGGTCGTTGCTGGCCAGCCCCAGCGCCGCCGTGATTGACAGGCGCGGGAACAGTGCTGCGCGCGCAGCACCCACCTGCGCATTGGTGGCGCGCAACAGATACTCCGCCTGCACCACGTCTGGCCGGCGCAGCAGAATGGCCGAATCGAGCCCGGACGGCAGCTCGGCGACCGTTGCAGCGGCGCTATCGATGGTATCCGGCAGCAGCGTCGCATCGATCGGCGCGCCGACCAGCAGCGTCAGCGCGTTCATATCCTGCGCAAGCGCCGTCCGCTGCGCCGCGAGGTCGGACTGCGCCGTCGCCAGCACGATCTGCGCCTGTGCCAGATCGGTGCGGGGGGCGATGCCGCCATCGAGCCGCGCCTTGGTCAGCGCCACGCTGCGCTCGGCATTATCAGCGGTATCCTGCGCAATCCGGTACAGGCTCTGGTCGGCGGCATATTGCAGCCAGGTTGTCGCGATATCGCCGATCAGCGTCAGGCGGGTGGCGCGCGCACCGGCTTCGGTCGCGAAGTAACGGTTCTGCTGCGCCTCGCTCAGTGCGCGTACCCGGCCGAACAGATCGACCTCGAAGGCGGAGACTGCGGCGTTGATCGGATAGTTGGTGCGCAGGCCTCCCGCGACTGGCGAGCCGCCGATATTGTTCCGCCCGGTGCCGCTGTCCGACGCGGTCGGGTTGGTAGAAAGTCCCACCGTTGGCAGTTCGGCGGCGGCAACAATGCGGTATTGCGCGCGAGCAGCGGCAATGTTGGCAGCGGCGATGCGCAGGTCGCGATTGTTGGCGAGTGCCTGAGCGATGATCGCGCGCAGGCGATGATCACGAAAGATATCCCGATAACTGAGCGACGGTAGTGCGGCTTGCTCATTTATCGTGGGAAGTGCGGCGGGGATGGGGGCGGGCGACCGGACGTATTTTGGCACCATCGAGCAGGCCCCAAGGAGCGGCAGCAGGGCGATGGACAGACGCCGGATCATGCGCCTTGCTCCGGTGCGGGCGTCTTGGGATCGGGATGCAGCCGTTTCATCGTGTCGCGCGCGGTGCGCCGCACGATGACGAAGAAGAGCGGGATGTAGAAAATGGCAAGCACCGTTGCCGTCAGCATTCCACCGATCACCGACGTACCGATCGCGATCCGGCTGTTGGCGCCAGCGCCGGTCGAAATGGCGAGCGGCAGCACGCCGAAGATGAAGGCGAGGCTGGTCATCAGGATCGGCCGCAGTCGCAGCCGCGCCGCCTCAACCGCCGCCTCGATCACCCGCTTGCCCTTTTTCTCGGCCTGTTCGGCAAACTCGATCATCAAAATAGCGTTTTTGGCGGCGAGCCCCATTGTCGTGAGCAGACCGATCTGCAGATACACATCGTTGATCAACCCCCGCAGCGTGACCGCAAAGATGGCACCGACCAGACCGAGCGGGATGATGAGCAAAACCGCGACGGGGATCGTCCAGCTTTCATACAGCGCGGCAAGGCACAGAAACACCACGAGCAGCGACAGCCCGTAAAGGACTGGCGCCTGGCCCGACGACAAACGTTCCTGGAAGGAGAGTCCTGACCATGCAACCGTAGTGCCCGGATATTTGGCGGCCATGCTGGCGATCTTGTCCATCGCTTCGCCGGAGCTGCGCCCTGGTGCCGCCTGCCCCGAAAATTCATAGGATTGGATGCCATTGAACCGCGCCAGCGACGGCGGCGCTGTAGACCAGCTGGTTCGCGCGAAGGAGGAGAAGGGGGCCATCGATCCGTCATTGGCGCGCACGAACCATTGCGACAGATCTTCAGGTGCATGGCGATAGGGCGCGTCGCCCTGGACATAGACGCGCTTTACCCGGCCGCGATCGTTGAAATCATTGACATAGCGCCCACCCCAGGCGGTGGAGAGGGTGGTGTTCACGTCTGCCTGCGAGAGCCCCATCACCTGCATCTTGGCTTGATCGATATCGACCTTCAGCGTGGGCTGGTCTTCCAGATCCGTCAGGCGCACCTGGGCGAGCACGGGGTCTGCCAGCGCCTCCGCCAGCAAATCGTCGCGTGCGGCCTTGAATGCCTCGCGCGACAGGCCGCCCGAATTGAGGAGCTCGAGCGTGAAGCCGTTTGACTGGCCGAGGCCACGGATAGCGCCCGGGACCAGCACGTTGACGCGCGCATCGCGAAAGCCCTGGAAGGCCTGGGTCGCGCGGCGGGCGATGGCATCGGCGCTGTTGTCGCTGCCATGGCGATCGGCCCAATCGGTCAGCGAGACGAAGCCGCGCCCCTGATTCTGGCCGGCCGCGCCGCCGCCGCCGCCGCCGCCAACCGTCAGCAGCGCGCGCACATTGGCCTTTTCCTGTTGCAGAAAATATTGCTCGACGCGTTCCTGAACGGCGTTGGTGCGGGCCTGGGTCGCGCCGGGTGGCAGGGTGAATTGCAGCTGCAAGCCGCCTTGATCCTCGGTCGGCAGGAACCCTGTCGGCAGGCGGACGAACAGCAGGACGAGCAGCGCGGCGATGGCGGCGTAGATCAGCAGATAGAGCAGCTTGCGGTCGACGATGCGCTCGATCGATGCGGCATAAGCGTTCGTCATGCGGTCGAACCGTGCATTGAACCAGTCACGCGCACTTGCGGTGCGGGTGGCGATCAAGCCGCTATTGTCCCGTTCGCTGCGGCGCTTCAGCAAGGTAGCGGTCAGCGCCGGGGTCAATACCAGCGCGACGACAACCGACAGGATCATCGCCGACACGATCGTGATCGAGAACTGGCGATAGATAACACCTGTCGATCCGCCGAAAAACGCCATCGGCAGGAACACAGCGGACAGAACCAGTGCGATCGCGATCAGCGCGACGTTGATCTCCTGCATCGACTGGATCGTCGCATCGCGCGGGCTCATGTCGGGGTTCTCGTCCATCAGCCGCTCGACATTTTCGACGACGACGATCGCATCATCGACGAGCAGACCAATGGCGAGGACCAGCCCAAACAGGGTGAGGGTGTTGATCGAAAAACCGGCGATGGCGAACACGGCGAAAGTGCCGAGCAGCACGACCGGCACCGCGATGGTCGGGATCAGCGTCGCGCGCCAGTTCTGCAGGAACACGAACATGACGATGACGACGAGGATGATCGCCTCGATCAGTGTCCACACGACTTCGTCGACGGATAGTTTGATGAACAATGTAGCGTCGGAAGGATAGGCGACGGCAAACCCGTCGGGCATTGCCTTGGTAAGCTCGGCGACCTTGGCCTTCACCAGCTCTGCCGTTTTCAGCGCATCTGCGCCCGGTGCCAGCGACACGGCGAAACCCGCGCCAGGATGCCCATTGATCCGGCTGCGGACGGTGTAATTCTCTGCGCCAAGCTCGACCCGTGCGACATCGGCGAGGCGGACGACCGCGCCGTCGCGCGTCGTCTTGAGGATGATATTCTTGAACTGATCAGGCGTGCTGAGGCGCGATTGCGACGTGACGGTGGCGTTCAGCATCTGCTCGCGGGGCACTGGCTGGCCGCCGATTTCGCCGGCGGCAATTTCGGTATTTTGTGATTGAAGCGCGCTGATGACGTCGCCCGGGATCAAGGAAAAGGCGGCCAGTCTTTCCGGATTGAGCCAGATGCGCATCGCATATTGCGCGCCAAACACATTGGTGTCGCCAACGCCCGCCAGCCGCCCGATCGGGTCTTGCAGCATGGTGATCAGGTAATCCGACACGTCCTGGTTGGTCCGCCGGTCGGTCGTGTCGTAAATCGCGAAGATCATCAGGAAATCGGGATTGGATTTGGTGACGGTCAGGCCTTGTTGCTGGACCTGTTGCGGCAATCGGCTGATCGCCTGCTGGATCTTGTTCTGGACCTGCACCTGCGCGATGTCGGCATTGACGCCCTTCTCGAAGGTCGCCGAAATCGACACTGATCCGCGCGAGCTGGACGAGGAGCTGAAATAGAGCAGGCCGTCGATGCCGGTCAGCTGCTGCTCGATGACCTGCGTGACGCTGTTTTCCAGCGTGTCGGCAGAAGCACCGGGATAGGTGGCGCGGATATTGACCTGGGGCGGCGCAACATCGGGATATTGCTCGATCGGCAGCGACAAGATGCCGCCGACGCCCGCCAGCATGATGATGATGGCGATGACCCAGGCGAAGATCGGTCGGTCGATGAAGATGCGGGAAATCACCGGCGGGTCAGCGCTGCTTGGCGGCAGCGTCGCCCTTTGGCGCTGCAATGCGTTGCGGTGATCCCGCAGGGACGGGCTTGACCGGTTTGCCGGGCTTGGCCGCGACGGTGCCTTCGGTGATCACCTTGTCGCCTGGTTTCAAGCCTGACGAGACAACCCAGTCAGCGCCCATCGTTCGATCGACCGTGACGGGGCGCAAAACGGCCTTGTTGCCGGGGCCAACGATCAGCACCGTCGCATTGCCGCGCGGATCGCGTGCAACGCCTTGTTGCGGGACCAGAAAGACATTGGTCGACATGGATTGTGCAAAGACGGCGCGCACGAACATGCCGGGCAGCAACAGATTTTCCGGATTGGCAAAGCGCGCGCGCAGGGTGACGGTGCCGGTCGCCTCGTCCACCGTTACCTCGGTAAACTCGACCGTACCGGTCAGGCCATAATCGCTGCCATCCTCCAGCTTCAAGCGCACGCTGGCCGTGGTCGGCATCGTACCGCTTTTGGCGAGCGATCTGCGCAAAGCGAGCAAATCGCCGCTCGATTGCTTGATGTCGACATAGATCGGGTCGAGCTTCTGGATCACCGCCAGCGGCTCGGCCTGATTGGTGGTGACGAGCGCGCCTTGGGTAAAGAGCGAGCGGCCAATCCGCCCGCTGATCGGTGCGGGCACATTGGTGAAGCGCAGATTGATCTGCGCCGTCGCCAGTTGCGCGCGCGACTGCGCAACATTTGCGGCGGCCTGGCGGGCGAGCGCCTGCGCGTCGGTATAGTCCTGCTGGCTCACCGCCTGGATCTCGGCGAGCGGCTTGAAGCGCTCGGCCTTTACGCGCGCTGCCTCGGCGCTCGCCTGCGCGCTTTGCAGATTGGCGCGTGCCTCATCGCCCGCCGCGCGATAAAGGCTGGGATCGATCTGGTAGAGCGTCTGTCCCTGCCGGACATAGGCACCCTCGGTAAAGAAGCGCTGGCGGATGATGCCCGATACCTGCGGCCTGACGTCGCTGGTCTGGTACGCACTCGTCCGGCCCGACAGATCGGCGATCACGGGCACGGATGAAGGTTGCGCAATGATGTAGCCAACCTCTGCCGGGCCGCCCTTGCCCTTGCCATCCCCCTTGGATGCTGCATCGCCGCCACCGCAGCCTGATGCGAGCAGGCAGGGCACAACAACCATTGCGGCGGCACGCGCTCGATTACTCATTCTGTGTGCCAGCATTGCGTATCCTGGGTTTGGCCGACTGCATCGATCATGGTGGAACCAACAGCCCCTGTTGAAAACCGTTCCTGATCGATTACCCGTGCCCCTGCGTCATGCCCTTCAAGATCGAAAAATGGAGCGCCTTGCAAGACGGCTTTTCATTCGGGGTACCGCAATCGGCTATTTATTTGCGCCCGCACCCGTCGCCGCAAATTTGGCATAGTTTTGCGACAGATGGCTGTTAGGGGGCCGCGTTTGATCATGAATGGACGATATGCGCAGCTCTACCATTGGCATCTTCTTGCTCCTGACGACTGCACCGGTAACGGCCATGGCCCAGCAGGCAACAACGCCGCCCTCCGGCCGGCAACCGGCGGCAGCTGAGCCCGGCGATGGCAGTGACGCAGGCGACAGCGATATCGTGGTGCGGGGGGCGAGGCTGCCGGGATCGGTCATCGGCGATATTCCGCCCGAGCAGCAGCTGACCCCGGCTGATATCCGTTCCTATGGCGTCAGCTCGGTGGCTGATCTGCTGAGCGAACTCGCGCCGCAGACGCGCAGCGGCCGCGGCGGCGGTGGTGCGCCCGTGGTGCTGCTCAACGGCAAGCGGATCGCCGGCTTCAATGAAATCCGCGATCTGCCGACCGAAGCGATCCTGCGCGTTGACATCCTGCCCGAGGAGGTCGCGCTGAAATATGGCTATAAGGCCGACCAGCGCGTGGTGAACTTCGTGCTCCGGCCGCGCTTTCGCGCGGTCACCACCCAGCTAGAAAGTCGCTTTACGACAGAGGGCGGGATTGCGACGCCAAAGGGCGAGTTCAATCTGCTGCGGATCGCCCGCAATGGCCGTATCACGCTGCATGCCGAGTATCTCGGCCAGGAATCCATTACCGAGGCGGATCGCGGCATCATGCTTGCCCCCAACCTCTTTGCCGAAGGCGGCAATGTCGTCGGCGTAAGCGGCGGTGAGATCGATCCGCTGCTCAGCGCGCGTGCCGGATCGCGCGTGACGGTGGCCGGCGTTCCGGCGATTGCTGCGACCCGGGCGCCGACGCTCAGCGAATTTGCTACCACCGCAGGGGTTGCCAATACGACCGATCAGGCGCCGTATCGCACGCTCTTGCCCGCCCGCAGCGCGTTTAATGCAGGCGTCGTCTATGCCACCACGATCCTCGGCAACGTCAGCGCTAGCCTCAATGGGCAGATTAGCACAACGGCCAGCAGGCGGCTGCTTGGCTTGGCCGGTGCTGCCATTACGGTACCTGCAGGCAATCGCTTCTCGCCCTTTTCGCAAGATGTCGTCGTCGATCGCGCGCTGCTCGACGGCTTCAAGCCGCTTGGCCAGAGCAACAAGATATTTTCGGGCTATTTCGGCCTGACGCTCAACGGCACGCTCGGCAAATGGCAATGGACGGTTACCAGCACCTATGATCGCAACGATGTCGAGACGATCACTGATGCTGGCCTTGACCCCTCGCTCATTCAGGCGCGGCTGCGGGCTAACGACCCGACCGCCAATCCCTTCGCGGTGCTGACGCCGGGCGATTTTGGCGTGCTGCCTGCCACGCAATCAATCTCTAATCGCAATGTCGGCCGGATCGATGCCGTTTTCACCGGATCGCTATGGCGGTTGCCGGCCGGCGAAGTGACCACGACAGTGCAGGGCAGCGGCGATTTCATCGATTTTTCGAGCAGCACCACTCGCGCCAGCGTCTCACAGCAGGCGCGGTTAACACGCAATATCGCGAGCGGACAGGCAAATATCGATGTGCCGCTGACCAGCCGCGGGAGCGATTTTCTGCCGTTTGTTGGCAATTTATCGGCCAATTTCAATGTCGCTTATAGTCACGTGTCAGATTTTGCGGCGCTACGGACGATTGGCTATGGGCTCAACTGGTCCCCGATCGGGCCGGTCCGCATCATCGCCTCCGTCACCGAGGAGGACGAGGCACCGAGCATCGAGCAGCTGGGGAATCCGACAATCACGACGCCTAATGTAGTGGTGTTCGATTATGTGCGCGGCGAGAACGCGCTTGTATCGGTTGTGACCGGGGGCAATCCTGCGCTGTCGAGCAGCAATCGGCTGGTCAAAAAGCTGGAGCTGGAGCTGAAGCCGTTCGATGACAAAGACCTGAGTTTCATCGCCAATTATGTTGAAAGTCGTACTGAAAATCCGGTGGCTGGCTTTCCCAGTGTCACAGCGGTGATCGAGGCTGCTTTCCCGGACCGATTCACCCGCGACGGCACCGGTCGCTTGCTGCAGATCGATCAGCGAGCGATCAATTTTTCGCAGACCAGTCGATCTGAAATACGCTTGGGGTTGAATTTTTCACAGGCCCTGAAATCGAAGATTCAAAAGCAGATCGAGGCCTTTCGCGCCGGCAAGGGCCCTAACCCCTTTGCCGGGCTGACCCCGCCGGGCGGTCGCGCGCCGGGGCAGGGGCGGCCAGGCGGTGGTCCGGGTGGCGCACCGGGCGCCGGCGGCCCGGGCGGCGGCGGCGGTTTTGGCGGGTTCGGCGGCGGCGGTGGCGGTGGTCGGGGTGGCCAGGGCGGCCAGGCCGGCGGGCGGCTGCAGTTTGCGATCTACGATACCATTCATCTCACCAACCGGGTGCAGATCGGCGCGCGCGGGCCGACGCTTGATCTGCTGCAGGGCGACACAATTGGCGATCGTGGCGGCCAGGCGCGGCATGAGATTGAGGGGCAGGCCGGCTATAGTAATAATGGGATTGGGACGCGGCTTTCAGTCAACTGGAGGAGCGGTACGCGGGTGACCAGCGGCACGGCGGGCAATCCTGACACGCTTGATTTTTCGTCGCTTGGTACCGCCAATCTGCGCCTGTTCGCTGACCTTGGGCAGCGTCTTGATCTGGTGAAAAAGCATCCCTGGATGCGGGGAATGCGAGTTGTCGTCGCGCTTGATAACCTGTTTAACGAGCGCCAGCGCGTGACGGACCAGAATGGCACCGTGCCGATCAGCTATCAACCGGGCTATCTCGACCCGACCGGGCGGTCGATCAGGATTTCGGTTCGCAAGCTTTTCTTCTGAGTTGCGTATCGACCATTGCGGGCAAGCGGGACAGACCCTAAAGATACGCCCGCTAGGGCGGGCACGCCGATAACAAGGACGGATTGCAGCAATGCGCATAACGATGATTGGCTCAGGCTATGTCGGCTTGGTGTCGGGAGCGTGCTTTTCTGATTTTGGTCATGATGTCGTTTGCGTCGACAAGGATGCGAGCAAGATCGAGGCACTGAAAGCTGGCCGGATGCCGATTTTCGAGCCTGGGCTCGATCAACTCGTCGCGGCCAATGTCGCCGCCGGGCGGCTGACCTTCACGACCGATCTGGCACCGGCTGTTGCCGGCGCAGATGCCATTTTTATCGCAGTCGGCACGCCGTCCCGTCGGGGCGATGGCCATGCTGACCTGACCTATGTCTTTGAGGCCACGCGTGAGATTGCAGCGGCGCTGACAGGGCCAGCCGTCGTCGTGACGAAATCGACTGTTCCAGTGGGAACCGGCGACAAGGTGGAAGCGATTCTGCGTGAAATTGCACCGGCCCTTGACGTCGCTGTGGTCTCAAACCCGGAATTCCTTCGCGAGGGTGCCGCGATTGGCGATTTCAAGCGGCCCGACCGGATCGTGATCGGCACCGAGGATACGCGCGCCATGCAGGTGATGCGCGACATTTATCGCCCGCTTTATCTCAACGAGAGCCCGATCCTGTTTACCGCCCGCCGGACGGCCGAGCTGATCAAATATGCCGCCAACGCCTTTCTGGCGACCAAGATCACGTTCATCAACGAAATCGCCGATCTGTGCGAGGCCGTGGGTGCCAATGTGCAGGATGTGTCGCGCGGGATTGGGCTAGACAATCGCATCGGTTCTAAGTTCCTTCATGCCGGTCCGGGTTACGGCGGGTCATGCTTTCCCAAGGATACGCTCGCGCTGCTTAAGACCGCCGAGGATTATGAAACACCAGTGCGTATCGTCGAGGCGGTCGTCCAGGTGAATGATGCCCGCAAGCGCGCGATGGGCCGCAAGGTTATCACTGCACTTGGTGGCGACGCGCGCGGCAAGACCGTGGCGATCCTGGGGCTGACCTTCAAACCCAACACCGATGATATGCGCGATGCGCCGAGCCTCGCCATCGTCCAGAGCCTGCTCGATGCGGGTGCAACGATCCGCGCCTATGACCCTGAGGGCATGGACATTGCCAAGTCGATGATGCCTCAGCTCATTATGTGCGCCGATGCCTATGAAGCCGCCAAGGGGGCCGACGCGGTCGCCATCGTGACCGAATGGGACATTTTCCGGGCGCTCGACCTGAAGCGACTGGCGGCGGCGACGGTTTCGCCGGTGATGGTTGATCTGCGCAATGTCTATCCGCCGGTCGACGCCGAGCGGGCTGGCTTCAAGTATAGTTCGATCGGTCGCTGAGGCGGCTAGATCGTCCGGCGATCAAACGGCAGGCCGGATAGTCCCGCCTGCCGTTTTTGCGCGAGCGTCTGGAAGTCGCACAGCACGCCGCGATAGAAGCCAGTGCACGATAACGCGAAATACAGCAGCCACAGGCGGGTGCGCGTCAGCCCCGCCTCTGCGATTGCGGCTTCCCGATTGGCGTAGAGATTTTCGCTCCATGCTTTGAGCGACAGATAATAATGTTCGCGCATGCTTTCGACGTCGCGCACCTCGAAGCCGTGGCGCTCTAGGTCAGTGGTCGTCATCCCGATATAATCTAGCTCTCCACCGGGGAAGATGTAGCGGTTGATGACTTTCATATAGGCCGTGCGCTTGCGGAATTTGGTGATGTCGAGCGTCGCGCGGCGTGTCGTTGCCTGGTGGAAGTACAAGCCGTGCGGCACGAGCAGCTTGTGCATCTGCCGGTAATGCGTGTCGTAATTGTCGATGCCGACATGCTCGAACATGCCAACCTGGGCGATCTTGGTATAGGCGCCCGGCGTCTCTAGCGTGCGGTAATCGCGCAACTCGATCGTCACCCGGTCGCCAAGGCCGCGCTCGGCCGCGCGCGCAACCGCGCGATCATATTGTGCCTGCGAGAGCGTAACGCCGTGGACGTGCGCGCCGAAATGCTCGGCAGCGTGGCAGGCAAGGCCGCCCCAGCCACAGCCAAGGTCGAGCATCTTATCCTCCGGACCAAGCATCAGTTTGCGGCAGATAAGGTCCATCTTGGCCATCTGCGCGTCGGTAAGACTGGTCTGGGCCGAGGCGAAGACGGCGCTGGAATATTGCATCTCGGGATCGAGAAACAGCGCGTAGAAGGCGTTCGATACGTCGTAATGAAACTGGATCATCGCCGTGTCGTCGCGCCCGCGCCCGAACAGGGCGCCGACACGCTGGCCAAAACTCAGCTCGTCGCTGCCGCCTTCAAAGGCGAACAGGAAGGGCAGGGCTGCCTTCAGAATCAGCTTCTTGTCGACCGACCGCGCTAGCCGCACGGCACGCAGATGATCCCAGCGCTGCAGCGCTTCCAGCGGGCTGCCGCCGATGATGTCGAGCCCGCCCTCGATATAGATTTCCACGACCGTCATCAGCTTGGGGCTGCGCACCAATCGACCTATCACGCCCGGCGATGCGATGACGATGCGGATATCGTCGCGCGCATTGGGGCCAAGCGGCAGCACCTCGCCATTCCACAGCTGCACGCTGGCATCTGCCTGCAGATGCTGGGCGATATGCGCGATGATCGTTCGTGCACCGTCGATTAACCTGGTCATTCGCCTGCCCATTTTTCGTCGCCTACCCGGCCGAGCGCTCCGCCTAGGCGACATCGGCTCGGCTGTGCAAGACGGGCTACGCCCCATGCGCTGTCGGCAGCGAGCACGCATTATGCGGCGGTGGATTGGCCCATTGCCTTTGCGGCAATCAAGCGGATGTGAATCGCGGCGCAATCGATCAACGGGAACTCGCTTGTTCCAGCATCGAACGCGAGCGCCAGATCTGTACCGCCAAGCATGATCGCGGTGGCACCGTCATTGTCGATCATCCGGCGCGCCGCTTGTTCAAAAACCTTACGCTGCGCCGGCGTGATCGCGCCGGTTGTTGCCATCGCCACATAGGCCGCATGGACGGCGCTGAGCTCGGGCTCCGGCGGCGCGATGATCTCCGTGGACTCGATGCCGCCAAAGAAGTGCGTTTCCATCACCGTACGGGTTCCCAAGATGCCGACGCGCGCCAAGCCCCGACGGGCAACGTCGCGCGAGACCGCGTCGACCATGTCGATCACGGGCAGGGGCGAGCGATCTGCGAATTCGCGGCGGCAGAAATGCCCCGCGATCGAGGTAACCGCAACAAACGCCGCGCCAGCCCGCGCGAGACGTTCGGCCAGCCGCGTGAATATCTCAGCCTGTTCCACCCGGCGATCCGTAGCCAGGTTGGCAAGCACCGTGGGCGTATCGGCATGGACGGTGGTGAGCGCCAGCGGCACCCCGGCATCAGCAAAAATCGCGACCAACTGCCGCAGATAATAATCCTGCGCAGCTGGCCCGATTCCGCCAATAAGGCCAATTTGCATAGGTCCCTCCAACGGATCGCTAACGGCGTTATGCCAATCACACAGTCTGTTGAATGCTCAACAGATTGTCGAAATATGCGATGGTGCGCGAAAGCCCCTCGCGCAGCTGCACCTTGGGCTCCCAATCGAGATATTCCCGCGCAAGGGTGATATCCGGTTGGCGTTGCCGGGGATCGTCGGATGGCAAGGGGTGATAGACTAGTTTCGATTTGGAGTTGGTCATCTCGACCGCAATTTCGGCCAGCTGCTTGATGGTGAACTCGTTCGGATTGCCGATATTGACCGGGCCGATCGTGCGGTCCTGGTTCATCAGGCGAATGCACCCTTCGACGAGATCATCGACATAACAAAAGGACCGGGTCTGCGAGCCGTCGCCATAGATGGAGATATCCTCGCCCTTCAGCGCCTGGATGATGAAATTCGATACCACCCGTCCGTCATTGGGGTGCATGCGGGGACCATAAGTGTTGAAGATGCGCACGATGCGCACGTCCACGCCATGTTGCCGATGATAATCCGCAAAGAGAGTCTCTGCAGCACGCTTGCCTTCATCGTAGCACGAACGAATACCCAGCGGATTGACGTGCCCCCAATAGGTTTCGGGCTGGGGATGGATGAGCGGATCGCCGTAAACCTCGCTTGTTGACGCCTGGAAAATCTTTGCCTTGGTCCGTCGCGCCAGCCCGAGCATGTTGATGGCACCGTGGACGCAGGTTTTTAGCGTCTGAACCGGATCGAACTGGTAATGGACCGGAGAGGCAGGGCAGGCGAGATTGTAAATCTCGTCGACCTCGACCAGCAACGGCACCGTAACGTCGTGCCGCATCGTCTCGAAGCGGGGGTTGTTCAACAGATGCTCGATATTCGAGCGGCGACCGGTGTAATAATTGTCGACGCACAGCACCTCGTGCCCCTGTTCCAGCAACCGCTCGCACAGATGCGAGCCAAGAAATCCCGCGCCGCCGGTAACCAGAATGCGCTTGCGAAAGAGATTCGTATCAATTGCCATTGCAGCCCCATATCGACTTGTTTTTTCAACGCGTGCGCATCGATGTTGCACACGCAGATATCAGCTTGCGGCGCCATTGCCATCCATTACGGCGCGCAGTGGCGGATCGACCGGCGCACAATGGCAATTGTCAACGCACGGCGCTTACTGAACGCGATCGACGCTCTTGCCTGCTGACCGCTCCGTGGGGTGATTAACCACGCTGGTAAACGATCATGTTGCGTTCCAAACCTGAGGACGGCCTGTTACGGCCCGTTTGCCCGCCCGGTATTGCAAGAGTGAATTATCTCATCGCCCCCCATGTTATTTTTTGCTGCAGCGCGGTATCAACCCCCGCGAGTCGCCGCCGAGGAGAATTTTCATGACGTTTAAGCCGCTCCGCAAAGCTGTTTTTCCGGTCGGCGGACTGGGCACGCGGTTCCTGCCGGCAACCAAGGCGCTACCCAAGGAGATGCTGCCGATCGTTGATCGACCGCTGATTCAATATGCGGTTGATGAGGCGCTTGAAGCCGGCATCGAGCAAATGATCTTTGTTACCGGTCGCGGCAAGTCTGCGATCGAGGATCATTTCGACATCGCCTATGAACTTGAAGCGACCATGAGCGCGCGCGGGAAATCTCTCGATCTGCTTGCCCAGACCCGGTTGAAGCCCGGCGCGGTCGTCTATGTGCGTCAGCAGGAACCGATGGGGCTTGGCCATGCCGTATGGTGCGCGCGCGATATCGTCGGCGACGAGCCCTTTGCAGTGTTGCTCGCCGACGACTTCATGGTTGGGGCGCCGGGGTGTCTGAAACAGATGGTGGATGCCTATAACCAGACCGGTGGGAACATGATTTGCGCACAGGAAGTGGCTGACGATCAGACGGACAAATACGGCGTCATCACCCCGGGTCACAGGAGCGGCGCGCTAACCGAAGTGAAGGGGCTGGTTGAAAAGCCGAAGCCTGGCACCTCTCCATCCAATCTTGCCGTGATCGGGCGCTACATTCTGCAGCCCGAGGTGATGCGCGTGCTCGAAACGCAGGAAAAGGGGGCGGGCGGCGAAATTCAGTTGACCGACGCAATGGCCCGCTTGATCAGCGACCAGCCTTTCCACGGCATTACGTTCGACGGCCGCCGTTATGATTGCGGTGACAAGGCTGGGTATGTGCAGGCCAACATCGCCGTTGCCCTTGGCCGTGACGATGTGGGTCAGGCCACGCGTGACTTCATCTCTGATCTCTTGGCGGGCTGAACAAGGCGATGCACGACTCGTTGAGCGACAATGAGCGTGGGGTGTCGTGCCGGACGGCCAACGTGGTTTGTGATCTCTACCGTTTCGGCTGATCGAGCAGGCCGCCGAAAAAGGCGGTGACGGCGATCTGCACGCCGAGGCAGCAGAGCAGCATTGACGGGATCGTCATGGGGATCAACGCGGCCGGGTTCATGGCGGCAAAGCCGGTATTGGCCCAGGTCATGGCGGCAAATGCTGCCCCAGCGAGCCCAGTGGCGACCATTGCACCCCCGACCATGCAGGCGCGTTCAACTGAGAACCATCTGCCGACCGTCCGCATGACCGCACTTTCGGGCCACATGCCGGCAATAACGCCATAACGCCTTGCCAGCACGGACATGCCGACCAGCTGCGAGCCGATCAACACGGCCATGGCAGCGAAGATCATGGTGTGGACGCTGAACTCGACATGGCCGATGTGGAATCCGTTCGGTAGCAAGGCGACCATGCCGGTCAGACCCCCGGCCGCCAGGGCAAGGCCGGGATAGAAAAACAGGAAGCGCGGCGCATAGATCAGCAGGAAACGCAGGTGCCGCCAGCCATCACGCCAGGTACGCAGATGGGGCGGACGACTGCGGCCATCGGGGACCAGTGTCGTCGGCACTTCGCGAATGTCGAGCTTTGCGATCGAGGCTTTGACAACCATTTCGCTGGCAAATTCCATGCCCGGTGAATCAAGCCGCAGCGCGATAATCGACTCACGCCGAAACGCCCGCAAGCCGCAATGGAAATCGCCGACCGGGGTGCCGAAAAACGCACGACCCAGAAAGGACAGAACCGGATTGCCGAGATAGCGATGCAAGGGCGGCATGGCACCCGTCGCGATCCCGCCACGAAACCGGTTGCCCATCACCAGCTCGGCACCATCGCGCAATTGGGCGACGAACGGCATCAGCGCGCCGAAATCATAGCTGTCATCGGCATCGCCCATGACGATGAACTTGCCCTTTGCAGCCTCGATCCCGCCGATCAGCGCCGCGCCATAGCCGCGCGTCGGCACATGGACGATCCGGGCACCAAGCGCGTTGGCGATCTGTTGCGAGCCGTCGGTCGATCCATTGTCGGCAACAATTACTTCGCCGACGACGCCATTATCCGCAAAGAAGGCGTTGGCCTTGCGAAGGCATAGTGCCAGCGTTTCCGCCTCGTTCAGGCACGGCATGACGATGGAGAGCTCGACTGCATCGGTCGTGCGGGCGACTCCACCGCTGGACTGCCAAGGATCGGGAGCATTCGCCCGCGTGCGAAGCTGTTCAGCGGCCATGACTTCCTCCCCATTCCGTCGAAGGCTTTGCACTGCCGCCATTAAAATTTTGGTTAACGCAGCGATCATGAATGCCGCCGACGCATTGGCTTGGCGCGGGAGCGGGCCGGGGTGCTTTCAAGCGAAAACCCATTGCCGCTGCAGCAAGAACGTCACCAGCGGGGTGATGGTCACGCTCGGCATCAGCGGCACCCAGGCCGGTGCGCCGAGCATCGCGGTGAGGAACCAGGTGAAGAACATATTGATGGTGAGACCAACGCAATGCGTCATCAGGAACCTGATGTGCTGCCGTCCGCTGCTGTCGCGTGTACCGTGGCCCTGAAAGCTCCAATTGGAATGAAGGAAGAAACCGATACTGAGCGCGGTGAGGAAGGCGAATGGCACCGCCAGCACAGCGCGCGTATCGGTAAACACCCACCAGGCAAGCGGCAGATAGACCGAAGAATAGATGAGCGTCGCGAGACCGCCGGCAAAGCCGTAACGGATCAACTGGCCAAGCACGCCGCTCGTCCCGATCGTCACGAATTGGCTTTGAAGCGCCCTTATCATGGGCCTGAATCTATTCGTGGTTGGTTAACGATCGATCAACAGCGACCGGGATGATCGGTGAAATATGAGGCAGCGCGGAGGCTTGGCGGATCGTTTTTAGCTTTCATTAACCATTTCTCTCCTACTCGTGTCTGCGGCCATCGACAGGGGTGCCAAGATGCGGGCAGATCATGTTTTCGTAACGGGCGGCAGCGGTTATATCGGCACTCGGCTGGTTGACGTTGCGCTGGCGCAGGGGCGCAGCGTTACCGTGCTCGGGCGTAGACCCGGATCACCGGGAACGAGCCATGCGGCATGGATGCTGGGCGATCCGCTGCCTGCCGAGATCACCGTGCCCAAAAGCGCAGCCCTCATTCATCTGGCACATGATTGGCGGGCTGGGCCGCAGGGCAATATCGACGGAACCGAACGGCTATTCGCCAGCGCGCGCGATGCCGGCATCGAGATGCGCGTCTTCATCTCGTCCCAATCGGCGCGACATGATGCGCTCAATCTTTATGGCCGCATGAAATGGGCGACAGAACAGCGTCTTGGCGATGCGACATCGCTGCGCGTCGGCCTTGTTTATGGCGGCCCGCGACAGGCGATGTACGGCCTGTTGTGCCGACTCGCTGGCATGCCCATTCTGCCGATGATCGAGCCTGGCCGCATGGTGCAGCCTATTCACCTTGATGAGGTGGTGCGCGGCATGCTGGCGGCGGCTGATGGCAGAGCGACTGGCGTTTTGGCGCTGGCAGGTGCCGAGCAGATCGCCTTTGGCGATGTGTTGCGCGCGCTTTCGCAGGCTTATGGCGGCAAGCGCCTTCCTATCCTCCCCGTGCCGCTGCGGCTGGCTTTGCTGGCATGCGACTTTAGCGCCCTGGTCCCGCTGATGCCGACGGTCGACCGCGAGCGCGTGCTTGGCCTGGCCGGTACCGAAAGGATCGACAGCGCCTTCGATCTCATGCGGCTGGGCGTGACCGTAGAGGCGTTCGCCGAGCGATTGGCGAAAGAACCTGCCGGGCGTCGCGCTCTGCTCGCGGAGGGCAATGATTTTCTTCGCCATGCCGGCATCGCCCCGACATCGGCGCTGCTGCGCCGTTATGCGCGGGCTGTGCCGGGAGGGGCGATCGTCCGCCCGCACTGGGGTCTGCGGTGGCGCGAGCCCCTGACGGCGACCAGCCCGCTAGGCAAAAGACTGCGCATCGCCGCCCGGATTGCCGAGGCAAGCGCGCCGGGTGAAGCGATGCTGGCGCGTGGATCACGTGCCGGTCGGCTGTTTGGGCTGACGATCCGGGGAATGCTGGAGCTCGTCCTGCTGCCGACCCGTCTGCTCGCGAGCAAAGGCCGATGACGGGATTTGCTGGCGAGGCCGACGTCATCATCATCGGCAGTGGCCCTGCCGGTGTGAGCGCCGCCTGGCCACTGGTTGAGGCAGGGGTACGCGTGCTGATGCTCGACGCGTCCGGACCAGCGCTTCCTGCGCATCCAGCCGAGACGACGCTCACCGAACAGCGCACTGATCCCTCCCGTTGGCGAACCGAACTCGGGCTTGCAGGCCCCCTCGCGGATGGCGGGGTTTCCCCCAAATTCGCAACCCCCCTGGCACGAGCCGTGCTGGCTGGGTTCCCAGACGCGATGGGTCTTCAAACGGATGGCTTTATGGCGCTGGGCGCGCACGCCGCGGGTGGCTTGTCGCGCATCTGGGGTGCGTTGGCCGCACGCTACAACGACAGCGATTTGGCGGAATTTTCGGGCGGAGCAGCGGAGATGGCCGCAGCCTATGACCGGATCGCATCGCGCATCGGCATCACTGGCGGGCGCGACATCGCGGCGGCTGATGACGGCGCGATGGCACCGCCGGTTGCCCATCTTGCCGCGCGCCACCTTCGGTCGCCTGCGGTATCGGGATTCCGCCTCGTCACCGCGCCCAATGCGGTGCTCGATAAGGCTCGCTCGGATCGCCTGGGCTGCAACCGCTGCGGCCTGTGCCTGCAGGGCTGCAACCGTGGCAGCATCTATCACAGCGCGCTCGAACTGCCGGCGCTGCGCGGGTTTCACAATTTTCGGTATCAAGGGGGCGTCGTCGTTCAGCGCCTGGCAGTGGATGCGGGGGCACAGATCGTCGAGGCGCGGCTTGGCAACGATACCGTTCGCTTCCGCGCGCCTGCTGTCGTGCTGGCGGCTGGCACGCTGGCAACCACGAGTCTGGCGCTCCGCCGGATCGGCCTGACGGGGGTGCCGGTGCGCATCGAGAGCAATCCGGTGGGCGGTATGGCCTTTGTCGTACCCCACCTGATTGGCCGGGGGCTGCCGGATCGCTCCTTTGGCCTTGGGCAGCTTTTCTACACGCTGGATCTGCAGCCGGGCATCGAGGCGGCTGGGGTTTTCTATGGCGCGGACACGTTGCCCCTGGCACCGGTGGCTGATCGCCTGCCGTTCACGCGGCCTTTTGCACTGCGTGCCGCGCGCGCGATTGCGCCTGCGCTGGTGCTCGCAACTGCCTATTTGCCGGGGCGATTTAGCGACAATCAGATCGTCATCGAGGAAGATGGCGCGGCTGGCCGTATCTCAATCAAGGGTCGGCAACGGCCCGATGCCGAACAAATGCTCGCGCAAGGCTTTGGTGCGCTTGGGCGACTGGTGCGGCATCGCGGTGCCTGGGCAATCCCGGGTTCCGCGCAGATGCTGATGCCGGGTGCCGATGCACACCCGACCGGCACGCTGCCGCTTGGATCGACCGGCCCGGCCGGCACCAGCCCCGACGGTGAGCTGAACGGCGCGCCGGGGGTATTCATTGCCGATGGTGCGGCCTTGCCATTGCTGTCGGCCCGACACCCGACGCTCACCATCATGGTCAGTGCGGACCGGCTCGGCCGCGCGCTCGCCCGCCGGTTTGCGGCAACCCTGAGTATCGTTCGTGCTGGCTGAAGCCATACCACGCGTGCAGGGCCGATTTGGGCAGGTGATGATCGATCGCGCCGCGACCCTGCTGTTTGGTCTGTTGAGCTTGATCTATTTCTTCCAGGCAACCACCCTGGCCGCGCATGCACCGTTCTGGATGGACGAGATCCTCACGCTCTGGACGGCGCGATTGCCGGATCTGGCGTCGATCTGGGCGGCGCTGGCTGCCGGCGCTGAGTTCACCCCGCCGCTCTATGATTGGTTGATCCATGCCCTGCAGCAGGCAGGGGTCTCCAGCGCGCTTGGCCTGCGCTTCCCATCGATTGTAGCGATGTACATCGCGGCACTGGCGACCGGGGCGATCGCGCGGCGCCATGTTGGTACGGCGCCTGCGGCGCTCGCGGCGGGGATCGTGCTGGCGAGCGGCCTTTTCGGTTATGCCGTGCAGGTCAGGCCCTATGCGCTGGTGACCGCGGCATTTGCTTGCGCCTTGGCGCTGTATGACCAGCGCCAGCCACTATCGAACCGTCGGCTTGCGGCCATTGCCTTGCTGATGGCGCTGGCTATTGGGCTCCATTTCTATGCATTGCTGCTGGTCGGCGCGATTGCCCTGCTTGAGCTTGTACGCGCTCGGGGTGAGGCTAGGCCGGTTTCGCGGGGGTTGATCGCTGCACTGGCCGTGGCGTCGTGCTCCATTTTGGCATGGCTGCCCATCCTGATTGCGGCGCGTGCCTTTAGCGGGGCGGACACGGGCGCACCGGGTTACTATGGCCAGCCAGTGCCACTCGCGCTCGTGCGCACCTATGCGATGCTGCTCGGGTGGCTGACCCTGCCATTGGCTGGCCTGCTCGCGGCCTCCACGCTTGTCCCCGGCAGGGCAACCCAATTACGGGCGACAGCACTGGTGATGAGCGCGGTGCCGCTCGGTATTTTCGCCTTCGCTCTGGTCGTCAGCCACAGTTACGCCGATCGGTATGCGCTTGTAGGGGGCATTGGCGTCGCCTTGTTGTTCGCGTCGCTTGCGCATCAGGTCGGGCAGCGCTGGAGGCTGGTCTCGCCGGTCATACTCGCGGCCCTGCTTTTGGCGACGCCGTGGCGTGATGGCGGTGAAATCGGCAAGGTTGATCGGCTCGAAGCGCTGGCTACCGTCGAGCCAATACGAGATACACTCCCCATCGTGACCGGCAGTGGCCTGCGCTTCTTCGAGCTTCGGGAGAATACCCGCTTTGGTGCGCAGATGGTTTTTCTCGACCTCCCGGCCGCGTCACTGAGTGACCCGACCAATCGCAATCAGGTAATGCGCTGGAAGGCGATCGATCCGCGTCTGAGGATACAAAGCGCTGCCGAATTTGTCTGCGCCAGGCCCGTTTTTTATCTTTTCGCCCAACCTGGCGATGGTGGGGCGGATGCGCTTCCCGGCTGGCTCGCCGGGCATGCTGACTTTGCGCCACCACCCGCCAGCCGCGCCTCAATCACCCTGGTGCATGCGCGGCCGTGCCCCAGTCGCCCGATGGAAAGACGATGATAGATCTCGCGACGCCTGCTTCTCCGCTTCGGTTCGACGCGATTCTGGATGAAGCGCCGCGAAGTCGCCCGCCAATGACGGGCATCCGGCGATTCGGGCGCATCGTGCGAGACTACGCCACCCCTAGCCGATCATTCGCTGTTGCTGCGGCGATCTATCTGCTGTTGTGCGCGCTGGCCTTTTTTGTCGTCCGCCCGACGACCTTGCTCTATTTTGCCGATTATTGGGAACACCGCACGATCGTCGATGAGATCGCGCGCCACGGCTTGCAGTTGCATGACCCGATCTATGGAGAACAAGCGTCGTCCCGGCAGTTTACGCCCTGGTCGCTGGCGCTGGGGTTTGCGGCACGGCTCGGCCATCTGGATAGCAATACCGTGATGGCCTGGGGTGCCATGCTGGTGTCGGTGCTGTTCGTGATTGGCGTCCACCGTTTTGCGCGCACCTATTTTCGGCATCGCTGGGCACCGACGCTGTTGCTGGTGGTGCTGACCTGCGGGTGGGGCGTGCCGCCGCTGATCTGGACCGGGTTCTACGCCTTCCGATCGCAACTCCACGGCAATTACTACCCGGCCGCACTGGTGTTTGCCTTGACCTTCGTCGCCTGGGCCAGCGCTGTGCGACTGCTCAGGGGCGATAGGCCTGCGTTGTCCGACGTGGTGCTGCTAGGCGTGGTCATTGCATTTAGCGTGATTACACACCCGCTCAATGCCGCGTTTCTAGTCGCGGGGGTGGCCGGGTTTGTCGTGCTTGAACCCGGTGTGACGCTCGCGCGACGTGCCTGTGTGGCACTGACGATCTGCGTTGGCATCGCTGCGACGATTTTCTGGCCTTACTTCAACCCGCTGTCTCTGGTGGGCGCAGGGATGGCGCGCGGGCAGGCGACGTTCAACAATTTCTCTTTTTTCTTCAATCCGTTGTTCGTTGTCGCGATGGCCTGGCCGGCCATCTTTGCTACACTTGGCCTGACGGGATTGTGGCGCGATTCCGAATTGCGGATGCCAGTCCTCGCACTCGCTCTCATTTTTCTGGCGTATGCCGTTGGCGGGATTGCCGATATATCGGTATCGCACCGCTTGCTCGCCTATGTCATCCTCATGCTTCATCTTATTCTTGTGCGCGCGTTACTCGATACGATCGACGGCCGCCCGCCGAAATCCTGGGATGTCCTGACCCCAAGGGCTTGGCAGGGTCTGTCGATTGTCGTGGCCTTGCTTGTAGTGATGCAGACCGCGATGGCGGTCGAACAACTGGTCCAGCCCTGGGCGAACACCCATTATCCCTACCCTATTCATCAGGTGGATGCTGACACGAGCAAGGTCGTCGCGGCGCTGCCCGCCGATTCCCGGGTTCTCGGCTGGGACAGCGCCGCGCTGGTAATGCCCTCGCATGGCGTGCTCGTGGCGTCCTTTCCCCGTCCGATGCCGCTCAGCCCATCGGACTCAGCGCGCCAGGCCGATTACCGGCGCTTCTTTGAGCCCGTTGCCTCGACCTGTGAGCGGCTGGCGATCGCGCACCGGTGGCGCGCCACCCATATCGCCTATCTGACCAATGAGCTCGATGGCCGCGTGCAGCGCGAGCTCAAGCGGTTTGGGCCAGCGACGTCACCGCTTGCACCCTGGCGGATCATCAAGGTTCCCGGCCGCGAGACGAGCGGTTGTTAACCATAGTTTAGATGTTCGGGGCCACATCGATGAAGGCTGAATTCTCGCCCCTAGGAGCCCAACTCGTCATGTGCGTCGAATGCGGTATGCCAACGCGGATGCGCGCCGCATGAAGCAGGAACGGCTCTGGCCCGTGGTCCTGGGTGGCTGGGCAGTCGCGGCGACGTTGCTCATCGCCTTGTCGATCAGGGCAATCAGCCATCTTTGGTTTCCCGATCCCGATGATGCGATGCGGCTCGTGCAGGTGCGCGACTGGATGGCGGGGCAAAGCTGGTGGGACGTGAGCCAGCACCGGCTATGGGGTGGCCATTTTGCGATGCATTGGTCCCGCCTTGTCGATCTGCCGCTCGCGCTGGCGATGGGATTGCTCGATCCGGTCTTTGGTCCGACGCTTTCGACCCGTATCGCGACGACGGCGGTGCCGATGGTGACGCTGCTGGCTGTGATGGCGCTGGGGGCGGAGCTGACACGCCGGGTTTGTGGCCTTGAGCGAGCGAAGATGGCCGTCTTGCTCGCGCCGCTTTCGGTCCCGCTGCTGTATCAGGTGCTGCCGCTGCGCATCGACCATCATGGCTGGCAAATCGTCTTTGCGCTGCTGGCGGTCGTGTCCCTTGTGGGCAAGCCTGATGCCCGCTCTGGTGGGGTGACGGGCGCTGCACTCGCCACCTTGCTGACGATTTCGCTTGAAGGGCTGCCGGTGACTGTTGCGGTGCTGGGCGTGTCGATGCTCGGCTGGGCGTTTGACCCCACCCGCCGCCGCCAGGCGCTCGCCACGGCCTGGACGCTGACCGGGGGCGTCATTGTGCTCCACGTCGCGACACGCGGGCCAGCATTGTTCACGCCCGCCTGCGATGCCGTCTCCCCGGTCTGGATCGCCGCGCTCAGCGTTGGTGCCGTGGGTGCGACGATAGCGATGGTGGTGCCCCGGTTGCCGCTATTGGGGCGGCTGGCCATTCTTGCCGTTGCCGGTGGCGCTGCTTTGGCAACGCTGGTGCTGATCGAGCCACAATGCCTTGGCGGCCCCTTTGCCGGGCTCGATCCGCTGGTCCGGCGTTTCTGGTACGACAATGTGTCTGAGGGCATGCCGATCTGGGCCCAGACACCCTCCTGGGCTGTGATGACGATCGGCTTTCCGATCACCGGCCTGATCGGCGGTGCTTTTGCCTGGCGCGCGAGCGGTGGTGCGGACAGAGCGCGCTGGACGATGCTGCTGGCGCTCGCCGCTGCGACCTTTGCCCTCTCGCTGCTGGTAATGCGGACGGGGGCGACCGCCAATGCGCTGGCGCTGCCTGGCGGTGCCTGGGCGATGCATGCCATGCTCACCCGCGCCCGCGCAGTACAGGGAGTTTTCGTACGCGTGTTGGCGACGGCAGGCGCGCTGCTCGCCGCAACCCCCGGCCTGGCGGGAAGCGCGTTGTTTGGCCCGCCTGAGGCCAACATTGGCGACTCATCGTCGGTGCCCGGCGTGGCACGTTTGATGTGCGACCGGGGGCGTGAGATTTCGGACCTCGCTGCACTGCCGGTCGCGACGCTGTTTGCGCCGATTGACGTCACGCCGGAGATATTGGCCACGACCCGGCACCGTGCCATTGCAGGCGGCTATCACCGCAATCTGGCAGCGCTTCACCGAACAATCGCGACCTTCATGGCCGATCCGGACGCGGCGCACCGCTTGGTGGTGGCGAGCGCCGCCGACTATGTCGTCGGTTGCCCGGGGGCGAACGAGACCGAGATGTACAAGCATTTCGCGCCCAACGGCCTATGGGCGCGTCTGGAACGCGGGGAGAAGATCGACTGGTTAAAGCCCGTTAATATCGCCCATTCGCCGGTGCTGGTGAGGCAAGTGGTGAACCAAGAAGCGCACTGATAAGGCGTGTCGCGCGCGTTCAGCCGTGACCGGGCTTTCCATAATGGCCGTAATACCATTCGACAAAGCGACTGAGCCCTTCTGCCAGCATCACCTTGGGCTTGTAGCCGGTCAGCGCATGGAGCTTTGATACATCGGCATAGGTTGCGGTCACGTCGCCGGGTTGCATTGCCCGCATGATCTTGGTCGCTTGAACCCCGAGCGCGTTTTCCAGCGTTTCGATCATCGTCATCAAGCCAACCGGATGGCTGTCTCCAATATTCAGCACCCGGTGTTCGCCATTGGTCGGCGTATGATCGAGCGCGCCCAGAATGCCATCGACGATATCGTCGATATAGGTGAAATCGCGGGCCATTTTGCCTTCGCCAAACACCTCGATCGGGTCGCCGCGGAGGATTTTTTGCGTGAAGCTGAAATAGGCCATGTCGGGCCGGCCCCAGGGCCCATAGACGGTGAAGAAGCGAAGCCCCGTCTGCCGCAAGCCAAACAAAGTTGCATAGGAATGGCTCATCAATTCGCCAGCGCGCTTGGTCGCGGCGTAAAGCGATACTGGGCTCGTAGCCGGTTCATCCTCGCTGAAACCAGCGCCGCCCATTGGCCTCTCGCCATAGACCGAGCTCGACGAGGCGTAGACTAGGTGTTCGAAATCCGGTGCGTGGCGGCACGCTTCCATCACCGCCAGATGCCCGGCGAGATTGGAGCGTTCGTACGCGAACGGATTTTCCAGGCTGTACCGCACGCCCGCCTGCGCAGCGAGATGCACGACGCGTTTGATGGCATTGTCGCGGACGATGGCGGCAATCGCCCCGGTATCGGCAATGTCGAGCCTGTGAAAAGTAAAGCCTGCTCGGACTTCAAAGGTTTTTAGGCGTGCCTGTTTCAGCTCGGGGTCATAATAATCGTTGACGATATCGACCCCGATGACCTGCTCACCACGATCCAGCAGTCGGTGCGCGGTAGCGTGGCCAATGAAGCCGGCCGCGCCGGTGAGCAGCACCGGTGCTCGCATTAGCGCGGTCCTATCAAGCAGCTAACCCTATCGGCCAGCCGAGCGAAGTTGACGACGCTGCCGGTATTCCTGACAGGTTCAGGGCCATGACGGGCATGGCCGACGGCCGGTACCCAGCCAGCAATACCATTATCGATGAATCCGCTGCTCATTGGGTGAAACATCCTGCAGTTCTCCTTTACCGCCATCGCCGATGCCTGAACCTCTACCGCGACGGCTTGCGTTGGATGACGCTTTGAAATTATTGTCGTCACGCGATATCTGACCCGTCGCGTAGCAGCAAGGAATTCGCAGCCGGATAGGCGGGGCGAGCGGTCCACGGCGTCTGGCTTTCATGCTGGTCGCGACAATCCTATACCAAGGCCAATGACGGGCGCGCCTGGCAAATCGAGAATGCCGGCCACCATTGTCAGGGTTTGCTCGCTTCTCCAGCGCCAACAAATTTGGCGAGTGCTATAGCGTTCCCAACTATGGTTAAACCTGGTCATTTGGACGGCTCGCTCGTCCTACGTCATCCACGTGGCCGCGTGACATAGCACCGCACAGTTGCGGCAGGAAATTGCAGAAGCACAGGACGATCCCGCACTTGACACGCCATCAATTATTACTTCGTCGAGCGGCGTGTATCTATGCCGCAGTGCAGCAACGTGATTTTTTTTTTTTAAAAGCTGTTGAATTTTCTTGTATTCCAAATCGACACGAACAATATATATGTCCCATAGAGAGACAAGAAAAACGGAAAACCCGTTCGCAGACTAGAGAGAGGAAGCGTGAAATGGCAAGGCACATTCATGCGACGACGCGGAGCGATGAGGTGCAGGGTAGCCGCCAAGTGCCGATCAATCGGTTTCAGCAGATCGAGTATCTGGTGTCATCGATGGTTGGATATACGTTGCTCGCGCTTGCGCTTGTCGCAGTTTTCTTGCTGATTTTTTAATTTTTTTGTTTCCCGCAACTGCCATGACTGCAGGCGGGCGGAAATGCCTCGCTGAGGCGGTGGCTGGCCCAGGCGGCTAAGGTGCGCATCGGTCAAGAGCGCTTGCTTGATTGGCCGCAGATTTCGACTTTTTTGTCCGGCCTTGCGTGCAAGATCGGGGCGTGCAAGATCGGGGCGTGCGAGATCGGGGCGTCCAAGATCGGGGCGTGCAGGATCGGGCCGATGGCTGCCACATAAAGGTGCCTAGGTTTCGTATCCGTCAATGGCCAGCTAGCGCCACTTTATGGCGCTCAGTCGCCCCCGCATCGTCAGGAAATTGACAGCTAAAACAAATGCCTAGAGATCAATTCCGACTTGGCGCAATCGACAAGTCTTTCGTCCGCGAGGCGATCCGCAGGGCTGAAAATCCATGTCAATTGATCAAAGGACTTGAATTTTCGCGCGGCGTCCGCGAATAGGGCGCGGGGTTGCGATCCTGTTATGAATGGTTGCTCCATCAAGCAAGGCATTTTGCTATGCATCGTAATGCCTGCGAATATCTTCCACCGAAATCATTCGCTGAAAAACCATGCTAGCACCACATGTGGCGGCGAATGAGCCGAAGTCATCGTCAATGAATGCCGATATGCTCAGCCCATCAGGGATGTACCGCCAGCGCTATGTGCGCGTTATGGTCTATCTCGCCCAGATCGCGGCCGACCTGATTGCCATTCCCACGTCGTTTGCGATCGCCGCGCCGATTATGACCCAAGAAGGCCTGCGTGCGGAGGACGGCCTTCTCGCGCTAATGACCAGCGCGATCTTCATCCTCGTCAGTTTCTATGCCCGAACTTACAGTTTCATGGCGATGCAATCCGTCCATGTCGCGGTCACGCGGGCGATTCACGCCTGGCTTGTTACTCTTGGGTTGGTTCTGCTGATCGTTTTTACGCGCAAGCAGGGTGACGAATTTTCCCGTGCGGTCTTCCTCGCGGCTGGGGTCGGCGCTGCCTTTATCATGGTCTTTACCCGGGTCATTTTGGTCAAATGGGTGCGATCCCGGTTGCGAAAGCAGTTCGTGTGCGAATTGTTCATCGAAGACGGTATTTCGGTGAAAGTGTCCGAGCTGTTCGACAGAATCGATGCACAGGCGTTGCAAATCAAACCGGATGTGGATGATCCTATCAGCCTCCACAATTTCTCCTGCCTGTCCGCAAACTACGACCGTGTCGTCGTATGCTGTCCACCGGAACGCCGGGATCCTTGGGCCATGTATCTGCAGGCAGTGGGCTGCAATGGCGATCTATTGATGCCGGAATTGATGGGGATGGCGCTTGCCTCGCAAGTCGGGCGGCAACGCCTGCCGACGGTACAGGTGTCGGTTGGTCCGCTTGAACTACCCGATCGAATCCTGAAGAGGCTGCTCGACCTGGGCATCACGGTTCCGCTCGTCATCGTGCTCAGTCCGCTTTTTCTTCTGGCCGCGCTTGCTATCAAGCTGGACAGCCGGGGGCCGGTGCTGTTTCGCCAGCAACGGATGGGACGAAGCAATCGGCTGTTCAATGTTATGAAGTTTCGCAGCATGCGACACGACAAGGCGGACAGCACTGGAAACCGTTCCGCATCGCGCGACGATGACCGGATTACGCGCGTCGGACGTTTCATCCGCGCGACAAGCATTGACGAATTGCCGCAGCTTTTCAACGTCTTGCAAGGGGATATGGCGCTGGTCGGCCCGCGCCCTCATGCCTTGGGGTCGCGTGCGGGCGATGACCTGTTTTGGCACGTCGACCGGCGGTACTTGATCTGCCCCCTTCTGAGTGGTCCAAGATATCTGTTATTTTGGATGATGAAG